>CAZLHC010000126.1:0-1549 GCA_964559265.1 uncultured Paludibacter sp. | reverse complement strand
GAAGGCATCACCTGCGTCGAGAAAATTGCCGGCCTCGACCCGCATCCTATCGACTATGGCAACATCCCCGCCTGCACCTATACCGTCCCGGAAGTTGCATCGGTAGGCATGACTGAAAAACAGGCACGCGATGCCGGTATCGAAATCAAAGTCGGGAAATTTCCTTTCAGCGCCTCGGGCAAGGCAAGCGCAGCAGGCAACAAAGAAGGCTTTGTAAAAGTGATATTCGATGCTAAATACGGCGAATGGCTTGGCGCCCACATGATCGGCGACAACGTAACAGAGATGATCGCCGAAGTGGTGATCGCCCGCAAACTGGAGACCACCGGCGAAGAGGTCATCAAAACCATACACCCGCACCCCACCATGTCGGAAGCGGTGATGGAAGCCGCCGCCGCCGCCTACGGTGAAGTGATTCATCTTTAGTCCGCTGCACCGGTTTATTTAAAATGGCAAATTAGATTTGAATGCCAAAAAATAATAATGTAAATGAATAGCAGAATTAAAATGACAGGGGTAACACTGATAATTATCGGCATTATTAGCCTTAGTGCTGGCATTTATTTGTACAGCAAGCCAGTTGATAAAACAATTAGAACAAGCCTGACTGAAGACGCAATCATTGCCAATTCGGTTGCCGATAGCGAGAACGCAAGCCTGGCGGAAAGGTTATGCAACACCAATCAGCATCTTGAAAAAATAATCGAAATGGCGATAGCTGATGGGTCGCTCACCAGCAACGAACGAAAGCTCATTGAAAAACTCGCCATCGAATCAGGCGAAAAACCCGAAGAAGTACATGAGTACATCGAAGCTTGTTTGGCCGCCAGCTCCGAAAAACCAGAAACAGCCATCATCGACCAATACAAGAAAAGTGGTGATGACTTTGAAAAATTTATCGTTAAAAAATTCGATAAGAAGTATTTTAAAGTCAAAGAGTGGGCCGGCGACAAATACATTGAGGGTATTTACGCTGAAACCACCCTGCAACCTGATTTGGTTATGGAACTCAACCTGGAATATTCCTCTGCAACATTTGCAGTGGAGTGCAAATGGCGCAGCAGGGTTATTGGCAATGGTTTAAATGTAGCAACAAAGGAACAGCTCGAGCGCTACAAAGCTTATGGAGAAGAGAAGAATATGCCTGTATTTATGGCAATCGGGCTTGGTGGTGAAGGCGCTGCTCCTAAGCATCTTTTTATTGTGCCCATTCAGAAAGTTACTGAAGATTATATGAATATCAAAACCCTGTATCGGTACAAACATTCTAACGAAAATTTGTTTTTTGACATAAAGACCAGGGAGTTGAGATGAAGAAATCTCAAAGAAATCAGAAGTAAGAATAATTATTAACCTGGTTTATTCACAAACATTTATAGAACACTGCCTGACGGATCAGTGTTCTATTGAAGCAAGTGATGAATTATTCAGGTTAAGCCCTTTCCAGCCCCAACGGGGCGAAATCAATAAGCCTGGGGCGCAGCCCCGGGTAAAAAAAAAGTGAATCAATTCCAACAAGCCCCAACGGGGCGAAATCATGTTTTTTGAA
>CAZLHC010000125.1:0-1624 GCA_964559265.1 uncultured Paludibacter sp. | reverse complement strand
CGTACACCGGGCATCCGGCGCAGGTCGGTGAGTAATTGCGATCGCCTGGTGCCCCGTACCGAATACAACGGGTATTTAAATTGTTGCACGATAGCCTGAGGACTGTCGATTTGCAGAATTCTACCGCTCTGAATGAGGGCAATCCGGTCGCACATGCCGGCTTCGTCCATATAAGGAGTCGAGACCAGAATGGTGATTTGTTCTTTTTTCAGGCGCTGAAGCATGGTCCAGAATTCCTTGCGCGATACCGGATCGACGCCGGTGGTGGGCTCGTCGAGAAATAATACTGTTGGTTTATGAATCAGCGCACAACAAAGGGCTAATTTTTGTTTCATTCCTCCCGAAAGTTTTCCGGCTCTCCGGTTTTTAAAGGGTTCCAGTTGCCGGTAGATATCTTCAATGAGGTGGTAGTTTTCTTTGATGGAAGTTTTAAAAACCTTTGCAAATACATTCAGATTTTCTTCTACCGTAAGATCCTGATACAACGAAAACCGCCCGGGCATGTAGCCTGTTTGGTTGCGAATGTTCCGGAAGTCGGTTACCACGTCGTTTCCTTCGACGCGGGCTGTGCCGCTGTCGGCAAGCAACAAGGTGGTCAGAATGCGGAAAAGGGTAGTTTTTCCTGCTCCGTCGGGACCGATTATGCCAAATATTTCACCCCGTCCGACTTCAATACTAATGTCTTCCAGGGCCAGTACATTGGTTTTTTCGAAGGGGGTATTTTTAATGTAGCGCTTGGTTACCGATTGGCAAACCACCGAAGGGGCGTGGTGGGTTCCTGCTCCATCGGCTTGGGTCCCTGAGTGGCTGAGGGTGGTGTTTTTCGTATGAATGTCCCTGTTCGGTTTCATCCTTTACTTTTCTGTTTGTAAATCAACCTGACCGTACATCCCAATCTTCAGATAACTGTCGTTTTTCACGGCAATTTTTACGGCATACACCAGATTGGCCCGCTCGTCCTGCGTCTGAATGGTTTTGGGTGTAAACTCCGATTTCTCCGAAATCCATTCCACCACTCCCGGGTATTCACGCGTGGTATCGCCAAAGTCGGAAAACACCCTTACCTTTTGACCCGGTTTAAGCATGGTAAGCTGGCCTGAAGTTATGTAAGCCCTGAAAATCAGGGTTTCCATATTGGCAATCTTATACAAACTTTTTCCCGGAACGGCCATTTCACCCGCCCGGGCATATTTCACCAGCACCGTTCCCTCCACAGGATTTACGATCCGGCATTTTTTCAGTAAATCATCGGCCTGCTCCACCTGAATTTGGAGCGTTGCCGCATCCTCGTTAATTCCTTTTGAAGCTATCGAAAGAGTGGATTGCTGTGCCGTCAGTTGTTTTTCGAGTACTGCGATTTGCGCGTCGATGTCGTCGAGTTGTTTGCGGTTGGCCGCGTTGGCCGCCACCAGCTTTTCGATTCGCAACTTTTCTTTTCGCTGTGTAGCCAGTTGTTGCTCGAGTGCCGCCACTTGTTTTCGTATTTCAGGGTGGCGGGTCAGCAACGCCCGAATGGAATGCTGCAATTGTTTTTTGCGCAGGTATACCTGCATGCTGTCCAACACTCCCACCACCTGATCTTTCTCCAGCTGTTCCCCTTCGCGCAGGTTTAATTCCAGAATTT
>CAZLHC010000124.1:0-1631 GCA_964559265.1 uncultured Paludibacter sp. | reverse complement strand
GTAAGGCGGAGGGTTTTGTGCATTTGCGGGTTCCACTCGCTCCCGTACCGCTGATCGTTGAAGACAATGGCCTCCTGCTTATCGTTGTCCCAATACACCGAGGCCACCATGCACTTGTTAACGATAAGCCAATCGAAGGTAGGGTTTTCTTCATCGCCCGATCCGTCGCTGATGGTCAGAACCTGCTCCTTTGTAATCTGATCCTGGGTGTAGTATATATATGAAAGGCCCTCTTCGGTGGGTACGCTCACCATTTCGAGGGCATATTTTTTATGATACGATAGCTTTGTAATGTACTGGTAAAACGAAAATTTCTTCTCGACCGGTTCGATTGTAAAAACAAGCGAATCGTCGGCGCTTCCCGATCCGGCAGAAAGAAAGAGGTTTATTTCTGCATCGGTTCCTCCGGCATACTTAAAACCCGAAGTGCGCAAGCTGTACGGATCGCGCCAGAGGCTTTCGATAAGGAGCTCCATTTGAATATTGCCCACACCCATTTTACGGGTAAGGTCAGTGATGCGGCGCTTCAATTCTGTTTTACCGACAATCATATTTTATACCCCCTTATTTTTGTGTTACCGATAAGGTTCAAACCAATTTCAACCTCCATCTCTTCAATGATAAATTCGCCGTGCCTTGTGCGGAACTTGCTTGTGATGTTGTTGATTACAAAATAAATAATGTGTATGGGGAAGGCGAATGTACCTTCAACAGGCAAACGGTTTGACCAGAAACGCGACCACTTTTCCCATCGCATAGCAAAAATGCCGTTGTCTTCCTCCCAATTCAGATCGACCGTATCGTCCGATTTCCAGGTATAGGCGTAATCGCGGCCGTGGTAGAACATAAGGCGGAAGCTGAAATCGTTCCATACGTTCTTTATCATCTTGTAATTTCCCTTTTGTAAAACGGCAGGTCTGCCGTTTGCGATGGGCGAACCTATTGCCATGTTCATTTTAAGCGTACTTGCATTGGTTTTTATCTCCTCCTCTTCGTCGCCAGTTCCGTAAAAATATGGCTGCGGACCGGTCGAAATGAACTGCCATGCAAGCATGTCAATTTGGTCTTCTAGCCGGTTAGGATCTTCGCCCACATTGACCGACCATTTAAATTCGTAATAGTTGTTTTCGTCGCGCACCAGGCGGATAGTACCAACCGTATCATCGGTAATTGCCTCCAGGTCGGAAAAGTTGGCCACCGAATCGTCGATGTCGTCGCGGCGGTCGGAGAGATCGTGAAATTCGTCGCCGAACATGCGGTCTTCCTTGTCGTATTGCGCAACAAACTTCAGGGTGACATTCTTGCGCTCACCAATAATCCATTCCTCGCGGAAATAATCGTCGATATCGACCGGCGTTGAATCAACGATTCCCTCCCTGTCGATAATATCTACTTTGTGACCTGCTTCCCAAACGAACACGATATTCAGGTAATTTTGCAGGCTGAGAACAAAATCGGCAAGAGATATGCGAGGAACCAGGCGGTTGTAATATACCTTATCGAAATGCCAGTAAATAGCAGTTATGCGGTTGATTTCTTCCTCAGGCCAAGTTAAGGTTGCTGGATCCCAGCGAGAAACCAGGTCGATGGCAGTGGCAAAGGTGTTGTAAGCAATGTTCCAGTTGTTGTAA
>CAZLHC010000123.1:0-1650 GCA_964559265.1 uncultured Paludibacter sp. | reverse complement strand
AATCGCGAAGATAGCTTTCGCCCTGTTCGCCATCGTTTGCCGCCACACGAACACAATACAACGGATTTTTTTCTTTCCTGTTCTGGTTGATTAAATCTCTGACAGCAGCAGCGTGGACTTGTGTATAACAGAATACCAACGATTTTTCATTGGGTGTTATATTGCCTAAAAACTGCTTCACCCGGTCTTCGTCGCGTTGTTTGATTTCAATTTTGCCTCCATAGAAATCGCTTTCGGCATAGGTTTTACCCTTTACCAGTTTTTCAATTTCATCTTCATCACCATCAACAATGGTATCAGAAGGGGCATAGGTATAATCATCGAGGGTACTTTTGATTACAATGTGCCGGAATGGTGTTAAAAATCCGTCGTTGATACCTTGTTTCAGCGAATACTCATACACTGGTTTCCCAAAGTAATTATAGGTGTCGGCATTAAAATCTCTTCGGGGTGTAGCAGTAAGACCCAATTGAACGGCAGGTGCAAAATATTCCATAATGCGGCGCCATCTTCCTTCATCATTGGCACCACCACGATGACATTCGTCAATAATAATGAAATCAAAGAAATCGGGTGGATACTGACCGAAATGCGGTTCAACATCACCGCTGTCAAAAGTCTGGAAGATAGTAAAAAACACGCTGCCGTTTTTAGGCACTACACCCCCTTTTTTCTTAATACTTTTGGGTTTTATTCGCACCAGCGAATTTTCATCAATCTTAGCAAAACCGCCAAATCCGTTGAATGCCTGATTGGCAAGAATATTTCTGTCGGCCAGAAAAAGAATGCGGGGGCGCAGGTTATTCTGGTGTATGTTCCAGCGGGTTTGATACAATTTCCAGGCAATTTGAAAAGCCAACATTGTTTTGCCTGTACCGGTGGCAAGTGTCAGCAGTATTCGGTTTTTTCCGTTGGCAATGGCTTCTAACACACGATTCACCGCAATTTCCTGATAATACCTTACTTGTTTGCCCTCATCGAAGTAAAAAGGTTCGGCATGAAACTTATCCCGCCACAGATTTACTTCGCCGAAGGTACGTTGCCACAATTCGTCAGGACCCGGAAAAGCATCCACACTACCTTCCTGCCCCGTTTGCATATCTATTTCGTAAATCTCATCCCCGTTAGTTGCGTAAGTATATCGGATTTGAAGCATTTGTGCATACAGCTTTGCCTGCATCACCCCTTCACCTGCCGGCAACTCATCGCTCTTTGCTTCCACTACAGCCAGCTTTACACCTTTGTAGCTCAACAGATAATCGGCCTTCAGTGGATTAGGTTTTTCCGAAGCACTGATTTTCCCTTTGGATATGGTAAATTCGGTAATGATCCGGCTATCATCTACCACATGCCAACCTGCCACTTTTAGTTGTGGGTCGATTTTATCTAATCGGGTTTGAGATTCGTTCATAGGATTAAAAGCCCCCTATATCCCCGAAGGGGGACTTGTTTTTAAATTAGTATTTATATTTATCATTTATCACATAAGAAATTGATTGTATCAAATAACCATCAAATAAGAAAGTGCTGAAAATCAATCATATAATTTTAAAATATGCATTCCTATCACATAACCGTCACATAAGAAATGATATCCTATCAAACCACATTTATCAAATAAACTTTACTGTTTTCTATTGAGCATTCTAT
>CAZLHC010000122.1:0-1684 GCA_964559265.1 uncultured Paludibacter sp. | reverse complement strand
CCACATGAATTTCTTGTTCAAAACTTAAGTGGTGCACTTGCAATTTGAATTCAGGGAGTTTTTTGATCATCAAAGAACATATGCGGTTTTAGCCGCGTAAGAATTCGATCTTTTTTCATGCCGCCCAAGAAAAATGTCTCGTTTGCACTAACCCCCCAATGCTCGAGCGTTGTTATAACTCTTTCATGTGCAGGAGCGTTTCTCGCTGTAACAATTGCTGTCCGAATAATGCGTTTATAATCTCTGTTCTTTTCTTGCTCTTTATCTTCCAGCTTTTGCATAAATGAAAGCTTTTGAAATAGATCGGCAAGTGGACCGGGTTTGTGAGGAATGTGCGTGTTTGTAACTTCATAGCTATGAAACGTCGGGAGGTTGCTGCCTTTATAGACTGCTTCTGATTCATCATCTGCAATAACACCATCAAAGTCGAATGCTATTCGAAGCTCTTCCTCAGAATCGTCATCGTTAACATTGCTCGGTAAAACGGTACCGGCCGGGTAATTGCTGTTGATGGCTTTTATGACATCTTGCTCGTTTGCGGACAAAACAATGATGCGTTGAAGGCGGGGATGTATTCATATGGTGACTCCCCCTCCATAAATGCGGCGCGCGAAATATCTAAGCCATAATTAATAATCGAGCGAAAGACTCTTTTTCCTGTGGCTGCGGAGTTTCTAGACAAGAGAACCACTTCCACAGGCGACTGCTTCGGGAAGCGTTTATTGATATTTAAGAAGCGCCGAACGAATGGAAAGGCCACCCCTTTGCCAAGGACTTTATTCAAGTTGGCTTCCTGAAACTCCTTGTAGGCCTTTGGCCCCTTCTCAATGAAGACCGCATGTGACTCGGAAAGATCAAAAAGGGCGCTAGACGACACGGCGACAACTAATTTTTTTTCAATCGGGTATGCCATTTCGCACCTTTTTCAGTGAGCGTTTACGAGATAACCGGCTGGCTACGCCGGAGCGGTGCTGCCTGAACTGCTGACCAACTGACGACTAAGAAACTGGTGAAATTCAGCGCACAGTTAGCCAGTCCGAGTTGATTGAGCCGTTAGGTTTGTGGTTGGTCTGCCAACGGATTAGCAGCCCGCATGGCTTTGTTCTTGGCCTCTTGATATGCTTGAACCGCCTTGTTGCGAATTTCGATTGCCTTAAACAAAGCAATTTCTGCTTTTTCACTTGTCATGGTGTTTTCAGTACCGATGTACACGCTTTTGGTTGTGGATTTTTGGCCAAAGCGAGGAATAGAAACGCCATATTCATATTGGAGAATTTTTGAACCTTTGCGGGCTGGCCTTGAAAGCGGTCCTGATATTCCGGTTGGTGTATCTGATTTTTTGAAACTACAGTTTTGCCTGCGTAACCCTGTGGGAGCGTCAATAGCATGAATACGTTGTATTAACTCTTTAGTTGCGGCAGCGAGGGATTCTGCGGCACCACTACCGTCAGACGAGCCATCGCCGAAGAATGATGTTGTGTTACCGTAGCGAAGTTGCCAGCCATGAGTGGCACCATAAGTTTCTGATTCTTGTTTGTCTATTCTGGCAATAGTTTCAGGGACAAGAAAAGTTGCGCCAGTGAAAATTGTGCATTCACGATAATTCATACGCCCCCCAAGATGAAAAACCTAACGTAAGGATCACCGGCGGCTGAAAGCCGTCCGGTGGATTATTTTGTTGGGC
>CAZLHC010000121.1:607-1758 GCA_964559265.1 uncultured Paludibacter sp. | reverse complement strand
AGCCCCAACCAACAAAATGATGTGATGAGTTCAGTGAGAGATAAGGATTTGAAAAAAATATTAAAACAAAACAGCAATCTCAAAAAATAACACAGCGATGATTAAAACAGAAAAATTAACAAAGGTCTTCAGCACCGATGAAGTGGAAACACTGGCTTTGCGCAATGTGGATATCCATGTAAAAAAAGGCGAATTTGTAGCCGTGATGGGGCCTTCGGGCTGCGGCAAGTCAACGCTACTCAACATTGTAGGGCTACTCGACAATCCCACCGACGGCACCTATACTTTTGCCGGCACAGATGTAACGCATCTGAAAGAGAAAGACCGCACGCAGTTTCGCAAAGGCAACATAGGGTTTGTCTTTCAGAGTTTCAACCTGATCGACGAGATGAATGTTTTCGACAATGTGGAGCTGCCGCTGATGTATCTCAAAATGAAAGCTTCCGAGCGCAAACAAAAGGTGAACGATGTTTTGCAACGCATGAAAATCGGCCACCGGGCCAAGCACTTCCCCCAACAGCTTTCGGGCGGACAACAGCAGCGCGTAGCCATTGCGCGGGCAGTGGTGGCCAATCCAAAACTCATTTTGGCCGATGAGCCGACAGGTAATCTCGACTCGAAAAACGGTATCGAAGTGATGAATCTTTTAACAGAACTCAACCAAACGGGAGCTACCATCATCATGGTTACCCACTCCGACCGCGATGCCGGCTATGCTCACCGCGTAATAAACCTGTTCGATGGTGAGGTGATTATGGAAAAGAAAGTAAGCAGGGACCTGTAGGAAAGGGATTTACGAATTACGAATTACGAATTACGATTGACGATTGACGAATTACGATTGGCGAATTACGATTGACGAATTACGATTAATGAATTATGAATTAAAAAAAATGAATATCGAACATCGAATCCTGAATCTTGAATCTTGAATATCGAATGAAAGCCCCAACGGGGCGACATCAATTTGGATTTACGATTTACGATTTACGAATCTTGAATCTTGAATCTTGAATTAAAAACCCAAACAAACGAATACCATGTGGCTGAAAAATTTAAAATCGTTTTCACAACATCTTGTCAACAGCAAGCTCTACACAGCAGTTACTGTTTTGGGATTTGCCATTTCGTTGAGTTTCGTTATCCTGCTG
>CAZLHC010000121.1:0-562 GCA_964559265.1 uncultured Paludibacter sp. | reverse complement strand
CTCAACAAAGACCGGATTTTCCGCTTGGTCAATGAACAAGATGCAACCTTCGCGCCCCCTATTGGCCAATGGTTACAGGGGGAGTTCCCGGAAATAGAAAGTTTTACGCGTATTTATGAAAACACCGGAACTTTGATCACAGCTGATGATGTTAAAGTAAAGTTTAACTATTTGCTTGCCGATTCCGCCTTCTTCAATATTTTTACTTTCGATCTTGTCGAAGGCGATAAAGAAATGGCCTTGAAAACCCGCAACTCTGTGGTGCTGAACCGCGAATTTGCCAACCGCATTTTCGGCTCGAAGTCGCCCATGTACCAGCAGATAAAAATTGACGGTATTCCGTGTGTTGTAAACGGTGTAGTAGAAGATATTTCGCAAAGCTCCAACTTTAGCTCCTGCGATGCCATTATCAACTTTAGGATGCTGCGTGATTTTTGGGGATGGTCAGAATTGCTAACCAGCTTTGGAAGCAGTTCCTTCGGGCTTTATTTCCTTGCTAAACCCAACACCAACCTGCCCGCAAAAGCTCCGGAAGTACTGGAACTTTTAAAGAAAGGTTTTT
>CAZLHC010000120.1:0-1861 GCA_964559265.1 uncultured Paludibacter sp. | reverse complement strand
GTACTGCCCGTCCGGGTATTATCATTGGTAAGGGTGGCCAGGAAGTGGACAAACTGAAAGAAGAGTTGAAGAAAATTACCGATAAGGAGATTCAAATCAATATCTTTGAAATCAAACGTCCGGAACTCGACGCTGTTATCGTTGCCAACAACGTAGCTCGTCAGATTGAAGGTAAAATTGCTTACCGTCGTGCAGTAAAAATGGCTATCGCTTCAACCATGCGTTTAGGTGCCGAAGGGATTAAAATCCTGGTAGCTGGTCGTTTGAACGGAGCTGAAATGGCTCGTTCGGAAATGTACAAAGAAGGAAGAACTCCTCTTCATACCTTCCGGGCCGATATAGATTATGCTCATGCTGAGGCACTTACTAAAGTAGGTATTATTGGTGTAAAAGTATGGATCTGCCGTGGCGAAATCTATGGTAAGAAAGATCTGGCCCCTTCATTCAGCGCAACAAAAGACAACAACCGTGGTGGTGGAAACGAACGTTTCAACAACGACCGTGGCGACCGTGGTGGAAAAGGATTCAGAAAGAGAAAAAAGTAAACTGTTATTAATGAATTTGAATAAAGGAAATTATGTTACAACCTAAAAAAACAAAGTTCAGGAGACAGCAGAAAGGGCGCATGAAAGGGAATGCCGGCAGAGGTAATCAACTGGCGTTCGGATCTTTCGGTATCAAATCGCTTCAGTCGAAATGGCTGACCGGTCGTCAGATTGAAGCTGCTCGTATCGCTGTTACCCGTTATATGCAACGTCAGGGTCAGATTTGGATCCGCGTGTTCCCCGATAAACCCATTACCAAGAAGCCTGCAGAGGTGCGTATGGGTAAAGGAAAGGGAGCTCCAGAAGGATTCGTAGCTCCTGTTACACCAGGACGAATGATTATTGAAGTGGAAGGAGTACCTTTCGATATCGCTAAAGAAGCACTTCGCTTAGCGGCTCAGAAATTACCGGTTACAACCCGCTTCGTCGTACGACGCGATTATGACATCACTCAACAAAATGCGTAAGGAAAATGAAAACAAGAGAAATAAAAGAACTTAATAACCAGGAGATTCTGGAACGTATGGAGGCTCAGAAAGAGCAACTGGTACGGTTGAAACTGAATCATGCCATTTCTCCGCTGGACAATCCGTTGCAAATAAAAGAAGTACGTCGTACTATTGCCCGTCTTGCGACAGAATTACGTCAGCGCGAATTTAATCAATAATAAATCGGACTCTGATGGAAAGAAATTTAAGAAAAGAAAGAACGGGTGTCGTTTTCAGCAACAAAATGTATAAAACCATTACCGTGGCTGTAAAGTGGAAAGAAAAACACCCTATTTACGGTAAATTCGTAAATAAGACAAAAAAATACCATGCTCATGACGAGAAGAACGATTGCAATATTGGCGATACCGTTCGAATTATGGAAACCCGCCCGCTGAGCAAATTAAAAAGATGGAGATTAGTTGAAATTATCGAAAGAGTTAAGTAATTATGATACAACAAGAAAGTAGACTCACAGTAGCGGATAACTCGGGTGCCAAGGAAGCACTCTGCATTCGTGTATTAGGAGGAACCGGAAAGCGCTATGCTACCCTGGGCGATATTATTGTGGTAGCTGTGAAGAGCGTAGTGCCTTCTTCGGATATCAAGAAAGGGATTGTTTCAAAAGCGGTGGTGGTTCGTACTAAGAAAGAAGTTCGTCGGCCCGATGGCTCGTACATTCGTTTCGATGATAACGCCTGCGTATTGCTCAACAATGCCGGTGAAATCCGCGGAAGCCGTATTTTCGGTCCGGTAGCCCGTGAATTACGTGCTACAAACATGAAAATCATATCACTTGCACCTGAAGTGCTTTAATCTTCGTAAAAT
>CAZLHC010000119.1:0-1885 GCA_964559265.1 uncultured Paludibacter sp. | reverse complement strand
GTACTTTTGAAAACAACGTTGAAAAGCTATCCGCGAAGGCGGATTTAGTTCAACATCGCATATAGCCAATGGCGGGGGAAGTGGGTATTTGAAGCTTTGTAGCCCGCATCAGCTTCTGTGCTGGCGGACAGGTATGCAGCCCGCAAACCGCCACTGGCCATATGCGTAACCGTTAGGCAACATGCTAAAACGCGTAGATTAAAAGTTTCTGTATTTTCATTGAATTGAAGAATTTAAATCATTTATATAATTGATGGATATCCATATAAATTATTAGTTATGAAAGAAAAATGTTTATTTTTTGTGTTAATTATTTTTTCTAACCTTTATGCACAAACAACTTCAACCAAGGGGTATATCATGGAGATTGAAGGTTCCTCCGTTTATCTGGATTTTAACGCATCCGAAGTAACGGTCGGAGAGCGTGTACAAGTTGTTTCGGATCCAAAGACAATGATCCATCCGGTTACAAAAGAAAAAATCGTTAAAGCCGGAGAATTGATCGCAACCCTTGAAATTACCGAAGTACAGAGTAATTATTCGGTTGCCGGAAAGATTTTCCCTGCAAATGCCCTTGCGCAACTTAAAGTTGGAAATAAAGTTCAAAAAATTGATAAAACAAAACAAGTCGATGTATCTAAAGAAGGAAAAAGCACAGTGGCTATAGCTGCAGCAACAATTAATGACGTTGTAGGACCCGGTTATTTTGGCACATACGTCTCGGAAATGCTAATGGCAGAGTTACTGAATTGTCCAAAGGTAAAGCTCATAGATAGAAGTCTATTGAATGCTCAGTTAGATGAAACAGATCTTAAGGAAGCAGGTTACATTCGGGCAGATCAGGCTATTATGAAAGGACAAATATCGGGTGTGCAGTACATGATTCAGGTCACAATGCAGAAACCCGATGTGACAAACATTACTACCGGTATTCCAATACAATCAATTGTTAGTGCAGCCGGTGCCATTGCCCAAATTGCAGGAGCTTCATCAGGATTGACAGACGGACTTAGCATCGGTTCAAAAGTGACTTCCAATGTCAAGACCGCCAGATTAAAATCCGCTGTAAACATCACCGCAAGGGTTGTAGATGTACAAACGGGAGAAGTTCTATTCCTTTGCAGCGGCACCGGCACCTCCGAAGGTGAAGGTCAGGCGGAATTGGAAGGGGGAGCTCTGGGTGGTATGCAGATAAACGGCGGTGTCGAAGGATTCAGGCAAACCGTTACTGGAAAGGCAATTGCACTCGCCTATCGTAAAATTGGGAACAGCCTGAGAAGCTATTTCGAAGGAACCACGTCCGAAAAAGTAATCGCAAACAACTTGTTATCCGATGAGCTGACCATGCGGAAAGGTCGTGTGTATCAAGGTGTGAACAAGCTCTCGACCGCTGATATGAAATCCATTTACGAAACCACGCCGGAGCTTTATTTTGACTATAGAAAAGGTAGGGCCAGTCAAACCTGGGGAAAGATAATGATGGGGGTTGGGGCTCATGCCTTTGCTTCTTCTTTCATACTGATTTTTACCTGTATTGCAAATGAGGAACCAGAATATGCAGCCGTTTTCTCACTTACTTCTATTGCTTCCGCCGCTATAACCTATGGTGGATTCCGCCTCAATAAATCTGGCACTCTTAAAATCAGAAAAGGCATCGAAAATCACAACCAATCGCTGCATCAAACCCGACTCACACCGGAATACAAGATCGGGTTTTCACCAGCGGGTCTTGCTTTGACTTTAAATTTTTAAAAAAGCACGTTGCCTAACACCAGCTAAGCCACAGCCTTCACTCAGTCGCATATGCTCCTTCGATTCCGGCCGTTGGCCTAGCTACCCGTTGTATGCAAGCTGAGAAGTCGGGCTTTTTACCATTCTACAATTT
>CAZLHC010000118.1:0-2059 GCA_964559265.1 uncultured Paludibacter sp. | reverse complement strand
GCTTTTGTTCTGCCAGTTACTTTCTTAAATGCTGAATCAATATCGTCAATATCAGAATAAAGCATTTTGCCGTTAAATGAGCCACAAACTAAATCTTTATGCTCTTTAAGTTCTTTAATTGCTGATTCTAAACTTTGTCCAGCACCAAATTGAATTTCTCTGTAATTTGTTTTCATTATTTTTATATTTAAAAGTTTATAATTCGATTAATAAAAGGCAGCCGATAACACGGTATAAAACCAATAGCGGTTTCATCGGTTATTGTTACTTCGGTGCTTGTATTTAAGTCTGTCATAATTTGATAATTTAGTGTTTTAAAATCCGCTACTGGTCTTATACCCATCTTAGCGGTAACCCTAAGACAGCCACGCATTAAGTACATCTTTGATTTCTTTGTGCATTTCACGCCAACGGTAAACACACATATTGACAGCTTTGTATTCAATATTTGCAATCCTAAATTCTTCTTCAAAATTATGAGCCTTGCAAAAATCCATTTTAGATAAAAGTTTTTCAGCCTGCGTTTCGTACCGTTCAATTTTTTCTTCGTAATTGTCCAGTATCTCTTTTAGTTTTTCTTCCATTGATATTTGATTTGTGAAGGGCAGCCGCTAATAAGTGCTATACAATATGGCGGCTGACGTGCTTCGATTAAAACATTCCTGTCATGTGATTAATTATGAACATATAATAACTTGTCAATCCTGACCGACCGGCCACCAAAACGCCGCAAATATTCCTCAACAAACTTGCCATCTGCGCATTTCCTGATTAAACAACAACCCGATACCCTGCACCGCATTACCGTTGGTTTGGTAGGTGTATTCTTTGAACGACTTGATTCCTTTTACCTCACTCCAAAACTGAACCACGCCGGGGCATGATGATTCATTGATGTCGTGGAACATGACAATCTTAGTTTGGGGTCCGATGTTTTGATAATCCGTTTTAACACCTTCATAACTGTGGTCACCGTCAATGAATGCCAGATCGAAACGCTGGCCGCGAAAGTCCGCGCTGGTGCCAATATGCAACCCGGTTAAATACGGGATCGTTTCGGGTTTCATGTACTGCGTTGATATATCCACGCCAACGGTGTGAATCGCGGGATTTTTCAACCGCAGAAATTCCGTCATGATAAGGTACGACCCTCCGGAGAATAACCCGATTTCAATATAACTTTTGATCTTGTATTTCAGCAGTTCGTGGATAGCACCGGCAAACTGACGCGGGGTTTGATATACGGCCAAATCCAGGCGATCAGATACCATAAATTTTGAAAATTCACCGTACTCACAATTTCGATCATACACCAGACCAAAATCGCAGATAACGCGTTCAATTTCTTCAATGGGTACTGCATCCGGGTTCATCGCGGCAACGCTGGATTTCATTCGTTCAATTTTTTCTATCATCTCAGTTTATTGTAATATGTTACGGCCTCTTTGTTGTAAAAATAAAACAGGTATGGGTCTGTATTTTGATAGATCGCTTCGATCATAATACCATCGGCTTCGTATTTGTCCACAAAGCGAAGGTTACCAATTATGTCGCGCCTGATGATATATTGCGCCTGATCAATACCGCCAACACATACAGACCGTGGCGAAACCTCCCTGATTCCGTGGCCCGTTTGCTGGGCCAGCAATACGGCGTTAAGGTGCGGCATCTGCTCAACGATCTTGTCCACCGTGGCGTAAAAATCAGGGTGTATCAGGTTATCATCGTCAAGTACATACACCCAGCCGTCAGTAATTACATCAAGTGCCGCGTTACATTGTTGTTTCCCGGCAATACCACCCTTTACGGCCATGTTGGTAATTACCGGATCGGTTAGCGCGTCATCAGGCACCAGGTCGGAATCATAAACGATGATCCACCGGCACGGAAAATTTATGGATTTGCGGATCGCTCCAATGTTCTGCGGTCTGGAGCATGGTGTTATCAAAGTAATTTCCATACGGTTAAAATTTATTTAAGTTGTTACGTAAATTTTTTTTAAATGGTTCCGTTTCAACGGTCACATTTGGAGGTAGCGAATCATAACCCCGATTTTTGT
>CAZLHC010000117.1:0-2068 GCA_964559265.1 uncultured Paludibacter sp. | reverse complement strand
TACTTCTGTCTACCGCAGGGTATTGCAGAAACAACTCCGCAGGCTTGGAATAGAGAGTCCTTTGGTGATTACAGCCTATAATCCTTTTTATGGCCTGGCCATGTTGCACAGTTTGAACGAGAAGGCCCATATTTATTATTGTTACGATGGGGTGGAACCTTCGTACTACGGGCAGCGAATCTTTCGTTACGAAGAGGAATTCTCGCGCAGGGTTGATGCTGTTATTTGCAGCTCCGACTTTTTGCGCGAAGGTAAACGAGCTCTTAATGCCAGGACCTATGTGGTCAAAAATGGAGTAAACTTCCCTTTGTTCAGCCGGCATGCCAAAACGGAACCCTGCGAGAGGGAGCGCAAAAAAGTGGGCTTTATTGGCAGCCTCGATCCCCGTTTTGATATCGATACGGTTGAATACGCCGTGCAGCAATTGCCTGACT
This sequence comes from uncultured Paludibacter sp., assembly GCA_964559265.1. Classification (GTDB taxonomy): domain Bacteria; phylum Bacteroidota; class Bacteroidia; order Bacteroidales; family Paludibacteraceae; genus Paludibacter. The sequence goes on along the minus strand of CAZLHC010000117.1, from coordinate 1,634 downwards.
ATGATTTTGAGTTTACCGGCGATATGCGTAATCTACAGATGCGAAATCGGCTAAAACGCTATCCGAACGTGTATTTCTTCGATCCGGTGCAGCCTGAGCAGGTTCCCGCTTTACTGAATCGCTACGATGTGGGTATTATTCCCTATTTGATGAACGAGGTGAATAAAAACATATATCCACTCAAAATAAACGAATTCCTTGCTACGGGCGTGCCGGTGGTGATGACTGCTTTTGCTGATTTACCGGAATTTCGGGAAGTGGTGACTGCGACGGTCTGCAAGGAGGATTTTGTAAGCAGATTGCTGACAGAATCACAAAATGATTCTACGTCGGCAATAAGACAAAGGATAGAGTTTGCCCGGGAAAATTCCTGGGAAGAACGTGCCGAAGCCTTTGCTGGTATTTTATCGGGTTTTGTCAACTAAATTAAATTAAGATTATTATGTATTACCGTAAAGTAGCCGACTTGAACGAGATTATTCTGAAACGTCTGAGTATAATCCCCCGCGACATTGACCTGATAGTGGGCATTCCCCGCAGCGGAATGTTACCTGCCAATTTGTTGGCCTTATACTTGAATAAGCCTTTGAGTGATATCCACTCGTTTTTAAACGGGCATATTTATAAAGCAGGTGAAAGAGGGCAATTTTTCGCTCCGGATGCGTATAGAAAAATATTGGTGGTCGACGACAGTATATCCTCGGGTTCTGCCATGTCAGAAGCAAAAAAGCAGCTCAGCGCACTCGAAGACAACTACGATATTCGTTATTGTGCGGTATATGTGATTCCGGGCAAAGAAAAGTTGGTCGATTATTTTTTTGAATTGGTGCCGCTTCCCCGTTATTTTCAGTGGAATATTTTCAATCATATTTTTTTGGAGAAGGCTTGTTTTGATATTGACGGGGTCTTGTGCGTTGATCCTGCTCCCGAGCAGAACGACGACGGTCCGCGTTACCGTGACTTTTTGTTGAATGCGCAGCCCTTGTATATTCCGGGTTGCCCGATTGGAACCTTGGTCACTTCGCGTCTGGAAAAATACCGGCAGGAAACCGTGCTTTGGCTCCAAAAGTACAATATTCGTTACAAGGAGCTGATCATGCTCGATTTGCCCGATATGGAGGCCAGGCAAAAAGCCAACAATCATGCCGAGTTCAAGGCCTCGGTGTACAAAGCATCACCTTACGTGCTTTTTGTAGAAAGTTCGTTGAGGCAGGCCCGCGAAATTAATGTACTAGCCAAAAAACCGGTGTATTGTACAGAAAATTTCGAAATGATTTACGATTCGGAATCTGCCATTTTCAATGTAATTAGCGGAAAATCCCTGCCTTTCTTACGGAAATTTGCTTTGTCCTTGCGAAACACGCTGAGAAAAAACAAAAAACAAAAATAAGGTTAAATACTATCACAGAGAACTAGTCATGGCACAGTATTTGCAGAAAGATTCAATGAGGATTTATCCAAACGAAACAAAATAACGAACTACTATATGATTGTGAACAAAAGAACAGTAAAAAGCTTTTTTTACGCCCTGTTTGTGGTTTTGGCCGTGTCAGCAAGCTCCTGTGAAAGAAATCCGGGAAATGAAAACGAAAATCCCGAACTGCTCATACCCTCGGATTTTGATTTTGCTACCA
>CAZLHC010000116.1:0-2081 GCA_964559265.1 uncultured Paludibacter sp. | reverse complement strand
TGCCCGGAGAAATGCTGGATGTAAGAAGTCTGGTTAAAGGAACGTATCTGGTAGTTACGGAAGGGCAGGCGCTGAAAATGATAAAGAACTAAGGCGGGTACTTAAAAAATCCTTCAGGAAATGAGATTTAAACCCGTGGTTTCAGCTCATTTTCGGGAGGATTTTTTATAGCTTTATCCTTCTGTTTTCGATGTAAGAATAAACCGTACTTTGTACCGATACCACATACAATCCCGAAGTCAGGTTGCCGATGGGAAATACGGCTGGCATTCCGGAGGTAGAACCCGTAATCACCTGCTGACCGGTTGCATTGTATATATTGATCCTCAATGCACCTTCCTGCAACATATCCGACTCAAAACGGAGCATTTTTCCATCGCGGTACACTTTCAGATTTTCAGCGCTACCTTCAGATGGGATAGCCGATGGAGTTGTATCGTAGTTGATCCATTTTACTTGTTCGGCTGTGAGAACGCCCGGAAAAATTTGTACCGAATGCAGGGTTCCGGTAAAGGGATAACGGTTGGGAGCGTTTTGCGATACTACTCCTCCCAGGTATAGTGTTGCGTTAGGAATTTTGCCAAAAGTATAATACCCATAAGCTCCTAAGCCCGACACATTTCGAAGAAATGCACCATCCATATAATAATTGTAATTCGACGCTCCGGGCGACATGGTGATTACCAATTGGTGACGGGCACCCGGCTGTGTGTAAGCCTGTGTGTACCAGCCTTCCAACCCATTGTCGCCCACGTAGCGCACTCCGGTTCGCGAGAAATTAGTCAGGGTGGCAATGCCGAAAAATTTATTGGCTACCGAAGGATCGGATGCAGAAACTAATACAGCATCGCCGGTGGTCACAGAGGGAGTAAAATCGATGGCTATGGTGAGGGTGTCTTTTGCCAGTACCGGTGCAGCGTGAGTGCCGGCAATAGCTACCGGAGCTGTGCCGTTGCAGGTTACATTAACCATTCGAAACAGGGGAGTGGGAGCGGTTACCACCGGTTCGGTGTCGGGTTCGGTGGTAACTTCCGAAATCAGGAACTGGCAACCACTATCGTCGGTGTTGGAGCCGCCGCCCCAGTTGTAAATCATATTGTCGGTAAGCGTTGTTTGATTGAGCTGCACCTCATTGCTGGTGATAATGAATTTACTAAAACTACCGGCGGGTTTAAGGGTCCATCCTGTAACTGGTTCGGTAGCCGAGGTCTTGAGCTGGGTGTTGGTGGCCGAAGCGGGATTCAGGTAACTGTTGTCGGCACGGTTGATGATGTTCCAGCTATTGTCGGCGCGAAGGGTAAATTTCCATTGTTGCGGACGGTAGTTGTTTTCCGCTGTGCTGATTACTCCACTGCCGGCCCCGTTGCTTTTTACAAACGTTCCGCTGCGCAGGGGAGTCGACAATTTATACCAGAAACTCTCGCCGATAGTGCTGAGTTTGGGAAGGGTCATCGGGCTGGTGCGTACAGCTTGAAGAGCCGCATTGAGTTTGCTGAGTTGTTGCGAGCGTTCGGCAGCGGTTGCAGTTACCGAGAAGGCAAGTTCGTAAGTCTGACTGAGGGTGTTTTTCAGGTTGGTAACCACTTCTTCAGGATAAGCTCCTGCGGTACCGGCCGGTTTTATTCCAATCAATTGCTGTTGTGTTGTTGAGCTGGCAATGCATAAATCATAGGCTTCGGCCGTCAGGGTTGGTATGGAAGCATCGACATACGGAGCCAATAGTTCGGCCCATTTCAGGTAGCCTTTACCGTTTAAACCACGGTCGGCCCAGGCGTATTGCGCATCGAGCACTCCGTTGCTTTCCAGTCCGGCATACACATCGACAAAATAAATCCCGTTTTCGGGGTTGGCCAGCTGAGCTATGCCCGAATTAAATGGAATGTACTTGCTGGTATTAACGGTGGCGTTGTGACCGGGGATCAGACTCTGAAGGTAAATTTTTGTAGAGGGTGCAGCTGTTCGGATGGCTGCGATTACTTCGGAATAGGAAGTGAGGGCCTGAGCCACGGTTCGACTGTTGTAATCCAGGTCCTTGGCTCCACAGGATATAAATACTTTTGCCGGATGGTTGCGCACCACAT
>CAZLHC010000115.1:0-2097 GCA_964559265.1 uncultured Paludibacter sp. | reverse complement strand
CGACGATTCAACGATCTCCCACTGACTGTCAATCGGTTCCATTATCCGAATCATCGCACCTTCCTGTTTGTGATTGCGGATGTTTATATCAAATGTCGCTTCATAGTATTCGCCGGACAGTTTTTTAAAGTCTTTCTGAATTCTTGTCGCCTTGATGTCGAATGAAGCGCCAAGCTTCACAGTTGTAGATTCATTGACAGGTAAATGACCGATGTTATCTCGGCCAATAAACTGAAGGTCTCCATTACCGCATTTTTTATACGCATGAACAGTCCCCTTGGGAAGCGGTTGACCCAATCCGCAGCTCTTATTATTGTTGATGCTATAGTGAATGGTTACATCTTCGTGCCCAGACACATCGATCCCGTTCACGATATGACGCAAGCCCCCTCCGGAAAGACGATATTCCTTGCGAACATTGACATTTCCAGCCTGAAGCAGCCCCATTTGTTTTTTTTCGCCATTTCTCAACGTCGTTTGCCTTCCCAAAAAATAAGAGTGGCTGTCGGCAAAAGACTCTTCCTCGAATTGGCTTTCAGGACTTCTGCAATAGTCAGCAGCATCCTGAGAAGAGGAGAGATTGACATCAGCGGCGACAAGTTTCAGCTTTGCATTGGTGAAATCAATGCCGCTGTTATTGTCTATGGTTGCCCAGGCGAAGATGTCGGCTTTGTTTTCTTCCGGATTCAGCACCATGTGATAATCAGCACTCCAGCTAAGCCCTCTTGCCAAGTAGATGGTTTCGATTGTTTGTAAGGAAGAATAGTCATTTTGAAGAAGCCATGTAATGGCGGGCTTGGCAACAATGTTTTCGGATACATTCGGAAAAATAATCTGTGTCAGCCCACTGAAAATTATTTCATCACCGACTTGACACAGCAGACCATCCTTTCCATTGTATAGAATGGTGGCTGGAACAGGCTCTATTTTATCGTTCTCTGAATTTTTTCTATAGATTCTGACTTCTTTGCCTTCATATTTATTAAGGAGTCTTTCCGGTTCGATCGATTCATATTCGCAATTCTGTTCCAGTATGACGAATTTTTCCGGCGCCGTAATAGAGCGACAAAATACTGAAGGCGCTTCTATTTGTTTTGCTATGTCGATCAAGTCAAATTTTATCAATCCCTTGGGTATTTTTACCTCACGCTGGTCCTTGATCAGACCCATGTCCTCATTATAGACTGTCACTTCAATGGCAGTTTGCTGCTTTAATGTGCATTCATACTTGGCTGGCTTTGATTCTTTCATTTTGCCTTCCTCCTGCATCAGCTTCAGTTTTTAAAAACGATATTTGCCACCTTCTGCTTCAACACGTCTTAAAAATTCATCAAACTCTTTTTTCGCTTTATGCCGACCAAGTGCTTTTGAAATCAGCCATAGCGACGCGAAAAGCAAAGTAAATGATATCCACCAATTTAACTCGTATTGCTCACTTATTACTAATCCGGCGCCAACGAATGAAGCCAAGAGAGAAGTGAGAAAAAAAATTAGCATCGTACCAAAACGAACCCAATCGCGATGCCATCCCAAAGGACAGTTAGTTCGTAAATTCATTTCCCAAAAAATACAATATGATCGCCACCCTCCAACAATAACTGCAACAAAAAGACATATTGCGGCAAATAATACTTTCATATACTTCACTCCCTAAAATTGACATTGCGATGAGATTATCTGGATGTCCTTTCTAATATTACCTGTAGGGTTTGAGCAACCCCTTCAAATAAGGAATGTCCTTCTCATATTTCGACTCCAGCAGCTCCACTAAATGCTTTGCCTGCAGGATTGCGATGGTTTTTCTGTCTTTAGTTTTGGCCGTTTCCTGTAACCGTTGATCCACTTTCATCAGGTCTATCCCCAGGGCCGTTGCTGCATTATCGTCCATTTGAAACCCACCGCCCGGTTCTTGCTGGGAAAGTATCCGGATTAATTCAGAGCCATTGCCGCTTCCGTCCCAAGGGGTGAAATTCAGATTCATCGACAGGGTTAAGCCCATTTCAGCAAGATTATTCTCGATTTCGTGAAGTGATGTCCGACCGAAGTTTTTCAGTTTGAGAAGTTCAGACGCAGACTTCTGCACCAGTTGTCCAATCA
>CAZLHC010000114.1:0-2158 GCA_964559265.1 uncultured Paludibacter sp. | reverse complement strand
AGGCCACCACTTCACTGTCGGCCACGTTCATCTGACATCCGTAGGTTTCAATAAATAATTTCTTGTCGTTCAGCGCGGATTTTGAGTCCGGTGAAGCAACAGCACTTACCTTTGAATCCATTGTATATTACTTGTATTATTGTTACATTGCAAAGATAAATCATTCCATTCACATACAAAAATGAGAAAAATCTCTAATTGGATTAACTGTAAAGTACTAATGGGTCTAAATGCATTTTTGTAACCATCTGTAATTCAGCGTAGTATTATTTGTAAATGTTTATTACTGTTAAATCTTTACGAATTGATGAAAAAAGTGTTCGAAATGTTTGGAGGGTTACTCAACATGCCTTATCTTTGCATTGTAAACAAACAGATAAATTTTTCATAGTTAAGGTTTAGGTTAAAATGTGCAATGGGTGGCTGTGAAGTTACCCATTGTTTTTTTATGTAAATTCTATCCTTGTTTTGTTGGGCAATTCAGTTCCAATGTGTATATTTGCCACCCCAACCACTTTAATAAATGCGTCCATGGAAGATTTCGGTGATTATATCTATTTGATAGCAATTGTTATTGCAGGATTGAGCAGTTTGCTCAAAAAGAAAAAGCCGGCCGAAAATCAGCAGGAGAGTAACATGCCCGATTTGGACGATGTGATTCCTGATTTTGGGGAGGAGGAAGAAGAGTATGTTCCTCAATCGGAACCAGTGTTCACATCCCGGTCCGATTCCCACAACGAAAATTCATCCCGGTCCGAATCCCGTGAGGAGTATGTTCCCCGATCAGAGCCGGTATTCACCACCCGTCCGGGCTATCGCGAGGAAGCAACTGTTTACCGCCACGAGCCTTCAAGGCCCGATTGGAAAGCTTCGACGCTTGAAAAAGTGCCGGTGAGTTACGAAACCGTTGCAGACTATATGAAACTTCGCGCCAAAAAAACGATACATTCAATACACCATAGCATGGAAAGCACTCCTGAGATCGAAGAAGTGCAAGCTCCTGAGTTCGAGATTGAACTGGATTCGGCCGATGATGTTAAAAGAGCCTTTGTTTATTCCGAGATTTTTAATCGTAAGTACTAAAACCCTGTTGCAAAACATATTAAATCTCAAAAATAAATTTTTTTCTTTGGAAAAGAAGCTGTATATTTGCATTTCCAATATAATAATAATTGATAAGAGTTCCGGCACTATGTCGGAATTCTTTTTTGTTTTACCAATTTAAAAAAACGAACTAAAGGAGGATTATCATGGCAGTAACTTACATGACAGCGGATGGGTACAGAAAACTTATGGAGGAGCTCAACGAACTGGAGAGAGTGCAACGTCCCGCTATATCGAAGCAGATTGCTGAAGCTCGCGATAAAGGCGACCTGTCGGAAAATGCGGAGTATGATGCTGCAAAAGAAGCACAAGGACTGTTGGAGATGAAAATTTCGCAACTTAAGGAAACTATTGCTACCGCTCGAATGATTGATGAATCAAAAATCAGTACCGATGAAGTACAGATTTTGAACAAGGTGAAAATAAAAAACGTTAAAACAGGCCAGATTATGACCTATATGATAGTTTCGGAAAGTGAGGCAAATCTAAAAGAGGGTAAATTGTCGGTTACAACTCCTATTGCTAAAGGATTGCTTGGCAAAAAAGTAGGTGAAAAATCGGAGGTTCGTGTGCCATCGGGCTTGATGGAGTTTGAAGTAATGGAAATTTCAATCTGATAGCACTATGACTATCTTTTCGAAAATAATTAACGGAGAAATTCCTTGTTATAAGGTTGCGGAGAACGATCAGTTTTTTGCATTTCTCGATATTCGTCCGATGACAAAGGGGCATACGCTGGTGGTGCCTAAAGCAGAAACCGATTATTTGTTCGACTTACCCACCGATATGCTGGCCGAAATGATGGTGTTTGCTAAGCAGGTAGCCGTGGCTATTAAGGCAGCAGTTCCATGCAAGCGGGTGGGAGTGGCTGTGTTGGGAATGGAAGTGCCTCATGCACATATTCATTTGGTTCCGCTCAACAAAGAGTCGGATCTTAGTTTTCAGAATTCTCCGGTTGAACTTAGTAGCGAAGAAATGGCCGGGATAGCATCTGCAATTGCTGCGGCAATGTAATTTTTTTACCATAAAAGTCATATAAGGTAGTTGAAGTAGT
>CAZLHC010000113.1:0-2319 GCA_964559265.1 uncultured Paludibacter sp. | reverse complement strand
TTATCTTCACCTGTCCCGGATAGGTCATTTCATCCTGGATCTTTTTAGCTATGTCAAACGACAGCAATTCAGTTTCTTTATCGTCGATTTTATCGGCACCTACAATAACGCGGAGTTCGCGACCAGCCTGGATGGCATAGGTTTTTACTACTCCCGGATACTGAGCTGCCAGGTTTTCGAGGTCTTTGAGGCGCTTGATGTAGGCTTCCACAATTTCGCGGCGGGCACCCGGACGTGCTCCCGAAATGGCGTCGCAAACCTGAACGATGGGAGCGATGAGCGATTCCATTTCCACTTCGTCGTGGTGCGAACCAATGGCATTGCACACCTGTGGTTTTTCCTTGTACTTTTCGGCCAGACGCATACCGAGGATGGCGTGCGGTAATTCCGGCTCATCGTCGGGCACTTTACCAATATCGTGGAGCAAACCGGCGCGTTTGGCTACTTTAGCGTTTAAGCCCAGCTCCGATGCCATGGTGGCACACAGATTGGCTACTTCACGCGAGTGTTGCAGCAGGTTTTGTCCGTACGACGAACGGTACTTCATCTTACCCACCAACCGGATCAATTCAGGGTGTAATCCGTGGATTCCCATATCGATCGTGGTACGTTTACCCACTTCAATAATTTCTTCTTCTACCTGCTTACGCACTTTATTTACAACCTCTTCGATGCGGGCGGGGTGAATACGTCCATCGGTTACCAACTGGTGAAGCGACAAGCGGGCAATTTCACGACGAACCGGATCAAACGCCGAAAGGACAATCGCCTCAGGGGTATCATCGACAATAATTTCCACACCCGTAGCTGCTTCCAAAGCACGAATGTTACGACCTTCGCGACCAATGATGCGGCCTTTAATTTCGTCGGATTCGATATGGAACACCGTCACCGAGTTTTCGATGGCAACTTCAGTAGCCACGCGCTGAATAGTGTTGATAACCACACGTTTCGCTTCTTTGTTAGCCGTCATTTTTGCTTCTTCCATAATGTCGTTCACATACGACATTGCGTTGGTTTTAGCCTCATCTTTCAATGCCTCCACCAGTTTTTCCTTGGCCTGATCGGCCGATAGCCCTGAAATAGTTTCCAATTGTTCCTGAGCATGTCGTTGAAGATGGTCGAGTTCCGATTTTTTCTTTTCCAGAATCGAGAGTTGTTGCTCGTGCGCCTCCCGCAGAGCTTCCGTCTCGTTCGACTTCCGCTGAAGATCGCTCTGTTTCTGATTCAGCTGCATTTCGCGCTGCTGCAAGCGGTTCTCTTTTTCCTGAATCTTCGAGTTCCGCTGTTGCACCTGCTGCTCATGTTCGGCTTTCAGAGCAATAAACTTCTCCTTAACCTCGATAAGCTGATTCTTTTTCAATAATTCTATTTCGGCCTGAGCATCCAGCTTCGTCCGTTTTTGTACGCTCATCAGGATAAGGTAGACTCCTCCACCACCCGCGATTAGCGCTACTAATCCTACCAGTATGTAAATCATATTTTATAGTTAATCAATTGTTAGAAATTCTCCACTTTTTTATTGATTCAGATACAAAAAAAGCATATCGAACATGAAAAATTACATGCTGATATGCGGAACCTGATCAATGGTCTGATAATTTTATTCCTGGTCTAAAACCGCGTCTATTTCGGCTTCCAGCGCCTTCAGTTTTGCCTCAATCGGAGCAGGTTCGCCCGATAAACGGTGCCTTGCAATAATGGAAGCCAGCTGAAAAGCGGCCAGTATAACAACTTCTTCGTACGAACGCTGGCTGTATCGTTTGTGGTACATTTCAATGTACTCCTCCACCATCGTTTGTGCTTTTCGGTAGATTTCCTCATCGCTACGAGGAATAGTCATTGGTATTCTGAACCCACCGATTTGTACGTGAATCGTTAAATATGTATTATCTTCCTTCATGCTCCTTAATCATTTAAAAGAGCCAGACATTGATCAATTTCCCGCACCATTCGTTCAATTTGCTGTTTGGCAACCTTGCGGTTTTCACCCGACCCGCCAAGTTGATTCAGCAACTTCAAATGGTCGTTTTCCTTTTGCATTCCATCAATTACCTGGTTCAACCGCTCCAACTCCCCGGTAAGGTGTTTTTCACGGCGTTTCAGCAACTGATTTTCAGCCTGCAGAAGCCGATACTCCGATATGAGTTTCCGCAATTTGGTGTCAAATGCGTTCAGCAATTCTTCGTATCGATTTGTCATTTTTGTAAAAAAATCAGACAAAAATAAGGATTTGAATCGAAAAAATCAAATTTATTTCCATATTTATTTTTTTTGAATCAATTCGTTGGCACGTCGCAGGGCTGCTTCAACGTTGTG
>CAZLHC010000112.1:0-2319 GCA_964559265.1 uncultured Paludibacter sp. | reverse complement strand
TTATCTTCACCTGTCCCGGATAGGTCATTTCATCCTGGATCTTTTTAGCTATGTCGAACGACAGCAATTCGGTTTCTTTATCGTCGATTTTATCGGCTCCCACAATTACACGGAGTTCGCGACCAGCCTGGATGGCATAGGTTTTAACTACTCCCGGATACTGGGCTGCCAGGTTTTCAAGGTCTTTCAGACGCTTGATGTAGGCTTCCACAATTTCGCGGCGTGCACCCGGACGGGCTCCTGAGATGGCATCACATACCTGTACGATAGGAGCAATCAGCGATTCCATTTCCACTTCGTCGTGGTGCGAACCAATGGCATTGCACACCTGTGGTTTTTCCTTGTACTTTTCAGCCAGGCGCATACCGAGGATAGCATGTGGCAATTCCGGCTCATCGTCGGGCACTTTACCAATATCGTGGAGCAAGCCGGCACGTTTGGCTATTTTTGCGTTTAAACCCAGTTCCGATGCCATGGTGGCACACAGATTGGCCACTTCGCGCGAGTGTTGCAGCAGGTTTTGTCCGTACGACGAACGGTATTTCATTTTACCCACCAGACGAATCAATTCAGGATGCAGACCATGGATTCCCATATCGATAGTGGTACGTTTACCCACTTCAATAATTTCTTCTTCCACCTGCTTACGCACTTTATTTACAACCTCTTCGATGCGTGCCGGGTGAATACGTCCATCGGTTACCAACTGGTGAAGCGACAAGCGGGCAATTTCACGACGAACCGGATCAAACGCCGAAAGGACAATCGCCTCAGGGGTATCATCGACAATAATTTCCACACCCGTAGCTGCTTCCAAAGCACGAATGTTACGACCTTCGCGACCAATGATGCGGCCTTTAATTTCGTCGGATTCGATATGGAACACCGTCACCGAGTTTTCGATGGCAACTTCAGTAGCCACGCGCTGAATAGTGTTGATAACCACACGTTTCGCTTCTTTGTTAGCCGTCATTTTTGCTTCTTCCATAATGTCGTTCACATACGACATTGCGTTGGTTTTAGCCTCATCTTTCAATGCCTCCACCAGTTTTTCCTTGGCCTGATCGGCCGATAGCCCTGAAATAGTTTCCAATTGTTCCTGAGCATGTCGTTGAAGATGGTCGAGTTCCGATTTTTTCTTTTCCAGAATCGAGAGTTGTTGCTCGTGCGCCTCCCGCAGAGCTTCCGTCTCGTTCGACTTCCGCTGAAGATCGCTCTGTTTCTGATTCAGCTGCATTTCACGCTGCTGCAACCGGTTTTCTTTTTCCTGAATCTTCGAGTTTCGCTGTTGCACCTGTTGCTCGTGTTCGGCTTTCAAGGCAATAAACTTCTCCTTTACTTCAATAAGCTGATTCTTTTTCAATAATTCTATTTCGGCCTGAGCATCCTGCTTCGTCCGTTTTTGTACGCTCATCAGGATGAGGTAGACTCCTCCACCACCCGCAATTAGCGCTACTAATCCTACCAGTATGTAAATCATATTTTAAAATTAATCAATTGTTAGAAATTCTCTGTTTTTAAATTGATTCAGATACAAAAAAAGCATACCGTACATGTGAACTCACATGCTGATATGCGGAACTTAATCAATGACCGGATAATATTATTCCTGGAGCAAAGCCGCGTCGATTTCGGCTTCCAGTGCTTTCAGTTTTGCTTCTATTGGTGCCGGATCGCCCGAAAGGCGATGTCGTGCAATGATAGAGGCCAATTGAAAGGCGGCCAGTAGTACCACTTCTTCGTACGAACGTTGGTTGAATCGTTTTTGATACATGTCGATGTATTCTTCTACCATCGTTTGTGCTTTTCGGTAGATTTCCTCGTCGTCACGGGGAATTGTCATCGGAATCCGGAACCCACCGATTTGTACGTGAATTGTTAAATATTTATTATCTTCCTTCATGCCCTTTAATCATTTAAAAGAGCCAGACACTGATCTATTTCCCGCACCATTCGTTCGATTTGTTGTTTAGCCGCCTGGCGGTGTTCTCCCGATCCGCCGAGCTGATTCAACATCTTCAACTGGTCGTTTTCCTTCTGCAGTCCGTTCAATAGTTCGCTTGCCCGCTCCAACTCCCCGGTAAGGTGTTTTTCACGGCGTTTGAGCAGTTGATTTTCAGCCTGCAGCAGCCGATACTCCGATATGAGTTTTCGCATTTTCAGTTCAAATGCGGATAGCAATTCTTCGTATCGATTTGTCATTTTTGTAAAAAAATCACACAAAAATAAGGATTTGATTCGAAAAAATCAAATTTATTTCCATTTTTATTTTTTTTGAATCAATTCGTTGGCACGTCGCAGGGCTGCTTCAACGTTGTG
>CAZLHC010000111.1:0-2366 GCA_964559265.1 uncultured Paludibacter sp. | reverse complement strand
TTAAGGTGCCAGCCGTTCAATTTTCCACGAATCCGATTCATCTTTCGAAAAATACAAGCGGTCGTGGAGTCGGCTGGGCCGTCCCTGCCAGAATTCGAAGGTAGCCGGTGTGATGAGGTAGCCACCCCAGTGAGGCGGGCGGGGAGGCTGGTCGCCAAATTGGGTGCGGAACTGTTCGAACCGCTGGTTGAGCACATCGGCCGAGGCGATGACGGAGCTTTGTTCCGAAACCCAGGCGCCGAGGCGGCTTTCGGGCGGACGGGAATGGAAATAGGCATCGGAAACGGCATCGCTGGTGGGTTGTGCGGTGCCGGTGATGCGCACCTGTCGTTCGAGTTCGGGCCAGAAAAACAACACCGACACCTTCGGATGCAGTGCAAGTTGCCTACCTTTATGTCCCTGATAATTAGTAAAAAACACCAGTCCTTCGTTGGTAAATTCTTTCAGCAATACCACCCGCGAATGGGGCTGCAGGTCGGCATCGACGGTAGAAACCACCATGGCAGTAGGCTCGGGAGCGTCGCTGTTCAGGGCATCTTTCAGCCAGGTTTCGAATTGGTCAAAGGGGTTGGCGGCCACTGTAGCCTCGGTGAGCTCACTGAGTTGGTAAGTTTTGCGGATATCGTGTAACATATAGGTGTTGAATTTTTTAGAAGTTTCGAACGGTGTGTATTATATCGGAAACGGATGTCAATATTTACATTGCCGGTGTTAGTTGTTACGCAGCCGGTCTTTACCGGTAAGAAGTTGCAGAGCCGGTCGGTAGCCGGTAACCAGCATACCAACGGTAGAAATAATGGCAGCCAGAACAGGCGACTGCAAGGCAGCATAAAAAGCCCAGGTAACCGCAGCACCCGCCGAACCACCCATCACGGTATTCCAGAAGTCGCGCCATTCAGCACTGTGTTTATCGGCCCGCATAGCATCGTACATTTCCTTGGCAGCCCCGAAAAAAGCCGCTGCGGCCACACCCGTACCAATTACCGCCGCTGCTTTTGCCAGCACCGACACCTGTCCGGCCGTGAGGTACACCACCGACGAAGTACCGATGGCAATGGCAGCCCCGGCCAGCACGTGCAACCGGCAATCGCCCGGGCAGCGCTCCACCCGCACTGCTTCAGCAGTTACAGTTTCGGTTTGCGCAATACTATCGGTCTGCACAATGCTGTCATTTAGCAATCTGCCGTCATTTTGCGGACCACCATCATTTTGCGCAATACCATCAGTCCCTGCAATACCCTGCATCGATTGCAGCAGCACTGCCATCATCATTATCCATTTTCTCATTGCTTTCCAAGTATACTTCAGATTTACCCAACAACTAAGCGGTGGGTATAGTTCAGTGGAGAAAAAATCAGCTTGAAATACAAAGTAAATATGTATTTTTGTAGACACATAAAATCAGTAGTATAAAAGGTCATGATCAGAATAAATACTAACGAGGTTGATATAAAGGAAAATGACTTACGGCAACAATACCCTGAGGTATTGGAGCAACTTCTACGTGACCATACTACCCAAACGAATATTTTTTGGGCTACTTCCAATTACCAACATCTGGGAAAGGGGTATGAATACGCTTCTCCCATCTTGCCTGAATTAATTACCGGCGACAATGGCAATGTGATAATGCCACGGGTTCAAAAGGATAAAGTATTGCAACAAGCCCGGGTTCGCGATATGGCAGAAGTTTTCACACCTTCGTGGATTTGTAATGCTCAAAACAACCTGATTGATACTGCATGGTTCGGAATCGAAAATGTTTTCAATAAGGAAATAACAAATGCCGATGGTTCGCGTGGTTGGAAGGTAAATCATGAAAAGATTAGGTTTCCGAAAGGAAAAACCTGGAAGCAGTATATAAAAGATACCCGGTTAGAAATGACCTGCGGCGAAGCGCCCTACATTACGAGCCGCTACGATACTACTACTGGTGAGTTTATTCCGGTCGAAAACCGAATTGGATTACTCGACAGAAAATTGCGGGTTGTTAATGAGAATGTCGAAAGTAGTGGTGAATGGCTGGATGCAGCACAAACAGCCTATGAAAACACCTATGCTTTTGAATGGCAGGGCGATAGTTTATTGCTGGCAAGGGAATCCATGCTGTATACCTTTATTGAAAATTATACGCTGAAATTTGGCAAGAAACCCCTGATCAGGTCTATTAAGTATATCGCTTATATTATATCGTGGAATGTGTGGCAAATGGATGGATTAAAGGGAGTGGTGCCGGATAGTTGTGGAACAAAAAAAGATACTCAATTACAACTTTTTGGTGAACAAGAAGAAAAGCCTTGCGAAGGTTGTAAATCGGATAGTATTTTAAAACACAATGGAACGTATTGTCTGATAAAAGATTGGGG
>CAZLHC010000110.1:0-2371 GCA_964559265.1 uncultured Paludibacter sp. | reverse complement strand
GCAAGACGCCTCGCTATGTAAAGGGAAGCTGCCATCCGGAAGACCTGAAACGGGCCATAGAAGTGTGTCCGGTAGAAGTTCCCGATGAATTTAACTTCCGCCTGACAACCCGCAAGGCAATCTATAAGAATTACCCCAGCGAATATCCGCAGACTCCGGTGATCGACATGAAGGCCTGTACCCGCTGTGGCGAATGCGAAAAGGTATGTAGTGCTATTGATTTCTCCGAACAGGCCGAGGAACTCACTTTCCACGTAGGTTCGGTGCTCATGGCTACCGGTTTCGACTCCTACACGCCGGCCTATGGCGAGTTTGGCTATGCTACTTCCGACAATGTGATTACCCTGCCGCAATTTAAGCGCATGATTGATACTCAGGAAGGTAAGCTGATGCACAAAGGAAAAGAAGTGCACAATATCGCTTATATCTACTGCGTGGGAAGTCGCCAGGAAGAAGGCGGTAACACCTATTGCTCGCGTAATTGCTGTACATCGACCATTCATGCCGCTGTAACGGCTAAGGAAAAATTCGGCAAAATCAACAACTTCCACTTCAACCGCGGATTGCGTACCTACGGAAAACAGGAATTGCTGTATGCCGATTCGTTGCGCAATGGCGACATCTACCTGCAATCGTACGAAGACGGACCACCGACTGTGACACCGAAAGGCAACAAAACCATCGTGAAAATAAACGACATTCTGACTGCCGGAAAAGAGCTGGAAGTTGCTGCCGACCTGGTGGTACTGGTAACCGGAATGGTTCCCCGCGCCGACAACAAAGTTGGATCGCTGTTTAAGCTGCCCAAAGGCCGCGACCAGTTCTTCAACGAAGTGCATATGAAACTTCGTCCGGTAGAAACGGTGATTGATGGGGTGACCATAGCCGGAGCCTGCCAGGGACCAAAGAATATTGCCGAATCGGTAAACTCTGCACTTTCGGCTTCTACCAAGTCGTTTTCGATTGTGAGCAAGGGTGAGCTCGAAACAGAGCCGCTGATTGCCATCATCGACGAAGATAAATGTACCTGGTGTGGTGCCTGTGAAGAAGCTTGTCCGTTCGATGCTATTTTGAAAACCGAGAAAGACGGCCGTACCATCGCTCAAATCAACAATTCGGTTTGCAAGGGTTGTGGAATGTGTACACCGGTATGCGAACCCGACGCCATCGATCTGATTGCCTGTTCGAGTGCCGAAATAATGAGTATGATCGACGCGTTGGCCTGATTTCTTTTAAAATCTGAAAAAACATGGAAGTAGAAAAAGGAAAAACCGCAAAATACCTGCGCGAGAAGTTGGGAGGAATCCCCGAGCAGGCCAAGGAACAACTGAAGGAATTCAACCAGCAGAAGAAGAAAATTACCGAAGCGCTGAAAGAAGGCGAACTCACGGTGAAACAGCTGGCTGAAAAACTGGAGATGCCCTCGCACGAGGTGATGTACTACCTGAGCTCACTTGTAAAATACGGACAAGTGCTTGTAGGAGATATAGATGATATGGATGAGTATTACACCTACAAACTGAATAAATAATGGCAACGATCAATCCTGCTTTTGGCAAAGAACTGCAAAAATACGGTTCTGTCAATTTCAACGCCTGCTACAACTGTGGCAACTGCACGGCAGTATGTTCACTTTCGACCACCGAAAACTCATTCCCCCGCAACATGGTACGCCTGAGCGCGCTGGGTTTGGAAGAGGAAATACAAGCCTCGCTAAAACCCTGGGAATGTTATTACTGTGGCGAGTGTACTACCTACTGTCCGCAGGAAGCCAACCCGGGCGAGTTGATGATGTCGCTGCGCCGCTACCTGACTGCGAAATACGACTGGACCGGACTTTCGGGACTACTCTATAAATCGCTGCCGGTAAGCATCGCTGCCTTTGTTCTGGTGTTTGTTGGGGTAATGGCTTTTGCCATGTCGGTCGGCTTCGAACTCGAAACCCTGCTTCACGTAGGGCATCAGTTCGAAATGATAGCCATCGGAACCATCGGAATGGTAATTTTGCTCCCGAATATTATCCGGATGTGGAATTACACGATTCGGAAACCCGGTGTGAAAGTACCTGCTAAGAAATACATGAGTAGTATGGGCGAACTGTTTGTGCATATGTTTACCCAGAAGCGCGCCCTCGGCTGCGACGACAACCAGAAACGCTGGTTTGAGCACCTGATCCTGGTATTCGGTTACCTGGCGTTGCTGTTCACCACCGTATTCCTCGACTGGTTCTCCACCGAATCGCTATTCGTACATGTATTTGGTTACATAGTAAGCACTGTGGTATTTGTAGTCACCATCGATTTCGTATCGGGTCGCATGAAAAAGAACCGCGAAGTAAACAAACATTCGCAACCCTCCGACTGGTTCTTCG
>CAZLHC010000109.1:0-2388 GCA_964559265.1 uncultured Paludibacter sp. | reverse complement strand
TGCAAAATCACCGGTCGTCCGAAAGGATATATGCGTCAGTTCGGAATTTCACGTATTCAGTTCCGCGAAATGGCTTCGAAAGGTCTGATCCCCGGAGTGAGAAAAGCAAGCTGGTAATTTCTGAATAGCTTACAAGAGTTGGGGCCGAAACTGCTCAGTCCCACACTCTTGACCGGCAAACTAAAAAATGAATTTTCTGAGTTAATAAATATTGTCCCGGTAGTCGGGATCAATTTAAAAATCAATTTTATGACAGATCCAATAGCAGATTATTTAACCCGGTTGCGGAATGCTATCAAAGCTAACCACCGTGTGGTGGAAATCCCCGCTTCCAATTTAAAGAAGGAGATCACCCGCATTCTTCACGAACAAGGATATATCCTGAATTACAAATTCATCCAGGATGGTCCTCAGGGCACGATTAAAATCGCCCTTAAATACGATCCGGTAAACAAGGTGAACTCTATTAAGAAGCTCATCCGTATTTCATCTCCCGGTCTTCGTCAGTACGTAGGTTTCAAAGAAATGCCACGTGTATTGAACGGACTGGGAATTGCCATTCTTTCAACTTCGAAAGGTGTGATGACCAATAAACAAGCCGCAGCCGATAAGGTAGGTGGTGAAGTATTATGTTATGTTTATTAATGTAGGAGGATAGAAGCATGTCAAGAATAGGAAAATTACCCATCGTCATTCCTGCAGGTGTAACCATAACTGTACAGGACAATGTAGTAACTGTGAAAGGTCCGAAAGGCACTCTTACACAGGACGTGAATACCAATCTCTCCGTTGAAGTAGAGGGCAGCCAGTGTGTTGTTACTCGTCCGGATGATGAAAAGCAAAATCGTGCAATGCATGGTTTGTACCGTTCGCTTATCAACAATATGGTGATAGGAGTATCGGAAGGATATAAGAAAACCCTTGAATTAGTGGGTGTAGGATATCGTGCAAGCAACACAGGTCAGGTTCTTGAACTGTCGCTTGGATTTACTCACATCACTTATCTGGGCTTACCCGCCGAAATTAAAGTGGAAACCAAATCGGAACGTAACCAGAACCCGATTATCATGCTCGAAAGCGCCGATAAGCAATTGCTCGGTCAGGTTTGTGCGAAAATCCGTTCGTTCCGTAAACCAGAACCTTATAAAGGTAAGGGTATTAAGTTTGCAGGCGAGGTTATCCGTCGTAAGGCAGGTAAATCGGCAGGTAAAGGTAAATAATTCACGTAAACTTGTATAAGAAAATGGCAAATACAGATAGAAGAAAAAGAATCAAAGCGCATATCCGTCACAAAGTGTCGGGAACCGCTCTAAAACCACGATTGACTGTTTTTCGTAGCAATACGCAAATATATGCACAGTGTATTGACGATGTGGCAGGAGTAACACTTGCCTCGGCAAGTTCACTGGCGATCAAAGATAAAATGACCAAGATTGAACAGGCTGCCAAAGTTGGTACCCTGGTTGCTAAGGCAGCTCAGGAAGCCGGAGTAACAGAAGTGATCTTCGATCGTAACGGTTATTTATATCATGGCAGAGTTAAACAACTGGCTGATGCTGCCCGCGAAGCCGGACTTAAATTTTAATCAGGTAAGACAACAGATATGAATAAAGTTAAAACAACCAATGATTTGGAATTAAAGGACAGATTAGTTGCCGTTAACCGTGTTACTAAAGTAACAAAAGGGGGACGTACATTCAGCTTCTCTGCCATCGTTGTAGTTGGTAATGAAGATGGTATCGTAGGATGGGGATTGGGTAAAGCCGGTGAGGTTACTGCCGCTATCGCCAAAGGTACCGAAGCAGCCAAGAAAAACCTGATTAAAGTTCCTTTGCTTAACGGAACCATTCCTCACGAACAGTATGCAAAGTTCGGTGGTGCACAGGTATTCCTGAAACCGGCATCGCATGGTACCGGGGTTAAAGCAGGGGGTGCGATGCGTGCCGTGCTTGAAAGTGTTGGTATCACCGACGTGTTGGCCAAGTCGAAAGGCTCGTCGAACCCTCACAACCTTGTAAAGGCTACAATTGAAGCGCTGGGAGAATTGCGCGATGCGTATACGGTGGCACAAAACCGTGGTGTATCGCTGGATAAAGTGTTTAACGGTTAATTTATACGAAAGATGGCAACAATTAAAATTCAGCAAGTCAGAAGTAAAATTAAATGTCCTAAAGATCAGAAACTGACCTTAGAGGCATTGGGTTTAAAAAAAATGCAAGCCGTCGTTGAACACGAAGCTACACCTCAGATTTTGGGTATGGTGGCTAAGGTGCACCATTTAGTGAAAATTATTGAGTAACAATCATTGAATCTTTTTAATAAATAAGATATGAATTTAAGTAATTTAACCCCTGCACCCGGATCCGTAAAAACCCGTAAGAGAGTTGG
>CAZLHC010000108.1:0-2443 GCA_964559265.1 uncultured Paludibacter sp. | reverse complement strand
GAATTTCCTTCCCGCGTTCTTTGTCACTCGGCTTTCCTGAATGACGCGGGATCTTATTATCAACCAACAACTGCTGAATTTCGGATGTTTTCATGCGTACATCAATTCCTTTCTGATAAAAATTGGCACGAATCCCAAGAGATAGTATCCTGTGCATCGCATCGTAAACCCTTTTTTATTTATTTCAACCCATTGTTTTATTAACATAATATTTTCCTTTCTATTTTCATTTTACAACCATGGTCTAGTGTCAAATGTCACTTTTACCACGATATTTGACCAGTCCAGCGTGTTTGTACTTTGCCCGCTCGAATACCCGGTATACACCATTTGGGCTTAACTCTAGCCAGCGATAACCACAAACAATGCGGACTTTTTCGTTTTTAAGTAATTCGAATATTTCCATTAGGGCTCTTTTATAACGAGCGTGTTTGCTCTTATGGAATAACCGATCTTTATAGTTTCGAAATTATCCCTCGACCTAAATTCTTGTAGCTCAATATCGTCGATTTCCGGTAAGTTTACTAAGCCTATATCTTCAAACGCTATCGGCGAATTTGCCGGAGCCGGAATTGCCATACGAAAATTCCAGCCTTTAAAATCTGATGGTAATTCCATGATTTTGAAATTATCCATAAGATCCATTTTCTTTTGGCAAAACGCGCCCAATCTTATTAGATTGTATTTATTCATTATGGCATCCTCTGCACTTCCTTGAAAGATGGTATTCCAGGTTTCATTTCCAATTGAAGAATACGGTTACTATCCCCTTCTCTGTACTTCGAAAAGGTGACATTGACAATGTTTTTGATCTTCTTGTCTTTCTTCATAAAGACTGACAAATCGCAATCATAGCCAAGTTGCGCATTTCCTGATTGATCGGCGGTTGTCGGGTCCTGAGACCTTTCGCCCTCTTTATTCATCGAGTTAATAACGATCATGTTCACATCCAATTCCCTGCTCATTATTTTCAGGCTTCTTGCGTTCTCTCCCAGCCGGTCATGCCGCTTTAGATCCTGATGATCCACAATATAATCCAAGTAATCTATTACAACCCATTGAATATCGTGTTCTTCTTTCAACCGTAACATATCGGCACGCAGGGCAGCTATTCTCCATGAAGATTTATCTGACATAAAAATTGGCAAGGATTCCATTTCTTCGATACCATTTGTAATCAGCGGCCACTCGCCGTCAGCGATCCTCCCTGATTTCATTTTGTTGGCTTCTACACCTGTAAAGCCAGATAGCTTCCGGTTAAGTATCTGTATCCCTGACATTTCCATTTCGTATAGAGCGCCAGTATACCCAAACTTGGCCATTCCACAGCCCAGGTCAGTTGTAAATATTGATTTTCCTACGCCTGGATCGCCTGAAAGTAAGATCATTTCCTGCTTATGGTGGCCACCAAGTATTTTGTCCCAACCCCTGTAACCGGTTTCCATCCCCCAAATATCTTTTGGGTACTGAGCCGCCTTTCCGATGGCGTCATATAGAACAGATAACGCCGTTTTGATATGCGCAGAAGCGCCATTTTTTTCCTTGTTCAAGGCATAGAATTTACTTCCCATTTCAGAGAATTTGTCGTCAAAATCCTTCCCTGAATAGGCAAGTTTGGCAATCTCGTTGGCAAGTTCGAGAGATTTTCTTCGCTTTGTGTATTGAACGACCTGGGCAGCATAGGCTTTTACGTGCATTGATGTTGGAGTATCGTTCAACAACTTCATCAAATACGCAGGTCCACCAACGTCATTTAATTGGCTTCTTTCTTCCAGCTTTTCTGTTACCGTCAGGAAGTCAACAACCTGGACCGCCTTGATAGCAGAAAATATCTCTCTGTGCCTGATCGAATGGAAATCTTCTTCGTCAATATCCACTCTTTTACAGGCAGCCGGATCGATCAGCATGGCACCTAATACAGCAGCTTCAGCCTTATCGCTCCAAAGCTGGCGATTTACCAACTCGACCGAATTTTCTTCTTCGGGTTCGTCCATGAAGGGGTTATCATCCACGTAGAATATCCTCGCTTCTTTTTGATTCTAGCTCGTCAATCCTTTTCTGATTCTTTTCGGCTTCGAACGCAAACCAGAACATCGAAATTAATGCAATAATTAGTGCTATTGCCAATCCTGAAATCAATCCGCTCATTTGCCCTCCTTGCGTTTTTGGTGGTGTAAGATAGGACAATCAGGCGCATGGTCTGCGATTGGGCATTCCGCATCTATTATCATAGACCATTTGACAGGCTTTCCACAAAAGGAACAACAATTTTGCCCTAATACTACCCAACGACTTGCCAGCCTGTCAGCGTCATTCTCCGCCTCGGCTAGTTGTGCTTTCAGCGTCTCGATCTGTAACTGTTTGTCGTAGTCTGCATCCTGATTACCGTGTAGTACAGTTTTCAGGTTATCCCGTTCCTGCACCACCGCATCAATCGCGGCAC
>CAZLHC010000107.1:0-2566 GCA_964559265.1 uncultured Paludibacter sp. | reverse complement strand
TTCCAGGAAAATTGTATCGCCGCCCCTGATGAAGGGATTTAAACCCTTTGGCATTCCGCGCAGGGAGCTGGAGACGATTGTGCTGTCGATCGACGAATACGAAGCTATCCGGTTGCTCGATTACGAAGGGTTGACCCAGGAGCAGGCGGCCGATAAGATGAATGTATCGCGGCCCACGCTTACCCGGATTTACGAAAATGCGCGACGGTCGATGGCCCGCACACTGGTGGAAGGAAAAATGATGGTGATTGAAGGTGGAAATATTGAATTTGAACACGACTGGTACCGTTGCCAGCGCTGCCACAAACTAATAGGAGGATTGAACCAGCATGTGAAGTGTAAGAATTGCGATCGGTTTACGAACGAGGAATTAACGCCGATTTATACGCTGAAAACCTGAGTGATGTGAGTTGATTAGTCTGCTCGATACGGACACTTGAAGGGCCCTTGGGTTAAATTTTAAAAACAGGTATGTATGAAAATTGTTGTTCTCTCCGATAACCGTTCCGGAAATCCTGATTATACAACTGAACACGGACTGGCAGTTTTTGTTGAAACTGAAGTTGCGCGCTACCTGCTCGATACGGGAGCTTCGGGAGTTTTGGTGCAAAATGCGGTGCTTGCGGGTGTCGATTTATCAACCGTCGATTGGGTGATTCTTTCGCACGGACATAGCGATCATACCGGAGGTCTGGAGGCATTTTTCAGGGTAAATACGCGTGCAAAGGTTGTGGTAGCAAGGGGAGCATTGAACCAGCACCTGTATTCGAAACGAAATGGATTTCGCGAAATAGGGTCGCATGTCGATTTGAATAAACACAAGGACAGGTTTGTTTTTGTCGACGATTATGCAACCGTTACTGCCGAAGCGCGGGTGTTTAAGGTGCAGGAGTTTCGGTATAATCAACCCCTGGGCAACGAAACGCTGTATAAAGGGGAGGCAGAGCATTTGGAACCCGACGATTTTTCGCACGAGCTGGTGGCAGTTATCGGCAACGAAAAACCCCTGGTATTTACAGGTTGTGCCCACAAAGGGGTGCTCAATATTCTGCATGCCGTACAGCAGCAACTTCAGCTCCGGCCGTGGGTGGTGCTGGGGGGATTTCATCTGGTGGAAAAAACAGTAGGACAAGCCTTTGAAAAAGAAGCAGATATACTGGATATTGCTGCACAATTGCGGGAGTTGTATCCCGATACCCGATTTTTCACCGGGCATTGTACCGGCGATACGGCATGCAGGCTTCTTACCGAAAATATGAATGGGAGGTTGCAGATTTTTGGAACAGGAAACGACTATCTATTAACATAATTGAATATTTATATGCGCGCTCACGAAATTGATTATGCCATTTATGGCGAAGAAATGCAGTATGTCGAAATTGAACTCGATCCGCAGGAAACGGTTATTGCCGAGTCGGGAAGTTTCATGATGATGGACAATGGGATTAAGATGGAAACTATTTTCGGAGATGGTTCGGAAAAAGAATCGAGTATTTTGGGTAAGATGTGGTCGGCCGGAAAGCGGGTGTTGACGGGCGAAAGTTTATTTATGACCGCCTATCAGAACCAGAATTACGCCCGGGCGAAGGTAAGTTTTGCAGCTCCCTATCCCGGTAAAATTGTACCCATCGATCTGACGCAGTACCAGGGTAAATTTATATGCCAGAAGGACGCGTTTTTGTGTGCTGCCAAGGGAGTATCGGTTGGTATTGAATTTACAAAGAAGATTGGTGTGGGTCTTTTCGGGGGCGAAGGATTTATTATGCAGAAGATAGAGGGCGACGGAATGGCCTTCGTACACAGTGGCGGAACGCTGGCCCGTAAGGAGCTTCGTCCGGGCGAGGTGCTAAAGGTCGACACCGGATGTATAGTTGGTTTCACGCGCGATATTCAGTACGATATTGAATTTATCGGAGGCATCAAAAATACCATTTTCGGAGGCGAAGGACTCTTTTTCGCCACCCTTCGCGGACCAGGCATTGTGTATATTCAATCGCTACCATTCAGTCGGTTGGCCGGTCGGATACTGTCGCTTGCCACCAAACCCGGCGGTTCACGGCGCGAAGAAGGCGGCATATTGGGCGGCCTGGGCAACTTGCTGGATGGCGACAACCGGTTTTAAAATGCCATTATCCACCACCCGGAAGTATAAATTTCGGGGTGGTGACGATGGTTGGCACGATGTAAGTAACAATGATTAAACTATGAACGAAATTGAAAGCAAATGAGTTGCTTCAATTGCTGCGTGATGATTACAAAAAACAAATCAACCAAAACCCTATGAAAAACGAAATTATATTTTACCAACCCAATGAACTTGCTGAACGTATAGAAGTCAGGATCGAAGATGAAACCGTTTGGCTTACACAAGCGCAAATGGCTGTTTTGTTTGACCAAACTAAGCAGAATATAAGCCTGCATATCAATAATTGTTTTAAAGAAAAGGAGTTAGATCGTATCTCAGTTGTCAAGGATTCCTTGACAACTGCTAAAGATGGAAAAGAATATAAGACTCAATACTACAGTCTGGATGTAATTATTTCAGTTGGTTACAGGGTTAAATCGA
>CAZLHC010000106.1:0-2695 GCA_964559265.1 uncultured Paludibacter sp. | reverse complement strand
CGAAGGCCATTAACAGAGGCAGAAAAAGCAAAAATTTGGAAAGTTGTTTCATGATTGTTCGATTTAAATATTGAAAAAGTCAATGGTTCAACGCTGAGAATCTTAAACAGCAGTAGTTTTCAAACGGGTATCTTGTTAAAGCTGAGTTTTAACGAAAACGGATTGTATCTGTTATGAGTTTTGAAAAAAGACTACGAATAAAAAGATGAAAAAACGGCCGGGATGCTACAAAAATGTCGCTGTCTTTTTCGGATTTTTGCGAAATAAATCGTATCTTTGAGTTTGATTTTTTTAAACGCCAGATGAAAGAAATAGAAAACCTGGAAATCCTTTTCTTGAGTACAGAGGATTATTCGGAACTAAAAGAAGTCATGCAAATGGCATACTCCAATATGGAGGGTTCCTATTGGAAAAAACACCACATCGAAAATCTGATCAGCCTCTTCCCCGAAGGTCAGGTGGTAATAAAAGTGAACGGCGACATAGCCGGCTGCGCCCTTTCTTTAATAGTTCAGAGCGGACGCTTCGAAAAGAGCCACACTTACAAACAAATAACCGGCAATTACAGCTTCGATACCCACGATCCCAAGGGCGATATACTGTACGGCATCGATGTATTTATTAAGCCTGAATTCAGAGGTTTGCGCCTGGGCCGCCGATTGTACGACTATCGCAAGGAATTGTGCGAAAAACTCAACCTCAAGGGCATTTTGTTTGGAGGCCGCATACCCAACTACCACCGGTATGCAGACAAAATATCGGCTAAGGAATACATCAAACAAGTACGTGAGCGCAAAATCCACGATCCGGTTTTGAACTTTCAGCTTTCCAACGATTTTCACCCCATTCGCATTCTTAAAAACTATCTCGAGGGCGACCAGGCCAGCCAGGAATACGCGGCTTTGCTCAAATGGGACAATATTTATTACGAAGATCCGGGCAGCAATCCGGCAGGCAATCCGGTCAGCATCAAGAATTACGCCCGTCTGGGGCTGATTCAATGGCAAATGCGCCTGTACAAGGACATCGAGGATTTAATGCAACAGGCCGAGTTTTTTATTGATGCCGTTTCGGGTTACCGGGCCGATTTCGCGCTCTTTCCCGAATTCTTCAACGCGCCCCTGATGGCAGCTTTCAACCACCTGGAGGAAGCTCAGGCCATCAGGCAATTGGCTGGTTTCACCCAGGACATCGTAAAGAAATTTGCGGAATTCTCCATTTCGTACAACATCAATATCATCACGGGCAGCATGCCGGAATTGGTCAACGACAAACTCTATAATGTGGGTTATCTTTGCAAACGGGACGGATCGATAGAGCGTTACGAAAAAATTCACGTTACTCCCGACGAAGCCAAGGTTTGGGGTATGGTGGGCGGTCATGAGCTCAAAACTTTCGACACCGATTGCGGCAAGATCGGCATTTTGATCTGTTACGATTCGGAATTCCCTGAACTCAGCCGTATTCTGGCCGACGAGGGCATGAACATTTTGTTTGTTCCCTTCCTGACCGATACCCAGAACGGTTTCTCGAGGCTGAAAAACTGCTCTCAGGCCCGGGCCATCGAAAACGAGTGCTACGTCGCCATTGCCGGCAGCGTGGGTAATTTGCCCAAGGTACACAATATGGACATTCAATACGCTCAGTCTATGGTGTTTACTCCCTGTGATTTTGCTTTTCCGGTGAACGGCATTAAGGCCGAGGCTACACCCAACACCGAAATGATCCTGATCGCGGACGTGGATTTTCATTTACTGACTGAACTGCACAACAGCGGCAGCGTACGCAACCTGATCGATCGACGCAAAGACATTTATGAACTGAAACGGACTTCGGGTTAGAATGGTCACCTTACTCTTTTATCGCAAAAACTACGAAGAAAACAAAATAGAACCAACATCCGTAAACTGAATATTCTACAAAATATTAATTTTGAATTTCGAATCACATTAACCTTTTAAAAACAACAATTATGGGAAAAGAAGCCATTAAAGTATCCTCAGTAGACGTGAAAAAATTATTGGACATGTTGAACGCAGCTCTTTCCGAAGAATGGCTGGCCTACTACCAGTACTGGATTGGAGCGCGTCTGATGGAAGGCCCTATGCGCAGCGAAATTGAGCCCGAACTGCTTTTACATGCCGACCAGGAGCTAGGCCATGCCGTTTTGGTTACGAACAGAATCATTCAGTTGGGCGGCACCCCGGTCATCAATCCCAAAGACTGGGCCAAACACGCCCGCTGCCCCTACGACGAACCCTCCGATCCCTACATCGAAGTGATACTGGAACAAAACCTCAAGGGTGAACGTTGCGCTATTCAGCGCTATCAGGAAATTGCAGAATTCACTCAGGGCAAAGACCATTCCACCTACCAGATGGCCGTTCAGATTATGAACGACGAACTCGAACACGAGCACGACATCGAAGACTGGATTCAGGACTTGAACAGGATGAAGGAAGAGTGGAAAAAAATCCGGTTTTAAACCTCTGCATTTCATTTCAAAACACTTTATTCAAGCGGGGATAAAAGCTTCTGAAGCATTTGTCTCCGCTTGTGTTATGAATAAAAAAAATTATGTATCTTTGCGGTCGTTTCTTCGAATCGTACATCGACAATTTATATAACAAACCCGTTAATCAAAAAGGAGAAAAGAGTATGAAAATCAAAAAAGTAGAAGCCATTGAAATTTTGG
>CAZLHC010000105.1:0-2725 GCA_964559265.1 uncultured Paludibacter sp. | reverse complement strand
TTGCTTATAAAACGACTTTGTAGCTTCCTTTTCCTTCTTTACTTTCAATGCGAACAATATATACGCCGGGTTCAAGAGCCTTGGTTTTTAGGGTGTTGCTGTTGCTGATTTGAGCTTCCAGACAGCCGTTTGAGCTGTAAAGCTGCAAACTCACTGGCTCGATGCCGGTAATACTCAGCGAATCACCGTTGGTGATGATGCCTACCGTAGCTCCGGGAATTGCTTCGATCGCAGTTGCATTCGCCGGGATCAACTCCAGTACATAACTGCTTTCGTCATAATTTTCTTCGCCGGGCGAAAGGCGGTTGTTGTTTACGATCCAGAAGCCACGCCCACCGTTCTGGGCGTTCTGAAGGGCATATTTGTTGTCTTTTTTGTAGAATAAATAGGTGTTCCACAGGTGCGAATACGGATTGGTTCCGAAATTACAGATTTCGTTTACATACTTCGAAGGATAACTGGCTGCAGTTAGTTTATGCCGGCCCGATTGGGGGTCGATCGAAATTTTCCATCGCTGGTCGGCCAGTGCAGGTTCGGTAGTATACATGGCTCTGAATACCGGATTTCCGCCGGGAGTGGCTCCATTAGTATTGGTAAGGTATTGTCCATTGGCACGAATGTAATACTCTCCTTCGGGTAGTGTAACCTGAGTAGTCATAAATTCTTTCCGTTGTTCGCTGGAATCAAACTTAGCCAGTTGCAGGTTTTTGATTTCTCCTTTAAACCCATTGATTGCATCGCCGACTGCTTCGAGGGGGAAGAACAGGGTGCGGTGAACGTTGAATTTGCCATTGTGTTGAACAGTAAGTCGTTCTTTCCGCTGTCCATCGACAAATAGCGTAACGCCTCTCCAGTCGCCGGTGAGGCGGATGGTTTGCCAGGCACCGGTGGTGGGCAGGTAGTTGAACGTAAAGGTATAGCCATCGCGTGAAAAGCCTAATTTGCCGGATCCGCCGGTATTCAGCGTAACTTTCGAGAAATAGCTCTGGAACAGGATGGCGTCGGCTTTATTTCCTGCCGACGGTTTCAGGTCGAAGCTGATATCGTAATCGTAACCAAAATCGTTTCCTCCCAGCTCGTAGCGGGTTGTGCCGTTGAAGCTGCGGGCGGTAGCTCCCAGTTTGTCCGATATAGCTGCCATTTCCTGATGGTTGTATTTGCCACCAAAGTTTAGCCCCGGACCTTCGGCCACCGAGTCGGCCACTGCCCGATAAGCTGCATAGCTACGCGAAGGGTTTGTTTTCCAGAATTTGGTACTCAGCACTTTAAACGCAGGTAAAGCCCGGTGGTGTACATCCTGTTGCGATATGCCGTTGCCTACGATGTCGTTCCAGACGGCAAACATAGCCCCGATAAGGCCGGAGCGAAGTTCGGGTGCGATGGTTTCCGAAGGATTTACCCGCTCAACTTTAAAATTCCGGTACAGGTCGTAGGTGTCGAGTGTATCGCGGTAGTAACCTGCACCGGGGACGATATACAACCAGGCATCGCAGGTGTTGATTATTTTAAATCCATCGCGCAATTGCTGATTGGCGTCCACCCAGTCGCGGCTCCATGCGTTTATAATGGCTCCTTTGTTGTTGGTGATCCGGGATGTCAGTCCTGCTGCATCCAACGAAGGTTGCATCCAGCGCATTCCTCCCCAGAGGCGGGCGCGGTAGCCCAGGTGCTCTGCATACTTAATATAGCGATCGGTAAAATGGTAAAATTCGACAGCATATTTCCGATCGTATTCGTCGGTACCTATGTGCAGGTCGGGACCAATAAATACCGGATTTTCGCCGGTGGTGTATTCAGCCAGTAGTTTATCAATAAAGGCATATACATGGGCTGTATCCTTGGGATGGATACTCAGGTGGTCCATGTACTCACTGTTCATAGCCAGCTCCGGCTTGTACTGGGTAAATGCCAGCGAGTGGGCCGGTACGTCGATTTCAGGAATTACATTTACTCCATAACGCATTCCCAGCTTTTGCAAGTCGCGGAATTCTTCTTTGGTGTAATGCCCGTCTTTGGCCGCCAGACCCGGAAAACTATCGCTTTGCAGACGGAAGGCCGAATAGGTCTTCATGAAATCATTGTCGAAATAACTTTTAAATCCATTATCGTTGAGGTGCACCTGAAATTCATTCAGCTTATAGTACGACATCATTTTTACATAATGCTGCAAAAATTCAATCGTGAAAAACTTGCGACCTACATCGAGCATAAACCCGCGACTGGGATAGCTGGGGTAGTCGTTGATGAACCCGCGGGGGATTACGTTCCGGTAATTGTCAACCAGCTGCAGCACCGTACGGGTGGCCCAAAATGTACCGATCTTACTGGCTCCACTGATGGAGATTCCATCGGCAATGGTCATCTTATAAGCTTCCGGATTGTTCATTGCTGAACTGTTGAACTGCAGCAGAATCTCACCGGCTCCTGCCTGAGTGGCAGTTGTGGTTGCGATAGTTGCTGTAAATCCCCGCATGATATGCAAGTCGTCGCGCAATTGCTCCGCCACGGGCATCAAACTGTCGGTGCGTGAGGCTTGTACCAGGATGCGCAGGTTGGCAGGCAAACTCAGGGTTCCTGAACTTCCGACAAAAGTTTGTACCTCCGGAATTACTTTAAGTTGTGATGCCTGCGACCAGGTCGTGCCTGGAAAAGCCAACATCAGTGCAATGCAAACCAATGATAATAAAGCTGTTTTTCTCATGTTTTTGACTTCTATTTAATTTTT
>CAZLHC010000104.1:0-2927 GCA_964559265.1 uncultured Paludibacter sp. | reverse complement strand
TTGTCAAGGTCGGCGAATTTGTTGTCAAGATCCATAGATAGCGCTTTAATGGCCGTGGCAGTTGGTCCCTTTACCCCGGCTAATATTTCTTTTGTTTTCTCAAAATTATCACCCATCGTCGCAATTATTTATTTCAAAATTCTTGTATTTTTTACTCATCACAAAGGACAATGATTCGGGATATCATTTCTTCGATAGCAGCTTTCCTGAGTGGTGTAACATTATTAATAAGTCCGGATTTAATATGAAAATCAATTTCCACCTCTTTGATATCGCCGGGTGAGAAATAGTTGAATATCTCGGCAATGGCCTGAATGATACCTGACACAACACTACTGTTACTCCATCCTGTAATGTGAATTGTGCCGTTGATGTTTTCAACCCGGAAGTAGGTACGACTCTGACAATTGAGGATGCGAAACGGAAGCAGGTCGTCTGATAGTTCTGCAGCCTGTGATGCAGATTTCTCGATAAGTAATCCAAACTTATCGGTCCATTTGTCGAAAAGATTCATCAATTCGACAAAGTTCTGTTGTGATTCGCGTAGTGTCATTGGTTAGTTGAATTTGAAAACATTGCACACCATCCACCACAACCGTAAAATTCGCGTGGATCGACTATTTGAAGTTCGGCCGGGAATGAAATCAGCTCGTTGTTGGCACAGAAATTCAGCTGATTTTGCTCTTCGTGCATCTTCTGAATAATTGTGTCGAGAATCTCAAGACATTTATTCATCAGTATCACTTCGTTCAGGTTGTCGTTGTTGGTGTTCGATAAGTTATGAGCTACGGTTACTGCAAGCGATTGCATCACTTCATTTTGTGTGTCGGGGTCGATAGTCACTTTTCCGTATTCAACAAAGAGAATAAACTCGTTAGAATTTTTTACTTGCGACGACACAAAATTTTCGTTCATCGAAAACACAAACTTCCGGATACCGGTGATGATATCATCATTCGGCTGCGTTAGAATTTCGGTGCTAATAAGATCGTAACCTGCCAGGCGGCTGGATGTAGGTTGCATGAAAATTTTTTGCAACACATCCTTGGCTACAAATTTTGAAAAGTAACGGAATAAGTTGATTATTAATTCGTTCATGATAATTTATTGATTGTTGCAATGTCAATACCTGTTTTTTCAGAAAGCTGATATACTGTCAACCCGTCGGCAATAGCTTTGCTGATAACGTCCTTCAGGTGTTTTACCTGGGCATCGAAGTAATCGTTCAGATTCATATTTTCGGGCACTCCGTACCCCTCGCGCTGAAGCATAAGCACAATTTCGCTACTAAGCTTTATTTTTTCTTCGCCATTGTTGCTGTCCGATTTTCCGGAAAATAATATGCTGTAGGTTGGATGCCCTGTGTAAAATTTCACAATGCCGGTAAACCAATAGATGATGCCGAATTTCAACCATGGATTCAACCGGTTCATTCGCCGGTTATGGCCCGAAACCATATTTTGAGTGTAATTATCGTGTGCCGGGTACAAAATAGCGCAAATCTGGTTAATGCATTCCTGTTTATTGTCTTCACCTTCGAGGCTGTTAAGTGCCGATAGCAGATCGTAACAATCAACAAATTCGCGGGCAGTGATGTCGGTCTTAGCAGTTATGTCGAGTTCAAAACGTTTACCCTGATATCGCTTAATGCCTATCCTGATCACCGGAAAAGGATTAGTCCGGAAGCTATATTCCGGGACGATAGTTTTATCAGTTTCGTTGATGGTGAAAATGAACTTAATTTGCTCTGCCAGGCGTAATAAGTTAGAATTAATCATGTCCCGTGTTGGCTCCTCTGAATCCGGATCCGAATTTTTGAATTTTTTTGAAGGTTTGTATCCGGTAAATTTTATCAACAACTTAACTAATCCAACATGAGGTTCAGTTTTAAGGTCACCCATCATCACACGAGATAGCACCTCAAAAGCAAACAGCTTTTGATTGTGATTCAAATCCTCCCAGGAATTGGGGAGGGGAATGGTTGATTTGTTATTGAGATAGATGGTTTTCATATTTATTTTTATCACCTGAACACATACCCATGTTCATTTACAATAGTTGCCTGAAACGGCAGCGCCTCGGCGGGCACTTGCTTAAGCTGTTCGATAAGAAACTTATAATTACCCCACAGCACCCGTTTTTGTTCGTTAAGCTCAATCTGAAGGTAAACGCATTCGCCCCGGCTACCATCCCAATGGGGATCGTTTTCGCGCTTGAGCTTCGATTGCCGTATTTCAAAATCCAATACTACAACTGGATCGCCTTCCACCTTTTCAATTCTTATACGCTCACCCTCGAACCGCCGTTCAAGCTTTACACCCAAGTCAGCAAATGCCCTCATTTTTACACTTAAGCTTTACCTGTTCAACGAATGCATTAAACTCCACAAAATCGGCATCCTCCGAATTGATGATACCTTTACGTAACGCCGCCTCGTCGGCCCCCATAGGATAGTTTTCCTTCACTACCGAATTTACGATCGTTCCATAATCGGCCGGGTTAGGTACCTTGTACTGCTCCTGTGCGTAGTACTCAACCACGCCTTCCGGCGCGTCTTCCGGCGCCACAGCCGACCGGCAAAAATTCACATACGAGAACCCGGTTCCCAGGTCTTGTATAAACACGTTCTCACTTATCTGTACATTCCGCTGCATTATTATTTTCCTCCAAAATTTTATAAATTAAATTTCTTGAATTACACCATTTCATTATACCAAGATACGAAGCAACCGACTTGCGATTGTGCCGCCTCCGGGCAAAGTTTTGTTTAGTCCGCTTTCTCACAAGTGTGTGAGTGCGGTGGAACACATATCCAACATAATCGATCGGACGGCTTTCAATATCAAAAACCTGCCAGTATTTTAGCTCAAGCCCGTAGTCATAGAACAGCCTGTTACGCATTCGGTAGAGCAGCTCATGAAGCTCTT
>CAZLHC010000103.1:0-2943 GCA_964559265.1 uncultured Paludibacter sp. | reverse complement strand
ATTTAAGTAATTTAACCCCTGCACCCGGATCCGTAAAAACCCGTAAGAGAGTTGGACGGGGTAGTGGTTCAGGATTAGGCGGTACTTCAACCCGCGGTCACAAGGGAGCAAAGTCTCGCTCAGGATATTCCAGAAAAGTTGGTTTCGAAGGTGGACAGATGCCTATTCAGCGTCGTCTTCCCAAGTTTGGTTTCAAGAGTCTCGATAAGGTGGTGTTTAAGCCTATCAACCTGGATACACTTGAAACGCTTGCTACCTCGGCCAATCTGACTAAAATTGGTTTGGATGAGCTACGTCAGCATGGCTTTCTCGGTAAAACCGACAAAGTAAAAGTTTTGGCCAATGGTGCATTGACCCTAAAACTGGATGTTGAAGCAAATGCTTTCTCCAAAACGGCCGAAGCAGCTATTATCGCTGCCGGTGGAACAGTAGTCAAATTATAATTTCCTGGAATTGACCCACAGGAGAGATCAAATACGATTTACACATGAAAAAGCTCATAGAGACAATTAAAAATATCTGGAAGATTGAGGACCTCCGCATGCGGTTGGGTACAACACTTTTGTTTGTGCTTATTTACCGTTTCGGTTCGTTCGTGGTACTTCCGGGTATCGATCCTTCTGCGTTAACTGCGTTAAAAGCCCAGACCAGTGGTGGCCTTATGGCCCTGCTGAATATGTTCTCGGGAGGTGCCTTTGCCAATGCTTCGGTATTTGCATTAGGTATCATGCCTTACATTTCGGCTTCTATCGCTGTGCAGTTGCTTACCATTCTGGTGCCTTATTTCCAGAAAATGCAGCGCGAAGGTGAAAGCGGTCGCCGTAAAATGAATCAAATTACCCGTTACCTCACGGTAATTATTCTTTTGTTGCAGGGTCCTTCGTACCTTATCAACTTAGGAGTACAGTTGCAGCAAGCCGGATCGGCTCTGCCCGGGGGTATCTGGTTTACCATTTCTTCCACTATTATTCTTACCGGTGGTTCCATGTTTGTAATGTGGCTGGGTGAGCGTATCACGGATAAGGGAATTGGTAACGGTATTTCTTTCATCATTTTAATTGGTATTATTGCCCGTTTTCCGGGTGCGGTTATCAAGGAATTTGTTTCGCGACTTACCGATGCAGGTGGTGGACTGGTAATGTTCCTGCTTGAAATTATTTTATTGTTGGTAGTTATTGGTGCTTCGATCATGTTGGTGCAAGGTACCCGTAAAATTACCGTTCAGTATGCTAAACGTGTAGTGGGTAACAAACAATATGGTGGTGTACGTCAGTACATACCGCTGAAGATTAATGCTGCGGGTGTAATGCCCATCATTTTTGCACAGGCAATCATGTTTATTCCTTTAACGCTGGCAGGTTTTGCCAATTCGGAAAGTGTAAGCAGTTTCATTGGTGCATTTATGGATAATACCGGTTTTTGGTATAACTTTGTGTTTGCAGTTTTGATTATTCTGTTTACTTATTTCTATACCGCCATTACCATCAACCCTACTCAGATGGCCGAAGATTTGAAACGTAACAATGGTTTCATTCCGGGTTGCAAGCCGGGTAAGCATACAGCTGAATTTCTTGATGAAGTAATGTCGCGCATCACCTTACCAGGATCAATATTCCTGGCTATTGTGGCCATTTTGCCTGCATTTGCTTCGCTGATGGGAATCAACATGGAGTTTGCTCAGTTCTTTGGAGGAACATCGCTGCTGATTTTGGTGGGTGTGGTATTAGATACACTCCAGCAGATCGAAAGTCACCTGTTGATGCGTCACTACGATGGATTGTTGAAAACGGGCCGTATTAAGGGACGTACCGGTAATGTTTCGGCGTATTAATACAAGAGAATCAGATGATCTTTTTAAAAACTGACGAGGAAATCGAATTACTTCGGATCAGTAATCAACTAGTTGCCCGTACACTTGCCGAGATGGCAAAAGTAATTGCTCCCGGTGTGAGTACGGCAACTCTTGATAAAATAGCGGAAGAGTTCATTCGGGACCATGGTGCAGTACCCGGTTTTCTGGGCTACGGTGGCTTTCCCAAATCGCTTTGTACCTCTGTTAACGAACAGGTGGTTCACGGAATACCCTCCGAAGATGTACTACTCCGCGATGGAGATATTGTATCGGTAGATTGTGGTGCTTATATCAATGGATTTCATGGCGATTCGGCTTATACTTTTGAAGTAGGAGAAGTAGCGCCTGAAGTGAAGACTTTGTTGCGAGTAACAAAAGAATCGCTTTACCTGGGGATTGAGCAGGCAATTGAAGGTAAACGCCTGGGGGATATAGGTTATGCAATTCAGTCGCATTGTGAGGCGCACGGTTACTCGGTAGTTCGTGAGATGATCGGACATGGAGTAGGTCGAAATCTTCACGAGTCGCCTGAGGTGCCCAATTATGGTCGAAGAGGAAATGGTACGATGTTGAAAAGCGGAATGACCATAGCTATCGAGCCCATGATAAACCTGGGAAAGCGTCAGTTGGTGTTCGAAAAGGATGGCTGGACTACCCGTACGATCGATCGGTTACCGTCGGCACATTTTGAACATTCGGTAGCTATTCGAAAGGGTAAAGCCGATATTTTATCGAGTTTTGAGTACATAGAAGAAGTTTTAAATAAAAAGTAATCATACTGTATGGCTAAACAATCAGCAATAGAACAGGACGGAACAATTATAGAAGCATTGTCGAATGCAATGTTCCGTGTAGAACTGGAAAACGGACACGTCATTACGGCACATATCTCCGGTAAAATGCGCATGCATTATATCAAGATACTTCCCGGCGATCGGGTAAAAGTCGAAATGTCGCCATACGACCTTTCAAAGGGCAGGATCTCTTTTAGATATAAGTGATAAGTGGTTAGTGAACAGATAAATATAAAAATTATATGAAAGTAAGAGCTTCAGTAAAAAAGCGCAGCGAAGATTGCAAAATCGTTCGCA
>CAZLHC010000102.1:0-3022 GCA_964559265.1 uncultured Paludibacter sp. | reverse complement strand
TGAAGCACGAAGTGCGCAACGCCCCGTTAGTGGAGTGCGAAGCACGAAACGCTCATTAGTGAAGCACGAAGTGCGCAACGCCCCGTTAGTGGAGTGCGAAGCACGAAACGCTCACTTGCGAAGCGAAACTTTTAATTTTTTTCCCTACCTTTGCACCAAATTTCAAATCTCCGTATGACCGAAAAAATTATTATCCTCGACTTTGGTTCACAAACCACCCAGTTAATCGGACGACGCCTCAGGGAGTTGAACGAGTATTGCGAAATCCTGCCCTACAACAAATTTCCCTCCAACACCGATGGTATAAAAGGAGTTATCCTTTCCGGAAGTCCTTTTTCAGTATACGATCCAAGTGCGTTTGGTACCGATTTGTCGCAATTCAGGGGCAAA
This sequence comes from uncultured Paludibacter sp., assembly GCA_964559265.1. Taxonomy (GTDB): domain Bacteria; phylum Bacteroidota; class Bacteroidia; order Bacteroidales; family Paludibacteraceae; genus Paludibacter. The sequence continues at coordinate 2,632 of CAZLHC010000102.1, read as the reverse complement.
CTACCTGTATTAGGAATATGTTATGGTGCTCAATATACTGTTCATACCTCAGGTGGAAAAGTGGAAGCTGCCGGATCGCGTGAATATGGCCGGGCCTTACTCACCACCGTCGATGGCAACGACCCCCTGTTTAAAGGAATTCAGCCGGGATCGCAAATCTGGATGTCGCACGGCGATTCTATCACCCGTCTGCCCGATAATTTCAAACGAATTGCTGCCACCGACGATCTCGACCTGGCTGCTTTCCGCGTCGAAGGCGAACCTACCTGGGGTGTACAATTTCATCCTGAAGTTTACCATACACTCGATGGGATTTTATTACTCGAAAACTTCCTGAGTATCTGCGGTTGCCAGCGCGACTGGACTCCGGCTTCGTTCATCGAGACCACCATTCAGGAGTTGCGCGATCAACTGGGCAACGATAAAGTAGTTCTGGGCCTCTCGGGAGGTGTCGACTCATCGGTTGCCGCCGTGCTGCTTCACCGGGCGATAGGCGAAAATCTTACCTGTATTTTTGTGGATCACGGTCTGCTGCGGAAAAATGAATTTGAAACCGTAATGCGCGACTACGAGCATCTTGGACTGAACGTAATTGGAGTAAATGCACGCGATTACTTCTACAAAAATCTGGAAGGTGTTACCGATCCGGAAAAGAAACGAAAGATTATTGGTGCCGGATTTATTGATGTTTTCGACCAGGAAGCACACAAAATTAAGGATGTAAAATGGTTGGCTCAGGGAACCATCTACCCCGATGTTATTGAATCGCTGTCGATTACGGGTACTGTAATTAAATCGCATCACAATGTGGGTGGATTGCCCGACCGTATGAAACTAAAATTGTGTGAGCCACTGCGACTTCTTTTTAAAGATGAAGTTCGCAAAGTGGGTACCGAACTCGGCATGATGCGACATCTTATTAAACGTCAGCCCTTCCCTGGTCCGGGACTGGCAGTTCGTATTCTGGGCGATATCACCCCCGAAAAGGTACGCATTGTGCAGGAAGCCGACGATATTTTCATAAACGGTCTGCGTGAGTGGAACTTATACGATAAAGTATGGCAGGCTGGTGTCATTTTATTACCGGTTCAATCGGTAGGAGTGATGGGCGACGAACGTACCTACGAAAATGCGGTGGCCTTGCGTGCGGTAACCTCTACCGATGCCATGACGGCCGACTGGGCACAACTTCCGTATGAATTTCTGGCCAAAATGTCGAACGAAATTATTAATAAGGTAAAAGGAGTAAACCGCGTGGTGTACGACATCAGCTCGAAGCCACCTGCTACTATTGAGTGGGAGTAGAGCATAGACTGCCTGCAACAATTGAGTAGGAACAGGCTTATAACCGGTAACCCCGGGGGCCCGGGTTGAAACCACTGAAATTGAATTTACCCGCAAGTACGGAACAACAAATGATTGATACACACGCACATTTATACGCTGAGGAACTCGACGACGACAGGCCGGCGATGATGCAACGGGCAAAAGAGGCCGGAATATCAAAAATAGTACTTCCGAATGTGGATTCTTCCACCTTGCAGCGTATGCTTGATTTGGAATCCGATTATCCCGGATATTGTTTTTCGGCCATTGGCGTACATCCTACCAGTATTGGCGAAAACTGGAAAGAAGAACTGGCGATGGTGGAGCGGGAATTGAACAGGAGAAATACTCCGGATGGCCTTTGCCCTGCAGCAGAAGGCTTGCCGGGCAAAGCGGCCGAAACCGGTATTGCCGAAAAAACAGAACTTCGCCCGGCACCAGAGGCCTTGTCGTTGGCTTTAGCAAACCGGCACCCGGCAACTCCTGAGAATCGTTCGACACCTTATATAGCTATTGGCGAAATAGGCACCGACCTGTATTGGGACAAAACCTACCTGCTGGAGCAGCAGGAAGCCTTCGCACGTCAATTACAATTATCGATCGATTATCAACTACCGGTTATTATTCACGTACGTGATTCGTTCGACGAGACATTTGAGGTGATGCAGGATTTCAAAGGGAAAGGATTACGGGGGATATTTCACAGTTTTACGGGGTCGGCAGATCAAGCAACTACTATAAGCGAATTGGGAACGTTTTACCTTGGGATAAACGGAATAATCAGCTTTAAAAATTCGGGATTGAAGGACGTTGTACGGAATATTTCGCCCGAACGAATGGTGTTAGAAACCGATTCGCCCTATCTTTCGCCCGTCCCCTACCGGGGAAAACTGAACGAAAGCAGTCGTTTGCCGCTCATAGCGATGCAACTGGCACAACTTTATGCAGTAAGTTTGGAAGAAATAGTGGAAATAACTACAAAAAATGCACAATCACTCTTCAATTTTCAGCAAAAGAGCTGAAAAAAGCGTGATATATGTCATAATTTCAACCTGGAAGGGACAATTTAGAAAAAAAATTAGTTGTATGTCACAAATTTTTGCTAACTTGCGCCCCTAATTTGGAGAGGTGCTCGAGTGGTTGAAGAGGTACGCCTGGAAAGCGTATATACGGTGTGGAATCGTATCGAGAGTTCGAATCTCTTCCTCTCCGCAATTGGTTGAAAATCATAACTGATTATATAAAACACAAAAAAAAGTAACAAAGTAAAAATTCAAAAAAAAAGTAAAATGAAAAAGGTATTTGC
>CAZLHC010000101.1:0-3219 GCA_964559265.1 uncultured Paludibacter sp. | reverse complement strand
ATCTCAACAAATTCGCGTTCTTTCCGGGGCAAATCGCGGATTTGCTGAATGGAACCAGAATTTTGAGCATTCAGATCGCGGATGGTCAGTTCGAGCCCTTTGCGGCTATTGGCAATGCTTGTACGAATGGCTGCGTGAGTAGCATCGATCTGACGGTTGAGTTGAATGAGGTTCGGATTTTCGGCCGATGAACCTGCCGATACCCGTTCACGGGTCATCAGCAATTCGTTGTACTGATTAATAACGGCCAGCAGCCCCACATCGGTGAGCCCCAGGTTGGGTATCAGGGCACGGCTGTTGCGTTTGTGCGTTACAAAATCCTCGACCATGCGGATGAGGCTGAGCTGGGTTTCGACTTCTAAGCGTTTGTTGTCGAATTCATTATTTCGCTCCAAGGAGATTTTGATATTGGTGGGTACATCCGTCAGTTCATTGATCTGTTTGTAATCTTCCACCGATTTTTCGACGGTTTTCAGTTCATCGGTCAACAGTACCAGCCGGTCGTCGATAAAAGTCTTGGTGTTGTTGGCCGAACGGTTGAGTTGGTCGATGGCATCCTGATTATAGAAATGAATAAGGGTGTTGAGGATGTCCTTTCCCATTTGAATATTTTCGACACTTACCGCCAGGTTGATCACATCGTTTTGCTTAACGATGCTGGTGCTTAATACAGCGTTGGCAAAATAGCGGGAAACTGCATTAATGTTCCAGACCGTAACATTAATTTTAGTTTCGGGACGAGCGGCGCCCGGTTTCAATTCGATAAGCAGCGCCCCGGCAGGAGTCGAAAGGAGAGCAGGTAAGGATTTCACTTCTTCCTGAAACGATTTTTTAAGGTATTTACCAACCACCTTATAGCTACCATCCTCGTTGGGAACAATTTCGATTACCAGATCATCCTGCAGGGTAGCAACCGACATACTATCCAGCTCTACCCGATAAGGAGACGATTTATAGAGATTGGTTTTCTTCAGAAACTTTACGGAAGTATAATTGGTGTACAATTCTAATTCGGAAACCACTTTTTTCATCAGGTTCACCGATTTGATCACTTCGTTTTCGTTGTTCACCATGGTGTTTGAATTTCCCACACCCCCCATGTCCAATTGTTTCAGCAACGACATTTCGTTCATACCACCGGTTCGGCTTTGGTCGACTACCAGCAACGAAGCATCGAGTTTAAAAGTAGTAGGTTGCGAACGGCTATAGAGATAACCAAGAATTACAAAAACAATTGCCGACACCGCAATCCATTTCCAATAGATTAAGAAACGTTCGAAAATCTCACGCCAATTAATTGATTCGTCGTTCCGTTTTTGAAACTGATCCAATGAGTTTGCCATAGTTGAACTACTTCGTAATATTTACAATAAGGGTTGATAGAGAAATCAGAGTACCAATAATAGAGATGGATAAGGTTTCGGCTGTACTCAATGCAGAAGTCCTCGATTTTGGTTTATTCGGCTCGATGTACAACACATCACTTTGTTGTAAGAAGTAGTACGGCGAATTCAGCAAATTTTCGTTCCGAAGGTCAACGCGTACCGATTCGCGGCCGTTTTGGGTTTCCCTAACCAGCAGGATATTATCTCTGCGGCCATAAATAGTGAGATCGCCAGCCATTGCCAATGCTTCGAAAATGGATATTTTTTCGTGATTAACCAAAAAATTTCCCGGCTTGTTGACTTCTCCCAGCACCGAAACCTGAAAATTACTGTATCGTACCAATATTATAGGTTCTTCGGTAACATATTTAGGATAAATAGTGGATTTAACTTTTTCGGCAAGCTTTGCTTTAGTAAGACCGGCTACCTGCAACCGACCAATGACGGGCATTACAATAGTGCCATCGGTACTTACCACGTAATTTTGAAGGCCTCCACTGTAGTTGGCAACGGCAGTGCGGCTAACGTCGTAATTGTTCATCACATCGGTAGGAACGAGCGGGAGGTTGAAGGGCATAGCCGCTTCCGGTGTTGTGGTATTAACTGTTATGGTTAATAAATCGCCAATTTTAATTACCGGTTCAGGAATAGATGCATCGAACTTGCCACTTACGTTATAGGCAATAGAATCGGAACTTTGCAGATAAATAACTTTCTCGCTGGTACGACAGGAGAAAAAAATCGCCAGCATAAAAAAGAAGGTTGAAATCTTAAAAAAATAAGTCATACGATAGTTTATATTATTTTCAATAAAATCATTTTTGGGTTTCGTAACAACCTTCGGGGTTTCCAATGAAGACTGTATCAGCCGTTTCAATAAAGACTTTTTCCCGGTTTTAAGTAAAAAAATATCCGGACCTTTGAAAGTGCCAACTTAGCTTATCGTAGTTAAACAAAAAAAACTTAATATTATTGTATAAAAACGCAATTATTCGCACAGCAAAGCATCGTCGCTCACAACACAGATTGAGCAACACGTTGATTTACATCAATTTAAACATCCCACTCATCAGCAAACCAAAGTTCGGCCACCCGACTGTTTTTGATCCGCTTTCAAGAAGGAGCACCTGGCAGTTATTGATAGAAGCCCACTTTCCCGGGTGTTCAGTAAAAATTTCGGCAAAGATAACCCTAAACCCGTATTGTTTGATACACTCGGGCTGAAAATTAGTACCCCAATATGTGCAAAATAGCTGTTTATTCTCCCAACGGGTTCATTAACCCACCGATAACACGTACGGAGAAAATGAATTAGGGTAGAACGGGTGTAAAGCAGGTATAAGTTGAAAAGCAAGACTAAAAAAGTGGCCATGTAGGAATCGACGAAAGCTGAAGAGAAAATAAGTTGAAACACCGAAAAAAGGAGCAGGAAGACAATCCCATTAACTAACAGCAGTAGAACTAACACAACATTAGAAGTCTTCATAAACAAGTAAAAATCGCAACATTACAAGAAAATGAGGCGACTACCCCATTTAGCGGGCAAAGGTAATATAAATAATTGACAAATTGTGTAAATTATTAACAAAACAGCAGAATATCTATCCCTGTAAATAATCGTAACGAATGGCACTAAGCGGCACATCCCGTAGGGTTACGATTAGTTTTTCTTCTCCGATATACCACTCAAGAAAGTGAATCAATTTTTTCTATCATATTGGCATCCGGAGCTTGAAAATGGACTTTTTCCCGTCCTGCAGCACCTGAGACAACTTGCATTGCTCCAGCAGTATCTTTTCGCCAATCAGCTACAGTTATTTTAAATATCCCACTT
>CAZLHC010000100.1:0-3298 GCA_964559265.1 uncultured Paludibacter sp. | reverse complement strand
TCGCAATAGATAGAGTTGTAATTGTCGGAACCGGTAATACCTTCAGGCAGTTCTACACCGTATTTTGCGGCAGCCTCTCTACTGGTTGACCAAATGCCACGCGGCGAAATTCCAAACAAAATTTCAGGATTGAAAGCCTGAATGGTATCGTAAACCTCTTTTACGGTTTTGTTCACATTGTCGCGCCTCCAATCAGCCAATGACAAGTTTTCGGGATTGTGTGCCAAAAAAGTCGCATTATCCTGAGAACTTATTTCCGATATATAAAAATAGTCATCCCAAAGAATACCGTCAATATCGGGATAATTTACAAGAACTTCTTTAGTAACATCAGCAATATGTTTGCGTACTTCGGGTAATCCGGGATCCAATATCATGCTCCCACTCATATTTAAAATCCATTCGGGATGCTGCACTTTCATGTAGTCGTCCTCGGGGAAAGTGGGTGTGCTGGAATTTCGATAACGATAAGGATTCATCCATCCATGAAGTTCGATGCCGCGTTTGTGAGCTTCGTCAATGGCAAAACGCAGAGGGTCATAACCAGGGTCTTTGCCACGGGTAGAAGTAAGGTAATACGACCAAGTGGTTATTTCAGTACGGTACAAAGCATCAGCCATCGGGCGTATCTGCAAGCAAGCCACATTCATATTGGTTGCTGCCAACCTATCGAGAATAACTATTAGTTCCTGTTTTTGAGCAGCTATCTGCTGTTCAGCTTCAGCTCCTGTTTTTGTTATTTTAGTAGTTGGCCAGTCGATATTTTCAACCGTCGCAATCCAACTAGCACGAAGTTCACGTTTCGGAGAATCTGCTAATGCAATGACTGAAAAAGCCACAGCACAACTCAAGAGTACAATACTTTTTTTCATGGTTTAAATTTAATTACTACTAATTTTTTTACACAAAACATCGACTTTCTGGCAAAATCACCAAAAAGTCGATGCATAATTTATAAATCAATGTACAATTTTATATATTGCGTTATTTACTTTTACTATATAACAACCACGGTCGAGTGGAAATTCAACAAAACCGTTATAAGTACCGTTGCGTATTAAAAGACCGCCAACTGTGTACACTTCAACCTGCGAAGGTTTAGTCAGTTCTAGGCTTATACCCTGAGACGTATTCGATAAAGAAATGCCATCGGCAAACGTATATTCTACAGCGGTAACTTTTTCTACTGCCGGCGTAGATTCATTACCCATGCGGTCGAGTGTGCGCACCGCAAAACGGTGAGTAGCAAACTTATCGGAATGGGCTGCCACATTCATTGAATTACCAAAAGCTGTACCTATCAAGTAGGTTGCCGTGGTGTAATTGCGCATGTTATTTTCCCCGCCCGCAGGCAATAAATAAATCGAATATTTTCTGCCGTTTGCAGGTGCCGTCCAAGTTAAAATATTATCAGAACCGCGTACCACTTCGGAAGGCGCACCTAAACCTTCGGAAGCCTTAAATTCGATGAGTGGCGTTAGTGAAGGCTGCTCAAAACGATTTTTCGGCAAATAGGTATTCATATATTCGTTCAAATAATATTTCAAGCAAAAAAACACAGAACCCGGCGCAGTAGCATCAAGTTCACGATTTTTGTCAATTTGTAACCAGCAATCGGCGAGCGTAAAAGGTTTCTTCGGATTTATATTGTAGAGTCCTTGGCTTGAATAAAAATGCCGATCAAACTTTTTTGCCATAGCCGACCACCATGTAACCAATGAAATATAGTCGGGACGCAGATTATCGGTACGCCAATAACATTGAGGTGAAATGTAGTCGATAGTATGCGATTGTAACCAAGCTAAACCGTCGGCATAAATGGAATTGTAAACATCCCAACAGCCTTGTACATTGTTAGGCAATGAAACACCGTATTTTGCGGCAGCCGAAGAACTGGTTGACCAAATGCCCGGAGGCGAAATACCAAAACGGATGCCCGGATTGATGCTTTGAATCATATTAAACGTTTCCGCCACAGTTTTGTTCACATTATCGCGACGCCAATCGCCCAACGACAGACCGTTCGGATTGTGAGCGACAAAACTGGCATTATCCTGTGAACCCATACCCGTAACATAAAAATAATCGTCCCACACAATGCCGTCAATATCGGGATATTTTTGTATGATTTCTTTCGTTACATTGGCTATATAGGTACGAACAGCAGGATTTCCCGGGTCTAAAATAGATTGATTTCCTACTTGCAAAATCCAGTCGGGGTGCTGTACACGCATAGGGTCATCTTCGGGATGTGTAACGCTCGTTGATTCGTAGCGGAACGGATTCATCCATGCATGAAACTCCAAACCGCGCTTGTGACATTCTTCAAGTGCAAAAGCTAACGGATCGTAGCCCGGATCAACACCACGGTCACAAATATAAGCCGTCCACGGTGCAAGTTCGGATGGGTAAAACGCATCTGACATAGCACGCACATGTAAAAATACGGCATTCAAATTACCCTGCTTTACTCTGTCCAAGTAATTGGTAAGCTGACTTTTCTGTTGATTAATTTGCGATAAATTGCCGGGGGTTGTGATTTTAAACGTTGGCCAATCGCCGGAAATGGGCGAAATCCAAATCGCACGCATCTCGCGTTTAGGTGAAGCAATATCGCAGGAAACAGACAGAGCGAATTTTCTGAAGAAGCTCTTTGTTGATAAAGAACATTGTCTGCCGGAGGTCTGTGCAGTCATGGTTCGGCAGGGCTGGGGGGAAATGCAGATCGCGCGATCGATCTCCGGATCACCCCTTTGCCTACACAGCCAGTCGTACAACGACGGACTCGGAACGCACAGCCCCAGCGAAATTAAAATCATTTCGAAGGAACCCATGACGCATTTTTCTGCGCTGGTGGGCGTGGACGATAACAGCCTGACGCGCGGGGAATCCATCGAAATGGTGTTTTCGATCGAGGTCGACAAACGGCAGATCTGGTCGAGCTCCCCATTGCGTGTGACAGACGAACCGGTCGCGGTCGAACTTGACCTGCCGAATGTCAAGGAATGTACGCTGGTCGCCAACGATGTCCACGGCCGAACGCATGCTGCTCATGCCGATTGGGTGAATCCCCGCGTGACATGGCAGGACGGCCAGGTGCACCGATTGGGACAGGCTGACAGCGAAATAGGAATCCGTCCGGCGTACCCGTTTTCTTTCCTCTACGATGGAAAGGCTAGCGAGACATTTCTGGATCAATGGCCTTGCACCATCGAACAATCGAATCCTGTATCGACCATCACGTGGACCGATCCTGCAACCGGCTTGGAATGTCGCGTGGAGTTGACCGACTATCCCG
>CAZLHC010000099.1:0-3564 GCA_964559265.1 uncultured Paludibacter sp. | reverse complement strand
AAAATATCGGAACGTACCCTTTACCGGAAAATTAAAGAATATGGAATTGAATAAATGGATGTACCGGATGGGGTTGGTGTGCCTGCTTTTTGTGATGTCGGCCTGTTCGGTAAGTTTTACGTTTAATGGAGCATCTATCGATTATACAAAAATCAAATCGATATCGGTGGCCGATTTTAATAATGTTGCTGAACTGATTCATCCTCCGTTAGCACAGGAGTTTTCGGAGCGGGTGAGGGATAAATATTCCAAACAAACCCGTCTTAAAGTTCTCAAAACCAACGGCGATATGCAATTGGAGGGCGAGATAATCGGGTATACACTTACCCCTATGTCGGTAGGACAGGATTCGTATTCAACCGAAACGAAGCTGACACTTACTGTAAATGTCCGTTTTGTGAATTCGAAAAATCAGGAAGAAGATTTTGAAAAACAATATACTGCATTTCGTACCTTTGATAGCAACCTGATGATTACTGAAGTACAGGAACAATTGCTGGCGGAGATGACAGAGGATATTGCCGATAATATTTATAACGATACCGTAGCACGCTGGTAACCATGAATACTGAGTCTTTTTTACGACTTGCCAACGATCCGTTTCTGGTGGAAGCAATTCACGAGCCTGAATTAAGAGCCTGGGCCGAAAAATTTCCGTATTTCAACCAGGCAAAAGTGTTGTGGATTAAAGCTGAGCAGCAAGTTTCGGATGGTTTGCTCAACGACGATGAGTTGGAGCAGGTGGCACTTCATGTGTCGGATTTACGCTGGCTGTTTTTTTATTTGTATCCCGAAATGGAATTGTTGCGCGATCAGCCGGTGCGTCGGCGGGTCGATCGCTATTCGGGGAGCTATTTCGATATTTTAACAGCAGCTTCGGCCGATGGCGAAGATGAGGGTAAATCGTTGAAGAAAATTGCACAACGACTCAAGGAATCGCGGGCAATGATTCAGAAGACGGAGGCAAGCGAAGTGGAGATTCCTGAAATCGACCAGCTCGAAGAACAAGCCCGCTTGCTTATTCACGAAGCTAAATACGTAGAAGCGATTGAAATATTGAAGCAATTAAATTTGATTAATCCGAAAAAAAGTATTTACTTTGCAGACCAAATTCGGTTTTTAGAGAAAATTATCGAAAACATAAAATAACACACCATTAATATGTACACTTTTTTTATCATTCTTGTCGTTGTTTCTGCAATTCTGCTAACCCTGTTGGTTTTGGTTCAGAATTCTAAAGGAGGTGGTTTGGCAGCCGGATTTACTTCCACCAATCAAATTATGGGCGTTCGTAAAACGACCGATTTTCTCGAAAAGGCTACCTGGACACTGGTAATTGCCCTGGTAGTTTTCTCGGTTGCTGCTGTAGGTTTCCGCGAAGGTAACGTAGCTGCCGATGAGTCGGAAATTAAAGACGTATATCAGGAAGCACAGCAAAATATGCCTTCGACTGCTAATCCCGGATTCGGCGAACAGGCTGGTGAACAAGCAACTCCTGAAGAAGGTCAGCAATAAGTTGTCCTCAGTAAAACCTTTAAGCGTGTCAAAGTAATTTGATGCGCTTTATTTTTATACTATGCCGTGTTACAAATAGACGATACAATTATTAGTTTTGATGTGCTCGATGAGCAGTTTGTTTGCGATCTTACTGCCTGCAAAGGGGCTTGTTGCATCGAAGGGGATGCCGGAGCACCGCTGCTTGAGTCGGAAATTGATGCGCTCGAGGAGCTGGTGCCGCTTATTATCGACGAGCTACCCCCCGCATCGCAGGAAGTAATCCGACAGCAGGGAGTGTTCTATTTTGATGCAGAAAATGAGCCGGTGGTATCCATAGTGTATGGTCGCGAATGTGTTTTTGCCTATACCGACCCAAACGGAACCTGGAAGTGTGCAGTCGAAAAGGCGTATCGGGAAGGTAAAACGGATTTTATTAAACCGATTTCCTGTCATTTATACCCCGTAAGGGTAAAGCAATACGAAAGCTTTAAGGCTGTTAATTATCACCGCTGGCAGATTTGTAATTGTGCAGTGGATAATGGAAAACGCTTAAAGGTACCTGTTTATAAGTTTTTGAAAGAACCGTTGATCCGCGCCTTTGGTAAAGACTGGTACGAGCAGGTTGAATATGCAGCTAACGAATTAAAAACCCGATAATCATGAAGGTTGAAATAATTACAATAGGCGACGAAATTCTTATTGGCCAGATTGTGGATACCAATTCGGCCTGGATGGCCATGGAGCTTAATAAAGCTGGTTTTGAAGTAGAGCAGATTACTTCGGTTCACGATCGGGAAGATCATATTATTCAGGCGCTCGACCTGGCACTTACCCGGGCCGAAGTGGTGCTGTTTACAGGGGGCATTGGCCCTACCAAAGATGATATAACCAAGCAAACCCTTTGTAAATATTTTGATTCGAAGCTGGTTTTCAATGAGCAGGTGCTGCAGCACATCGAAGAATTGTTGCGCCACCGTCAGCGGGCAATAAACGAACTAACCCGCACTCAGGCTATGGTTCCCGAAAAGGCAGTATTAATTCCGAACAGGGTGGGCACAGCCCCCATTACCTGGTTCGAAAAAGACGGAAAGGTGGTGGTTTCTATGCCCGGAGTTCCTTACGAAATGAAGCAAGCCATGAGCGACATTATTCCCCGTTTGCAACAACAGTTTGCAAGGCCTGAAATACTACATAAAACAATACTGGTACGCGGATTACCCGAGTCGGCACTGGCAATTCGAATTGCCGATTGGGAAAATAGTCTGCCGGAAACACTCCACTTAGCGTATTTACCCAATTTTAATCTGGTGAAGTTGCGCCTAAGTTCCGTAACTTTTCAACCCCGTGAAGTGCGCAGCCAATTAAATTATAAGCTGAGCGAGTTGCGTGATATTCTCGGGGATGCCATTTTAGCAGAAGATGATGTGCCTGTCGAACAGCTTATAGTGGAGCGATTTACAGCAGGTAACGTCACCCTTGCCACTGCCGAAAGTTGTACGGGAGGCTCTATTGCACATCGCTTAACTTCCATCCCGGGTAGTTCGGCGGTATTCCAGGGTTCAGTTGTAGCGTATAGCAATGAAGTTAAAAAAAACATACTGAGCGTCGATCCGCAGTTGCTCGAACAACAGGGAGCGGTGAGTTCCGGGGTCGCGGAGGCGATGGCTATGGGTGTACAGAAGTTGCTTAAAACCGACTATGCAATAGCCACAACCGGAATTGCGGGGCCGGGTGGAGGGTCGGATGACAAGCCGGTAGGATTGGTATGGGTGGCTGTTGCTACCCCCGATGGTGTGATAAGCAGGGAGTATCGGTTTAATCTCAACCGTCAGTTGAATATTGAACGAACAGGCCAGACGGCTATGCTGCTTTTGCTCGATCTGCAGCGCGGTATGAAACCCGAAAGCTTGTTGTAAAAAACTGAATATCAAAAAAATAATGATATACAGCAAGTTGTTGATAATTTTAGTAAAAAATATTCAGATATAGTTTGCAGGTTTAAAAAAAATACTGTACTTTTGCACACTGTTTTTGAGAAAAAAGTAAATAATAAAATATACAGCAATG
>CAZLHC010000098.1:0-3883 GCA_964559265.1 uncultured Paludibacter sp. | reverse complement strand
CCAGGATACGGTAACATCGGGTAAGCCTCGTCTTGACTCTTGACTCTTGATTCTTAACTCTTGATTCTTGACTCAAAAAATAAAAATCTTCTCAAATAAATCGGTCTTTTTCACCATTTTCACTTCAACCAAACGGAAGTTTAACCCTAATTTATTGAATATTAAATCAAAAAGAGCAACCTGACCGAAACTTTCACAGATTCGAATCTTATTGAAAAAACAGGGAATCCAACACCGGTGAATAACCACACTACCCATAAACAGAGAGAGGACATCTTTTCAGACATCCTCTCCGGCATTACGCCAATGTTGTTTTTCTTCGAATACAAGATATCATCGTGAATCGGATTGGCTTCTGCCTTCAATTTCAGCGCTTTCGCACTTTATAACGTTTGTCTTTCCGTCTTCAAAACCCGCTCCCGTCCGTTTTATCGGTCTGTCGGAACGTTGTGTTTTGTTTCGTAGTTGTACAAACTCGGGGTTGCAAATCGGTTGACTCCGGTCGATTGTTGTTTGGTCATCTTTCCCTGCTTACTACCTCAACGCTGTACCAGTCTGCTTACTTCACCTTCCGCTTGCGCGAACCGTTCGGTAAATCAGTATCCTTTACAGAGAGTCGGCACTCGTACGCCAGGTCATTCAACCTATGTATTTTTACGTCCATTTTTTTACTTTCGACTTTCTGATGTATCCGTATTTCAATGAGCGCAACATTCGTTTTTTTTGATTGAGCCGAAACTCATGATGCAAATATACAATCACAACATTGGGTTCTCCTAATTTTTTGACCTGTAGTTGTAAACAACTTATGAACAGAAGTTATGAACAGGCTATAAACTTGAAAATCAGACAGTTTAAAATAGAGTGTTGATAACTAAACAGGGATGGGGAGAAATATTAATTTTCAAATCATATAATTAACCATACCAGACTTATTATTTCCCTTTTTCCACTTGACAATTCAAGAAAATAATTTTACATTTGCAAAACACAAAAAAGAACAAACACCATGACCATTACCGTGAAAATAAAGACTGACACACCTACCGGAAAAAAGTTGGCAAACGAACTTCGTCAATATCCTGAAGTTGTAAAAATTGCGTATCCATTGCCGGTTGATAGCCTGGGTAATGAAATTGAGACTATTTCTGTAGCAGAATCAGCCGTACTGGCATTTGAAAAACTCGGAGAGAACTATAAATGCAAGTTTGAGAACAAATATACCCGATGAGCAATTATTCTGTTCGCATCTCGAATAGCGCACAAAATGATATATTACAGATAATTGAGCACATTTCGCATGTATACAAAGCACCTCTGTTAAACCGGGTGCATTGGTAAAGAATTGAGATATTGAACATTGTTTCAAACAGTATCAATTCTTTTACAAACAATCTTGTCAACTAATAATTGGATATAGTCATTCTTTTGTTCCTCCTGAAACAAAACATTATGACGGTTGAAATCTGGTATTGTCAACTGACCATGCCAGTTGATTTCCAACAGCTTAGTATTTGAGATAATAAAAGAATTCAGAATGAGTTTTTCGGAGATTACTTGTGGCTGAACTTTATCGGACAAGTAGTTGAAAAATTGAATTTTAGCAGCTGATTAATTGTCTTCGAATTTGCTACAGCGAATTCCAGACTTTTTTCACTCCACCTCCCACTCAAACATCCCGGCCGAATTCTTCTTCGGCAATTGAATTTCGATCTTCAGCGCAGTGGTGCTTACCGGTGTAAAAGTCACATAATTGGAAGTTCCTTTGGCGGTGCCGTAGGCCGATGGATTGACTACCGGAATCCACGTACCGGCGGCATCGCGGTACAGCAACCGCCACGATTCGGGCACACGGCAACCGCCCCAGGGAGCATCGTCGAACCAGTACACCGAACTGCCGGAGATGGTTTTCGGGGTGCCAAAGTCATAGCTGATCCATTCGGTGGTGCCTTCGCGTGGCCACCAATGGTAATAAGGCGCCGAACGGTCGTGCTCGTCGCGCGGTAATAAGCGGTCGTTGATGGCCGAAATGGATTTGGCCATTTGCGAAGCCTCAATTTTACTTTCTGAAGCGATACTCGGGGGCATCACCGGCCGGGTAGCCGACAATTCGTTGGGAAACCAAACGGCCATTTCGCCACTGCCCCGATGAGCCCAGGCATAATACGGGATCAGAGTAAGCGCTACATCGTTCACTTCTATTTTTCCGTCAGAAGTATAACTCAGCACCTGCGCCCCGGTTTTCAACTGCGTAATCCCGTGTAACAAACCGGGCTGTACCACCGCTTCAAAGGTCGGTTTTTTATTCAGAATGAAGCTTAGCACACTGAAATCGTTGTCGGGCCACTCGGCACAATACACCAGCGGACCGCGCTCAACAGCTACTTTTCCCCGATTGGCCTCCACCGCCTGATGCGCTTTCACCGTTCGTGCTTCCATATCGAAATGCACTTCTACCACATCGCCTTTTTTCCAGCGACGGTTGATACCGAAATACCCATCGCGGAGCACGGCCAATTGGGGCACTCCATTTACTTTAACAGAGTAGGTAAGATTCTTTCTATCGACGTAGGTATACAGATTGGAGGGAACTACCTGATTTTGCACCCAGCCGGGAATGCGGATATTCAGCTGAAAATTCTGACTACCGGAAGGATTTACATTTATGCGGATATCGCCATTCCAGGGATAAGAGGTGGTTTGCTGAAGTTCTACTTTTTTGCCGGCCACCTTCAAGGATGAAGTATTCGACATAAACAAATTTACATAGACTTCGGAATTATGAACGGCGTATACATAGCCCGGAACTGAGGGGATAAATCGTGCGATATTTGACGGACAGCAGGCGCAGCCAAACCAGGGCTGGCGCTGGTGCTGGCCAATAGACTCGAGCGGATTGGGATAGAAAAATCCTCCCCCATCGAGCGATACTCCCGAAATTAATCCGTTGTAGAGCGTCCGCTCCAGCACATCGAAGTACTTCGCATCACCGTGCAGCAAAAACAAGCGGTAGTTCAGGTACACATTGCCAATGGCTGCACAGGTCTCGCAATAAGCCGACATATTGGGTAATTCGTAGTTTTTACCAAAGGCCTCTCCATGACTCGTAGCGCCGATTCCGCCGGTAATGTACAACTTCTTGCCCACAATATTTTCCCAGATTTTATCAATCGCTTTTATATAGCCCGAATCGCCCGTAAGTGCCGCCACATCGGCCATTCCGGAATACATATAAGCAGCCCGCACCGAGTGTCCCACAGCTTCCTCCTGTTCCAGCACCGGCTTGTGAGCCTGACTGTATTCATCCCTCCGATGCGTATGCCCCCGCTTATCGAGCAAAAATTTTGCAAAATCGAGGTATTTCTTTTCTCCGGTAAGAACATATAATTTAGCCATGGCCATTTCGGTAATCTGATGTCCGGGTACCACGCAGGCCTGTCCCGGTCCATCACCCACTTCCCGTACCGCACAATCGGCATAGCGGATAGCAATATCCAGAAAATTCCGTTTTCCGGTAGCCTGATGATGGGCTATTGCCCCTTCGAGCATATGTCCCAGGTTGTATAGCTCATGACTCAGCTCTTCCTCTTTCTCCCAGCGCTTCGTTCCGGCCCATGCATGCGGATGCTTCGGATTCATGGTACGGGCAGTGAACAAATACCCATCGGGCTCCTGCGCTTTTGCCACAATCTGCAGCACACTATCGATATACCGATCCAGTTTTTTATCCGGAAAAGTCTGCATAGAATAACTGGCCCCTTCGATGGTTTTATACACATCGGTATCGTCGAATGAATAGCCCTCTACCTTATACGATTCAGATGGATTGGCCGCTTTCACAAAATTCTCGTAGCGGCCGGTTACTTCGCATTTGCTGAACGCC
>CAZLHC010000097.1:0-4113 GCA_964559265.1 uncultured Paludibacter sp. | reverse complement strand
ATTTTTGTCTACAAGTGACTGCATGTTCAAAATGGCGAACGAACCAATCTCTTTGCCTTTTGTACCTGTTATCAGCTCCAGAATCTCTACGAGGAGAGTGGTTTTACCGCAGCCGTTATTACCGGCAAAGACAATTGTATCAAGCGGCTTACCGTTTGAATCTATCAGGTTAATATCAATGCTACCGAACAAGAAGTGCTTTCTGAATGCAATCTTCTGAATCTTCATCGTGTGTTTACTCCATACCGACTTTGAAAACTATTATCAGGCTTTCGAAAGACAAAGGCCAGTTCACAGCCGAAAAAATTTCGCGCCACAAAGCTTGCTCTACTTGTAATCAAGCTTTCAGAATTCTCTTTTATTTCCAGCTCGGCTGAGATTTCCTGGCTGGCAAAAGAATGCCCGCTGCTCTTTAAAATTTCAAGCATTTTGAATGTAAGCTCTCTGACGAAATAAAATGTTAGTTTGGGCTCTTTGAGACCATTCTCAATATCATTCCAGACATTAGCTTCTTCTACCGGGTAAGGGTCAGAGCAGAAATGGCGCCCTTTGGCAGGATCTTTGTGAAAAGCAAAAACATGATCGGAGTCGTCTTTTATTTGGCCTATTTCAGCAGGTCTTACAAAAATAGAATTTTCAATTACTCTACCATTCAAGAAATGTTTGTTTAATTCATCAACGCTTTGAAACCGTGGAGCAACATAGTAAACGCGGTTGCAAGTCTTGGCCAGTTCCAAAAGAAGTTTATGCTGATTTGAATCTTTGCTAGACCAAATTGGGAACCTGAAATACTCCGAATTAAACAGATGATACTCTGAAGCATTACTTCTCTTCAGCTTTTCTGAAAGTTTGAATTGAACAAAAATAGGCGCTGCATGCAGATACTCTATAGCCACATCAAACCCACCGCTCGCACCACCTTCAAATCTTAGAGATGGAAAAAATGGCGCAGCACCACATGATGAGTTTTTATTGATTAATTCGCTGGTTACAGCATATCCGTAACTAAATTCAGAAATTTGTTTGGCAATCATTGTTATTCCTCACTTCCGCCGGTGATGGCTTTGGTTTCGGCGAGGAGGGTGCCGAATTTGCCGTAGTTGGCGCGGACACCGTCGTCGAGATCGAGTTTGATGCGCTGGTCGGCGTAGTGGCGCAGTTCTTCGTCGAATTTTGCCAGTTCGGTCTGTTTTTTTACGAGCATTTCGACTTCTTTGCGCAGTTTGGTTTTGGAAGCCGTTGAGCCGGCAGAATCAGTTTCGCGGCGCAGGTGCTCGATGCGGGCGTTGAGTTTGCCCTGCAACGGGGTTACATATTGGGCACGCATGCGTGCTAGCGTTGATTCGTTATAACGGTGCAGATAGACCAGGCATTCAAAAGCTTTCTGTTTGCCGCTAGAAAACAGCCAGTAGATAGGCCGCTTTTTATACATCTGCATGTGATTTTTGAAGAACTGCGTGCTGAAATAACGGCGAATCGTCTCAACCGGTGTTTCGCCCTTTTTGGGTTCAAAGCTATCAGCAATCCAGGCCAGGTTTTCGTCGAGGGTTTCATCACCAAAAACGGTTTTGACAAATTCTACCAGGCGCGGTGTTGCGTCATCTGGAAACCAATCAATATCACAGACCGGCACAATGCCGTCATCATCAGCTTGAAAGGTTTTATACTGTGTCGGATCAAACCCTTCATTGCCGGAATTTGCGTATATTAGACCTGGCCTATCAAGCGAATACCGCCCCATCATGCATCCGACAGCGTAAGAGAGAAGTTCTTTTATTGTGTCACAACGGAATCTGGTTTGATATTCTTCATCAGATAGCCCGCTGCCATACCTGTATTTAGGGTTAACAGTTAGTGTTATGTGCTTTTCAGAAACATCAGGACTCATCTCATTACTTAATCCATAAGATTCAATAAAGAGTCGATTATTCTCAGTTTCAAGTTCCATCATACGAATGATTGCATTTCGGCAACCCTCAATCCAAAAATGAAAGGAGGCTTCAATCGTTTTTCCACTTTTTTCTTGAACCCATGAAACTCTTTGGAAATCCCATGAAGTTTCAAAAGAATTCCAGTCTGAACGGGATAATGCAACTGATTCTTCGACAACTCGGTCAATCTGATCTTTTATTTCCTGAAAACGGTTTTCTAGAATTGGCAGTGATGCCACATTCCCAACTTGAAAGTTTAAGGTTGGATTTAAAGCCCTCATAAACCTAAAAACCAGTTTCGAACACAGAAAACCGGCATAACAATTTAATAAATTTTCTGGCAAAAAAACTGATGATCCACCAACATCGAAAATAAATCCTTTATCAGACCTTCTTACTCCAAAAAAAGATGAGCTTACAAAAGACCATGTAATTGAGGGTTTAAAATAATGCTCACGATTGATCACTCTTCCGTTAGAACCAACATTAACGTTCGGGGTATTATCGATGTAGTCGCATATTGTTTTTCCGCGGTTTTCAAAATTAACTAAGAATGAATTATTGCCATACCATTTTCTGAATTCACCTCCCTTATTGTAGGGGAACCACTTTTTTTTGCTTTTTTCGGCTTCATTCTCATCTGAAAAATTAAAACCAATGAGGGAATGCCTCACCTCAAACCACTGACGCAAAAATAATGAATTATTTGTTGTCGCCATCCCTTGACGGGGCTTTCCAATTTCGGAAAACTGCTTTCCGCTATTAAAGATTTCACGAATCCTAGCACTCACCCAGTAAGCAATAGGCGAACCGGGGATTTTTTTGAAATCGTCAAGCTTTGTGGTAAAAAACCAACCACAATTTTTGTTTTTAATTGCTTCAAGTGTCTTTGGCGCTTGATTTTCAGCGCCTTTAAAGTCTGAAAGACGAATATATGAGCCAACAAAACCTGGGCAATGACTCTTTTGTAGGGTAAATGTGCATATGGGCACTGTGGCTCCATCAAAACCAGAATATTCCAGTTGGATCAAAGACGCTATGGTTGCATAGTCGATCAAATGGTTTCTAAGCTCTTCATAAGATGATATGAACATCCAGACAAATGGCGACATGAAACCAAGCGAGCCCTGCTTGTTTGTCAGCTCAAGATTCCTGATAATAAACGAAGAAAACAGATCTTTTTCATAACCTACAAACTCTTGCTTCAAATAGGTCTTCAATAATGGGGCAAGATATTTATTTCCCATGTATGGCGGGTTGGCGACAACGTTGTCGAACTGCATGGTCAGAACTGCTGCCTGATTAATAAAAGGGCGCAGCTCTTCGACGGCGGTGTGACCGGCCAGATCTCTGCCCTTTGTCGGGTCTATCAGTTTTTGCAGGGTAGGCAATAAAACGGCAAAGCGTTCAGGTATACGTAGCAGCGAACCAAAGGTTTTTGCATCTTTGAAGAACTCAAGAAAAGTGATAAGAGTCGCTTTGTCTATTTCCGATTTGCTTGTAACCACCAGATTTTTTTGTAATGGCTTGGTATCAGAAACGGCAAGTGTTTGCTGTTCCGGCTTAAGATTGCTATCGATGATTTCAATTTTTTCACGGGTCAGGGTTTCGGCAATTTGTTCGATATCTATGCCATTGCTCTCTTTTATGGCCATGATGTTCAATTTTACCTGCGGTTCAGCTCTGAACAGACTGCGGTCATCAGCACGAGCTCTCATCATAAGTGCAAACGCCGCCAGCTGAGCGGCACGTTCATCGATATCGAGACCGAACAGGTTTTTCTCTAAAATCAGCCTCGGAATATCACGGCGGGCATAGCCGCGTTCTTCATATATCTGTTTGAAAAGATCGTAAGCCTCGACCAGAATGTGCCCCGAACCGCAGGCCGGATCAAAAAAGGTGATTTCTTCTGGGTTCAGTTCTGCCGGCGTAATCGCTTTGAGCTGAGATTTAACTTCACCGGTCTGCTCGGCTGGCTCAATGTAGAATTCCATTTTGCCTTTTATAGAAGAAGTCGGGTAAGTTGCCAGCCACTGGCGGCCAAGTGTGTTCTGCGTCAAGTATTTAACGATCCAGTTTGGGGTAAACAACTGGGTGGCGGCCGGGATATCCTGGCTTTTGACCACCTTGCCGATAACCGCATCTTTCTTTTCTGAGATATAGAACTGATACAGCCAGCCGA
>CAZLHC010000096.1:2245-4313 GCA_964559265.1 uncultured Paludibacter sp. | reverse complement strand
TGCTCCAGCAGTATCTTTTCGCCAATCAGCTACAGTTATTTTAAATATCCCACTTTGACCCATAGGGAAAATTCTACAAAGGTAAGAGACCATCAAAAATTCAGTCGAATACCAAATTACCGGTTTATAGCAAGACTGAATAACCAAAAAAAGAAAAAAACGGGCTTTAGATTCGGAAAAAGAGCTTATATTTGCGAAAAAAAACACGTAGAGAAATGAAAACGACCCTATTAGCCAGCTTACGCGCCGATGCCACAGCGTTGCACACCTATCTTTTTGCCGCAGTATTTGTGGCCGGTAATATAATTGCCCCCCAGTTGGCCCATCTGATACCGGGCGGCGGACCGATGTTGCTTCCCATTTATTTTTTCACTTTATTAGCGGCCTATCGGTATGGTATGATGGCCGGTTTGGTAACGGCAGTAGTATCGCCCCTGGCCAATCATTTATTGTTTGGCATGCCATCGGAAGCCATGTTGGCCATTATTTTCACGAAATCGGTGCTGTTGGCTTTAGTAGCAGGCTATGCCGGTCATTTCACCCGCGACGCGGTACGTTTGTGGCATCTGGCAGTGGTAGTAATTGCCTATCAAGCCCTTGCGATGCCCTTTGAGGCGATGATCACCGGCAGTTGGGCGATGGCCATTCAGGATGTACGGGTAGGATGGATAGGGCTGGTGATACAGGTTGTTGGAGGGTACGGGGCGGTGCGCTACGCGAGTGAGCGCTACGCTTCGCTGCGCTAATGAGGCGTTGCGTGCTTCGCACTTCACTAGTGAGCGTTACGCACTTCGTGCTCCACTAATGAGCGTTGCGCACTTCGTGCTCCACTAACGGGGCGTTACGTGCTTCGCACTTCACTAACGGGGTGTTTCGCTTCGCTTCACTAACCGTTAACAGTTAACCGTTAACAATTAACCGTTAACCGTTAACCATTAATACTTTCCTATTAGGATGAAGACATTTGACGACGTAATGACCCGGTTTCGGGAAATTGAATTTTCGGAAGAATTCGACACCATTGTGGCGATTGCCAACGGGGGTATTTTGCCTGCGTCGATACTTAACGAGCGACTTGGCATTGACTTTCAACTCATTAAGATTAATTTCAGAGATGAGGTACAGCGTCCGAGGTTTTCGCATCCGCGGCTACTGGAGCCTCTTTCGTTTGATCCGGCCGGTCGTAAAATACTGCTGGTCGACGATCGCATTAAAACCGGTTCGACTCTGGTGTTGGCTAAAGAAATTTTGAGTTCTGCTGCCCTTATCCGTACATTTGCGGTGAATGGAACTGCCGATTATGCACTCTACGACGAGGCTTGTTTTCGGTTTCCCTGGAAGGGATAACTAGTATTTAAGAGCGTATCAAACTGAACATCAAGCAAATTCACAAATACTGGATTTATCAACCTGTTTAATTAATGTATATGTTTGATTCTTCAGAAGGTTGCAGAAGTTAAATTACTGGCCAATACGTATAAATCTCGATTTCCCGCTTTCTTTTTTACTTTTCGACCCATTTCTTTCCCTATATTTGTGGTGTAAATCGACAGCATCTACACGCGCAAGTAGCGGCTGACCGTAAGGCTTTCGGAGATTGAGATTCCGAAGGTCGATTTCAAAACTTAACCATGAAAATACCTGCCGTATGGAATCGAAAGTTCCTGAAAGATCCCGGGCTAAAAAATTGCCTAAGTATGCTGATAAAGGGAATCAGCAAAAATCTGCGTCTTTGGTGGTTCAGCCGGAAGGCCAATCTAATGAGCATCAAAGCCAATTGGATGCCAACCAGATACTTCTACCGGAACATCGAGGCCAATCTGATGAGCACCAAAGCCAATTAGATGCCAACCAGAAACTTCTACCGGAACATCGAGGCCAATCTGATGAGCACCAACACCAATTGGATGCTAACCAGAATCTTCTGCCGGAGTGTCGAGGCCAATCGGATGAGCACCAAAGCCAATTGGTTGCCAACCAGAAACTTCTGCCGGAGTGTCGAGGCCAATCGGATGAGCACCAACACCTTTTGCCGGAGGAATTAGCCACCGTTGCAGATGGCAAAACA
>CAZLHC010000096.1:0-2145 GCA_964559265.1 uncultured Paludibacter sp. | reverse complement strand
TTTGCCGGAGGAATTAGCCACCGTTGCAGATGGCAAAACACTTGATTTTCTGACCGATGATCAACATCGGGAACAACCCCTCTTCAAAAAATTTTCTGAATTGGAACCGGTGATTCGTACTGCCTTTCTCCGGCAGGTAACGGGTCCTGTTAGTATAGCCGAAACCGACGATTCGCCCGAGGCGAAGGAGCCGTCCGTGCTGGCCGAATTGGCCGACGAACTTTTTGAACAGTTTCGACAGCTGATGGAAGTGGTACTATCATCGGCTGCATCGTTGGAAGTAGTTCTTTCCCAGAAAAATAATACTATTCGATCGCGCTACGAACGGGGTCGAAAGTTGGGGACTGCCTATCTGGTTCAAACCGGGCGAGCTGCGTATCGAACAACCAAAAACCAATCGCAGGATGCTTATTCGTTATTCAATCCGGCAATCACCTCTGATTATCAGTCCGCTAAGGTAGATTCGACCAACTACAGCGCCCGAATCAATCTGCGGTTCGGTCGACATCAAGTGGATGAAGAATTGATAAATCAAGCGGCTGAACCAAACGGAAATGAGCTCTATAATCCCACAATGCCCACGAATCCGGACAGTAGGCCCCCGAACGAAGCACGAGCCCCCAAACGTAAAAGCAGTGTTTTGAAAATTAAAAGTTTCAACTTTGGCGTCCGAATGATAAAACTGTATCATTATCTTCAGGCAAAGCGGGAGTATATGATTTCGAATCAGATTGTGCGGAGTGGTATGTCGGTGGGCGCAAATGTAAACGAAGCGATGCGGGCCGAGAGCTTATCCGATTTCATCCATAAGTTGTCGATTTCGCATAAGGAACTGGAGGAGACTATTTATTGGATGCGCTTGTTAAAACGGGGGAACTATCTGCCCAGGGGAGGTTACCGGAGTTTACGCGACGATGCCGATGAATTAATGCGAATTTTAGGACGTTCGCTGTATACGGCAAGATGCAGGAAGCGATCGCTAACCACTAATCACTAATCACTAACCATTAACCACTAATATTGTGGGTTTGTCTTTTTTTTCTATTTTTGCACCTGTATCATAAAAAGATAACCATGGACAGAAGAAAATTCTTACGAGCAGCAGTGTTAGCCGGAGCTGCGATAACAGTAAAAAAGGCAGGTGCGATGACCGTAGTATCGCAAACATTACCTGCGGATGCAGCAGGCTTATCGGGCGCAGTCGGACTTTCGGGCATTGAAGGTAGTGGCGGAGTCGCCGAAGGATGGGGTACCGGAAGTTATGCCGAAGCAGCCGCAGCAGCCAATCCGGCAAACCGGGCAGGCAATTTTGATTTGGTGGCGGTAATGGGCGGCGAGCCGGTGGCGATGTTCCGCAAAGCTATAACGGAGATGGGTGGCATGGGTCGCTACGTTAAAAAAGGTCAAAAGGTTTGTGTAAAACCCAATATTGGTTGGGACAAAGCACCCGAAATGGCCGCGAATACGAATCCACTGTTGGTAGGTGAAATTGTGCGCCAGTGTTTTGCTGCCGGAGCATCGGAAGTAACCGTGTTTGATCATACCTGTGATGACTGGAGGAAATGTTATTCGAACAGTGGAATTGAATCGGAAGCAAAAAGTGCCGGGGCGAAGGTAGTTCCCGCCGATCAGGAAAGTTATTATAAACCAGTCGCTATTCCAAAAGGAAAAGTATTGAAAACCACCAAGATTCATGAGGCAATTCTGAATGCCGATGTATGGATCAATGTACCTGTGCTGAAAAATCACGGTGGTGCAAAAATGAGTATCTCCATGAAAAACCTGATGGGAATTGTATGGGATCGCGGCTTTTTTCACAAAAACGACCTGCAACAATGTATCGCCGACATCAGCTCGCTCGATCGTAAGCCCGCGTTAAATGTGGTAGATGCGTACCGGTTGATGAAGACGAACGGTCCGCGTGGACGTTCCGAATCAGATGTTGCGACTTCCAAGGCATTATTTTTATCGCACGATATGGTAGCGGTGGATACAGCTGCGACGAATTTCTTTAATCAGGTTCGCGAAATGCCATTGTCGGATGTGGGACATTTATCGCGCGGTGAGTCGTTGGGAATCGGAACGATGAAGCTGGATAAGCTGAAGATAAAGAGGGTGAAGATTTAGCGCTTCGCACTTCGTGCT
>CAZLHC010000095.1:0-4513 GCA_964559265.1 uncultured Paludibacter sp. | reverse complement strand
GGATAAGATGAGCTAAGACAACCCAACGGTTTGTTGGACTCAATTTTTGATCGAATGGATGGGCACCGGTTGGGCTGACATGTATTCCGGCAGTTTTGCGCCCGTATTAGCTTTGCTGATTTTGACTACAACTTGCTATCTTCTCGGAGGAAGAGCTTAACTTTGCAGACGAAGTTTGAAGAACCGTGAGACTCTCAGGAACGGTTCGGTGAGAGGCTGGGGAGGAAATTCCTTCAGGATACCCGGTGCTCCTAATGTGAATAGTAAATGTGAAAATATAAATGATTGATAATTAATAAGAAACGTATGAAGATTAAATTCAGCAAAGTTGTTAGACCGACAATTTTAATACTGACCTTATTATCGTTGATTTCCATTTTGTGGGCAAATTCGACAATAAACAACCATACTAAAAGTAAATTATATTCAGAGACTAATTCGATTCCGGAAAACAAAGTTGGACTTCTTTTAGGAACTTCAAAATTTCTGAGAAATGGCAATCCTAACCAGTATTTTGAGAACAGAATTTCAGCGACAATTCAACTTTACAAATCAGGAAAAATCAAATGTGTTGTCATTAGTGGCGACAATAGCAAAAAAGATTACAACGAACCTGAAGATATGAAAAATGAGTTAGTTAAACTTGGATTTCCTGAAAAACAGATTTATTTAGATTTTGCTGGATTTAGAACTTATGATTCTGTTTTTCGAATGAAAGAAGTATTCGGTCAAGACCGATTTACAATTATTTCACAGGAATTTCATAATCAGAGAGCCGTTTATATCGCAAACGCATTGAAATTAAACGCTATTGGTTTTAATGCGAAAGATGTGAACGCATACAACGGATTCAAGACAAAAATAAGAGAAAAGTTTGCCAGAGTGAAAATGTTTCTCGACTTGATTCTCGACAAGAAACCTAAGTTCCTGGGTGAAAAAATAGAAATTGAATGCTGAATTCAGGTAAAAAACAGACAAGAAAAAACTGAACAATAAAATTTAATACGATATGAAAAAAATATTTCTTTCATTTTGGTTCCCATTTGTTAATTGCACTCGGAGCGTTTGAGAAACGCTGTGTAACTTTCAAAAAAACAAGGGTGGATACTGAGAGTATAATAAAAAATGCTAATAACTGAAAAAATCAGTCGATTAGCATTTTTATTGGTGACCCCGGTGGGGTTCGAACCCACGGCCCACAGATTAAGAGTCTGTTGCTCTACCAGCTGAGCTACGGAGTCAGCAAGGCTTTTGTTGAAAAAACCGGCTGCAAAGATATATAAATTTTTATTCTCCGGAAGCCATTTAAGCCAATTTTTTTCTGAAAAAATAGCGATCTGACACGCTGGATTGGCTTAAAATCTTAATTGATAGTTGCTTACTATAATCGCCCGGTGAGTAGTAAATTGCTTACATAACAGCACTAAGTGAAGTTTACAGGTGAAATATGATGCTCTCCTCCGGTTTATTTTGTAAGTGTAATTACAGTTGTGCCGCTGATGGTGCCGCTCATCATCATCATCATCGACCAGGTACCTTCGTAAGTTTCGTTGATTACAATTTTATCTTTGTCGGCGGTCCCGGTGCGTTTAATCGTCATTTGCGTTTGTGTGCCGTTGACGGTCGAATTGCTGGTTTCATCTTCAAAAATCAATTCTTTCCCTTTCAGTTTGCAAATCAATCCGTCAATATTCAGTTCATCGTCGGTAGTTGTAACTTTCGAAATGTTCATTTTGTCTTCGATGTTCATCGGAAACTCACCCATCGGCTCATCGTCCATGGTCATCACAAGAGAACCCGACATATCGGCAGTCCATTCGCCTACATACTCATCGCGCAAATCAACCTCTTTTTCACAGGAAGTACACACAATACCTGCAAGCAACACTAAGAAAAATACTTTTTTCATTTTGGTAATTTTTAAAATTGTACTTCATGTAGATACCCTGCTTATTATTGGAAAGAAGCAAGAAAATGCCCACTACTTACAACGGGTTTTTATAAAAGATTAATTAAATTGGTAAACAGATGCAAAGATATAGTAAATTCGTTTTATACCAAAGAATATTGTATAAAAAATTAACAGACGGATGTAAAAAAGAACGACATCGATGTAGATTTTCATTCAACAACAAATGTTAGTTTAAGTCACTATGCTGAAAACTGTTTGCCCCCACGAACTTTTATTCCTGAAAAAAACTGTTTTGATTCAAAAAAATTGAGTAATTTTGCGGCACGAATTAAAAATAGTCAGAATGAAGCCAACTTTATTTGTACTTGCAGCCGGAATGGGTAGTCGTTACGGCGGATTGAAACAACTCGACGGTCTGGGACCCAGTGGAGAAACCATCATGGATTATTCGATCTACGACGCCATTCGCGCCGGTTTCGGAAAAGTAGTGTTTGTAATCCGTGAGAGTTTTGAAAAGGATTTCCGGGAAATCGTGATTAATAAATACAAAAACCTGATTGATGTAGAAATTGTATTTCAGGATCTTAACAGTTTGCCAGAAGGTTATACCTGCAATCCGGCCCGTGAGAAGCCCTGGGGGACCAACCATGCTGTGTTGATGGGAAAAGAGGTGATTAAAGAGCCTTTTGCAGTAATCAATGCCGATGATTTCTACGGACAGGAATCGTTTAAAGTACTTGCCGATTTTCTGGTGAGTGTTGTCGGAAAGAAAAACGAATATTGCATGGTCGGTTATCATGTAGGAAATACCTTGTCGGAAAGCGGAGCTGTAAGTCGCGGTGTTTGTGTAGTCGACGAAAACAACCTGTTGCAAACTGTAGTTGAACGTACGCACATCGAAGAAAAATCGGGCGATATCATCTATTTGGATGAAAAAGGTGAAGAAGTATCGATACCTGCGCATACCCCTGTTTCGATGAATATGTGGGGATTTACACCCGATTATTTCGAGTATTCGGAAGAAATTTTCAAAGCATTCCTGAACGAAAGAGGACAAGAGCTGAAATCGGAATATTACATTCCGCTGGCAGTAAACGAATTAATAGTAGCAGGAAAAGCCACTTGTAAGGTGTTGGATACAACATCGAAATGGTTTGGAGTAACCTATGCCGAAGATCGTCCACAGGTTGTTCTGAAAATCAATGAATTAGTACGTAAAGGAATATATCCTGCACAATTATACAAAGCATAAAGCGTATGTCAAAAGTACTAGTGACCGGCGGAACCGGTTATATTGGCTCACACACAGTAGTGGAGCTTATTAATGATGGATTTGAGGTAGTAATCGTCGACAATCTATCCAATTCGAATGTAGCCGTACTCGATGGTATCGAGAAAATTACCGGAGTACGTCCGGCATTCGAAAATATCGATTGTGTCGACTATGTAAGCATGGATCGCATGTTTGCCAAGTACGAAAATATTGATTCGATCATCCATTTTGCGGCCAGCAAGGCGGTAGGTGAATCGGTTGAAAAGCCACTGATGTATTACCGCAACAATTTGGTATCGCTTATCAACATCCTTCAGCTGATGCCGATCCACAAGGTGAAGAATTTTGTGTTTTCGTCGTCGTGTACGGTATACGGCCAGCCCGATATACTTCCGGTGACCGAAGATGCCCCCATAAAACCGGCCATGTCGCCCTATGGCAACACCAAGCAGATTGGTGAAGAAATTATCCGTGATACTATCCATGCAGCCGCCTCGCAATACCAGAGCATTATACTCCGGTATTTTAATCCAATTGGCGCTCATGCATCGGCCGAAATCGGAGAATTACCCAATGGAGTTCCCAATAACCTGTTACCCTTTGTAACTCAGACAGCCATTGGCATCCGCAAGCAGTTGCAGGTATTTGGCGACGATTACGATACCCCCGACGGATCGTGTATTCGCGATTACATTCATGTGGTAGATTTAGCTAAAGCACATGTTGTAGCCGTAAAGCGGATGCTTCAGGGCCGTTCGCTTGCCAGCGTCGAGACTTTCAATCTGGGTACAGGTCGCGGACTTTCGGTGTTGGAAATACTTAATACTTTTGAGAAAGTAAACAACATTAAGGTGCCTTACAAGATAGTAGGTCGTCGGGAAGGAGATATTGAGAAAGTATGGGCCGACCCTACTATTGCGAATGAAGTTTTAGGCTGGAAAGCCACTGAAACGGTAGAAGAAACGCTTCGCAGTGCGTGGGCGTGGGAGCAGAAGTTACGGGCGCTACGCTAATTTGCGTTACGCTTCGCTTCACTAACGGGGCGTTTCGCTTCGCTTCACTAACGGGGCGTTTCGCTTCGCTTCACTAACGGGGCGTTTCGCTTCGCTTCACTAACGGGGCGTTTCGTGCTTCGCACTCCACTAGGGATGAAACGAGAAAGCTCTTCCCATTCCGATAGTGAAGCGAAGCGCAACGCACATTAGTGGAGCACGAAGTGCGTAACGCTCACTAGTGGAGCGAAGCGCAACGCACATTAGTGGAGTGCGAAGCACGCAACGCCCCGTTAGTGGAGCACGAAGTGCGTAACGCCCCGTTAGTGAAGCGAA
>CAZLHC010000094.1:0-6280 GCA_964559265.1 uncultured Paludibacter sp. | reverse complement strand
CCGACCCTCTGCTTGTAAGGCAGATGCTCTGAACCAGCTGAGCTAAACGCCCGATCTTTCTTTTCTAGTAGTGCTTTTCGACTAAAGCGGTGCAAAGATACGATAGTTTTTTGAAATACCAAATAGTTGAAGAAAATATTTGCAACGCCCCGTTAGTGAAGTGCGAAGCACGCAACGCCCCGTTAGCCAAACGCTCACTTCTTAAACATTACCCGAAACGCCTCTTCCACCTTCCGCACCCGTATCAATTCAATATTGCTACCTCCAAGGTTCAACCCCTTCATCTCAAACCACGGAATAATCATTTTGGTAAATCCTAACTTTTCGGCTTCACGGATACGCTGCTCGATACGATTAATAGGACGTATCTCGCCCGATAGTCCAACCTCACCAGCCATACAGATATGCTTTTCAAGGGCGATATCGAGGTTCGACGATAGGACGGCTGCCAACACCGCTAAGTCGATGGCAGGATCATTCACTTTAATACCTCCGGCGATATTCAGGAAAACATCTTTCTGGGCTAATTTAAACCCGGCACGCTTCTCGAGCACTGCCAGCAACATATTCAGACGACGTAAATCGAAACCGGTGACCGAACGCTGGGGCATACCATACGCAGCGGAACTCACCAGCGACTGAACTTCTATAAGAAAAGGACGAATGCCTTCGATGGCCGAGGCAATGGCAACGCCGCTCAGACCTTCGTGATTTTGCGATAATAATAATTCGGAAGGATTGCTTACTTCGCGGAGTCCACTTTGTTGCATTTCGTAAATTCCTAATTCAGCAGTCGATCCAAAACGGTTTTTGATGGAGCGAAGTATCCGGTAAAGGTAATGCTGATCGCCCTCAAACTGAAGAACGGTATCGACAATATGTTCCAATACCTTCGGGCCGGCAATACTACCTTCTTTGTTGATATGCCCGATAAGCAACACCGGCACCGCCGAAGTCTTGCAATATTTGAGCAATGCAGCAGCACATTCGCGTACCTGCGAAACACTTCCCGGCGACGAGTCGATGGTTTCGGTCGAAACCGTCTGGATGGAATCGACAATCACCAGGTCGGGATCAATATTTTTTATATGAGCAAAAATTTGCTCGAGAGCAGTTTCACTCACTACATAGCATTCGGGATTGTGCGCCTGCAATCGTTCGGCACGCAGTTTTATCTGCTTCACACTTTCTTCGCCCGAAACATATAAAATTCGTTTTCCGGTAAGATTCAACACCACCTGGAGCACCAGGGTCGACTTACCAATACCCGGCTCTCCGCCAATAAGCACCAGCGAACCGGGAACCAGTCCGCCACCGAGTACCCGGTTCAGCTCTGCCGAACGGGTATCGATGCGAACTTCTTCGGCTGTTTCAATTTCTGAAATCAGCACGGGTTTGGATTTGGCAATTTCAAAACCGGAAAGTTGTACCTGCTGCCTGGTTTCCTTTACGAGAACTTCTTCTACATAGGTATTCCACTCACCACAAGCAGGACATTTACCTATCCACTTGGGTGAGTCGTTGCCGCAGCTTTGGCACACGTAAACCGACTTTGCCTTTGCCATAGTATCAATTAAAGGCGTCGATGATTGCCTTGAAATCGGCAACTTTCAGCGAAGCACCCCCAATCAAACCCCCATCAACATCGGGATTCGAGAAGAGTTCCTTCGCATTTCCGGCATTACAACTACCTCCGTATAAAATCGAACATGCATCGGCCACTTCCTGTCCGTATTTTGCTGCCAGTGTTTGACGAATGAAAGCATGAATTTCCTGTGCCTGTGCTGCAGAAGCCGTTTTGCCGGTTCCGATAGCCCATACCGGCTCGTAAGCCAACACAATTTTACCGAAATCTTCGGCCGAAAGATCAAACAACGATTCTTCAATTTGCTGTTTAACAACTTCGAAATGTTTTTCAGCTTCGCGTTCTTCCAACACTTCTCCGATACAGAAAATCGGAGTCAGCTCGTTCTTCAACGCCAGCTCCACCTTGGTCTTCAAAGTAGCTGCCGTTTCGCCATAATAAGCACGACGTTCCGAATGGCCCAGAATTACATAGTTAGCACCGGTCGACTTCACCATCGATGCCGAAATCTCGCCGGTATATGCTCCCGATTCCTTATCGGCACAGTTTTGAGCAGCAACTCCCACTTTTGTGGTATCCACAGCAGCAGCCACACTTGCCAGGTGAATAAACGGCGTACCGATTACCACATCGCAATTCAGACTTGCACCTTTCAGCGCTTCGTTCAACTCAGTAGCCAGCGCCATCCCTTCCTGAAGGGTTTTGTTCATTTTCCAGTTTCCTGCAACAATGTTTTTTCTCATTTTTCTTACGTATATATTAGTTGATTTTATCACTATCACGCCAATTCCGCTTATCGACTATCGTTCCGTTTTCGATCACCACCAAGCCCGGATTAGCCCGGATAATAGTTTTAAGGAAAATCGGATCGGCAGTGTATACCGGAAAAGTCAGCCAGTTTTTCTTTTTGAATTCTTCAATCTCTTCGGGCGATGAGGCTGTCACCCCGTAAAAACGAAGCTCCGAAGAATAACGCGAGGCAAAAATTTCGTTCATTTTCTGTATACCCCGGACCGATGTTTTTTTCAGATCGTGCATGATAAGCAGATACGTTTTACCGGGATATTCGAGCAACCCCGGACCAATATCCTGATAATCGGCATTTAATATTGTAAAATTAGTAATGGGAGGAATGTATCCCTGCTTGACGAGTTTCGAGGCCTGCTCAACAAAAGTCCAGGTCGAATCGGGTAAGGCATCGATCCCAAAGGTCTGCTTAACACCATCCTTTGAATAAACAAAACTGTAGGTATACTCATCCACGGGTGCTCCTTCGGGAATCTGCATCGCTTCAGGAATATTCACTCCAACTTTGTAAGGCCGAAAATCGATGAGCGGCAAATGCATCATCGTATAGCTCATAAATCCGGCTATTAGCAACAAAAACATTCCGGCAACAGCATATTCAACCGGAGGCAGAAAAAATGATTTAAATTTATCGCGACTCACTACCAAAATCAGCGTAACAACCAACAATACAATATTTTTGTAGAAAGTCTGCCAGTTGGATATCGTTAGAGCATCGCCAAAACATCCACAATCGGTCACCGGATTATAAAGGGCAATGTATAAGGTTAGCGGAGTCATTATAAGCATAAAAACAAACGCCATTACCGCATTGGGTTTGAAACGTACCATCAACAACAACTGAAGCCCAATCATTAGCTCCAACGCGATAAGTACAAAAGCAGCGGGATAAGCCAATACCGATACCTGTAGCCATACTCCGCCAAATGCTTCGAGATAATCGCCAATTTTATAAACAGTCCCCAATGGATCGATGGCTTTTACTACCCCTGAAAACAGGAACACACCGCCGGTTACCAATCGCAGAAAATGTAAAATTATTCTACCGGCTTTTGTACTTGCAAACGGCAAACCTGCCGAACTCATTGTTCTTCTTTTTCTTCTCGATCGTTTAACCAATTATCCTTCCTCCATTTTTATAAGCCCAAAGACGGCATAGTTTATCATATCGTAATAGTTAGCGTCGATTCCTTCCGAAATCAGGGTGACGCCCAGGTTATCTTCTATTTGCTTGGTCCGCTTTATCTTCATCAATATGAGGTCGGTGTACGATTCCATACGCATCCAGCGCCAGGCTTCATCGTAATCGTGATTCTTGGCCAACATCAACTCTTTGGCTTTCTGTATGTAATTTGTATAAAGCGCTACAACTTCATCGTTTGTCAAATCGTCTTCATCGGAAATTCCTTTCTCCAGCTGGATGAGGCCAATCACTCCATAATTAACAATCCCGATAAGCTCCGAGCGAATCCCTTCGTCCACTTTTGCCACGCCTTTCATCTCGATACTCCGAATGCGCTTTGCCTTTATATAGATCTGATCAGTAACCGATTGAGTGCGCATAATTCGCCAGGAAGAACCATAATCCTTCAGCTTTTTGGTAAATATTTCGCTACAATGGGCAGCAGCCTGATCATATTGGGCATTGGTTGTGCTCATGAATAATTCATTTTATTGGATTCGACTTGCAAAGATACATATTTTTTCAAACACGACCTAACCAAAAAAACAATTAAAAACAGGAAAATAGCTGATCTGGAGGGGGTGTTTTTTGTGAGAATTATCACATTTTTTGATATGTTTCTGCACGTGGGTTTAAAGAAATAATTCATCATTACACTCTATCTTTGCCCCATCAGAATAAATATACGATAAATATGAGCAACTCAACAGAACCCACCACAGCGCAATTGCTGGAACAGCTGGAAACGCTACAAAAAAGAGTAACACAATTGGAAAACGGACGAAAGGATCAATTGTCGATCGCAGTAGTTTCGGGTGACCTCGATAAAGTGCTTGCCGCTTTCGTGATTAGCATTGCCGCAGCAGCGATGGATACACAGGTGAAATTATTCTTCTCGTTCTGGTCGCTTTCGGCTCTACGGGATGCCCGCAAGAAGGCAAAAGGAAAGGATTTTATTTCGAAGATGTTCGGCTTTATGCTGCCGAATGGCACCGGCCAGTTGAAACTCTCGAACATGAATATGCTGGGTATGGGCCCGGTGATGATTAAACACCTGATGAAGAAACAAAACGTGATGTCGCTGGATCAGATGCTGAAAGAAGCAGCTGAACTGGGCATCGAAATTACCGTTTGCGAAATGTCGGCCGGACTGATGGGCTTTAAAAAAGAAGAATTCATCGATTATCCCAATCTCCGCATGGCCGGCGCAGCAACCTTTGTAGCCGAAGCCGGGGAAAGTAGTATGCAACTTTTTATTTAACTCTATAATATATACAATTATGACACAGGAAGAATTAAATGCTCTTACAGTAGCAAAATCAGTTGATGCACGTGGTACCGCTTGTCCGGGTCCGCTTCTCGAAGCAAAAAAAGCAATCGGTAGTGTAGCTGCCAACGATGTAATGGAAGTTCTTTCGGCCGACGAAGGCACCAAGGTAGATATCCCTAAATGGTGTACCAAACAGGGCCACGAATTCCTTGGAACGGTTGAAGAGAACGGCTATTTCAAAATTTATCTTCGCAAGAAATAAGTTCTGCCATGGGCGACTTCAACAAAAAAAGTGCGAAAATCCTGG
The DNA here is from genome assembly GCA_964559265.1 of uncultured Paludibacter sp. GTDB lineage: Bacteria > Bacteroidota > Bacteroidia > Bacteroidales > Paludibacteraceae > Paludibacter. The sequence continues at coordinate 1,128 of CAZLHC010000094.1, read as the reverse complement.
TATTTTCCACCGAAAAGATTTCAGATCCTGCCATTGATATGGCAGGACTTCTGAAATTACATTATCCTCCCACCGTCTATACCATCTCTGTACCCTGCTCCAGCGCCATCAAACCCAGCTGGATTTTATATGCCTACGAAAAAGGCTTCGACGGCGTTTTCATTGCAGCCGATGGTAGCGACTGTGTATATGGAGAGTCGTGTACCGAAAAAACCGGTAATCTGGTCTCGAAAACACACAATCTGATGAAGTCAAAAGAACTGGATCCGGCCCGCCTGCGCATGGCCGCTATCTGTTCGGTGTGTAGTGCTTCCTTTGTAAAACAGGTAAAAAGCTTTAATGAGTATTTACTTAAAACACTGCATAATTAAATGGAAAACACGATAAAAAATATTACCTACGACGCGCTGGTTATCGGGGGCGGTATAGCGGGTGGAGAGGCTGCTCTCAACCTGGCCGTTACAGGTTTCAAAGTGCTGCTCGTGGAAAAAGATTTATCGGTGGGTGGTAAAATGATCATGCTCAGCAAGGTATTCCCTACCCTCGACTGCTCGGCCTGTATCACTACTCCGAAAATCTCCGAGATATCGCGCCATCCGAATATTACCATCTTCACGGGATCGGAAGTGGGAAATATACGTAAGGTGAGCGATACCGAATTTGTAGCGAAAGTAACGAAAAAACCAAGATATGTGCATGTGGCCGATTGTACTTCGTGTCAGCTCTGCGAACAGGCCTGCCCGGTAAGTGTGAGCGATGAGTATCAGTATGGACTCGTGGGTCGCAAGGCTGCTTTTATCCCTTTCAGCATCGCCAGTCCGAAAGCGGCTGCCATCGATATTGATAACTGTACCCTCTGTGGTGCCTGTGAAAAAGTATGCCCTACCAATTGTATCGACTTTACCATGGTGCCCGAAACCATGAATCTGCATGTTCGTACTGTGATTCTGGCTACAGGCTTCGACCTCATCGATCCTAAAAAGATGCCGAGATATGGCTATGGCACATTTAAAAACGTACTCACCGCCATGCAAATGGAACGCCAACTCGCCCCTACCCGCCCCTTCAACACTATTCTTCGTCCGGGCGATGGAAAGATGCCGGATAAACTGGCCTATGTACTGTGTG
>CAZLHC010000093.1:4643-6636 GCA_964559265.1 uncultured Paludibacter sp. | reverse complement strand
CCGACAGGCGTATGAGGTTGTACAGACTTCTGGCGTTGTTGAGGGCATTCACAATCTCCTGCATCTCGGTGCGAATGTGGATCTGCGATATCTGCTGCGAAAATATTTCGGCATTTTTGATGTTGAACCGGAACAGCGTTTCTTTGATTTGATGTATCTCGGCCTGAATTTCTTCCTGCGACTTAAACAGGTTGGAGTAATGCTCCATCTCGTCGCCCAACTCGTTTTGTAACTCGCGGAAATAGTCCTGATTGGTTTTGTCGAATTCTTTTTTGATATCGGCAAAGTCCACCACATAGCCATACCGGAAATCCCGGTAAGTGCGGTTTACCCGCGTGAGGGTCTGCAAGAGGTTGTGCGCCTTCACCACCCGCGCCACATAGAGTTTCTTCAGGCGGGGTGCATCGAAACCGGTGAGCAACATGTTGAATACAAACAGGATGTCTATTTTGCCGTCTTTGAAATCTTCCACCATGTCTTTGCGTCCCTGTTTGGTATCCACATCGTGCAGAATCACGGCCGATGTTTTTACTTTATTGATGGCGGATTGTTTAGTGCCATAGCTTGCAGGTGGATCAATGGTCATCAATACCGGCTCAGCCGACTTTATGAGTGGATCAGCTGCCATCAACAGCATTTCAGCCGTAGATTGTTGAGCATATATGTCGGTAAAAACTTCGTGTAATTTTTTAGCCTGTTCGGCCGAATCGCACACCACCATGGCCCCGATGGTCGGGTCGTTTTGCATCAGCCTTGCCTTTTCGAAGTCGCTGATGATGTATTCGAGCATCGGTTCCACAAAGCGGTGATGGGCATACACATACTTTTTATCACCGGTTCCTTTCAGCACATCGATGCTGTCCAGCGCTTCTTTCAGCTTCAGTTTGTAGGTGGTTTCTATCTCTTCGCGTATCAGTCGCAGGGTGTAACCATCGGCTATCGACGCATTGTAATAATATTTGTGGATGTAACTGCCAAACAGCGTTTTGGAGTTGTAGTCGTCGCCCAGAAGCGGGGTGCCGGTCAGACCAATCTTGATGGCATTGAAATCTGACTGATTCAGGTTGGCCAGAAAACTTCCTTTGGGGTTGTAGCTCCGGTGCACTTCGTCGAGGAAATACACCCGCTGAATATCCAGCTGATAATCATTGTTTTGAATCACATCCGGGTCGTCCTGAAACTTCTGAATATTCACCACCGTAATTTCGGCTCTCCCCGAGTGGTTGTGTATCACCTGCGTGGACTTGATATCCTGTGCAAAGGCTTCGCGCGAATTAATCTCGTGCACCACCAGTCCGCGGGCTTTGAATTCCCGTCCGGCCTGTATCAGCAAATCCAGCCGGTCCACGATGAAGTAAAACTTCGGCACCACGCCCTTTTGCTGAAAATAATCGGTCAGATACTTCACATTGAAATAAGCCAGCGCCGTTTTCCCGCTTCCCTGCGTGTGCCAGATGATGCCTTTTTTGATGCCCGTGTTCAGTTTGGCTTCAATGGCTTTGGTGGCAAACAACTGCGGATAGCGCATGATGTGTTTTTGCAGTCCGTAGGAGCTTTTCACATAGGCAATGCCGTATTGCAGCATAAATGCCAGTCTGTCGGGCTGAAACAGCGAAGTGCAAATTTTATGTGTGGGAGAGTCCGGATTTTTATTGGTGATGAATTCCGCAGAATTTTTGATACTCAGGCAATTCGTATCCTGCAAAACGAAATTCTCCAGCGATTCTTCCGGTTCAGCCAATATCAGTTTTAAATCAAATTTATCTTCTTCCCTGAAATAATTGAATATGGGTTTCTGATAAGAAGCGGTGGCATAAAATGCCCCTTCGATGGGCTGAATGGAATTATTGTCGTATTCCATGTTGTTCGAAAACACCATCAGTTGGGTGATGTTCACGAATTTGCGGAATTTCTTGTTGCTGAAGCGGGTTTGAATGCGTTTGTGTTCGGCCAGGATGCCATCCTGATTGTTGGGTTTCTTCACCTCGATAAA
>CAZLHC010000093.1:0-4543 GCA_964559265.1 uncultured Paludibacter sp. | reverse complement strand
CACTTTTCAGCGACAAATACCGGTAGCCCAACCGACACAGGTGTAGAATGGCAGGAATCTTTACACGGGTATTTTCATTAAAGTGCATAGGCAATACGCTTTGTTTATAGAACAACCCCACAAAACTACAAAAAACTATTTATATTTTGACTGGTTTGTTAAGATATTTCAGGGAAAGTCTCAATGTTCGTGTAGTAATGAAGTTACAAACTCTCCCGGTTATGGTTTATCGTAATGGTGTTTCGACTCAAGCCCCGATTATTCGTTTAGAAGGTGCTGACTATTCAATATACCCCAATAATCTGAATGCATTCCTTACATTCTCTTCAAAGTGTTGAAAAGATGGAAGTTCCCTTAATCGATGTAAAGGAATACTTTGCCCCATTTCATCATACAGGTCATTGATAGTTAGCTCGTTTCTACGACGTTTTGTTTTTCCAGCCTGAGCAACTCTAATTGCAGTCTCTATCGCTTGTTTTGGATCGGCATATGCTTCAGGATCACGTTCTAATCCCAAGTCAATATCTCTCTTTCCTTGCGCAGCTATTTTTGTTTTAAGCAGTTCTTTGTCCGCCATCATCCAGGCTTCTGTCATTTGTATTGGAATAACTGGCACTATTGTTTTGCAATACTCATCATCTGCCATTGGATTTAATGCTTCTGCAAAAGGTGTGAATTTATATTCCATTACATTTGCAATGCTTTTGGCATCTGAATCAGCATGAATACACAAAACTGACATTCCATATTCTTTCACAGCTTTCCTTGATGCTTTTAGCATAGTTTCGATGAATTCAGTTTTTGGGACATAAACTAATTTCACATCTTCAATGACTACATCAGTTCTACAATCAAGTGCTGTTTCTTCAACTACATTTTGAATCACCTGCGTCAAAAATCGAGTATCCGTAGATCCTTCTACTGTAAAACCTATATAAAGTTGTATCGACATAGATTATTCTTCAATTTCAGGTTCTACATTCAATGTGTTCAAATAATTTTCAAGGTCAGCCATGCTCATTTGTGTGGGTTGAAACAGTGAATATTCGCCACTAAAACTAACAGGATCTATCTGAGTGTTTTTAATTTTCAAACGTTTCCCGTTTATATCAGTCACCAGAGTTGTCATTCTTGAAAGCCAGACGCTATTGGTGTTTGTTCCTTTGATATTCAGCATTTCCCTAACCAATAATGGCGAATGCGTATTCACAATTACTTGCCTTAAGGGCATATCATCATTTTCAAAATCAGCAGATAGATTATATAGTAAATCAGTCATCAATTTTATACGTTGTGGATGTATACCATTTTCAGGCTCTTCAAAACACAACAACCCTCTGTGCTTTTCGTCAAATTGCATAATAGTCAGGGCAAGTAGCCTTAATGTTCCTTCAGAAAGCACCCTTGACGAAAACTCTTTACCGTCTTTGTGTTTTAGCTTGATAATAAACTGTTTGTTGGCTTCATCATTAATTACATCTACTCCCATATATTCAGGTAGAAACTTTATCAATTCCCTGCCAATTTCAACCAAAATATACTCATCATCCTCTTTCATCCGGAATAAGGCGGAGGCCAAATTGGCACCACTATGCGTGATCTCATAACTCATTTTTGCATCCTGAATTGTCGGTTGCCTTAAATCCTCCGGATTGAGTTGCATAAATCGCCAATTGCACATTTCCTCTTTAGCAGCAAATACGTGTGGGAAATCCACGGAGTTAACCCCACTTAATACTGTTTGGCTTACTGTTTTAGCAGGGGTCGCTTTTCCTCCTAATTTTCCATCTTGTCGAATAAATATTGACGGTAGATCATTTTTAATTTCGATATAGATAAATGGAGTTGATGAACCACCCATTTGGGTGTTTTTCCACAAATTTTGCTTTTCTTTTGGAATAATGCATTTTGCCCAATTATCTTCTTTTGTGGAAATTTTATCCAAATTCTCATGAACAATTGATAGTTCATCAAATCCTCTATTATTCTTTTTCCTTTCAATCTTTAGTTCGTATCTTAGTCTTGGAGATTTTATTTCTGCCTCTAGCCCCCAGTTGTCTTTAACTTTTCGCTCTACCAACATTTCAACAGCAAACGACATGGTGTCAACGTATGTATTTTCATCTATTAATGTGAATAGTTCATTGACCGTTCCTCTCGTATCCGGAAAAGCATCTCTCAAACTCATTGTAGAAAGACGTGACAATAGTTCCAGTGCATCAAATAAATTACTTTTTCCGGAAGCGTTTATACCTGCTATTACGGTGAATGGAGTAAACTCCATACTGAAATTTTTAAATGACTTAAAACCGTCTATTTCAATCTTTGTTATCATGATTGTATGCTTTATTTGTCCTTGTCTTTACTCTAAATCAACTCACTTTCATTTCCACTTCTGTGCTGAGTTGTTTGTTCAACTTCGCCCGGAATTCTTTTGGCAAATAACACTGGCTTCGATTTTATTTTAATGACTATTCTGTTTTTGAATTGTCAGAATATGGACAAAGATAAATAAAAAAAAAGTATCCGGCGAAAGAAAGAGAAAGGAATTTTTAATGTGTGATGATAAACAAAGAGCCAATCCGATTTTCTCAGATTGGCTCTCCTATTTTTAAACGTATAGTATCTTTTGTGGTTCAAAGAATTTATTACTTCACTTCTTCAAAATCCACATCGGTTACATCGCCCTGCTGATTACTACTTCCTCCCTGCGATTGCTGACCGCCGAAGTCCTGCGGACCACCCTGCTGACCGCCTTGTGCGTTCTGGGCATTGTACATGTCCTGACTGGCGGCATGGAAGGCATCGTTTACTTCCTTGGTAGCGGCGTCGATAGCGGCTATGTCCTGTGCTTTGTGAGCGTCTTTCAGCTTGCTGAGGGCTGCTTCAATCGGCGCTTTTTTGTCGGCCGGAAGTTTGTCGCCAAGGTCGGCCAACTGTTTTTCGGTCTGGAAAATCAGCGAATCGGCATGGTTCATTTTGTCGATTTTTTCTTTTTCGCGGGCATCGGCTTCGGCGTTGGCGGCGGCTTCGTCCTTCATACGTTTGATTTCGGCTTCGCTCAGTCCCGACGAGGCTTCGATGCGGATGCTCTGCTCTTTACCGGTAGCTTTGTCGCGGGCCGATACGTGCAGAATGCCGTTGGCGTCGATGTCGAAGGTTACTTCAATCTGTGGTTCTCCACGGCGGGCCGGCATAATTCCATCGAGGTGGAAACGTCCCAGCGATTTGTTCTGGTTGGCCATCGGACGTTCGCCCTGCAGTACGTGAATTTCAACCGAAGGCTGATTGTCGGCAGCGGTCGAGAAGGTTTCCGATTTCTTCGAAGGTATAGTTGTATTCGATTCGATCAGTTTAGTCATCACACCACCCATGGTTTCGATACCCAGCGAAAGCGGAGTAACGTCGAGCAGCAACACGTCTTTTACATCTCCCGAAAGTACACCACCCTGAATGGCAGCTCCTACGGCTACTACTTCGTCGGGGTTCACGCCTTTCGAAGGAGCTTTTCCAAAGAATTTCTCAACGGCTGTCTGGATAGCGGGGATACGGGTCGAACCACCTACCAGAATCACTTCGTCGATGTCGCGGGTAGTCAAACCGGCATTCTTCAACGCGGTGCGGCAGGGTTCAATAGTACGCTGAATCAAATCGTCGATCAGCTGTTCGAATTTGGCACGGGTCAGGGTGCGCACAAGGTGACGTGGCACACCATCTACCGGCATAATATAGGGCAGGTTGATTTCCGAAGAAGTAGTATTCGAAAGCTCGATTTTTGCTTTTTCGGCAGCTTCTTTCAGGCGTTGCAGCGCCATCGGATCCTTGCTCAGGTCCATACCGCTGTTTTCGCTCTTAAACTCCTGAACCAACCAATCGATAATACGGTGGTCGAAGTCGTCACCTCCCAGGTGGGTATCGCCATCGGTCGATTTCACTTCAAATACGCCATCGCCCAATTCAAGAATCGAAACGTCGTGAGTACCTCCACCACAGTCGAATACCGCAATTTTCATGTCCTTGCTGGTTTTGTCCAGACCATAGGCCAGGGCAGCAGCAGTAGGTTCGTTGATAATACGGCGTACATTCAGACCGGCAATTTCGCCCGCCTCTTTAGTAGCCTGACGTTGTGCATCGTTGAAGTAAGCAGGAACGGTAATCACCGCTTCGGTAACTTCCTGTCCGAGGTATTCTTCGGCCGTTTTTTTCATTTTCTGAAGAATGATGGCCGAAATTTCCTGCGGAGTATACAGACGTCCGTCGATATCCACACGGGGAGTGTTGTTGTCGCCTTTCACTACCTTGTAAGGTACGCGGCCAATTTCTTTCGACAGACGGTCGTAGGTTTCGCCCATGAAGCGTTTAATCGAAAATACAGTTTTAGTAGGGTTGGTAATGGCCTGACGTTTGGCAGGATCGCCCACCTTACGTTCGCCTCCATCCACAAAACCAATTACCGAAGGGGTAGTGCGTTTACCTTCGCTGTTGGTGATTACGATAGGTTCGTTCCCTTCCATTACCGAAACACACGAGTTGGTGGTTCCTA
>CAZLHC010000092.1:0-6874 GCA_964559265.1 uncultured Paludibacter sp. | reverse complement strand
TTTCAACATCAAAAATATTTCCGGCTTTATCGACATGTCTCCATTCTCCCGAAAACGAATACGATTCGTGACTGGTTCGTACATTTTCAAGAAGTTTTTGGTAATCCTCCGCCGGTCGAATATCTTTCAGATTCATCTGCATAAATTCGCCGCGTGTATACCCGTAACGAATTAATGCAGCATCGTTAACTTCTATAAAGTTCAGTGTATCCATATTGTACACCCACATGGGGGCCGGATGCGCATCAAACAACAATTTATAATTCGTTTCGCTTTTTCGCAACGAGTCTTCGGCCAGTTTTTGCTGAGTTTTGTCTTCTGTGAAAATAATAATACCACCTACATCGCCTTTCTCGTCCAACCAGGGCCTCACCTCCCAACGTAACCAGTGCATGGTTCCATCAGCACGGACCATACAATCCATTTCACTTCTTATCACTTCACCCTGCATTCCACGCTGGTGAATCAACTTCCACTCTTCACTAATTTGAGGGAAAACTTCGTAGTGTAACCTACCGCTGAATTTCTCTTCCGGCATTTCATATTCCATCAACCATCGGTTATTGCAGGCAATGTATCGCATATCCCGATCGAATAGCGCCATCGCAAGCGGGGTGACTTCCAGAAGGTAGTTTAAATGATACTGTGTTACACTGTTACTTAACATGATGTGGATTACAAGGAGGAACGTAAATGTATGGTAGTGGGTAAATATTCCTGAACCGGCTGTCTCCTCATCACAAATTCAGCTGCTTTCGAGCCCATCAGACCAAAATCGACACTTATCGATGAAATGCCATTTTTAATAATCTCCAACAAAGGTTCTTCGTTGTATATCAGCAAACCTATGTCTTTACCGAGCTTAAATCCATTCTCATCGGCACTTTTCACTATCGTAACAATATCTTCACGCATAATACCAATGTACAGTGTCGAATTTTCTACTCCACGCCAGTCATCGTTGGTACGAACCACACTACACCCTTTTCCCGCTTCCTCCCCAAATCGATACAGTGCATCGATGGCGCTAACCGGATGCGAATGCTCATTGGGAAATACAAAACAAATCTGCTTGTATTTTTCGATCTCGTTACGTATCGATAGCAGGCATTTGTAAAACGATTGATCAAAATCCTGACAAATGTAGTTATAACCCGACTTGTCGAAATTGCCAAAATCGAGCAGTAAAAGCTGATGAGCCGGTATTTTCGACAAGGTAGTCGACAGCACTTCATTCGAAAAATTCATCACCACATACATACTGTACTTACCGGCACTATCGCGTATAACGGTATCGAACAGGTGCTCGTTGTACTGATGAAAAATTAAATCTACTTTATAATCTCCACTCAGATGAGCCACAAACTGCTTGTATAAATCCTGCTTAAAAGAACTGTAGGTATCGAGCAACAATAAAATCCGCTTCACTTTGCCTGTAATATAATAGCCTTTCATCGGATTGGACTCGACCAGTTGCATACGTCGAAGTTCTTTGTATGCTTTGAATACCGTATCGCGCGACACTTTAAGCATGTCGCTCATTTCATTTATCGAGGGTAAATTATCGCCGGTAATTAGCCGGCCCTGAAGTATTTGCTGACTAATACCTTCTACCAGAGCATTTATTTTGGAGCGTGAGTTGGAAAAATTAAAATCGGATATATTCATTTTAAAGGATGTATGAACAGTTTTCTAAATGATTCGGGCAATAAAATAGTAGAGCAACATACCACCGGCAATCAGTTTTACAATAGCACCAAACAGAATCCCGACAAAAGAGCCAAGTGCCGACTGAAACGATTGTTGAATATCCTTATGTGATAAACGCTCTCCTACAAATGCACCTATGAAAGGTCCTAAAATAATTCCCCACGGACCCATAAAAAACCCGAGTAACAAGCCAACTGTACTACCCCAAACACCTTTTTTACTTCCTCCAAACCTCCGCGTCCCCCAAATTGGCACGTAATAATCAAGCAGTTGTATTAAAAATATAACAACTGCCCATACTATCAGAAAGCCCGTGCTAAAGGTGTAACCGGTTGCAAAATGAAGCAGCAATATGCCAAGATAACTTAAAGGTAATCCCGGAAGTATGGGCAACAGAGAACCTGCAATTCCGGCTAAAATCAGTAGTGCGCTTAGTAGTATGATAAGGATATCCATGTAATTCATGTAGATTGTTTCATGCAAAGATACAAATTTTTCTTTTTCAACTCCTTATGAAACAAAAATTCGACAAAGACAAGTCAACTTTGTACTTTTTTACACAACACTCTGTTTATCATATCATTAAATTCAATTATAATTATTTTGCCTATTAAGTCAACAACAACTATCGGGAATATTTATTTTTCAACCAGAGGGCAAGGTCTATATTTGTGTACTAAAAAAAAACACCTGCCATGAATAAAGAAATTGTACTAGTAGCGGCCGCACGTACAGCCATTGGAAGTTTCAACGGAAAATTAAGCGGCTTTAACGCGGTTGAGCTGGGAGTAATTGCAGCTAAAGAAGCTATCGCCCGGGCTGGAATTAGTCCCGACAGGATTGACGAAACCATTGTTGGAAATATTCTTTCGGCGGGTTTAGGGCAAAACCCGGCCCGACAAATTGCCATTGGCGCAGGGGTGAAGGTGGAAAGTCCGGCCACTACCTTAAATATTCTGTGTGGTTCGGGGTTACGGGCAGTATCGCTGGCAGCACAGATGATCGAAACCGGAAGTGCTGAGATTGTTTTAGCCGGAGGAACAGAAAGTATGACTAACGCACCTTACCTTTTGCAGCAGGCCCGCGCTGGTTACCGTATGGGTCACGGCCAGCTCACCGACAGCATGATACAGGATGCATTGACAGATGCATTCGGGGGATATCACATGGGAATAACGGCTGAAAATATTGCTGAACGCTGGAATATTTCACGGGACGAACAGAATGCTTTTGCGCTGGAAAGTCAGTTGCGCTGCGAAAAAGCCCAAAACACGGGTCGCTTTGCCGATGAAATTGTGCCGGTACTTATTCCGCAACGTAAAGGAGAGGCGCTCGTATTCGATCAGGATGAATTTCCACGTCAGGGACTTACCATCGACCAGCTTCAAAAACTAAAACCTGCATTTAAGAAAGACGGCACAGTAACCGCCGGAAATGCCTCCGGAATAAACGATGGCGCGGCTATGGTGGTGGTAATGTCGGCCGATAAAGCCCGGGAGTTGGGAATTAAAACCATGTTCCGGGTACGTTCCTATGCCACCATTGGTCTCGATCCGGCTATAATGGGTTATGGCCCGGTAGAAGCTTCGCGCAAGGCTCTGAAATTGGCGGGCATGTCGGTTCACGATCTCGACCTTACCGAAGCCAACGAAGCTTTTGCAGCACAGTCGCTGGCAGTGGTTCGCGATTTGGAACTGAATCCATTAAAAGTGAATGTGAACGGTGGAGCAATTGCACTGGGACATCCGGTAGGAGCATCGGGAGCACGAATTTTAACAACCCTGATGTATGAAATGAAAAAACAAAACTCGGCAACCGGTCTGGCAACTTTATGTATCGGAGGCGGACAAGGAACAGCATTAATTATCGAACAAATCAAATAAACACATACTACTATGCAGTTATTATTAACCAACAAAATTGCGGTTGTTACCGGCAGTGCCGATGGTATTGGAAAAGCAACCTCTCTGCTGTTTGCTGAAGCGGGGGCTATCACGCTCATTTGGGATCTGAACGAAGCGAAAGGTATCGAAACCGTTAACGAAATCATCGCTAAAGGCGGGAAAGCAGCTTTTACAAAAGTAAATACGGCTCATTTTGATGAAGTAAAAGCAGCTACGGATGCTATTGTTGCCGAATATGGCCGATTGGATATTATCATCAACAATGCAGGAATCACCCGCGACTCGACCATCAAAAAAATGACCCCGGAAAGCTGGCAACAGGTTATCGATGTGAACCTTACCGGCGTTTTCAATTGCTGCAAATGCGCCAGCGATGTGATGGTGGAAAATGGATTCGGAAGAATCATTAACGCCTCGTCGGTGGTGGCCTTATACGGAAATTTCGGCCAAACCAATTATGTTGCTACAAAAGCCGGACTGATAGGAATGACCAAAACACTGGCCCGTGAACTGGGTAAAAAAGGAGTTACGGTAAATGCCGTTGCACCGGGATTTATTGCTACCGAAATGGTAAAAAAAATGCCCGCAGAGGTTTTGAAATCGATGGAAGAAAAGGTACCTTTGAAGCGCCTCGGCCTTCCTGAAGAAATTGCGGCAGCATACCTCTTTTTGGCAAGTGATGCGGCCGCCTATATCAACGGCACCGTGTTGAGCGTCGATGGCGGAATAACTATCTAAAACCTCATTCATGGCAACACCTGCACAAGTTACCGGAGCAGCGATACTCTTTGCTTTTTATGCAATTACCATCCTCTTCTTTGTTATCCGTGGCTCCCGTAAAACAAAAAGCATCAACGATTATGCGTTGGGAAGTGTCAGCTTCTCACCGTTTTTCGTCGGGCTGTCGCTGGCCAGTAGCATGACCAGCGCAGCTACCTTTGTAATCAATCCTGGACTCGTGGCCAACTTCGGAATAAGTGGCTACCTGTCTTTTGGGATAGTATTTCCATTGGCTTCGATGCTGTCGCTGGTGGTAATGACTAAAAGCTTCCGAAAGTACGGACAATCGGTAAAAGCAGTTTCGCTGGCCAGTTGGATACGCAGCAGGTACGAAAGCAAAGGCTACGGGCTGTTTGTAGCCCTGCTTTCATTTCTTCTTATTGCCTTTATTGTGCTTATTCTGGTAGCCCTTGCCAAAGTAATGTCGCAAGCCCTGAATGCCGATCAGGTTGTGGTGCTGGGTGTACTTACCGTGTTTATTTTCGGGTATATGATGTTTGGCGGTGCTAACTCCATGGTATATACCAACATGGTTCAGGCGCTGGTAATGGTGGTGGTGGCTTTTATTCTTATTACATCCGGTGTGAAATTCTTTAATGAAGGACTGGGCGGATTTTTTGACCAACTACGTACCATTGACCCCCTGCTCACATCGGGCACTAATCCCGAAAGTCCACTCTTTCGAAATTATGTCGAAATAATTATGGCCCAACTGATAGTGGGAATTGCTGTGGTAGTGCAGCCGCACATCATCACTAAATCGCTGCTACTTAAAGAAGAAAAAGATGTAAATATTTTTTTGATTACAGCCGTTGGAATTCAGCTTTTATTTTATACCGTGGTAATTGCCGGATTATATGCCCGTCTGACCTTCCCCGACCTTACTGCCAACGGAGTAGCCCTCAACAACGACAGCATAATTCCAACTTACGTAATGCACGCATTTTCGGGTGGAATTTTTGCAGTACTTGCCGGATTACTGGTAATTCTGGGATTGATAAGTGCAGGATTTTCGACCGTTGAAGGATTGATACAATCGCTGAGCACTACATTGACAACCGATTTGATAAAACCTCTGTTTGGGAAACAGATAAAGAATGATAAGAACTACCTGCTTATCAACAAAGGAGTAATTATTATGCTGGCCATACTATCATTCTTTATTGCCCGCGACCAGTTATTGCACCCCAAACTAAGTGTAGCCATCTTTGCACAAAACGGGGTATATGCCTATTTCTCCATCTTGTTCGTACCCATCCTTTTTGGAATTTTCCTGAAAAAGATATCGCTGAAAGTACCGCTTACAGCTTCGATGGTTGCCTTGATCAGCTATTATTCAGTTTACTATCTTTTCCCATTTTTATTACAAAAGGGTCTGGCCGATTTCGGATACTTTAATATTTTTCTGAAAGATCCGGTACAAAATCCGGCCATTGCAGCAGCCACGGCTATTCTTTTGTCACTAACAGCCGGATTTACACTGTTTTTTATATCACACAACAAGAAATCATGAATACACCACACGAACTATATACCTCAAAACTAATCAGCTCCGGGAAAGTAGCCGATCTGATTGTGAGCGACAGCGACATAATAGTTGCTCAATGTGCCTCGGAGCCCCAGGGATGCATGAGTCAGTTTCACCTGGCCGCTGAAAGGGTGACCAATGTAAAAGTATTTTCGGTACTCACCCTGAAACCCTATCCGTTTTATATGCTTCCCGAAATGAAAGGACATTTCGAGCTTTGCAGCTGGTTTCACGCGCCGGGTTCGCGCATGGCACTGAAAGAAAAAACCGGCACCGTAACTTATGTCCCCAACATGCTTCACCGGGCAGCTACCGACCGATTGCGGGTACGAAAACCCCACCTTTTTGTAGGTACCTGCACACCTCCCGATGAAGAAGGCTATGTATCACTTTCGCTGGGACTCACCTACGAACGCGATATTATGGAAGCTGCCACGATTACGGTACTGGAAGTAAACAACCACCTGCCTTATACCTATGGTGAGACACGGATTCATGTTTCCGAAATCGATTATTTCGTGGAACACCACCAGACTCCCCCAACATTGCCGGCACCGGTGCTCGACGGCACGGCAATGGAGCTGGGCAAACACATCGCCGGACTGGTGGAGGATGGCTCGACGATTCAGTTAGGTATCGGAGAAATTCCGAATGCTGTTGCATTGATGCTAAAAGGAAAGAAGAACCTGGGCGTTCATACCGAGATGCTGGTCGATTCGATGATGGAACTGGCCGAAGCAGGCGTAATTACAAACGACCAAAAAGCATTTCATCCCAGCAAATTCGTGTGCACGTTTGCCATGGGAAGTGAGCGATTTTACCAATGGCTCGACAAAAACAAAGACGTAGAATTTCTGCGCGGAAAGTACGTTAACGATCCGGCGCAAATCCGAAACAATTCCAAAATGGTATCCATTAACACCTGCCTGATGATTGATTTTACCGGACAGGT
>CAZLHC010000091.1:0-7035 GCA_964559265.1 uncultured Paludibacter sp. | reverse complement strand
AAAAAAGTAACAAAGTAAAAATTCAAAAAAAAAGTAAAATGAAAAAGGTATTTGCAACTTTCTCACTCGTGGCACTTTTAGCTTTTGGTATTACAGCAAGTGTCATCGCACAGGATTCTATTCAGGCTGATACGAGCGCTACCGACACGACCGTTCAGGCAGACGTAGAAACTACAACAACCGAAGTGGTTGAAGAAGTAGGCATGCACAAAGCGTTGAAACAGAAATTTATCGAAGGAGACGCTATGTGGATGGCTCCTGTAGCTTTCGCTTTAATTCTGGGTCTTGCATTGAGTATCGAACGTATTATTTACTTAAGTCTTTCCTCCACCAATACCAAAAAATTATTGGAAAACATCGACGAAGCATGGTCGAAAGGTGGCGTATCGTCGGCAATGGAAGTTTGTAAAAACACCCGTGGTCCGGTAGCTTCAATTTTCTACCAGGGACTTTCGCGTTACGAAGAAGGCATCGACGTTGTTGAAAAATCAGTAGCTTCTTATGGTGGTGTTCAGTTGGGCTTGCTCGAAAAGAACCTTACCTGGATTTCGCTGTTTATCGCACTTTCTCCTTCTTTAGGGTTCCTCGGAACAGTAATCGGTATGATCCAGGCCTTCGACAAAATCCAGCAGGTAGGTGATATTTCGGCAACTGTAGTAGCAGGTGGTATCAAGGTGGCCCTTCTTACAACTGTATTCGGTCTTATCTCGGCTATGATTTTGCAGGTATTCTACAACTATATCTTAACCATCATTGAAAGTCTTACCAGCGACATGGAAGATGCTTCTATTTCATTGCTGGATATTATAGTTAAACATTCAAAATAAGCATTACTATGTTGAAAACAGCTAAATTTTTAGGACTATCACTGGTAGTGCTTTCTTTCGTTCTGCTCATTGCGTTTTTTCTGACGCTTGGACAGGGAAGTGAGTCTATGACCAGTGCATCCGGTGAACCAATACATGTACCGTTGTTGACCGATACTATTATTTACTGGGGTTACTTACTATTCGGTATATCAATTTTGGTTGCAGTTGGTGTTGCACTTGTAAACTTTATCAAGTCGTTCATTGCTAATCCGGGCAGCGCTATTAAAATGATTATCCCGGTAGTATTATTCATCGGTATCTTTGTTGTATCTTATTTACTGGGAAGCGACGAACGTTTATCGATTATCGGATACGAAGGAACTCAAAACGAAGGTAT
This sequence comes from uncultured Paludibacter sp., assembly GCA_964559265.1. Taxonomy (GTDB): domain Bacteria; phylum Bacteroidota; class Bacteroidia; order Bacteroidales; family Paludibacteraceae; genus Paludibacter. The sequence continues at coordinate 5,829 of CAZLHC010000091.1, read as the reverse complement.
GTGGGCTCAGATTACCGATATGTTTATCTACACTCTATACACCTTGTTTGTAGTACTTATTGTAACTATTTTCGGAGCTCGTATTTATTCGGCTCTCAAATAATTAATCCATTTAATTGAAAAAAACGAATGGCAAGAAAGTTAAATGAAATCAATGCGAGCTCAATGGCGGACATTTCGTTCCTGCTGCTGATTTTCTTCCTGGTAACCACCTCGATGAATGTCAGTACAGGATTGTCGCGTCGTCTTCCACCTCCCCTTCCACCCGATCAGCAACCTCAGGATGTTGACATTAACAAACGAAACTTGTTTGTGGTAAAAATCAACAGCATGAATCAGCTATTGGTACAGGGCGAGGAGATGAACATACGCGACCTGAAAGAAAAAGCCAAAGAGTTCATCAAAAATGCCAACAACGACCCTAATATGCCTTCAAGGTATCAGAAGGAATTCGATTTGCTTGGTACAATGGAATATACGAAAGAACATGTTATATCGGTTGGTAACGACGTGGATACGCAATACCAGGCCTATATTGATGTTCAGAACGAACTGGTAGCCGCCTACAACGAACTTCGTAACGAACTTGCCCAGGATAAATTCGGCAAATCGTTTGACGAGTGCGACGAACGGCAGCAAAAAGTAATATCGGAAGTTTATCCTCAGAAAATTTCGGAGGCTGAACCCAAAAATTATGGAGGAGCAAAATAATGGCACAAATCAGAAAAAAAGAGAAAAAAGAAGCTCCGGCTTTAAGTACCTCGTCGTTGCCCGACATTATCTTCATGCTCCTGTTCTTCTTTATGGCTGTAACCACAATGAAGGAAGTAACCTATAAGGTGAAGGTATCGACCCCTTCGGCTACCGAACTTCAGAAGTTGGAAAACAAATCGTTGGTGCGTTATATCTACGTAGGGGAACCTATGGCCGAATACCGCGAACAATACGGATCATCGACCCGTATTCAGCTCAACGACCAGTTTGCCGATGTGAGCGAAATCGAGAGTTTCATTACCCTCGAACGTAGCGCAATGAAAGAAGAAGATCAAAACGTGATGACTGTATCCCTCAAGGCCGACAAAGACACCAAGATGGGTATTGTTACTGAAATTAAACAGGCACTGCGTAGAGCCTACGCCCTCAAGATCGTGTATCAGGCTGGGGCCCGTAAGGCTTTCTAATTAAGCAAATACCGCAGATAAAGTCAGATGCTGTCCTCCGGAAAAATCCGGGGGACAGTTTTTTTTCCGTTTTTTTTTGTAATTTTGCGCCTCAATTTCAACTTTACTAATCAGCTACTTAACATACTATGCAGTTCAACGAATATTCCCGTCTCAATCTGTCCGACATCAACAAGGAAATGCTGGCTTATTGGAAAGAGCACGACCTTTTTCATAAGAGTATTGAAATGCGTGAGGGCCATCCCACCTTTGTTTTTTACGAAGGTCCGCCTTCGGCCAATGGAATGCCGGGTATTCACCACGTGATGGCCCGCGCTATCAAGGATATATTCTGCCGTTATAAAACCATGCAGGGTTTCCAGGTAAAACGGAAAGCCGGTTGGGACACCCACGGTCTGCCCGTGGAACTGGGAGTTGAAAAAAGCTTAGGCATCACCAAAGAAGATATTGGTAAAACCATTACCGTTGACGAATACAACGCTGCCTGCCGCCGCGATGTGATGAAGTATACCCGCGAATGGGAAGATCTGACCGAGAAAATGGGCTATTGGGTGGACATGAACGACCCTTACATTACCTATGATAACTGCTATATCGAAACGCTGTGGTGGTTGCTCAAGCAACTTTACAACAAAAACTTACTGTATAAAGGATATACTATCCAGCCTTACTCGCCTGCTGCGGGGACCGGGCTGAGTACCCATGAACTCAACCAACCGGGTTGCTACCGCGATGTGAAAGATACTACCTGTGTGGCTCAGTTTAAGGTGAAGGATGCTTCGAAACTTCCTTTTGAGGTGAAATATCCGGATAGCTGTTACTTCCTGGCCTGGACCACCACCCCGTGGACCCTCCCTTCGAATACGGCACTTTGCGTGGGACCTTCGATAGAATATGTGTTGGTGAACAGCTATAATCCGTATACGCATCAACCGGTATCGCTGGTATTGGCGAAGGAGCTGGTAAATGCGCATTTCAATCCGAAAAATGCGGAGCTGAAATTAGAAGAGTATAAAGAAGGTGATAAAAACATTCCGTTTGAAGTAGTGGGAAGCTGCAAAGGCAGCGAGTTAAAAGACATTGCTTACGAACAACTGATTCCCTGGGTAAATCCGGGTGAAGGAGCTTTCCGTGTGATTATCGGCGACTTCGTAACCACTGAAGATGGTACGGGTATCGTACATATCGCTCCTACCTTTGGAGCCGATGACGACCGGGTGGCTAAAACGCATGGAGTGCCGGCGCTGCTGCTGATTGATAAGGATGGAAATCGCCAACCGATGGTGGATAAAAGCGGACGTTTCTTCCGGCTGGAGGATCTCGATTCTGAATTTGTAGCTTCGGCTATGAACGTAGAGTTGTACAAGGAATTTGCCGGAAGCTTTGTGAAAAATGCGTATAGCGACGAACTGAAAGACAGCGAAACCACCCTCGACATCGACCTGAGTGTGATGCTGAAACAACAGGGTCTGGCTTTCAAAATCGAAAAGCATGTGCACAACTACCCGCACTGCTGGCGTACCGACAAACCGGTGCTGTATTACCCGCTCGACAGCTGGTTTATCCGCACCACGGCCTGTCGCGACGAAATGATAGAACTCAACAACACCATCAACTGGAAACCCCAGTCGACCGGTACCGGCCGTTTTGGCAAGTGGCTCGAAAACCTGCAGGACTGGAACCTCAGCCGCAGCCGCTATTGGGGCACTCCTCTGCCTATCTGGCGCAGCGAGGATGGTACCGAAGAAATTTGCATCGGCTCGGCCGAAGAACTGATTACCGAAATTAACAAATCGGTAGCTGCCGGCATCATGACTGAAAATCCGTTTAAAAATTTCCAACCGGGAGTGTATACCGCCGAAAATTACGCGGTAGAAAACATCGACCTGCACCGTCCGTTTGTCGACAATATAATACTGGTATCGCCTTCGGGTAAACCCATGAAGCGCGAGCTCGACCTTATCGACGTGTGGTTCGACTCAGGCGCTATGCCTTATGCTCAGCTTCATTATCCGTTTGAAAACAAAGAACTGGTTGATTCAGGAAGCTTCTTCCCGGCCGACTTTATTTCGGAAGGCGTAGACCAAACCCGCGGCTGGTTCTTTACCCTGCATGCCATCAGCACCATGGTGCGTGGCTCGGTAGCTTTCAAAAGCGTAATATCCAACGGATTGGTACTGGATAAAAATGGCAATAAGATGTCGAAACGCCTTGGAAATGCTGTCGATCCATTTTCCACCATCGAAACCTACGGATCCGATCCGCTGCGTTGGTACATGATGACCAATGCCTCGCCCTGGGACAATCTGAAATTTGATATAGAAGGTATTGAAGAAGTGCGCCGTAAGTTCTTCGGAACGCTGTACAACACTTATTCCTTCTTTTCACTCTATGCCAATGTGGATGGATTCGATGGTGGCGCAGCACAGGTTCCGGTAAACGAACGCCCGGAGATCGACCGCTGGATATTGTCGTTGCTCAACACCCTGGTGCGCGACGTGCAGGAATATTACGAGAACTACGAACCTACCAAAGCCGGTCGGGCCATTTCCGATTTCGTGGGCGAGAACCTCAGCAACTGGTACGTACGCCTCAACCGCAAACGCTATTGGGGAGGCGAAATGAACACCGATAAGCTGGCGGCTTATCAGACACTTTACACCTGCCTGGAGACCGTGGCGCAACTCATGGCACCCATTGCTCCGTTCTATGCCGACCGGTTGTTCCTCGATTTGAATGCGGTAACCAAAGGCAACACGGCCGAATCGGTACACGTAGCCGATTTCCCGAAAGCCGATGCATCGCTTATCGATACCGCACTGGAAGACCGGATGCAGATGGCCCAGCAGATCTCTTCGATGATATTGGCACTACGCAGGAAAGCCGAAAAGAAAGTTCGTCAGCCACTGATGAAAGCTGTGGTTCCTTCGTACGATGAATATTCGTACCAGCAATTGCAACTGGTAGCCGACATCATCAAGGCCGAAGTTAACGTAAAAGAACTGGAAGTATTAGCAGCCGATGCCGACATGGCCAACCTGGTGAAGAAAATAAAGCCCAACTTCAAAACCCTGGGTAAGAAATACGGCAAGTTGATGAAGGAAATAGCCAATGCGATGGGCACTTTTGGTACTGCTGAAATCAAAACAATAGAAACAACCGGTAGTTACACCCTGGTTATTGCCGATACCACCGTTGAAATTCTGGCCGAAGATGCCGAAATCTTCACCGAAGATATGCCCGGATGGTTGGTAGCCAACGAAGGGAAGCTCACCGTGGCGCTGGATATTACCGTCACCGATGCTCTGTTGCGCGAAGGAATTGCCCGCGAGCTGGTGAACCGCATTCAGAACCTGCGCAAGTCGGGAGGAATGGAAATTACCGACAAAATCTGCATCCTAATTGAGAACCGGGCTGAGATAACGGAAGCAGTAAAGGAATACGCCGATTACATAGCCGGTCAAACGCTGGCAACATCGCTTGAGTTGATACCGAAAGTAGAAGAAGCCACTGAACTTGATTTTGAGGACTATGTGGTAAAGATAAAAATCAGTAAAAAGTAAAACTACAACTAGTTGAGCATACGTTGATGAATGTATAGCCTAAAGGGGCAGCTGAGCCTCAAAAGGTTTAAATGTCTTTATTGTAATAAATTTAAAATACGACATTATTTTGTTCCTATTACTTAATTACGGCTGCTCAGAACTTCGGTTCGGGCAGCCGTTTTTATTCATCCTGCTCACACACAAGAACGGCATCAGCTCCCACCCCATACATTCACAAAAACTCCGAACACCAACACCAACCCTAACCCTTACCACCGGCACCCTCTCACAACAAGACAGTACAAAGGATGAAATACAAACATATCAACACACAAAAAAAAATTACAATAACAACTGTAGACTGCCATCCAATTTATTAAGTAAATCGCCTTCTTTAAAAAAAAACAACACATCAAAAGACATATCAATAGTAATTTTACTTATTATGCATTCCCTTTTTACAAATTTTGTTTGCTTTGGGAAAATATTTTATATATTTGCGGCTTAATATCCCTACAATATCTCAATAGTTTAACTTTTTATATATTGGTTTATGAAAAAAATCTTACTCTCCGTAGTTCTGCTGTTATGCGGGATTACAATGCAACTCTTCGCTCAGGTAAACGGAACTGCCGCAAGACCTTTAGTCTCCACAGCTGCAAAACCGGTGTATTATTACATTGAGAATCGATCAGCATCTGCCGGATTCACCGGAAATGTACTCTTGTCCAGAGCCACCACTGGTGGAAAATTAAGACATGCTCTTAAGACCACCTTAAACAACGACAGTGCAATGTGGCAACTGGTCAATGAGTCGGGTACTGTAAAACTCAAAAACAAACTGACAGGATATTACATGTCAGGCAGCCATACCTGCGCATCTGCAGGTGACGTTTTTGAAGTAAACAAATATGAAGGCCTTACCTACTATAAAATAAGGTCTGGTCGTCAATCACCAACTTTGGCACATAATAATAATTTATGTGACAGACAAACCGCTGAAAGTGACAAACTGCACTGGTATTTTATTGTGGCACCTGAAAGTGACGCAAATTATCAGGAACTTATTGCAACTAATCCAACATCGTACTTTACCGAGTACG
>CAZLHC010000090.1:5139-7083 GCA_964559265.1 uncultured Paludibacter sp. | reverse complement strand
TCAATGAGAAATATTAATGTAAAACAAGTTGTCTGAGTTTTTCAGCAGACCCTAAGTACCGGCAACTCTCCCCTGGCGATGGCATCCACTACTTCAGTAGTGATGCAGCAAGATGGTGCTAACCAATTAACAGCGCCGGCACATGCATCGGTGATTCGTGTTCCGGGCAGCGACGATTATTACCTGGCCTATCAGCGAACTACACCGGCAGGCGTTGGTATCGGTATCGAAAAGTTGAGTTTCGACGATAAGGGGGTGGCACAGGCTGTTTTACCTACTCATTCCGGAATTCGGGCTGTTGAAATTTCCGAAGAGCTGGTAAATTCGGTTGGAACTCCGATTGTGAACAACGTAAACCAGACAGATGGGTGGTATACTTTACAGGGGATAGGTATTAAACAGGAAGATGCCCTGAATGGGAATGTTTATATTCGTGTGCGAGAAGGAAAAGCCGAGAAAAGGATTAAGTAGAGTCAAGAATCAAGAGTCAAGAATCAAGAGGCAAGAACGGTACAAGAATGATGTTACCGTATCCTGGCTCTTGGCTCTTGGCTCTTGACTCTTGACTCTTGCATCACTTTATAACCAGCTGTTCTATAGCATTATAGTTAAACTCAAACCCGGCCGCTTTCAGTCTTCGCGAACTCACCCGGCTGCCATCGGTAATAATAACCGCCATTTCACCCAATAGTAACTTCAGCATAAAGGCAGGCACCGGCGGGAAAAAGAAAGGCTTGCCCAGCTTACGGGCGAGGGTTTTCATGAGCTTCCGGTTGGTGATATGTTCCGGAGCCACCGCGTTCCAGGCGCCACTCATCGAATCGTCCTGCAATGCCCGGAGGTACAGTCGGCACAAATCGTCGATGTGAATCCAGGGCATGTATTGTCGGCCATTGCCGAGCGGACCGCCCACGCCCAACTTGATTGGCATCAGCATTTTAGTTAAGGCAGGTGCTCCCTTGGCCAACACCACCCCGGTTCGCATTTTTATCGTGCGTATGCCTGCCGACTGAAAACGATCGGCAGCCTTTTCCCACTGCACACACACATCGGCCAGGAAATCGGTTCCGGCCGGGGAATATTCATCATAAATAGTATCGGAAGTAGCCGAACCGTAATAACCGGTAGCCGAAGCCGAGATAAATGCTTTCAGCGGAAGGGCCAGCTGGTTTACTTTTTCGAACAATAAAGCAGTGGAACGGGTACGACTTTCCAGAATCTCTTTCTTGCGGTTGGCCGTCCAACGTCCCTCGCCAATACTGCTTCCCGCCAGGTGAATAATGTATTCAACACCCGTGAAAGCACGGTCATCAACCTGGTTCGCGGCCGGATTCCATAGGAAATACCCCTCCTGCACCGCCAGCTCGCGGCGGGTAGTAAGTTGACGTACCGAATATCCTGCCTCTTTTAATACCTGCACCAGCGCTTTTCCAACCAGGCCGGTGGAGCCGGTAACTACTACTGAAGTCATAGTGGTGAGTGATTAGTGGTAAGTGGTTAGTTGTGGTGCAAATGTACATTTTTTTTGCAAATATTCGATGCCGGGTTTTGTGTTTTTCTAAAATTGTATTACATTTGCAGTCCGAAAATAAACCACTGACTTATGGTGTAATGGTAGCACTGCAGTTTCTGGATCTGCCTGTCTAGGTTCGAGTCCTGGTAAGTCAACACTAAGCGTCAACAATCATTTTTGGTTGCTGACGCTTTTTTTATAATTATATCTAAGATTTTGAAGTTAATTGTATATTTTTGTTGCGATCTTAAGTTATCATGAAACTAAATAATCTGCAGGAAGTCGATATGAAAAAACGTATTAAGAGCTTTAAATATGCTATTCGCGGAATACAGGATGTGATTTCAGGCGAAATGAATATGCGGATTCATCTATTTATTGCCGTTCTTGTAGTCATTTTTGGACTTGTCTTTAACATATCCAATGTTGAA
>CAZLHC010000090.1:0-5129 GCA_964559265.1 uncultured Paludibacter sp. | reverse complement strand
GTTTTTTTCTACCCTTAATTAGCCTTAATATGATAAAGTTCATTTACTTGCAAAGCTGTTGCTTTCCAGACTCAAAAGGGTTATTTTTGACCAAATATACCGTTTTTTGGTATTTTGCGCATGAATTCTATTTTTATCTATTAAGAATTACATAACATTTACTGCAATGAATAGCCCAAGCCAGTCTTATTCTTTACTTCCGATACACCGTCGTTGGCGCTGCCTGTGCCTTTGGATATACCGTCACATCGGCAATGGTGACCCGCTCGGGAACGCTTACTACATAAGCAATCACATCGGCAATATCGTCGGCAAGAAGGGGTTCGAAGCCTTCGTATACTTTTTTCGCGCGTTCCTTATCGCCCTTAAAACGCACTTCCGAGAATTCGGTTTCTACGGCTCCGGGAGCAATATTGGTAATTTTAATACCATGCATGGTGAGGTCGAGCCGCATCCCCTCGCTGATGGCTTCCACCGCCTTTTTCGAGGCACAATACACCGCACCGTTGGCGTAGGTTTGTTTGCCGGCCACGGAACTGATATTGACGATATGCCCTTTTTTGCGCTCCACCATCCCCGGTGCGATGGCCCGCGATACATACAGCAACCCCTGCACATTTCCGTCGATCATCGCATCCCAATCGTCAAGGTCGCCGGTTTCAAAGGTCGATAGCCCATGCGCATTACCGGCATTATTCACCAGCAGGTCGATGCCTGACCATTCCTGAGGCAGCGAGCCGAGTTGCTGTTCCACTTCTTTCCGGTCGCGTACATCGAAGCACAGCGTGTACACCGGTGTGGATATCAGTTCTTTCAGTTCTTCCAGCTTATCGGTTCTTCGTCCGCAAAGTATTAATTTATAACCGATTTCCGATAATTTGAAGGCGGTGGCTTTTCCGATTCCGGAAGTGGCGCCGGTGATTAAAGCGATTTTGTTCATGTTGTTGAAGTTTATGAGTGAGGTGGTTTTTATTTAATTAAATCAAGCAATCGTTTGCCCGATTCGGTAAGTTTATAGTGCTGTTCGGGATGGGTTTTGCTGTCGGGGAATTTCATCTCAATCCAGCCATATTCAATTAGTGGGTCCAGGTACTTTACACGATTTTTATGTTGATTGCTGAGCTGAATGTGTTGAAAAATATCTTCTTTACTTTTCCAATCTTCTGTTACACCTAACATTGCTTTGACTTTGCCATGTAAATTAACCTCCAGTATATGGTTAGCTTGGTTACTAACTTGGTTACTAACTTGGTTACTAGCTTGTGCACCAGCTTGTGCACCAGCTCGGTCACAGAAATTGATTATATCTTCTAGCGTGTTGAATTTCAGCTCTAAAGCCAGGTTACTAACCAGGTCACCAGCTTGATTACTAAATGCCTCGTGAACGGGTAGGGTTACTAAAAAATAGGTGCTATCGTCGGTATCAAAAACAGGTGCCGGCGATTCGTTTTTTGCCATCGCATTGTAAATGGTCGGGAAACCGGTAGCCAACCGTTCCCACTCAATAGTGCGCCCGTGAAGCAAATCGGAAAGATTAACAGGGAGTGACATGCTTATTGTTTTTTTTCTAACTTCACTGCAAATATAATCAGATTCACTCATTTATAAGTGAATCTGATTTTAAATTTAATCTTCCAATTCCTCCATCAACGCATCGATTTCAAAGTTGAGATTTTCTGAATTCATATACTGTATACTTGCATCGGCCATGCTTTCGAACTTCTGTTGCATGTTCTTTTTATCAAAACTGATGCGATTGCTGATGCCCAGCTGCTGTGCATCGTCGAAATTATTCAGGTCGGCGCCAAGGTAGATAAATTGCCAGTGAAGCTGCTGTTCGTGGGTGGCGATGGCTGCTTTGAGTGCCGTCACCGAATACTCGCGCGAGGCATTTTCCTGTCCGTCGGTGATGATTACCATGAGGTTGGCCGTAGGGCGCTCCGCTTCCGGTAGGGTGGCGATGTAGGTATCGGTGGTGGTGAGTGCGTGACCAACCGCATCGAGAAGTGCGGTGAAACTTCCGGGCGTGTAGTCGTTAGGTGTAAGATTCCGGACTTCGGATACCGGCAGGTTTGTGAATACCTGCGTAATCTGTTGATTGAATTTATACAGCGAAACCGTTACCCTGGTTTCTGACAGATTGCGGTGCCGGTCGATGTAGGTGTTGAAACCACCGATTACGTCGGCATTGCTGCCTTCCATCGAACCACTTTCGTCGATTACAAACACGATGTTGAGATAATTGCTTTCCATATTGCATTGTTTTTTAAAATGAATGATGCGACAAAGATAAGTGATTGCGGAAAGCGCTGTCGGTTTTTGCAAGGCTTGCAGCGGACTGTTGGCGGTGGTTTTACACAACCCGTTGGAAACCGGAATTTAGCTTACTGATACACCACCAGCGATCGGTCGAGCCTGATCGTTTTTGCTTCACCTTTATACCCCATCACGTAGTAATACTGAGCCAGTTCGTCGGCTATCACTTCCACAAAAGCAGCCCTGATGCGCGAGCATTTTTCGTTCACCGAATTATTCAGCGGGTCGGTAAGCGCCGTTATGCGTGCCATAGCCCGGCCAATATTTTCGTGGGTAGTTACATTCTTATAAATCGAAAGAAGTTCGTCGTGGTAATCGATCAGATTCTTAAATTTAATTCCTTCGGGATGCCGTAAAAACAACACATACAGGGCTTTGGAGAGCGGCGCCATTTTAACTTCCCGCATCTCGTAGTCTTTCAGGAAAATACGAAAGTCGTTGGTGATGAAGAGGGTACTGAGCCGTGGTTTTTTTACCAGCACTTTTTCAAGAATATTACCGAGCAGATACAAAGCGCCCTTTTCTTCCAGTTTACTGATTTTTTCGCGTATTTCGTTGGCTAATTCAACTGTTTCGGTTTCAAATTGGAATGCCGGATCAGAGAAGCATTCAAATTCATATTCCTGAAAACTTTCGAATTTTTTATCGGATAAGCTGTAGAATTCGCTGTCAGGTAAACAATCTATTTCATTCTCCTGCAAGCTTTCGAATTCATTCTCCTGCAAACTGAATATCTCGTTATCAGTACTATCTTTTACTAGCTGATCGAACCAATCTAAAGCAGTTGTTTGCTCTGTAACCAGCCAGGTAAATTTGTTGAACTGTGTGAGCAACAGGTCCTGTGCATTCAGAATAAAGCTTTTTAGTTGTTTGTGGGGACGGTTTTCAGTCCAAATCAGCCCTTCTCCCTGAAACGGTAGTGGTAGGTCGGATTTTAGTTGTTGATAGATGTCGCTGATGGAAAGCTTGTTGAATTCCTGCGAGAGCTGCGGTCGGTTATACTCAATTATGTTCCGTATATCAGTGTGTTGGAGTACATAGGGCAGATAGATAAATTGAATATCCGCTTCCAGGAGTTGCTTGCTGATGGCGTCGAAATGAGTAGTAATGAGTTCATTATAAGCAGGATGGTAGCTATCTTCTACATAAATGGCAATAAAACGCGACGGATTGAGAAGTTCTTTCATGAATACAAGGTTGTGTAATGAGCGGTAAAAATAGTGAAATTTTATAAATAAGAAGGGATATTTTTAAGTAATCTTGCGAACATTTTTCAGCTAAATGATATTAGTTATGGGTACGGCTTGTTAAATCAACGGGGACAGATGGAACAGGCCCGCAATTACAAGGCAGCCCTCGATAAAAATAATCGAACCGAATTTTCGTGTCAGAGTTATTACAATATTAATTTTCCCGACAATACCTTCGATGTGGTGATAGCGCTCGAAAGTGCCGTGCATTCCGAACCCAAAATGAAATTTGTGAAGGAAGCCTTTCGGGTATTAAAACCCGGGGGACGACTCATTGTGGCCGATTACATTTTCAGGCCGTTGAAGGACGCAACAGAACGGGAAATCGTGCGGAAATGGGGAGAATCCTGGGCCATCAGAAGCTTTATTGACGAAGCTGATTTTCGCGACGACCTCACAAAAGCCGGCTTCACCAATATTCTGCTCGAAGATTTGTCGGACAAGGTATTTTCCTCCATTAAGCTGATGCACCGCTCGTATTATCCCGGGATATTTATAAGCCTGATTTCCAATTTCTTTGGAGGAAGAACCGCCGCCCAGGTCGAGAACAGCAAATCGGGCCTTTATCAGTATCAGGCCTTTAAGCAGGGAGTATGGCGCTACAAGCATTTTCTGGTCATTAAACCGCCGGTTGAAGCATCTTTCAGTTCATTCAGCGACTACATCCGCCACGAACCCCGGGTGGCACCTTACGTCGATGCCGAAAAATTCAGCGACCGGTTTCCGATACTTTCCCGGCAGGGTTTTTCGGGTCGGAATGTTTTTAAGCGCTTGATGCATTTTTATTTGGAGACGAATATCAGGAAAAAAGAAAAGTGGTTTTAAACAGCCACTTTTTTTGTAGGTAATTCTTCTGAAAAAATTCCTTTGTGAGAAATCGCAGCAGGATGGAATGCTATATAGAGTGAATCTTGTTAGATTTTAAATTATTCTATCACTTCAAAAGGCCAAGAATAATGACTGTAAATAAATTTAGTGCCTCCTTCTCTACTGGTGATTTTTGCCTTTATGCGAAATTTTGTTCCGACAGGATAGTCCTCAGACATTTTTTTTGAACACTCAACAAACATTGATGTTTCAAAAGGTAATTGATTGGGTTATAATACAGGTCAAAACATGCAGAACAAGTACGTGAGAGTGAAAAATAGTTTTGATATTGCATTTTAAAGCTTCCCGAAATCTGCTGCAATTCTTGATTAAGCCTTCGATTGGCGCTTTCTGTTTAATATTGAAGTTGAAAGACCTTTGGAGGAAGCGAATAAGTAATCTTGATTGGTTATTTCTACAAAAAGAGAGAAGCTGCCCTTATTAACCGACAGCTTCTCTCTTTTTCTTAGTCTGCGTTCAGCTTAAATTTCTCTATTTTAAGTACATTGTTTTTATCTTTTACCAGGGCATAAATGCTGCCTTTGTGAAACCGGAAGGCCGATGGAGTGATGCGCAACTGGTAACCTTCGGCAGTAAACCGGCTGGTACCGATTTTCTTTCCCTGACTGTTGAAGGTGAATACATCGAACTGGTTGCTTCCTTTTTCGCGGGTGAAGCGAAACAGCAGCAGGTTGT
>CAZLHC010000089.1:0-7123 GCA_964559265.1 uncultured Paludibacter sp. | reverse complement strand
GGTATTAGATTTAAGGTTAACAAAAGATTGGGTTGTCGTGAGACAGCCCTTCTTGCTTTTTATACCCCTCAACAATTAAACGGCAATGACAACTATAGTATCCCGGATCTACGACAGCACAAAACGAGCATTTCCAAAAGCCATTAAAACCACCTGGTGGCTACTCAAAATAATTATCCCCATCAGTTTACTGGTAAGCATTCTTCAATACACGGGCATCATCAACCTGATGGCCGAATACCTCACTCCTTTGTTTTCAGTAATCGGATTACCCGGCGAATCGGCCATCGTTTTTATCTCCAGTTTATTTCTATCGCTATACGCTCCTATTGCCATTATGGCCACCCTACAGCTGGAGATGCGCGAAATTACTATCCTGGCGTTGATGTGCCTCATTACACATAATATGTTTGTAGAAACGGCTATCCAGAAAAAAACGGGTTCATCGTATTTTATTATGTTTATGCTGCGGGTGGTGATGTCGTTTGTGGGGGCCGCTTTACTCAACTGGCTATTGCCTGCCAACCTGGGTGCCAGCATGGTAAAAGAGACAGCCGTTGTGTATACCAGCCTGGGCGATATGCTGCTGCACTGGATAAAAGGGGCCGGTGCAATGGCACTTAAAATAACACTGATTATCACCGGACTTATGATTTTGCAGAACATTCTGCGCGATTTTAAAATCCTGGATTACTTATCGGCAACTTTTGCTCCGATAATGAAGGTATTCGGCCTCTCGGAGCGAAGTTCGTTTATGTGGTTTGTGGCTCAGATTTTAGGACTCACTTATGGTGCGGCAGTAATGATAGAGGAGGTTGAAAACAACGAAATCAGTAAAGAAGAAGCAAATTTGCTTAATTATCACATTGCCATCAATCACTCGATGCTCGAAGATACACTTCTTTTCGTAGCTATCGGAGTGCCTGTGCTCTGGATTATGACTCCTCGTATTGTACTTGCTTTCCTTGTAGTCTGGCTGGTTCGCTACCTTCATCACCATAAGGAGCAAAAAAGCACTAAAAATATTACACATAATTTGCCCGTTTGAGCAAAAATTGTAATTTTGTAGCGCTTTTAATCCACTATATGTCCAAAAAAATCTCTAAGACCAAAAAAATGTTGATTGAAGTGGCACGTGATCTCTTCGCACAGAAGGGCAAACGGAACGTGACCATGAACGATATTGCCGAGGCTTCGAAGCGCGGTCGGCGTACCTTGTACACCTATTTCACCAACAAAGAAGAGATTTTCAGAGCCGTGCTTACTAAAGAATTGGAATACATCGTTGATCAGGCAAAAAAAGCAGCTGCCGAGCCTGCCGAACCCGACATCCGCTTACGAAATATGATCATCGCTCATTTGGATGCCATTAAGCACGTGGTGGATCGCAATGGATCCCTTAGTGCCGATTTTTTCCGTGATATTTACGAAGTGGAGCGTGCTCGTCGAAAAACCGATCAACAGGAAATCGATCTGATGCGGACAGTTCTTATCGAAGGACTTAAAAAAAATCTGTTTAAGAATATCGATCCGGATCTTACTTCAATAATAATATTTTATGCTGTAAAGGGGCTCGAGGTACCTTATATACGCAAAACACTAACCCGTGAATTCGAACAACAGAAATACGAAATACTCGAATTTATCATCCGGGGAATCCTTACGAATCCCGAACATCCATAAAGCGGCTGTATTGCCATTGTAATACCTTTTTATCAGTATTGAAATACTCATTTCGTACTTTTGCAGCGAAAATCAGAAACAAGTATCACTGCAATGACGAAATTAAAACGTATTTTATTTTTCTTACTGATGGTCGTAAGCCTTACAACTCAGGCTCAGAACGCGATTAAAGGAACTATTTTCGACAAAAAATACAAGGAACCACTTACCGGAGCCGCCATTTTGGTGGAAGGGACTACCAATGGAACAACAGCCGATATTGATGGAAATTTTGAAATCAAAATCGGACCCGGCACCTACAACCTGGTAGTATCGTATGTTTCCTATAAATCCCAGCGCCTTGCTTCAATTGTGGTGAGCGGGGGGAAACCTACAATATTAAATATTGAGATAGAAGAAGCTGCTATGGAGCTCGAGAGTGTTCAGGTGGTGGCGCAGATAAAAACCGACACCGACTTGTCGTTGCTCAGGAGTGTACGTAGCTCTATCCAGGTGGTAAGCGGAATTTCGTCGCAACAAATAAGTAGAACCCTCGACAAAGATGCATCGGAGGTTGTGAAACGGGTTCCCGGAGTAACCATCCAGGACAACCGCTTCGTTGTGGTGCGGGGTTTGAATCAACGCTATAATAATGTATGGCTCAACAATGCCGGCACTCCCAGTAGCGAAACCGATGTAAAGGCCTTTTCGTTTGATGTAATCCCGAGCAATATGATCGACAACCTGTTGATTTACAAAACCGGTTCGGCCGAAAATCCGGCAGAGGCAACGGGAGGTTTTATCAAAATTTCAACTAAAAACATTCCTGATCAAAATTTCACGACGGCCGAATACAGTATCGCCTACAACGATCAGACTACCTTAAAAGAGGCGCTTTTTCTTCCCGGAACAACAGCCGACCTTACAGGAATGGGACAGCTGCAACGAGGACTCCCTTCGGGATTTGCGGCCGACCTCAACAAACTTCAGCCGGCACAACGGGATGCTCAGGCACTTACACTATCCAGTCAATGGCTTGCGCAGCCAATAACCGCACTTCCTAACCAAAAAATAGCGATGGCTACCGGACGTAAATGGAATCTTGATGGCGGTGCCCGGTTAGGTACTCTTACTTCGTTGAGCTACAGCAACTCCTACTCTACCCGCAGCGATATGCAGAATTATATGTACGAACGATACGACACTCAAAATCAACAACCGGTGTATATGTATAAATACAATGCCGACGTTTACAATCGCGATTACCGTATTGGGTTGATGCATAACTGGGCCTATCAAAATGCAACGGGAACCAAACTCGAATTTAAAAATCTGTTGAATGTTGCCGGAATTCAAAACAGCTCCAACACCGAAGGATGGAACAATAACCGGCTTAGTAATTTCCGCTATTACAGCAGCCAATATTCGTCGCGTACTACCTACTCGGGACAGGTGAGTGGGAAACACAGTCTGAAAGACGACGACAACAACACCCTCGACTGGAACGCCGGATTCGCTTATGCCAACCGTATTGAACCCGACCGCCAGAACTGGAGTCAGAAAGAAGTGAGTACCGGTGTATACGAATATGTAATCCCCGATGTGCCGAGTATCAACGAGTTGGGTCGTCTTTTCATGAAAAACCATGAATTTATTTACACGGCCGGAAGTAACTGGGAGAAAAAAGCAAGCCTGGCTGACCTCAACCCGACCTTAAAAGCCGGGGTATATGGAGAATATAAAACCCGTAACTTTAGTGAACGGAGTTTAACCTACCGCAATGCCTATGGTCCGTTTTCCACGAGTCAAATCAATGCGCTTCCGTTTGAAACTCTTTTCACCGAACCATATCTGGGAAATGGGAAAGTGCTGAGAATTGACGAAGAAACCAACGTTGCCAACAACTACCAGGCACAAAACCTGCTTACCGCCGGTTATGCACAGTTCACCTTACCATTCGACAAGTTCAATATCACAGCCGGTGTGCGTGCCGAATACAATCGCCTGATGCTGCAGGGGTATTACAACGCCAGTTCGCCGGTAGATGTCGACGAACCTGAATTCGACTTCTTCCCCTCGCTGAACAGTTCCTATAACCTGAACGAAAAAACGCTGTTGCGCCTGGCCTATTCGCGAAGCATTAACCGGCCTGAATTTCGCGAAATAGCCCCGATAACCTACTACGACTTTACCGAAAAAAACTCGGTAGTTGGAAATCCGGCGTTGAAAAACGCTTCTATTCACAACCTCGATTTACGATTTGAATTTTATCCAACACCCACTGAGACCTTTACCATTGCAGCATTCTATAAAGATTTCACCAACCCTATCGAAATGGTTAGTATTGGTGCCGGCTCGTTGTATTCGTTCGACAATGCAATAGGTGCTACTAATTACGGTGTGGAAATGGAGCTTAAAAAATCATTGAACTTCATCGGGTTGAACAATTTCAGTGTAAACATCAATACCTCGTTGATAAAGAGCAGTGTTGAATTTGCCGACACCGAATCGGAACGTACCCGGGCGCTGCAGGGACAATCGCCTTATGTAGTAAATGCCGGAATCTATTATCAAAACGACGACAAAGGAATTTCGGCCAATCTGATGTACAACGTAATGGGCGAAAGAATTCTGGTGGCTGCTCAATTAAACCAGGGAACAGTGCTCGTGCCGGATATTTACGAAATGCCCCGTCATGTAGTCGATTTTTCGTTCAACAAGAAACTGAGAAAACAACTGGAACTGAAAGTGGGGGTAAAAGATATTCTGGCACAGGATCATCGCACACAACAAACCTACGAAAATGGTACTGGTGGAACCGTAACCTTAACCAACAAAGTTTACAATACCGGACGGACCGTTTCGGTGGGAGCCAACTGGAAATTCTAAATTGCACACCCTGTACACAGCACTGAATTCAACACTCAGACAATCGGAAGGCTACTAATTACAACAAACCGACCGGCATTTCCCCTTCATTTTCAAAACATACGTATAACAACCTGTCGTACAAACTATTAACAATCATTACACGCTGAAATTCCACCTGAAATTTCAGCGTGTTTTTTATTTATGCTGATACGAAAATGAAACAGCTATGTAATATATTTGTAACATGTATTGCATACTTTTGCAGGACAAATTCAAACTAAAAACAAACAAACTAAATGGACAGTATTTACATTGTCATTGTGCTGGTTTTACTGGGCTTAGCAGCCCTCGATCTGGTCGTGGGAGTTGCCAACGACGCAGTGAACTTCCTCAATTCCAGCATCGGATCGAAGGTAGCACCTATGTGGGTAATACTCACGGTAGCTTCTGTTGGTGTCATGATCGGAGCCATGTTTTCCACCGGGATGATGGAAATTGCGCGCAGCGGGGTGTTCTATCCCGAGAAATTCACCTTTGCCAGTATCATGATGCTGTTTTTGGCAGTTATGATAACGGATGTTATTTTGCTTGATGTGTTCAACACCTTTGGATTGCCGACCTCTACAACCGTTTCACTTGTCTTCGAGCTGCTGGGAGCTGCAGTAGCAGTGGCCCTTTTCACTATCTGGCAGAACAACGAAACGGTTGATCTTTCGCAATACATCAATACAGCTAAAGCACTAAAAATTATTTCCGGAATATTTATTTCCGTACTTATTTCCTTTGTAGTGGGTTCGTTAGTCATGTATCTTTCCCGTATCATTTTTTCGTTTAACTACAAGAAATCGTTTTTATACCTCGGTGCCATTTGGGGAGGTATTGCGCTTACAGCCATTGCCTATTTTGCAATCTTAAAAGGTCTGAAGAGCACAACACTAATCTCGAAAGAAGCGTTGACTTACCTCAACGAGCATACAGCGGTTATTTTATTGTACACTTTTGTGGGGATGACCGGCCTCATGGCATTGCTGCAACACCTCTTCAAAGTTAACATTCTCACTATAATCATTTTAGCCGGCACTGCCGCACTGGCTTTATCGTTTGCGGGCAACGACCTGGTTAACTTTATCGGGGTGTTTATGGCCGGAAAAAGCTCGTTCGATATTGCCACTGCCTACGTTGCTCAGGGAGGCGACATCAACCAACTGTATATGAGCAGCCTGAACGATGCAGTGGTGGTTGACTGGCGCTATTTGTTTGGAGCCGGGGTGATTATGGTATTGGCATTGTGGTTTAGTAAGAAAGCGAAGAGTGTTACTAAAACCGAAGTAAATCTGTCGCGCCAGGGCGAAGGAGTGGAACAGTTTTCATCTACAAAAGCCTCCCGTTCTCTGGTTCGCAACGCACTCAACATCAGCAAATTTGTAAATTATATTACACCGGTAAAAGTAAAAAGATTTATCGAAAGCCGGTTTAAACCACTTGAAAAGAAGCAATCCGGCGATCCGTCGTTCGATATGATTCGCGCCACGGTCAACCTCACCGTAGCCGCCCTGCTCATCTCGCTGGGCACTTCATTAAAACTTCCTCTATCAACCACTTACGTAACTTTCATGGTAGCAATGGGCTCAGCACTTGCTGATAGAGCCTGGGGCCGGGAGAGTGCTGTATATCGCATCACAGGTGTGCTAACCGTAATCAGTGGATGGTTTCTAACTGCTTTTGTAGCCTTTTCAGTCTCTGCACTTATAGCATTAATACTCATGTACGGAGGTATTTACGCCATTGTAGGATTGATTCTGGTAGTAATTGCATTGTTAATTCAGTTTACCATAGTACACAAAAAACGGGAGGCAAAAGAAGAACTTAAAACAACCTCTGAAGTGATAACCAACGAAACAGAACTTATCAATAGCTGTTCGTCGGAAATGGAAGAAGCCATATCGTCGATGGTACGTATTTATCGCTCTACCATTGAAGGAGTATTCAACGAAGACAGGAAATTATTAGGTCACCTTCAGAAAGAAACAGATGCCATCTATTTAAAATACAAGAATCGTCGTCATTACGAAGTTGTACCAACCTTGAAACGAATTCAGGGAGCCTCGATTGAGTCGGAGCAATTCTACATACAGATTATCGATTATTTTTACGAAATATCGAAAGCACTCAAGGCCATGACCGAGGCTAGTTTCGCCTACATCAACGACAACCACGAAGGATTCAGCGATGAACAAATGACTGATTTAAAGAAGTTAAGCGAAGCTGTAATTGATGTATCGAACGAATTTGTAGGGATGATACAACGTTGGGATTATTCGGAACTGGAACAATTGAAAGTGAAAAGGCAGTTAATTTCGGATTTATATGCCGAAGCCACCCGCAATCAGATAAAGCGGGCTAAAAGTCAGACTTCGGGAACCCGCAACAGCATCCTGTATCTGTCGTTGCTGAATGAAACCAAGCTGATAGCGATGCAGTCGAGCAATTTGATGAAGTCGCAGCGAAGGCTTGTGAGGTTATTGGGGAGGTAAGCGGGGCGTTGCGCTGCGCTTCACTAGTGAGCGTTGCGTGCTTCGCACTCCACTAA
>CAZLHC010000088.1:0-7771 GCA_964559265.1 uncultured Paludibacter sp. | reverse complement strand
CATTTAAAGTTGCCTATAACGATAAGAAAGTACTAGCCGATGGTCCGGTTTTCAACTCGATGAAAATTAAGAAGGGTAAAGTCTATATTCGATTTAGCAATACAGGTTCGGGATTGGTAGCCAAAGGTGGTGTGCCCGATGGTTTTGCAATAGCCGGTGACGATGGTAAGTTTGTTTGGGCTCAGGCTGTTATTGATGGAAATCAGGTAGTTGTATGGCATAGTGACATACGAAATCCGAAATTTGTACGTTATGCCTGGGCCGACAATCCCGACCGGGCCAATCTGTTTAACAAGGAAGGTTTGCCGGCTGCACCCTTTCGAACCGATACTTCTGTTGTAAAAATAAAATAAAATCAATCGGTTGCAGGTCTGGAGGCATAGCCAACAGGCGTGCAACTGCATAAATCATTACGCGTATGAAGCTCCGTTTTAGTATGCTGGTTGTAGCTGTGCTGGTATTGTCGGGTTGTTCAAAACAACTCCCGTATCAGAATGTGAAATTAAGTTTTGAGGAACGTACCGAAGACCTGGTGAATCGTCTTACACTGGAAGAAAAAGTTCAGTTAATGCGTTACGATTCGCCGGAGATCGGGCGGTTGGAGATCCCTGCCTATAACTGGTGGAACGAATGCCTGCATGGTGTGGGACGTTCGGGACTGGCTACCGTATTTCCGCAGGCCATCGGCTTAGCTGCCATGTGGGATACTGCTCAAATGTATGCCAACGCCGTGGCTATTTCCGACGAAGCCCGGGCCAAGCACCACGATTATGTGCGGCAGGGTAAACGGGGAATTTACCAGGGACTTACCTACTGGACTCCGAATATTAATATTTTCCGCGATCCGCGTTGGGGTAGGGGGATGGAAACCTATGGTGAAGATCCATACCTGACCGCCGAAATGGCCATCCCGTTTATTAAGGGTTTGCAAGGCAACGATCCGCGTTACCTGAAACTGGTAGCTACGGCTAAGCATTTTGCGGTACACAGCGGTCCTGAAGCAACACGTCATTCCTTCGACGTGTGGCCGAACGATTACGATCTGGAAGAAACTTATTTTCCTCATTTTAAACGTACAGTTACCGAAGCCGGTGTGTATTCGGTGATGTGTGCCTACCAACGGTTGCGGGGTGCGCCTTGTTGCGGCAGTAAATTTCTTGAAAATAAACTGCGCAACGAATGGGGGTTCGAAGGCTATATCGTTTCCGATTGCTGGGCGATCCGCGATTTTTACGAAGAAGATAAACACCATGTGGTAGCTACTTCGGAAGAGGCGGCTGCTATGGCGGTGCAGGCCGGAACCGACCTCAATTGCGGGGTAGTGTATGCGGAGTCCTTGCTCAAAGCGGTGCAACAGGGTTTGCTCACTGAAGAAGAAGTGAATATTTCGGTAAAGCGCCTGATCCTTGCCCGGATGAAACTCGGACAATTTGATCCGGAAAAAAAAGTGCCGTATGCCGCAATTCCGCTTTCGGTGGTCGATTCGGAACAACACCGGTTGCTGGCGCTGCAATCGGCCCGCAAGTCGATGGTGCTGTTGCAGAACAAAGGCGAGGTGTTACCATACAGCAAAGAAGTGAAAAAAGTAGCGGTGATTGGGCCTAATGCCAACGATCGCGAAGTGTTGCTGGGTAACTACAATGGCTATCCTTCGTTCGAAGTTACACCACTTACCGGTATTAAGCAAAAGTTGCCCGGTGCCGAAGTACGGTATGCTCAGGGGTGTGCACTGGCCGAAGGCTTGCCCTGTCTGACGGTAATACCTACTGAAGTGTTATTTACCGATAAATCGAAATCAGTAAAAGGATTAACCGGTGAATATTTCAATAATCCCAACTTTGAGGGTGGGGCCATTCATACCCGAACCGATGATCAACTGGAGTTTTTATGGTGGACCAACGCTCCGTTTGACGATATGAATGCAGCTTCGTTCTCGGTGCGCTGGACCGGCGTGCTGGTTCCACCGGTGAGCGGTAAGTATGCCCTGGGTGGTGAGGCGATGAACGGGTATCGGTTGTACCTCGATGGTAAATTGATTTCTACCGGAAAAATGAACGAACACCATGCCCGCCGCGATTACGAATATGTGGAGCTGGAAGGTGGACGTGCCTATGATCTGAAATTTGAATACATCCAGAATAAGTCGGAATATGCACACGTTCGTATGTTCTGGGAGGCACCATCGCCAAACCTGAAGCAGGAAGCCCTCGATCTTGCTGCTCAGTCGGACCTGGTTATTCTATGCCTGGGTTTGAGTCCTCAGTTAGAAGGTGAGGAAATGGAAGTAAAGGTTCCGGGTTTTTCGCGCGGCGATCGCGACGATATTCAGCTTCCTGCATCGCAACGCGATTTGATTGACGCGGTGTCGAAACTTGGAAAGCCCACGGTGCTGGTGTTGCTGAATGGAAGTGCCCTGGCCTTCGAAAACGAAGCAGCTAAGGTGTCGGCCGTTTTGGAAGCCTGGTATCCCGGGCAGGCAGGTGGTACCGCCATTGCCGACGTTATTTTTGGCGATTATAATCCTGCCGGGCGTTTGCCGGTTACGTTTTATAAAAATATTGGTCAGCTTCCGGCATTCGACGATTATAACATGGAAGGCAAAACCTATCGCTATTTCAAGGGGGTTCCTCAGTACGAGTTTGGTTTTGGCCTTAGTTTTACAAGCTTTGGCTATCAACTGAAATCAGCTCCAACGCAACTTAAAAAAGGGGAAACAGCCAAAGTGGTGGTGGATGTTACCAACACCGGTATAAGGGATGGTGAAGAAGTAGTTCAACTGTATGTTGAATTGCCCGATTCAAAACTGAAAAAGGCAATTCGCTCGCTTCGTGGTTTCAAACGCATTCACCTGAAAGCGGGTGAAACGAAGTCGGTAGAGTTTGCGGTAACACCCGAAGCTATGTCGGCGCGCGATGAGGCAAATCAGGCAGTGGTAGAAACAGGCCGGGTGTTGGTTTCGGTCGGGGGTAAACAACCCGATTCCGAATCGCTGACGAAACGATCGGTTGTACAGCAGTATATTACAATTCTTTAAATGGATGGGCTATATCGCCGGTCGAAATTTTTTTTCATGAAGTTTAGAAGTTTATTAACAGGTATTTTTTTACTGGTTTCACTGGTTTCGGTGGCCGAAGATGGAAGCAAACTCTGGCTTCGTTTTGATCAGGTACAACCATCTGCCACCGGTTTCAGCTCCATTTGCGGAGAGACGGAGCTGAAGGCTTTTGAAGAATTTCAACGAGCGTATCAACTGATGACCACTGCTGCGTTGCCGGTGGTGAATCAGCCGGGCGAAAACGGTTTGTTGCTCGCAACAGCTTCGCATCGTTCGGTTCGTTCGTTGGGCTGGAAATCCGATTTTCAAACGCTCGGTCCCGATGGTTATCTCATTCGGACAGTAAACCTGAAGGGGAAGCTCACTACCGTTGTTTCTGCCAATCAATCGCAGGGGGTATTGTATGGTGTGTATCATTTGTTAAGGATGATGCAGACCGGCCAATCCTTGTCCAACCTGAATATAAAGGAAGTTCCCACCTACCGCTTGCGCATTCTGAATCACTGGGATAACCTGAATGGTACCGTTGAAAGAGGCTATGCAGGTTACTCCATCTGGAAATGGAATGAGTTGCCGGCAGTTGTTTCGCCCCGTTACGAAGCATACGCCCGTGCCAATGCTTCTATTGGAATCAATGCCACTGTGCTGAATAATGTAAACGCTACTCCCGATATTCTTACGCCCGGCTATATTCAGAAAATTAAAGCGATTGCTGCTGTTATGCGCCCCTTTCATATCCGGGTGTTTATCTCCATCAATTTTGCATCACCCCGGGTGTTGGGTAATTTGCCCGATGCCGATCCGCTTCGTCCGGAAGTGCGCCGGTGGTGGAAGCAAAAAGTGGCTGAGATTTACCGCGAAATTCCCGATTTTGGCGGATTTTTGGTGAAAGCAA
Source organism: uncultured Paludibacter sp. (assembly GCA_964559265.1). Lineage (GTDB taxonomy): Bacteria > Bacteroidota > Bacteroidia > Bacteroidales > Paludibacteraceae > Paludibacter. The sequence continues at coordinate 3,821 of CAZLHC010000088.1, read as the reverse complement.
ATTCGGAAGGTTTGCCGGGTCCGATGGATTATGGTCGCACTCACGTAGATGGAGCGAATATGATTGCGGAAGCATTGCAGCCTTATAATGGAATCGTAATGTGGCGGGCGTTTGTGTACGAACCGGGCGACGATCGCGCCAAACTGGCCTACAAAGAATTTATTCATTTCGATGGTAAGTTTCACGACAATGTGATTATTCAGGTTAAAAACGGGCCTATCGACTTTCAACCGCGGGAGCCGTTTAGTCCTTTGTTTGGTGCCCTGAAAAAAACACCTATTATGCCTGAATTTCAGATTACACAGGAATACCTGGGGCACTCCAATCACCTGGCATTTCTGGCCCCCATGTGGGAAGAAGTGCTCGATGCCGATACCTATGCTTTTGGTGAAGGCGCTACGGTGGCGAAAGTAACCGAAGGTAGTTATGTAAAGACGCCTGTTTCGGCCATTGCAGGGGTTGCTAATATTGGTGAAGAGGTGAACTGGACCGGACATCATTTCGGACAAGCGAATTGGTATGCTTTCGGCCGATTGGCCTGGAATGCGGAGCTCAGCAGTGAAACCATTGCTCGTGAATGGCTGGCCATGACCTTTACTTCGGATAAAAGGAAACTGACCATGGAGGACTTACCCGATGATATTTTATCGATGATGCTTGGTTCACACGAGGCGGTGGTCGATTACATGATGCCGCTGGGGCTGCATCATATCTTTGCCTGGGACCATCATTACGGACCCGAGCCCTGGTGCGATATACCCGGTGCCCGCCCCGATTGGTTGCCCCGCTATTATCACAATGCTTCGAAAGAGGGGCTGGGTTTTAATCGTACCAGCTCGGGAAGTAATGCCGTGGCTCAATATTCATCTCCCTTAAAAGAAATATTTAATGATCCGGCAAGCTGTCCCGACAAGTATTTGCTGTGGTTTCATCATCTTCCGTGGAATTACCGGATGAAAAGTGGACATACGCTGTGGGACGAATTGTGTTACAGCTACGACAGGGGAGTACAGTCGGTGCGCGAATATCAGAAAATCTGGGATAGGAACGAAGCATGGATTGATTCACAGCGTTTCAGGGAGGTGCAGTCGCGACTTAAAATACAATCGAAAGATGCGGTTTGGTGGAAAGATGCCATCCTGCTTTATTTTCAGACCTATTCCGGAAAACCCATTCCTTACGCTATAGAGCGGCCGGTGCATGAACTGGACGACCTGAAAAAAGTCAAATTAGACATGAAACATCATAATTAATTGGCTACTTTTGTGGGCGCTGAGAGGTTGATTTCAGGGCTCAGCCATTAATACAAGATAAATTTAATATGGAGAAAACCTGGAGGTGGTTTGGTGAGCAGGATCCGATAACCCTCGAAATGTTGCGACAAATAGGTGTGGAGGGCATTGTTACAGCTTTGCACCAGGTAGCTAATGGTGAAGTATGGTCGTATGAGGCAATTCAGCAGCGGAAGAAGTATATCGAAGAGCGAGGATTGAAGTGGTCGGTGGTCGAAAGTTTGCCGGTTTCGGAGGCTATTAAGTATGCCGGTGCCGATCGCGATCGCTTGATTGCGAATTACAAACTAAGTTTGGCCAATCTGGGTAAAGCTGGTATAAAAACGGTAGTGTACAATTTTATGCCGGTGATCGACTGGATTCGTACCGATCTCGATTATAAGTTGACCGATGGCACTTCGACGCTTTATTTCGATAAAGTGCGTTTTGCCTTTTTCGATTGCTATATTCTGAAGCGGGAAGGAGCCGAAGCCGATTACGATGAAGAGCTCATGAATCAGGTGAAGGCACTGAAGGAAACTATATCTGAAAAGGAAATTGAAGACTTAGTTGAAACAATAATAGTTAAAACGCAGGGCTTTGTGAATGAAAATTTCAAAGGAGATGTTTCTCAGCCGGTGGATTTGTTCCGGCAATTGCTCGATCATTACAAGGGAATCGATTCGGAGCAGCTACGCCAAAATCTGAAATATTTTCTTCAGGAAGTAATCCCTGTTGCTGAGCAATACGAAATAAAACTCTGCATTCATCCCGACGATCCTCCGTTTGCCGTGCTGGGGTTGCCTCGTATAGTTGGTAATGCACATGATATTGAATGGTTGCTCACTGCGGTGGACAGTCCGTCGAATGGCTTTACCTTTTGTGCAGGTTCGCTAAGTGCCGGAGCACACAATGATGTTCCGGCAATGGCTCGTCAATTTGCCTCCCGAACTCATTTCCTGCATTTGAGGAGCACCGAAGTGATGACCAATGGAAATTTTATGGAAGCTTCACACACCGAAGGCCGGGGCCATTTAGTGGAACTTATCCGTATTTTTGAAACCGAAAATCCGGGTTTGCCCATGCGGGTCGACCATGGTAAACTGATGCTCGACGATGGAGATAAAAACTATAATCCGGGCTATTCATTTCACGGTCGAATGTACGCCCTTGCTCAGGTGTCAGGCATGCTCACCGCCCTTAACAATTAACAATTAATAATTAACAATTAAAAAAGTGGAACTGTTTTCAATCAAAGATAAAGTAGCCATTATTACCGGCGCCAGCGGTGTGCTGGGTGGCAGTGTAGCCCGTAGTTTTGTAAAAGCAGGCGCCAAAGTGGTGGCATTAGGAACCAAAGAAGATAAAATTACAGCAACGGCCGAAGCATTGCGTCGCGAAGGTGGCGAGGTGTTGGCTTTTGCAGGCAACGTACTCGATGTGCCCCGCCTCGAAGAAATTGCCGATGCGGTGATGAAGCAGTGGGGACGGATCGACATCCTGCTGAATATTGCCGGAGGAAATTTGCCGGGGGCAACTCTTATGCCCGAACAGCGATTTTTCGACATGGATTTGAAAGACTGGAACCGGGTTACCGATCTGAATATGAATGGAACAGTGTATCCTTCTTATGTGTTTGGCAAACGGATGGCCGAAAAGGGGGAGGGGAGCATTGTAAATATTTCGTCGATGGCAGCTATGCAGGCCATGACCCGTGTACCCGGTTATTCGGCCGCAAAAGCGGCAGTTGCCAATTTTACGCAATGGATGGCCATGGAAATGGCGATGAAATACGATGGAAAAATCAGGGTGAATGCTGTGGCCCCTGGTTTTTTTATCGGTGAACAAAACCGGGCAGTTCTACTGAATCCCGATGGTTCGTACACCGAACGCAGTCATAAGGTAATTGCCAACACCCCCATGCGCCGCTTTGGCGAAATTACCGAACTCGATGGCGCTGTGCAATTCTTATGTTCACCATCAGCTTCGTTTATCACAGGGGTAATACTGCCGGTTGATGGCGGATTTAGTATGTTTAGCGGGGTTTAAATACCAACAAGGGTGACTATTTTATCGATAATATTAAACTAAAGTTGACATCGGTAAATACCGGGTTCGACAACAATGTGGAGAAAGTGCTGATCGTTTATTCTGCAAATGAATCGTTTGTCCTGAATTCGATGGTGGATGAATTTGAATTATATTCGGCAACCGGCTCCAGGATAGCTTCAGGGGGAAATGTGGATGTAATTCCAGCATCTTCATTGGCTAACGGAATTTATATCCTGAAAGCAAAAATGAACGGTACTACCTATACTACGAAAATAATCAGGTAAGTTGTTTTGAATTGATTTTTTTTTTGGCCGGAAAATGTGGTAATCGTTTGATTATCACATTTTTTTGTTTTGTCTGAGCGCAAAACGAGAATATATGCCATTTTTTATTGAATTTGTTTAATTTTTTTAAACAAAAAAAATATACCTTTGTGACTGTATTTTACTAATGTTTCGCACTTCGCAAAAGCTTTATTTATGAGGTAATCGCACAAAA
>CAZLHC010000087.1:0-8057 GCA_964559265.1 uncultured Paludibacter sp. | reverse complement strand
CAGCTTTATGAAACTGGCAAATTATCATTAGGTCAGGCAGCTGAAGTGGCAGGTTATTCAAAACGTACATTTGCCGAGGTTCTGGCAAACTACAAGGTTTCGATATTCAATTATCCTGCTGTTGATTTGAGTAAAGATGTTGCAAATGCGTAAAACAATTATTTCAGATAACAGTTGTTTTATCATTTTGTCGAATATTGGCGAACTGGAATTGTTGCATCTGGTTTATGGTCAAATTATTACTACGGCAGATATTGCAGAAGAATTTGGTGATAAATTACCGGATTGGGTTAAGATTGTAGCTGTAAAAGATAAAGTTCGCCAACAGCTTTTAGAAATGCAAATTGATAAAGGAGAATCGAGTGCCATTGCTTTAGCGCTTGAATCTGCTGGAAGTACGCTAATTATTGATGATTATAAAGCCCGAAAAGTAGCCGAACATTTGGGGCTATCCTTTACCGGAACCATTGGTGTACTAATTAAAGCAAAGTTGATTGGAAAAATAAATTCAATAAAGCCAATACTTACAAAGATCAAAGAAACCAATTTTCGTATTTCATCGGAACTTGAAGATCAGGCTTTGAATGAAGCTGGTGAAATTTAAAACAAGGTACGACATCTTTTGGCTGACTTTGACTTTACTTTTGTATTAACTAAAGTAAAGTCTGAATATGAACGCTAAACTCTTTGATAGCTTTGTTCCTAAGATAGAGCAACTGTCCCACCCTGCCCTGGAAAAACTTATAAAGGCTCAGTATACGATTTATCTGGATAGCTATGCACGTGGTGCTGAACAGTTAGCAAGTGATAAGATTAACCTATGTTTAGGGATATCACCCAGGAGTGGATGATTGATTATAATAACTTTAGACCACATGATTCGCTGGGTGGAATGCCACCGGTAAAATACAGGAAACGGGCTGCAGAACTGGCCGCCATTCCTGTCTGAGTTTCACTTCGGCTACGCCTTCGTTCAACTCAGACAGGAATGAGAAAGAAAAGAAAAGAAAAGAAGATATTGAATATTAATAAAAATGTCTACTTTTACAAAAGACTAAAAATGGGGAGCCTACATGGGAACAACAAGTGTTAGATAGTGACACTTTAGAATAAGATAACAGAATGGAAGAAACATATTTCCAAAGATTTTCTTTGACATCCTGTTCAGTTCCAATTGTTGTTGCTGTCTTCAGACGTCGTTGTTTGTAGAGATATGAATCAGCTTGTTGTTTTTGCTCTGAGTTAAGATATTACATCTCAAGCAATTCATCGTTCTATTCATTCCTTCACATATTCGATTTTTCTAAATAACGCCTATACAACTCCGCACACGCTCGCGCATCACTTAATGCATCATGATGATTTAATTCAATGTGATGATTTCGGCATAAGGAAGCAAGGTTATCTTTGTAAATCCTGTAAGTGCAACGCTTAGTATACTCAGGTTCAGGCATTCCGTAATAATCAAGCGTTTGAGCTAACACCGGAAAATCAAACGACAATCCATTATGAGCCACAACAGTTTGATTTTGTATAAATGGTTCTATATGGTGCCAGACTTTGTCGAAGGTTGGTGCAGTGGCAGTATCCCGGGGTGTTATTCCATGTATCTCAATAAACCTGTACCAATACTGATTATTAGGTGGTTGTACCAACAGACTTAATTCTTCTGTTATACGTCCGTTTTCAACCCGGACAAGTCCGACCTGGCAGATACTCCATCGGTATCCCTGCGCGGTTTCAAAGTCGATTGCTGTGAAATTTTCCATCTGCTATTCTTCCTGCTAATTGTAATTTATCGCAAAGATACATTCTAAGTCCGTCAAAATATGTCTTAGCTGAAATTTCGTTTGTGTTTGGTTTTTTTGATAGGGATTATTACAATATCCTACAGGGTTAACCTTCACACCATCTGCAATACCTACCGTTAATGTGTATTTTTGGGGTTTTAGCTGTTAAGGTTTTATCAAAAAACATTCTGATAAAATTTGAGAATTAACCAGAAACACATATCTTTGTCCCCATAAAAAGGAAAGAAACACACTATTTTATCCCTATGATAAGGAAAGAACTTCTTAAAGAGCTTATAGTTACATTTCAGGAATCAATACCAGCAAAATTAATTCCCAGAAATATCGCACCACCAGTTGATACCAATAAAATTATTGCATTGCGTGGCGTTCGCCGATGTGGCAAGTCGAGCGTAATGCAATTAGCTATAAATCTGATTGTTGAAAAAATTATTTCGAAAGAGCATATATTGTTTATAAACTTCGACGACGAACGTTTACAATTCGAACTTTCCGATTTCGATTTAATTATTCAATCCTATCAGGAGCTTTATCCTCACATCAAATTTCAGGATGTATATGTTTTTTTCGACGAAATACAAGGTCATGCAGGTTGGGAACAATTTGTACGGAGGGTTTACGATCAGCATACGAAACATATTTTCGTTACTGGTTCGAATTCAAAAATGCTTTCGTCCGAAATAGCCACTTCATTGCGCGGACGCACGCTACAATACGAAATTTTGCCACTCACTTTTGGTGAGTTCTGCAACTTTCGCGGACTCGAAGCCAATATATACAGCACCGTAAATAAGCCCAAATTAATTGCCGCCTTTACCGAATATATGTATTTCGGCGGCTTCCCCGAAGTAGTGCTTATGAAACACGAGCATTACGAACGAATACTTCAGGAGTATTACTTTGTAATGCTTTATAAAGATTTGGTTGAGCGATACGAATTAAAGAATATTGCAGCTATCAGGTATTTTATTCAACGTATGTTGGTAAATATTTCCAAACCTACATCTATCAATAAATTATATAACGAATTAAAATCGCTTGGAGTAACAGTTAGCAAAAACACGCTTTACGAATTGGCCGGATACTTAGAAGCAATTTACTTCTTTATGCCCGTACCGAAATATGAACCTTCGTTGGTGAAACAGAGCAGCGCTGATAAAAAATATTATTGCATCGATAATGGTTTACGAAAATCGCTTTCGGGAACTACCAGTGTCGATAATGGAATATTACTTGAGAATCTGGTATATCTTTGGCTCCGGACACAATGCAATATGAACCAAAACATATACTATTACAAAAGAAAAAAAGAATGTGATTTTGTAGTAACGTATGGCACCAACACCGAGCAACTTTTACAGGTAAGTTGGGATTTAAGCGAAAAATCGACTTACGATAGAGAAATAGCGGGCCTCATTGAAGCATCAAAAGCCTTGAACTGTACAAATTTAACTATCATTACATCCGATTTTGAACAACAAATTGAAGTTGAAGGAAAGGCAGTAGTAATTATACCGGCCTGGAAATTAATGCTACAAAAGCAAATTAAATCAGGATCATGAAACCCGGCCCATATACGGCCTACCGATATGGCTAAAAACTCCCGATAATTCCGTCTTTATCAGGTACCAAAATCAACCTCCATCTCGTAGGTTCCGGGGTTGATAGTTATTCTTAGATATTCTTCGGGCTGTTCGCGGAGGTACGAAAACGAGTAATTGCCCGCAGCATCAACTCTCCACGAACGGTCGCGCACGCCGTAGTTATAGATTTTCACCCTGGTGGTATCGGCAATCGATTGCTCAATTTCCCGAAAAAATGCATCGCATTGTGAGGGTAAAGAAGTAAGTAAGCTTTTCAAGCACCGTTTCTCTTTTCCGGGTTCGCTCGCCGGTAGGTGAATCAGGTCTTTTTGTTCCGCAACTCTACACTTGAATCAATGGCCTTGTTGATGCTGATGATGATTTCTTTGTCCTGCAAATGGTCGGTATGGTATTTTCTGATAAACTCCAGGATGTAATCAATATTGATTTCTACCTGTTTAATCAACTCCATTTCGAAGATAATGTCGTCATTTACATTTTCGGTATCCCCTTTGGTCTTGTTCCTGATAACCTGCAATCGGTTGTAAAGGTAAGGTATTCATTTGTAAAACTATTCTTCCCCTTCCTGATTATTATTTTTACTCGCTTCGAGCGAGCGAATACTTTTGGCATTCAGCGCACTGACTACCTTTCTTCCTGTTTCAGGCTCTAATTTAATGCGGGCATCTTTAGCAATGTTTCCACCACGTCGGGCTACATCTTCGTGTTCGGGAAAGGATCCGGGATTAGTTGTTTCTGATATTTCTTTGGTTGACAATTCGGCAAGCATATTGAGAACCAGTTGTCGGAATATCCCAGCCGTTTGTAATCGGTCATTGCCTGTTCAATTGATAATTCGGGGTCTTGCAATTGGTCGAGCCGTTGTTTGGCGACATCGGCTAACCAAAGTTTAAAAGGCTCCGCTTTTTTTGAAGGAATCGACTGAATAATACGGAATAACTGATCGGTACTGGCAGCTAATGTTTTACGTTGTTTCCCGGTTTCGGTGATCATAGTTACCCGGGGACAATTTGTCCCTATGAAATCGCCGAGTAAAGCATCACGCTTACGCAACTTTTTTAAATAATCGGTAGTATTGATGCTATCAGTAAACACCTCAATTACATCTACAACCGAGAAATACCACTCTTCCTCTTCTTCGTTCCATACTGAACGGATTTTTTTGTTCTCAAAAACTTTAACAGAATTTTCTTTAGTCATAATTTAAATTTTTATCTATTAGTGCTTTTAGGTTTGAAATCCAACAACTTTCCACGGTAATATTCGTATTGCTTCTTTCTTGCTTCCAGCGAAGTGAATTTGTCAAGGATATTGACGATTTCTTGTTGAATGGGAAGTGGTGGGATGGGGATTTGGAACTTAGAATAAGTTCATCTATTTTATTCATTATTGCTTCCTTTTAAAACTGTTTAACCCGGCTTGATTTCTAATTGTGGCGAATTCGCCATAATTATCAGTTCTATAAAAGTAACAAGTGATTGTGATTATTTTGCATTAACGCCAATGCTTCTAATTTAGTTGTTTTACGACTATTTCCTGCACTGGAAATGAGATTCCCGACAAAGTAGTTGTTCGGTGAAATCAGCCATGTAAAGGGGGATATTAAGTAATCCGTCATCGTATTTCAGGTTTTTCATCGAATACCTAAGTGAAATTACGGGTTGAAACTTTTTCCGGAATTCAGTTAAACTTCGCGACCGGACACTTTCCGACGATTTTGCCTCTATTGGAATAATTCGGTTCTTATAAGCTATAACAAACTCTATTTCAGCCTGATTACCCGACTTCCAATATACAGGTTCGTATCCAAATTGACGTATCAACGACGTAAGTATAAAGTTTTCGGTGAGAATCCCTTTAAATTCCCTGAAAAGCAGATCGCCATCGGTCACGATGGAAGAATCGAGACGGAAAAGAACCCGTAAAATCCCGACATCGTTCATATACAGTTTAAAAGCTGTATTGTCGCGATAAGCATTCAAAGGCAACCGGATTGTTTCAGTAGCATAAATTTTATACACCAGTCCTGCCAATTGCAACCACTCGATTGCGGCTTCGTAATCGCGGGCCCGTGCATTTTTTTCAACCAGCGCAAATTTGAACTTTTTATTTTCCTTTTCCAGTTGTTCTTGTAAGTTTGTCCAAATCAATCTCACTTTTGGAATATCAGCAGTACTGATGTGTTTCGAAAAATCGGCAGTATAAGCAGTATTAATTGAATTAATTATATAATCTACCGCACTGGAATCGCCCTCTTCAATAAACCGGCTTACAGCCTCAGGCATGCCTCCACATACATGATAACTCCTGTATTTATCTATCAATGTGGAATGAAGCAGCTCAGGTATTTCTTCGTTAGAAATAAAACTTTCTAACTGGTTGAAAAGAGAAAGATCGGAAGCTTTTAAATACTCCTTAAAAGATACCGGATAGATAGTTAGGAAGTCGACTTTTCCTACAGGAAATGAACTACCCTGACGCTTTAATGCTACACCCAGCAACGATCCTGCACAAACCACAAAATACTCTCTCCCCCCCTCCCATCGAACCAAATTCCTTCCGCGTTGTTACACTAAAAGCCCAAAAAGTTGCAAGCGGTATGTATAGCTAACTTCTTACCCCGGTTGATATCCGACTTTACAGGCAATTAAAACGTGATTGAATGTTATTTAACGATTTTAATCCGGCGGAAGATAAACTCTTTCGCATTATGGATGATGAGGGAAGGGTGATTAATACCGATTACATGCCGGAACTGAGTCCGGAAATCATTCGGAAAGCTTATCAAACGATGTTGTTTGCCCGTACAGCCGACCTCATGGCGGTGTCGTACCAGCGACAGGGACGTATGTTTACCTATCCGCCCATCCTGGGGCAGGAGGCGATACAAGCGGCGGCGGGGATGATTATCCGTCGCGACGACTGGCTGGTGCCGGCTTTCCGCGAAATGGCGGTGATGCTGGCAAAAGGAGTTTCGCTCAAAGAAATATTCCTGTATTATCTTGGTAATGAAGAAGGAAGCAACTTTAAAGAAGCTCACCACGTGTTGCCGATTTGTGTACCCATTGGCTCGCAACTGCTGCATGCCACGGGTATTGCCTACGAGGTAAAATACAACCGGAAAGATGAGGTGGTGTTTCCCTACATCGGCGATGGCGGCACTTCGGAAGGCGATTTCAGCGAAGCGCTCAATTTTGCAGCCGTATGGCAGGTGCCGGTAGTGTTTACCATCCAGAACAATCAGTATGCGATTTCGGTACCGGTACAGCGACAGACCCGCTCCATCAACCTGGCCGTGAAGTCGGTAGCCTACGGAATGCCGGGCATCAAGGTAGATGGCAACGACTTTTTTGCCATGTATAAGGCCTATGAAGAAGCTGCCCGATGGGCGCGCGAAGGCAAGGGCCCGGTGCTTATCGAGGCGTATACCTACCGCAAAGGGGCACATACCACCTCCGACGATCCGTCGAAATACCGAACCAAAGAAGAAGAAAAATCGTGGGAAGCCAGGGACCCCTTGTTACGGTTGAAGAAATACATGGAGCAAAACGGGATTAGTCTGATGGAAACAGAAGAGGATGGTGCGCAGAACAGCAAAAGCACTGCTGAACAACCAAGCGATAACACTGCGCAGGACGATTTTTTTGCCGGCGAAGCGGCCCTTATCGAATCGTACAAAGAAGAAGTCGACCGGCAATTTGTGGCCGCCGAAACCTTCCGGGCCTATGAGCTCGACGATGTGTTCAAGCATATGTATGTGGAAATGCCCGACGAGTTGGCGCGACAAAAAGCAGATTACGAACAATTTTTACGTTGGAAGGAGGCCCGCCGATGAGTGTAATGAATATGGTACAGGCAATCAACAATGCCTTTGATATAAAACTGGCCGAGGATCGCACCATTGTGATGTTTGGTGAAGATGTGGGACTGGAAGGCGGAGTTTTCCGTGTAACCGAAGGCCTGCAGAAAAAATACGGAGTAGAACGGGTGTTCGATTCACCGCTGGCCGAATCGGCTATTGTGGGAACGGGGCTGGGCATGGCCATGGCCGGATTGCGCCCCATTGTTGAACTTCAGTTTGATGGCTTTACCTATCCGGCATTTAATCAGATTATTTCGAATGTTTCGCGCATGAACAACCGTACCCGGGGGATGTACAAGGCGCCGATGGTGATACGCTTTCCGTATGGGGGCGCCATCAATGCCATCGAGCACCACTCGGAGAGTCCGGAATCGCTCTACGCCCACATTCCCGGACTGAAAGTGGTGGTGCCGTCGACCCCTCACGATGCCAAGGGATTGATGATTTCGGCCATTGAAACCGACGATCCGGTGATTTTCATGGAGCCCAAACGCATTTACCGCGCTATCAAGCAAGAAGTTTCGGACGAGAAATTCAGCATTCCCATTGGCAAAGCCAAAATTGTGCAGGAAGGAACGGACATTACCATCATCACCTTTGGTGCCCTGGTGCGCGAATGCCAGAAAGCCGCTGAAATGGCCAAAGCCGAAGGAATTTCGGTAGAGATCGTCGATTTACGAACCATTTACCCCATCGATCGCGAGACAGTTGGTGCTTCTATCCGCAAAACCGGACGGGTACTGATTGTAGCCGAAGCGCCCCAATCGTTCAGCGTAGGAT
>CAZLHC010000086.1:1407-8067 GCA_964559265.1 uncultured Paludibacter sp. | reverse complement strand
AACGCCCCGTTAGTGAAGTGCGAAGCACGCAACGCCCCGTTAGTGAAGCGAAGCGAAGCCTTCACTCTTTCGCAGCGAAAAAATAAAGTTCAAACCTCCACCCGGAATATTTTTAGCCGAAATACTTCCACCATGGAATATAACTGCATTTTTTACTATGGCCAGCCCAAGACCTGTACCACCTGCTTTGCGACTGCGGCCTTTATCGACCCGGTAAAACCGTTCAAACAATCGCGACAAGTGCTCTTCTTTGACTCCTACCCCTGTATCTGAGAAAGAAAAATAATAATACTCAGCATCCTCACGGTAGCATTCGATTCGCAAGGTGATATTACTTCCGGCATAAGCCATCGCATTATCGGTGAGGTTGCGAAAAATGGAATACATGAGTGAACGGTTTCCTTCTATTGGCATACTTCCGTGCAGGTTATTTTCAACCGTCACCCCTTTTTCTTCCAGTTGCAGGTGTACATCCTGAAGTACGTCTTTCACCGTTTCCACAATATCGAACTTTGTCTTTTCAAAAATATCCTTCGACTCGTCAATTTTATTAAGCATTGAAATGTCCTGCAACAACGATGTAAGTCGTTGAGCCTGCTGAAACGAACGTTCGATAAAGAAATTCATCCGGTCGGCATCAAGTCCGGGATTATTAAGAATACTCTCCATATAACCCATGATACTACTTACAGGCGTTTTCAGCTCATGCGAAATATTCTGTGTCAATTGGCGTTTCAGGCGATTTTCCTGCTCTTGAATGGTTATATCACCAATCGAAATCTCGAATGTAGCATCTTTAAAAACAATGGCTTGAATAAGAAATATTCGTCCTCCTTTTTCAAGCTGCATTCGTTTACGCTGAATCCCTTTTTGTTGCAGACTCTCGTCGATAAACTGGTTCAACTCAGTGATTTCAGGCAGATAAAATATTTCATCAACATTCGTAATTTCTTTATCGGAAATAATCTGAGCATAGAGTGTAAAATGCGCATTCACCAGAATTTCTTTCTTTTCTGATGAAAAAATTCCCAACCCTTCTTGTGATATCTGTAAGTGCTGAATTAACTTTTCGCGTTCACGACGCACCTGCCACTGCGTTTGCCAAAGATTTTTGTAGGTTTTTACAATATTAGCACTGATCTGACCCAACTGATCTTTAGGAAAAACAATAGTTGCCTCTTCCATTTGCTCGTTTTCGGCTTTTTGAAGAAATAGCTGCAAGCGATCGATGGAGCGGGTGATGTTCTTGGAGATAAAAAATAGAACCAGCGAGGCCACTACCAATACCAATAAAATGATGTACAGAAAACACATATTAGCCGAAAGTGCCGCTGCCAGCGACACATTGTAGGGTAAGGCACTACGAATATAGTAATGTTGGAATCGATGGGCCAGATAGTAAAATTCGATGCCGGTAGACCCGGATTTACGAATTGAAACTCCTTTTCCCTGATTCGCTGCCTGAATTTCGGGCCGAAGGGCATGATTCTCCAGGGCTTCTTCATTTTCAACATAGGAATCGTAAACTACCTTTCCGCTAAATTCTACAACTGTAATCCGCACGTTACTGTCGGGTAGTACCCGTAAAAATTCATTCAGCGACTCCTGGTCAAACCCGTTGAGTTCTATGTAGCGGTTTACAGTATGATTGTAGGTTGATAGCAACTGGTCGAGTTGCTCCGTGCGAAAATCTTTTTCACGTTGGTACTGAAAAAAAGCAATCACCACGACCAATGCAAGGAACGTGGTGAAAAAATAAAGGAACAGACGACTATTTAATCTCATAACCTAACCACTCACTAACGTACTAACTCACTAACCACTCAGCACTCAAAACAATATCCATATCCCAACCGGGTAACTATATTTTTACCATACGGACCAATCTTCTTTCGTAATCGGGTGATATTTACATCGATAGTACGATCCAGCACCACCACCTCATCAGTCCAGACCTTGGTGAGCATTTCGTCGCGTGTAAAAACACGGTTCCGGTTCTCAAGGAATAATCGTAAAATTTCAAATTCCTTTTTTGTAAATTGCACCTCCACCCCATCAATAAACACTTTTTTGTTGCCTAAGTTCATCACCAATCCTTCGTATTCCAGCAGCTTCTCCTCTTCAGGTTGCGCTTCGACAGCAGCAGTACGACGAATGACAGCCTTCACACGAGCCAATACTTCCCGAATCGAAAAAGGCTTGGATATATAATCGTCGGCACCAATATTAAAACCGGTAAGGCGATCGTTTTCAGTATATTTAGCTGTGAGAAATACAATCGGTATGCGTGCATACTTCGGATTATCGTGTAACAGGCGGGCCATCTTAAAACCGGAAATCTCACCCATCATCACATCGAGCAACAATAACTTATACTGACTCAGATCCAGCTTAAGCGCTTCTTCGGCCGAATAAGCCACATCAACCAGGTAGCCCTCGGTTTCTAAATTAAACTGCAATATCTCGCACAGATCTTCTTCGTCGTCGACCACCAAAATTCGGTATGGATTCATAATCTTCTTTCTAAATTGATTTAATAACCGTTACAAAAGTAGTGCAGGCATGTTTCCCGGATGTGTAATATCTGTTACATTGATGTGACAAAAATAATCAAAATAATGAAACAAAGATAGCCCCATAAAAACCGGCAGATAGCAACGGCTTTTATGGGGCTATAATTGAAAAGGAGCTTACATAACAAAATTTAGACTTTTTCGACCCTCTTGGAGTTGTTCAAATTTTGTTATGCAGGCTCCTTTTTTTTATACCTGTGTTACGGTGCGAATTTATCGCTGGTTCAATTCAATTTTAAGTGCCGACTTTGAATCCATGCTAACAGTCATAACTTTGTCTTCGTAAGAGATCATGCTGATCTTAAGTTCGCAATTTCCTGTTGCACCGGCAGGGATCGTAAAGTTGCCATCGAGGTCGGTATATACTTTTTTACCGTTGATGAGCACCGAAGCACCGGCGAGGGTTTCTTTGGTCGACTTGTCGAATACCATTCCTTTGATTTCCGAAACGGTGGTTGCCACAGCTGTTTCTGCTTTTTTGGCAGGAGCAGCTTCCTTAGCCATCAGGTTACCTGTTACAAAAAATACCGAAAGCAGAGCGATAAGAATTACCTTTTTCATTTTTTCTTTTGTTTTAATCTGATGCAAAGGTAAGGTGCTCATGTTACAATGATATTACTCTTATGCTACATTGAAGTGAAAAAGGTATAACAAACTGTACACTTCTATTTAACTCATTGATAACAATCCGGATACACACCATCAGACTAACGCATTCCGGAAAAGACAACAAGCTACAAACAAAGTCCGTGTCAATATTTCTTTTCGGAAATCAACTTTCCTTTCTCGTCCCACATGTACCAGGTACCCGACTTCTTTCCGTTGCTGTACTGCATTTCGTAACGAACGACTCCCGAATCGTCCCACACTTTCCAGGTTCCGTGTTTTTTATTGTTACGGTACCCGGCTTCAGATATAAGCAAACCGGCTTCGTTGTAGGTACGCCAGGTGCCGTGAAACTCCCCGTTACGGTAGGCGCGCACTTCGTTGGGTTTCCCATTTTTGAAATAAACAATATAAGCACCTTCGGGCTTACCTTCTTTTATATTCATTTCCACTTTGAGCGATCCATCGTCGAAATATTCACGGTACTCACCACTGTAAAGCTTTGTCTGGGTGGCATCTGTAAAAAAGAGCCCATCGCTCTGAACGATTTTACCTTCCGGAGCCTGTGCCAGTAGCATGATCGACAAAAGCAGCAAACTGCTTAGTATACTTATTTTTTTCATACGGTAATTATTTGTTTTTTAACGGTCGTATGGAACTCGCATGCCAACACTACCGTAACCTTGGATGTGAAGTATTTACATGCTCGTTTCATAGTACGCAGATAGTACAATTCTGCTACAAATTTAATCAGCTTTCACCGATAAAACCAGTAGCAGAAGTAAATATAATACATATTACAAAAGATAGTGGGGAGCGGAGTGCAGTTTGCAGACCCGCACCCCACTAATAATTAGTATACCGTGTTTTGCGGATCAAAATTCACCCAACCTTCTTTGGTCCAATCGGTTGTTCCGAAAGCACCCATGTAAGTAGCCGATTTATCGAAATAAGCATTTTGAAGTTTTGCATTTGCAAAAGCTCCGGCACCTAAGAGTGGCGATCCGGCAGCCGGAAGGAAGCTCTCAGGAGTTCCAACAGAAGATTTCGGATTGTAGAACGCTTTGTCGATTCCTGCTTCGGCAGTAGTAGCAATAAGTTTATTCCCAAAAGCCGTTGTGTTGAAGAAATCGGCCACCTGCGTATCGGTTACACTGGCTGCACCTTTCAGGGCAGTACCTTTAATTCCCACGATAGCAACATTTTGCAGGGCCATATCGCCGGCTGTAGCATTAGCATAGGTGGTGGTAGCATCAAGCAGCAAACCTGCGGTGTTCCATCCGGCAAATACGGAGTTAAAAATCGAAATCGAGGTATTGCGACGCAGGTGCATCCCGGCAGCAAAGTTGGCGTTAACATCCTTATCAGCAGTGGTTTTGAAAGGGCCAATCACTGTCATGTTCGAAAATACAGCCGAAGTTTTTGGTGAGGCAGCCGAGCCGCTTCCATCATTGTCCGATTCAAAACCATTCGATCCCGATACGTCGGCAGTACGAGGATTACGAATACTTACCCCGAACTGTACATTTCCCGAATAACCATAATCTACATCCCAATCGTCGTCAACTCCTGCATAAGCTACTAAATATTTAGCATTTACGTTTCCACCAAACCACTCAAACGAGTCGTCGCCACCAAACGAAACCTGAATATGCGATAGTTCGGTTCCTTTTCCTACGGCACACATGGTAAGACCGTTGGTTTCTTTATCGGGCTGGAGGGCAATACCCGAGAATTCGATACGGACGTATTTCAATTTTCCCGAGCTGTCGTTTTCGTCGCGGGTTGGAATTGCGCTTGTACCGTAATCCACCGGATTCGACAACCCTTCAACCGTCGCATTCGACTGATTAACAGGAGCCTTACCCACCAGAATCACTCCACCCCAGTCGCCGGCACTTCGTGCGCCAGCAGCCATTCGCGAAGTAAACACAATAGGCTGAGTAGCTGTACCCACAGCATTTAACTTTCCACCGGGAACAACCACCAGCGTACCTTTAGTTACTTTATCGCCTTTTACAACGGTTCCCGGAGCAATGTTGAGTGTACCTTCTACATTGATCTGGCCCATCAGAATATATACTGAGTCTTTTACCCAATTGCGGGTACCTTTTATTGCCGATTTCACAATCACTTCATTGGGGAAATCCTTCAGATTGGCATCCGGATCAACTTCCACCTTGTCTTCACACGAAGTAAACACTGTTGTTGCAGCTATTAACACCACTGCGAAATTCAAAAATAATTTTCTCATTTTTTTTACCTTTAATTTTTACACTAAGTTTCGGTGCAAAAGTAGGTAGCAAGTGTTACAAGCTTGTTTCAAAGCTATGAGGAGGGTGTGTAATAAATGTTGAGAAGGTGTTACGAAAGGTAATTGTTTTCAACTACCGTATTTTCAAACAATAACCTCCCGTTTTAGGTGAACCTTTGTATTCAATACTATTATTAGCTTTCAAAACTGCCAACTGCCGTTCGATAAATTTTCACATACAATTGTGCAACCCGGCCGTCGATTGACTGACACCCCGACTACCTTTGCAAAAAAAACACAGTAACATGGAACAGAGTATTAAAACAAAGCTGTTAGATTGCATGGGTAAGGTATACGAACTAGCCAATAAGTGTAAACTCGAAACTGTTTTTTTTGAAAAGGTAGAGGACGAACTGAACGTGCTGTCGGAATATTTCGGGACTTCCGGCTCTCAATCCTTTCTGGTGGCAATGGTTTTTTCGCTCAATTACAAAGGCGATACGGTCGATTTTATTGATTTGTGCGAATACTTTGATTGTAATCCTATGAAGTTGCTCAGGTTCAGCGACGATTTCGAATCGCTGCATGCCAAAGGGATTTTTGTCAAAACAAAATCGATGCATCGTATGAATCTGAGCCTTTCAAACGACCAGTTTACGATGAATGAAAAGGTGTCTGAGGCCATCCTGCACAACTGTCCCTTGCCTCAACTCGGGGAGGATGCTCCAAAAGATATTATCGAACTGTTGGATAAAATCAATATGCTGGGAAGGCAACGCGATGAGGATGAAATATCATCAACGAAGTTTTTTTTACAAGTTCAGGCGCTCATCAGTAATCATCTTCATTTCCCGTTGTTGAAAAAGCTAGATGATTTTAACTTATCCATTGAAGATTCATTTTTATTTTTGTACCTGGTCTGGAAGATAATGAGTGGGCAGGATGTGGTGAGTCTTGATCGTACCGTAGGTCATATGTTCGAAAACAGTGCAAAACAAATCAAATACGCACAGAGTATATTGCAGAGTGAAAACGATTTAATCTGTCTTAATTTGATAGAAACGGTAGAATCAGATTTCTACAACAATGCGGGTATCCGGCTATCAGATACTGCCTGCAAACTCTTAACTGAATTGGGTTTGAAATTGTGGTTGAAACAAAAGGTAAACCGAAAAAATATTATTGAACCGGCAAGAATTGTCGAAAAGGAACTTTTCTTTAGTGATG
>CAZLHC010000086.1:0-1307 GCA_964559265.1 uncultured Paludibacter sp. | reverse complement strand
CCGATTTTACTTTTCAACGAAGCGGATGCTATCATCGGACGTCGGAAAGAGGTGGGGAACTCAAGTGTTGACCAGACAGAAAATACGATTCAAAATATACTACTTGAAGAACTTGAAAATTTTGATGGAATCTTTTTAGCCACAACCAATCTGGTGAAAAACTTAGATCTGGCTTTTGAAAGACGATTTTTGTTTAAAGTTGAATTTAACAAACCGGATTTGGTTATAAAAGCTAAAATCTGGAATTCCAAATTACCCGGACTTACGGCTACCGAATGTGAGATGCTTGCCCAACGCTTCGATTTTTCGGGTGGTCAGATTGATAATATCGTTCGGAAAAATGAGATTTATGAAATAATTCACGGAGTTGCTGTTAGTTTTGAGAATATTGTCGATTTTTGCAATTTGGAACTGCTGGTAAAAAATAATACGTTCAAAGTAGGTTTCACACATTAATAAAAAACAACTATGTCGAAAAGAGAGTCAATTACCCGTTACAGTCTGATAATAAAAAAGTTGAGGAAACATCCGGCCACTTTTAATGAAATTTCCCAATACCTTGCGCTTGAATCGGACTTACAGGATTACAACTTTACGGTCTCGAAACGCACCTTCAAACGGGATATTGAAGATATCAGTGCGCTGTATAACATCGACATTGTGTACGATTTTTCCAGAAAAGTCTATTTTATCGACTTCGACGAAGAACCCGAAGTTAACGAACGAATACTGGAAGCCTTCGACACCTTTAATGCCCTGAACATAAGTGATCGGCTTTCGGATTACATCCATTTTGAAAAAAGGCGGCCACAGGGAACCGAAAACCTGTACGGACTGCTTCATGCCATTAAAAACAAAGTGCAGATTGGTTTTGCGTATCAGAAATTTTGGGAGGGTACCATCACAGCCCGGGTTGTGGATCCCTATGCACTCAAAGAGTTCAGGAACCGATGGTATGTGATGGCTAAAGATTTAAAAGACCAGAAAGTGAAAAGCTTTGCATTGGATCGGTTGTCGGAGCTCGAAATCACCAACCGGAAATTCCGCTTACCCGCTGACTTCAACATAAACGACCACTTTAAATATTCATTTGGCATTATTAGCCCCAACGAACAGAAACCACAAGAAGTAGTATTATCGTTCGACCCATTTCAGGGCAAGTATATAAAAACCCTGCCACTGCATCATTCACAGGAAATTATCACCGACAATGACGATGAATTAGTTATTAAACTTACTTTGTTTGTGACTTTTGATTTTTTGATGGAAGTATTGTCGTATGGGGATAATGTAAAAGTTATTCAACC
>CAZLHC010000085.1:5489-8158 GCA_964559265.1 uncultured Paludibacter sp. | reverse complement strand
GTTCCATTCAGCAAATCCGCGATTTGCCCCGGAAAGAACGCGAATTTGTTGAGATCAAACGCCAACAACAGGTAAAAGAAAGTCTTTACCTCTTCCTGCTTCAAAAACGCGAAGAAGCTTCCTTGTCGATGGCGGTTAATTTACCCAAGGGTAATGTGCTCAACAGCCCCGATTATCCTATTCAAACCGGACCACGCACAGTAGTAATACTATTTGTTTTTCTGTTGCTCGGTATCATTATTCCTATTCTGGTGGTGTTGATTCGCGACATGCTCAATACTACCATTACCAGCAGAGCACAACTCGAAAAACTGACCAAAGTGCCTATCTTATCGGAACTCGGACGCAACAATACCCCCAACATTCTTATCGACCATTCGTCGAATGTCGATTCGAATACCGAGTTGTTCCGCCTGCTGCGCACCAAGCTGCAGTTTGCCCTCGAATATCCGCTCCAGAAGGTATTAATGATTACTTCCACCGAGCCCAGCGAAGGCAAATCGTTTGTGAGTATGAACCTGGCACTGAGCCTGTCGGTGGCCGGAAAGAAAACCATCCTGCTCGGGATGGACTTACGCAAGCCCCAGCTGCGCAAACATTTAATGCTGCCCAACGAACAGGGTATGTCGACTTACCTGTCGGGCCAGGAACCCGATTACCACCGGTTGATTCAAAAAACCAAAGGATACGCCAATCTCGATATTATTGCCGCCGGACCCATCCCTCCCAATCCCAACGAATTATTAATCAACAGCAGGCTCGATAAGCTTATCGAAGAACTTCGTAAAGAATACGATTTTATTGTTATCGATACTGCTCCCGTGGGCGCCGTGTCCGATAGCTTCCTGATCGACCGGCTCGTCGATATTTCGCTCTACGTGGTTCGTATGGAATACTCCGACAAACGTAACCTGGAATACCTCAATCATATCTTCCAGGAAAAAACACTGAGCCGTCCTTATCTGGTAATCAACGACATGAATGTCGACGGAAAGTATTACTACAACAAAGGGTATAGCTATGGTTACGGTCGTTACTATGGCAAGCCTCATAAAGCCGACGAATAGGCTCCACCATGACTAAACAACCCATCATTCTGGCCGGAGGCGGAGGGCATTGCAAATCGTGCATCGACGTCGTAGAACAAACCGGATTGTACGAAATCAGGGGGATTCTCGACCCCGATATCCCGGTAGGAACTACAATTCTGGGTTATCCGGTGCTGGGCAACGACACCGAAATTCCTTCGTTGATTCAACAGGGTTGCCACTTTTTGATAACCGTGGGACAAATTAAATCGGCCAACGCGCGTAGTAGTTTGTACGAGAACATAAAACGGGCCGGTGGACATCTTCCTGTGATAATAAGTCCCTCGGCTGTAGTGAGCCGGTTTGCTGCTATTGCCGAAGGAACAATTATTATGCACCAGGCCTGCGTTACTGCCGAAGCTTCAATCGGTGTGGCCTGTATTCTGAATTCGAAAGCGCTGGTAGAACATGAGTCGGTAATCGGCGATTTTTGTCATATCTCAACAGCTGCCTGTGTAAACGGCCAGGTGAAGATAGGCAGCCATTGTTTTATTGGAAGTAATGTAGTGATTGGCAATAATTTAACAATTACAGATAAGGTTCAGGTGGCTGCCGGATCGCAGGTGCTTAAATCGCTGCTCAATCCGGGAATATATATTGGTAATCCTTTACGCCGAATTCGTTAAGTATGTCGACACTTATAATCGCTGAAGCCGGAGTGAATCATAACGGAAGTATGGAACTTGCCCGTCAGCTTATTGATGCTGCTGCCGTAGCGGGTGCCGATTTCGTCAAATTTCAGACCTTCAAAACCGAATTGCTGGTGAGCAAAACGGCCAAAAAAGCCGAATACCAGCAGCAGAATACTGCTTCCGACGACGATACTCAGTTTTCGATGCTCAAGCAGCTCGAATTAACTGAAGCAATGCATGCGGAACTTATTGCACATTGCCGGAAAGCCGGAATTCGTTTTTTGTCGACTGGTTTTGATGTCGAAAGTATCGATTACCTCGATTCGCTCGACCTTCCCTTCTTCAAAATACCTTCGGGCGAAATCACCAACAAACCATTTCTGGAACACATTGCCCGGAAAGGAAAACCGGTTATTCTCAGTACCGGGATGGCCACTTTAAGCGAAGTGCGCGATGCGGTTACCGTACTCAACAACAGCGGACTTGCCCCCCACGATCTTACCTTGTTGCATTGCAATACCGCTTATCCTACCCCGATGGAAGATGTTAACCTGCTGGCAATGGTTCAGTTGCGCAACGAATTCGGACTCCCTGTAGGTTATTCAGACCATACCAACGGCATCGAGGTTTCCATAGCAGCCGTAGCATTGGGCGCAGCCGTTATCGAAAAGCATTTTACCCTCGATCGGTCGTTGCCCGGCCCCGACCATCAGGCATCCTTGCTACCCTCCGAATTAAAAGACATGGTGGCCGCCATCCGGAATGTGGAAAAAGCAATTGCAGGTTCAGGCCGAAAAGAGCCCTCGGCAGGAGAATTGAAAAATGCCGGCGTCGCCCGCAAAAGCATCGTGGCTGCCGTTCCTGTTGCCAAAGGGGAGCTGTTTACGGTCGCTAATCTGAAAGTAAAACGCCCGGGAACCGGAATCTCGCCCATGAAGTGGGACGAAGT
>CAZLHC010000085.1:0-5389 GCA_964559265.1 uncultured Paludibacter sp. | reverse complement strand
TAGAAGCCGGAATTTCAACCCCGACCGAATTATAGAAGTGTAGAAAAAATGAACACCCGGAGAATCGCAGTACTTACCAGTTCGAGAGCCGATTATGGCATTTACCTGCCTTTATTACGGCAGTTGAAGAGCGATCCGTTTTTCAGCCTTCAGCTGATTGTGTTCGGCACCCACCTTTCGCCCCAGCATGGCTACACCCTCGAAGCCATACAGCGCGATGGTTTTACAGCCGATTACCAAATCGAATCAATATTAGCTGCCGATACACCCAACGCTATTGCCACCTCCATGGCCCTCACTTCGCTTAAATTTGCCGAGTTCTGGAATACCAACCGGTCGAACTTCGATCTGGTGTTCTGTCTGGGCGATCGCTACGAAATGTTTGCGGCTGTATCGGCCGGAATTCCCTATCGAATCCCCTTTGCCCACCTTCACGGGGGCGAAACCACCCTGGGTGCTATCGATAATGTGTTCCGCGATGCTTTAACCCATGCCAGCTGCCTTCATTTTGTGTCGTGCGACCAACATGCTCAACGGGTTGCTCAACTCACGGCTTCCAACGAAAATATTTATACCATCGGCTCGTTAAGCCTCGATAACCTGAAGGCGATGCCCTTGCTATCGACTGCCGAATTCTACGACCTCTTTCAGGTCGACCTCACTCACCCTACTGTCCTGGTTACCGTACATCCCGAAACGGTTTCGTACGATAAAAACGAATGCTATGCCTCTGAAATCGTAAAAGCACTCTCCCAATTGGTCGATTATCAGGTGCTCATTACCCTTCCCAACGCCGATACTTCCAGCCTCGTAATTCGCACCAGCCTGCTCAACCTGCAGAAGGAGCAGCCCCACCGCGTGCGGTGTGTCGAAAACCTGGGCGTAAAAGGCTATTTTTCGGCTATGAAGCAGTGTTCTTTCCTGCTCGGCAATACGTCCAGCGGTATTATCGAAGCTGCCTCGTTCGGAAAATGGGTTGTAAATGTGGGCGACCGCCAGAAAGGACGCTTCCAAAGCCAAAACGTACGTAATGTTCCTTTCGATAGCCAATTAGTACTGGATGCCATCCGTAGTCTCCCACTCCCGAACGACTTCACCGGTACGAATATCTACTTTAAAGAAAATGCAGCCCTCCAACTTTGTAACGTATTGAAACAACTGGATGATCGAATTTAAGAAAATTACCCTCCACAAGGACATGCCCTGTATGGCTGCCCTGAAAATGCTCGACCAGGAAGTGTCGACCCAGACCATTTTTGTAGTCGACGACAGCGACCGGTTGATAGGCACTATTACCGATGGCGATATCCGTCGCGGGTTTTTAAACGGACTCACGGTCGACGATCCGCTCCATCTTTTCTGTTACAAACACTTCAGCTTTTTGACCGACGAAATTAACGTGCCCCTGATAAAAGAACTAAAGCGGGAAGGTATAAAAGTTCTCCCCAAACTGAACGAGAAGGGTCAGATTATCCGGGTGTACAATTTATCGAAAATGAATTCCATTTTGCCCTTACATGCCGTGGTGATGGCAGGAGGGAGGGGCGAACGCCTGCGCCCGCTTACCGATAAAGTGCCCAAACCCTTGCTTCCCCTGGGGCAAAAGCCTATAATCGAACATGTTATCGATCGACTTATTTGGAATGGTATCGAATCGGTTACCATAACGGTGCAATACCTGGCCGAACAACTCATCGAATATTTTGGCGATGGATCGGCGAAAGGGATAAAAATAAATTATATTCACGAAACTTTTCCCATGGGTACCATCGGGTGCATTACGCAACTGTGCGAAACACCGTTCAACAACCTGCTGGTGATGAATTCCGATATTTTTACGAATATCGATTTCGAAAATTTATTTCTTACGTTCGAAAAAGAAAATGCCGATATGGCCGTTGCCTCCATTCCCTATTCGGTGGATATACCCTACGCCATCATGGAGCTGGACGACAAAAAAGTGATTAGCTTTAAAGAAAAACCGCGCAATACCTACTATGCGAATGCCGGAATTTATTTGTTTCGAAAAGAAGTTATCGATTTGATTCCCGAAAACCGGCATTTTAACGCTACCGACTTAATGGATGCGGTAATTAAGCACAATGGCAAGCTGATTCATAATCCGATTACCGGCTATTGGATCGACATTGGCCGGCACGACGACTACAAAAAAGCGCAGGAACTTATCAAACATCTGTAATATCCATGGAATTGACTAAAAAGATACTGGCCATAGTGCCTGCCCGGGCAGGAAGTAAAGGCTTGCCGGGAAAAAATATTAAGCCGCTGCTGGGGAAGCCATTGATAGCCTACACCCTGCAACAGGCAAAAGAAGCTACACTGGTCGATACCGTTTTTGTATCGACCGATGGCGAAGAAATTGCAGCCGTAGCCCTCAACAACGGGATCGATGTTCCGTTTTTGCGCCCTGCCCGGTTAGCCGCCGATACTTCGTCGTCGGCCGATGTGGTGGAGCATGTGCTTGACTATTTCGAAAGCCGGCAGCAACAGTTCGATTACCTGCTGCTGCTCGAGCCTACTTCGCCGCTCCGTAAGCACGACGACATCGACAATGCCATCCGGCTGGCACTCGGGCATCCCGAAGCCGACGGCGTGGTAAGTCTGGGAAAAGTGCATATGGAACATCCGATGATTGTGAAAAAAATCAGCCCCACCGGTACTATCGTTCCTTACCTCGATGCTACGGCCACCATCACCCAACGTCAGCAGGCCGATGTGGCCTATTTCCCCTATGGCGTTGTGTACCTTATTAAAACCTCGGTGTTCAGAGAACGGAAATCGTTTTACACCGAAAATATGCTGCCCTATTTTATCGAACGTTGGCAAAACTACGAAATCGACGACAGCTACGATTTTTTAATTGTCGAATCAATATTAAATAAACGCCGGGAAATATGAAACGAGCATGTAACTGCTTCACATCCAAGGGTGTGGTAATTATGGCATGCGAGCTCCATACGACCGTTGAAAAAAAAATTAGTACCGTATGAAACGAGCATATAAATACTTTACATCCAAGGTTATGATAATGATTCTATGCGAGTTCCATACGACCGTTAAAAAACAAATAATTACCGTATGAAATTTTTAGTTTTTGGACTTGGGTCGATGGGGAAACGCCGGGTGAGATGCTTGCAGGCCCTGGGCTACACCGACATCACCGGCATGGATCCACGCGAAGACCGCCGGTTGGAGGCCTCACGCCTGTTGGGAATTACTACCGTCGATTCGCTCCGGTCGGTATCGCCCGAACGCTTCGATGCATTTATTATCTCCACCCCCCCCGATCATCATACCGAATATGCCCGATTGGCCATCGATTATGCTAAACCTGCCTTTATCGAAGCCAGTGTGATTCTCGAACACGTGAAGGAAATTCAGCGCTACAACACCAACACTACTTTTCTGGCTCCTTCGTGCACGCTCCGCTTTCATCCTGTAATAAAGGATATTACCCGCATTATAAGAAGCGGGAAGTACGGAAAGATCACCAATTTTTCGTACCACTCGGGCCAATACCTCCCCGATTGGCATCCCTGGGAAGCTGTGGCCGATTTTTATGTGTCGAACCCGGCTACCGGAGGAGGACGCGAAATTGTTCCCTTCGAACTCACCTGGATGGTCGACACCCTCGGCTGGCCCCGGGAGGTGAAAGGGATGATAGCAAAAACGATCGACACGGGAGCTCCTATCGACGATACCTATTCCCTGGTGCTCCGCTACGACACGATGGTAGGAAACATGGTCGTGGATGTGGCCTCGCGCTTCGCAACCCGCTCGCTTATCATCAACCTCGAACAGGGACAGTTGATCTGGCGCTGGGAAGATAAATGCCTCAAAGTATACGAAGCCGAAACCAACCGCTGGATTATCTTTCAGCAACCCGAAACCAAAGCAGCAGCAGGCTACAACGAAAATATAGGCGAGCAAATGTATATCGAAGAAATTAAACGCTTTATCGATGGAATTCAGGCTCCGGAATTATATCCCAACAGCATCGACGACGATATTAAGGTATTAGAAATTTTAAACCAGCTAGAACTTTCGGATGGAGGACGCAACTATGACCTATAGCGAACGACTAAACAACGTAATTCCCGGGGGTGCCCACACCTACAGCCGGGGCGACGATCAGTATCCGGCCAATGCGCCACAACTGTTTAAACGGGGCGAAGGGGCTTACCTGTATACGCCCGAAAACGAACAATTTCTCGACTATGGCATGGCGCTCAGGGCCGTTACGCTTGGCTATGCCCAACCTGAAGTGGCCGAAGCGGCTATTCAGGAAATCTGGTACGGCAACAACCTCACCCGCCCCTCGAGCGTGGAACTGGAAGCGGCCGAGCTACTGGCCGACCTGATTCCTTCGGTCGACATGGTGAAGTTTGCTAAAAACGGATCGAACGTTACCACGGCGGCAGTTAAACTGGCCCGGGCCTATACCGGCCGTAAGCTGATTGTGCGGTGTTTCGAACATCCTTTCTTCTCGTTCGACGACTGGTTCATTGGCGATACTCCGCTCAAAAAAGGGATCCCCGATAGCTTCTCGCAGCTTACGCTCCATTTTCACTACAACGATCTGCCGTCGCTCGCTGCTCTTTTCGATACTTATCCCAACCAAATTGCCGGTGTAATTCTCGAACCTGCCACTTCGGTGCATCCGCAGGAGCAATTTCTTCACCAGGTGAAAGAGCTCTGTCATAAAAACGGCGCCTTGTTTATCCTCGACGAAATGATAACCGGTTTCAGGTGGCACCTGCAGGGGGCCCAGGTGTACTACGATGTGGAGCCCGATTTGTGTACCTTCGGAAAAGGAATGGCCAATGGTTTCTCGGTATGCGCCCTCGCTGGAAAACGGGAATTTATGAACATCGGCGGAATAAAAGACGAAGGAGCCGAACGTGTTTTTCTAACGTCGACCACCCACGGTGCCGAAATGTGCGGGTTGGGTGCTTTTGTTAAGACCATCGAATTTTACAAACAGCATTCAGTAGTCGAACATTTGTGGGACTTTGGTGCCCGGCTGATGAAAGGAATGAACGATGTGGCTGCTAAAGTAGGCGTGTCGGACTATTTTCAGGCAGTGGGCATCGCCTGTTCGCCCAATTATATGACCTACGATACCAGCGGAACGGCTTCACTGGCATTGCGCACCCTGTTTTCGCAGGAAATGATCAACAACAAGGTGTTGATGCCCTGGATTGCCCTTTCGTATGCTCATACCGATGTCGAACTCGAAATCACGCTTCAGGCGGTTGAAAATAGTTTGCTGGTATACCGTAAAGCCCTGGAAGAGGGGGTGGAGAAGTACCTGGTGGGGCCGGCTATCAAACCGGTGTTCCGTAGTTTTAATTAAGGTTCAGAATTA
>CAZLHC010000084.1:0-8766 GCA_964559265.1 uncultured Paludibacter sp. | reverse complement strand
CTATGTTTTTGTAACTTAAATTTCGTGTTTAGTGTGAACAAAATCACTTCCTATTTTCTTGAGATTTAACCGTGCCTTGATCATTAAAAATAGCACATTAGGTAAATGAACAATAGCTTTAAGAAGCATCTTCTTGTTTAAGTATTGAAGCGGAAATGAGATAATTCCACTAAAAATAAGTGCTGAAAATAATGCGAGCCAACTTATTTGTACTATCCTGGTTTCTCCGGTAGGAATAAAGTAATATAGTATCTGCGAGGCCATCATTCCAAAGGTAATAACTCCTATTGTAATTATTTTCGGAGGAATCATTAATTGATATATCTTGTTGATATATTCTATATTAAGCAAATGTCGACGGTTTTGTAGGGCATTCAGGATACCTTCCCGCTTTAAATCCCGCTGTATGGCCATCCAGCGCTTTCGTTGACGATAAAATGCATCCGACCGTTGAACTTTTTCGTCGTATACTACGGCTCTGTCATCGTATCCGATTTGTATTCTGTTTTCAAGTAATCGTAACTCAAATTCTTTGTCCTCTCCTTTACTTTTAACGTGACCCACAAATTCATTTTTAAACAAAGCTACATCGCAAATAAATCCCGAACCGATTAACGCCGAAGATAATCCAACTACACGGTGCCCTCTCCGGAATATCGAATTGTTTAACTCTTCGCTTATCGCATCAAGTACAGCATAGGGTGTGTTTTGATTTTTAGCAGTACGATGTCCCTGCACTATCTGAAATCCATTTACTAGTTTTGTTGATAGAATATAGTCGACAAATCCATCCTGCATTACATTATCGATATCTAATACGATCATTTCCTGTGTCGATTCCGATAAAAACTGCATGGCAAATGTCAATGCAGCAGCTTTGGTGCCTTCGGTATTTATTATTTCTTCTACTCGTGCTCCTTGTTCGCGTAACGTTGCTATGGTCTCAGGTTGAAGACCATCTGCAATTACAAGTACTTCAATTTCAGCAAGATTGCTCTGGTGTTTTAAAGCTGCGCCGGCAGAATTAAGTATAACGGCATCTTCCTGATAGGCCGGGAAAATAACCGTGACAGGGCGCTTGGGGGAAGCCGATTCCCAATTCCAATTTTTCTGACGAAAAAACAGGGAAGTAACTGAAAAAAATAAAAAATAGAGTACAGGGATGGAAAAGACAATAAAAACCCCGTACGAAAGTAGTAGAAGGATAATAAACAGGCTATTCATGGTGTTGTTGCTTTACTGAGTGATTTCACGATCCTTTGATACGACGACGGATATTAAGCAGAAATTCCCGTACTCCCGGAAAGTATTTACCACTTCGGATATTGTGTAAAATCGACTCTGAGTCGGTAATCATCTGGAAGTTTTCGGTGCATAAAACCGGTTTGCCGGTATACTTATTGATTTTTTGTGCCTGATAAAGCGAACTTTCAATGAAAAGAAAGTAATGCATCGATTTGTAAATACTCGCTTTAAGTGCTGCCGGACTTTCTTTTTCAGCACTTTTATCTGTCCCGGGATTGTACATTACCAACTGATGATACCGAATGTTATGTTTTTGTAGCCAGGCTTCGGTTTGTGGCCTGTATTTTTCGAGCCTTGAAGTAACTATGGTTCCGATTTTACATCCGGGAATGTATAAAGGAGCTGCATTTTCAAGAAAATGGAGGTAACGGGGGCCGTCGTCGTCCTCTTCGAGCGATGGATCGACACACAATACGCCATCAATATCAAAGCAGGCTTTTTCGAGCACCGAATGATGAAACATATTCCATTGAAAAATCTGGGGTAGAGCCAGAACTTCAAAGTATATATCGACCAGTTTCAATTTAGTGGGAACTATGTAGATGGTACAAAACAGAACGTGGAATTCCGGGGCAATATCCTTCAATTGAGCTCTTGCTTTCGTAATGGCATTTCCGGACGCAACGCTGTCGTCAACTAATACAATATTTTGATACTTCTCAGGTGTAATGTCGATTGATTCGTTTTCAGAAGTGTACATCTTTCCGGCTATAAACGAATGCATATCCGTATAAGGCAAGTGAAGAGCCTGTGCTATAATAATTGCCGGAGCCATTCCACTTCTGGGGATACCCACAATAAGATGTGTTTCGGATGGAATACGGTCGATCTTTGTCAGAATCAATCGGTTTAAATCGGTAATACTTTTGTAGTACATATAGTTCAACCTTAACAAGGAAGCGATATTAAATTTCAGAGTGATGTTCTCATTCGTCTAAACCATTATGAATCTATACAAAATGGCTCAAAACTTCACTGAAAGCTTCTGTACGTGCTTCCCAGGAATTATTTTTTGCAAAGTTAATACGTTCGTCGACTTTTGCAAGAGAATCGGAATTAATTTCGTGATGCAACAGCACTAAGAATTCATTTTTATCGGCAGCTGTACTAACCATGCGATCAAATTCCGGCAAAATGGCAAAACGCGACATGACCAGCGGTACCCCAACGGCCAGGTATTCATTGATTTTGAGCGGATAAATATTCCGGTTGGCTTCGTTTTGCAGATAAGGAATCATTCCGGCATCATAGGAAGCTAAGAGTGCAGGGACAGCATTGGCATCTACGGGGTTGAAAAATGTTACATTCGGGTAGATACTTAATCGTTCTTTAACCCGTGGGTTTAGTAAAGCACCGGTAAACTCAAAGTCGTAACCGGTAGCATTCTGAATTACATATTCAACTAAATCGATATCAAACCGGTGATCGAGGCTACCAATATACCCGATTTTTTTTCGTTCGCGGGATGCAATTTCTTTTCGTATGTGTGGAGCAAAGAGATTAAAATCGACCCCATTCTTAACTGTAAAGCAACGGGAGTTTAGTTTGCTTTTTTCATCCTGAAGTTGATCTGAAGTGGTAATTACACCATCGACCTGCCGAATGAACTGTCGCTCGATTTCGAAAATCCGCTCTCCGTAAAACCAGGATTCCACTGCATCGAAACAATAATAGATATGCAATTTTTCGTTTAGTTTACGTATTAATGCATTGCCATAGATGGGATGGTATGCTGTAATTACAATGGGCTGGTCGAATCTGATTTGTTTTGCAGATTTACGCACCGCCTTCAGGTAAATGGCACTGTTGTAACGGAATAGCCAGTTGTATAACTTTTCGTTTTTTAAAAAGTAAACAGGCAATGCAGGTGGAGTGACTAAATTGAATACCTGTGTGCCCGATGCTGTGGTGATGGAGGTTAGCCTTTTGCTAAGTCCCAACATTCGTGCAATCTGAGGTCCATGTTGCTTCTTTAGTAAGGTCATCACTATATCCTTCCAGGTATGCGGATATTCAATAAACAATACCTGGTTGGATGCAGCCAGACGTTCCAGGATTTGAACCGTCGATTTGGTGTAGTACCCAAACCAGGTAGTGCTCGAAATGCAAATAAGTTGCTGGTTTTTAATCATCTTCTAGTTTTCAGTTTGACGTTTTGCCCAAAAGGCACCCTTGATTGTCGACTTAACTCCGTCTTCATTTTTTACAGTACCTTCCATTTCCCCTTTTATAGCGGTTTCGGAAACAGAAATAATTTTAACAGTCATTACTGCATCATCTTCTGCAAATCCAACCCAGCAATTAATCATTACACCGCTTCCTTCTGCTCCGTTTGATGTATACGTTTTGGCAGTAAAAGGGATACTGTTGTTATACGATCCATACATTATTTGGAAATGTTTGTGTTGTTCACCACTTTGCAGGAATGCCGTGAGAAAAACTTCACCGGTCATTCCTCCGGTGCCTCCATACTGCCCAAACGAACAGTCCAATACCACTTCATCGCCATTGTTGACAACGACCACCATTTTACCTTCGGCCAGGTCTTTAAGCAGATCTTCCGAATCTTCCTCGCATCCATAAAGTGCCATTGCACTGATTACAAGGATAAAAATAATCCTGATTTGTGTTTTCATAAAGTTATCAATTAGTTATAATGAAACGAACCTTAGTGTTAAATAATGTAATTGTATTTTAATTATTAAACAATATTTAGTTTGTTTTGTTTGATATTTTGCCTGAAATTTGAAAAAACACTCTAAATCCAGTATAATGCCCCATGTCTGTAAAGTATTGCTGACCGGTGCCTCAGGAACCATTGGTCGGGAGGTGTTGCGTCGAATCGCCGACCGCCAGGACCTGGAAGTACATGTTTTTGATAAACATAACCTTGAAAACCGATTGTTTTATTGGCGTTACCGTAACCTGATCAAAGTCCATTACGGCGACCTGTCGAACGTTGATACTATATCGAACTTGCCCGGAGGTTTTGATGTGGTTATCCATCTCGCTGCCCTGTTAGCTCCCAAAGCCGATCGTAAGCCTTCGATGGTTCACGAAGTGAATGTTTCCGGAACAAAGATACTTATTAATCACCTGGAAACAAATTCTCCGCATGCCTTTTTTATGTACAGTTCGTGTATTTCGGTGTATGGCGATCGCTTACACAATCCCATGATCCGGATTAATGATCCGGTAAATCCCAGTCCAAAGGATATTTATGCACAATCGAAATTAGTTGCCGAATCCATTGTCCGATCATCGAAGCTGGATTGGTCAATTTTCAGGATTACAGTAATTTTGAAACGGCATAAACTATCCCGGTTGATGTTCCACATTCCGCTGGATACAAAAATAGAAACCTGTTCGCCGGGAAACGCAGCACAGGCATTTGTGAATGCAATAGGTCAACAGGAAGTGCTCCGGCGGCGCCTGTTCAATGTAGGGGGAGGTGAAAGATGTCGTATCACCTACCGGGAGTTTTTAAATCGTGTTTTTCAGATGGCCGGCCTCGGAAAACCTTATTTTCCTCCAAGAGCTTTTGCTACCCGCAATTATCATTGTGGTTTTTTCGAAGATAGTGACGTGCTGGATAATCTTCTGCATTTTCGAAGCGACGATCTGAATGCCTGTATGGAGGAAATTCAATCACGTTTTAAACCGGCAACACGCTTTGTGCTCCGGTTTCTGAAACATACCATTCATGCTAATTTATTACGGCGTTCGTCGCCTTACTGGGCTTATATTACTGCCAACCGTCGGCTGGTCGATTATTATTTTGGAGAAGATATGTAAACAAAAAAACGCTTCCCAATTCCGTTAACGGAGGGAAGCGCTCTTTATAAAGATAGAATCTGCAATTACACCATCCGATATTTGTCGATTTGCTCTACCTCGAAATGCTTGATGAAAGTGGCGTGTTTGCGCACTTCAACTTCCGCGAATTTCAGGTAAATCTCGGCCGATTTGGCAAACATTGAGTCGCGTGTAGCATCAATCAACAACAAATAGCACATTATAATGTGACCTGCCATTTCCACCAACCGACGGGCCTGGAAGTCAATGTATTCAGGGTTTTTTGCATCCACGACACGATTCACCGCATTTTCGTAAAGTGTAGTCATACTTTCCAGTCGTTTTTTCAACGAATTGAATTCCGGGCTGATGGGTTGCTCCTGGTAATGGCGGATTTGTTTCAGGTAATTACCGGTAGTTACATGGCGGATGGCCGCTACAGTCTGCAATTGAGAGGTGCCTTCGTAAATGGTAAGAATACGGGCGTCGCGGTAAATGCGTTCGCAGGCATAATCTTTCATGAAACCCGAACCACCGTGAACCTGAATAGAATCATACGCATTCTGGTTGGCGTATTCGCTGGCAAACATTTTCAGTACCGGGGTAAATGCATCGGCCAGGCGTTGGTATTCTTTGAAATCGGCGCGTTCTTCGGAAGTGAGTTTTCGCGTGGCTTCAATACCTTCGTAGGCTTTATAGATATCTACAAAACGAGTCGTTTCGTATAAAAGTGCACGCGAAGCTTCTAATTTTGCTTTTATAACCGAAAGCATTTCGTAAACTGCAGGGAATTCGATAATTGCTTTTCCAAACTGCTTGCGGTCGCGGGCATAGGCCAATGCTTCATCGTAGGCAGCCTGCGAAACTCCCACCGATTGAGCTCCGACTCCCAGGCGGGCACCATTCATCAGCGACATAACGTACTTAATCAGACCCATACGGCGGGTTCCTACCAGCCGGGCCGGAGTATTGGTAAATACGAGTTCGCAGGTTGGTGAGCCTTTGATTCCCAATTTGTTTTCGATACGACGAACCTTAATCGTGTGGTCGAAATTATTATCGGCAACGAAATACGAAAGTCCACGGGCATCGGCCGAACCTTCTTCCGATCGGGCCAGTACCAGCTTAATCTGCGCATCACCGTTGGTGATAAAACGCTTCACACCGTTGAGGTACCAAATGCCATCGTGTTCGTTATACGTGGCTTTCAGCATGACCGCCTGGAGATCGGAACCTGCATCGGGCTCGGTTAAGTCCATCGAACAGGTAGCTCCTTCGCATACCCGTGGCAAAAATTCACGCTTGGTTTCTTCGTCGGCAAACTCGGCAATGGTTTCCGCACAATCCTGTAGTCCCCAGATATTGGCAAAACCGGCATCGGCACGCGAAACCAGCTCGCCACTCATAATATAAGGAGTGAGCGGGAAGTTCAAGCCTCCATAGGTGCGGGGCAACGACATACCGTAAAGTCCGGCCTGGGTAAGTGCATCGTGGTTTTCCTGGGTACCACGGGCATATTTCACGCGGTTATTGATTACCTGCGGACCTTCTTTGTCAACCCCTTCGGCATTCGGTGCTATTATATCGCCGGCAATTTCGCCCACAATCTCCAATACGCGTACATAATTATCGATGGCATCTTCAAAATCGACCGGAGCGAAGTCGAACAGATCCTTTTCCGCAAAATTTTGCTCCTTCAACGTCACAATTTTCTGCATCAGAGGATGCGAAAGCTGAAATTTCAACGCTGGATTATTCGTGTAGTAGTTCATCTTACTTGCTGTTTTTCTTGTAGTACTTAATCATTTTCGGAATCACATCTTCCACCGTACCCGTAATTACATAGTCGGCAATCGTGTTGATAGGTGCTTGCGGGTCGCTGTTAATGGAGATAATCATAGCACTTTCCTGCATGCCGGCAATGTGCTGAATTTGTCCCGATACCCCACAGGCAATGTATAATTTCGGACGTACGGTTACACCCGTCTGTCCGATCTGGCGCTCGTGATCGGCAAAGCCGGCATCCACGGCAGCACGCGAAGCTCCCACTTCACCTCCCAGTACATTGGCTAAGTCGTACAGCAATTTGAAGTTCTCGGC
The DNA here is from genome assembly GCA_964559265.1 of uncultured Paludibacter sp. Taxonomy (GTDB): domain Bacteria; phylum Bacteroidota; class Bacteroidia; order Bacteroidales; family Paludibacteraceae; genus Paludibacter. Next base: position 1,566 of record CAZLHC010000084.1, on the reverse strand, counting down.
ACTACCCATGCCATATCCGCCGGTTATAATAATGTGTGAATTTTTCAGGTTTAATTTCGACTTTTCCATGTGACGTTCGATTACCTCAACTACAAAGTCCTCGTCTTTCACGTATTTCGAAATCTCCAGCTTTTTGGTTTTACCTTTGTATTCCGGATCCCGGATTTCTTTTTTCATCACCCCCTCACGCACGGTGGCCATTTGCGGACGGCAATCGGGATTTACGATGGTTGCAACGATATTTCCTCCAAAAGCCGGACGAATCTGGTACAGCAAGTCGTTATACACTTTACCTGCTTTTTTATCTTCGTACGAACCAATTTCCAGCGAAGTACAATCGGCTGTAAGTCCGCTGAACAAAGCCGACGAAACGCGCGGGCCCAGGTCGCGACCGATAGAAGTAGCCCCCATGAGAGCTATTTGTGGTTTTTCTTCGGTGAAAAGATTCACCAAGAGAGAAGTGTGAGGAAGAGTAGTGTAAGGAGCCAGGCGTTTATCGTCGGCAAGGTAAAGTGTATCCACTCCAAAAGGAAAAACCTGAGCTCCGATTTTATCGAGCTGATAACCAGCCGCTACAGCCTCTAGTTTGCATTTCTGCTGATCGGCCAGTTGGCGGCCTTTAGTAAGCAGCTCCAGACTCACATCGCCTACGATGCCGTCTTCAATTTCTAAATAGACAAAAATATTGTTCATGCTGATTATCCGATGGTATGGTTAGCGATCAGTTCCTTTATTAACTCTTCGACTTCGACGTCGGTGCCCGTGAGCTGTTTGCTTTCCTTGGCCGTAAACACGACGTTTTCGATTTGTTTTACCTTGGTAGGCGAGCCCGAAAGTCCGAGCCATTTTGCTTCGTGTTCAATGTCGGAGGCGCCCCATTCAGGAATAGTATAGGTGTGATAATTTCCGGTATAATCGGTCGAAGAAGCCTGTTGCTCCGATACCGACATCGCATTTTTGTACTTCAGCGTGAGTTTGGCATGGCGCGGACGGCAATTGGCAGCCGAACCATTAACTGTGATTACCATGGGAAGCGGACCTTTTACCACTTCTACACCCCGTTCGAGTCGGCGACGTACGGTAATGATACCATTAGTAAAATCCAGAATTTCTTCGGCATACGTTATCTGCGGAAAGCCCAGTTTTTCGGCCACCTGCGGACCTACCTGGGCAGTATCGCCGTCGATAGCCTGACGGCCTGAAATAATCAGATCGACTTTACCAATTTTGCGGATGGCGGCAGCCAGCGCGTAGGAAGTTGCAAGGGTATCGGAACCGGCAAATTCGCGGCCGCTCAGCAGATAACCACCATCGGCGCCACGGTACATACTCTCACGGATAATCTCGGCGGCACGGGCGGGGCCCATAGTGAGCACCTGAACGGTAGCGTCGCCGATTTTTGATTTCAAGCGAAGTGCCTGTTCGAGCGCGTTGAGATCTTCGGGGTTATAGATGGCGGGCAAGGCGGCGCGGTTTACCGTTCCGTCGGCTTTCATGGCATCTTTTCCCACATTACGCGTATCGGGCACTTGTTTTGCAAGCACAACAATGTTAAAACTCATTTTT
>CAZLHC010000083.1:289-8921 GCA_964559265.1 uncultured Paludibacter sp. | reverse complement strand
GCGTAGCTCAGTTGGTAGAGCACTGGTCTCCAAAACCAGGTGTCGGGAGTTCGAGCCTCTCTGCCCGTGCAAATTCTATCTATATATATGAAAGTTGTAAACTATATCAAAGAGTCGTATTCAGAACTTACCCAGAAAGTTTCCTGGCCAACCAGTAAAGAGTTGGTTAGTAGCTCTATCGTGGTGCTGATAGCTTCCATCATCATCGCTCTGATAGTATGGGTTATGGACCTGGGTTTTGAAAAGATCATGACTTTCGTTTACGAAAAATTAGTGTAATTAATTCTTACAGGAGGGTCAAGAAGTGTCTGAATCAACCAATTTTAAATGGTACGTTATGCGTGCCTTTAGTGGCAAGGAAAATAAAGTGAAGGAAAGCATTGATGCTGAAATTCGTAATTCTGATCTTGGCCAGTTTGTGAATCAGGTTGTGATCCCCACTGAGAAGAAAATTATTATTCGTAACGGTAAGCCTGTCACCAAGGAGATCAACCTGATGCCGGGCTATGTTTTGATCGAAGCAAATCTAATCGGTGAAATTGCTCACCGCATTCGTCAAATCCCCAATGTATTTGGATTTTTGGAGGAAAAGAACAATGTTCCTACTCCAATTCGCATGTCTGAGGTGAATCGGATCCTTGGAGTTGTGGATGAAATGCAGGAAAATGAAGCTGAATTGCTCACTCCATTTCTGCGTGATGAAAGCGTTAAGGTTATTTCCGGTCCGTTTAACGGCTTCACCGGTGTAATCGAAGAAGTTAATGCCGAGAAGAAAAAACTCAAAGTAATGGTTTTAGTGTTCGGTCGGAAAACTCCGCTCGAGCTTTCTTTCAACCAGGTAGAACGGGAATAGGCGAAATTGTTACATTCGTTTATTTCAATTTAATTTTTTAAAACATAACAATTATGGCTAAAGAGATTGCTGGACTTATTAAATTACAGATTAAAGGGGGTGCGGCAAACCCATCTCCTCCGGTAGGACCTGCTTTGGGTTCTAAAGGGATCAACATTATGGAGTTTTGCAAACAATTTAATGCCAGAACCCAGGATAAAGCCGGTAAGGTTCTACCTGTTGTTATCACCTATTATTCCGACAAATCGTTCGACTTTATTGTTAAGACTCCTCCTATTGCTGTTCAGCTGTTGGAAGTTTCGAAACTGAAAAGCGGATCTGCTGAGCCTAACCGTAAAAAGTTGGCCGAAATTACCTGGGATCAGGTAAAGGATATCGCACAGGACAAAATGGTTGACATGAATTGTTTCGAATTAAGCGCTGCCATGAAAATGGTAGCCGGTACAGCGAGAAGTATGGGTATTTCCGTAAAGGGAAGTTTTCCTGAAATGAATTAATTAACACTTCAATTATGAGTAAACTGACAAAAAATCAAAAATTGGCAGCAGCTAAAATTGAAGCTGGGAAAGCCTATACACTGAAGGAAGCAGCTGATTTGGTAAAAGAAATAACTACCACAAAGTTCGATGCTTCTGTAGATATCGATGTACGCTTAGGTGTTGACCCTCGTAAAGCCAACCAAATGGTTCGCGGTGTAGTATCGCTTCCAAATGGAACAGGTAAAGAAGTTAGGGTTCTTGCATTATGTACTCCCGATCAGGAAGCTTCGGCTAAAGAAGCCGGGGCCGATTATGTGGGTCTCGATGAATATATCGACAAAATTAAAGGTGGCTGGACGGATGTTGATGTTATCATCACTCAACCTGCTATCATGGGTAAATTAGGTGCACTGGGTCGTATCCTTGGTCCCCGTGGATTGATGCCTAACCCTAAGAGTGGTACTGTTACCAACGAGGTTGGAAAAGCAGTGAAAGAAGTGAAGCAAGGTAAAATCGACTTCAAAGTAGATAAATTTGGTATTGTTCATACTTCAATCGGTAAGGTGTCGTTCACCGCTGATAAGATCATCGAAAATGCTAAAGAATTCGTTGCTACCCTTATGAAACTGAAACCAACGGCAGCTAAAGGTACGTATGTGAAGAGCATTTATCTTTCAAGCACAATGAGTCCGGGCGTGAAAATCGACCCTAAATCAGTTGAAGAATAAAAGTATAAGTTTATGAAAAAGGAAGATAAAAGCGCAATCATAGAGCAACTGCAAGCTACACTGAGTGAGTACGCACATTTCTACCTTACCGATATCGGTGGGTTGAATGCAGCGGAAACCAGTAACTTACGTCGTACCTGCAACAAGCAGGACGTAAAGTTGTTGGTGGTTAAAAACACCCTGCTTCGCAAAGCATTGGAAAATACATCGGTTAACTTCGAAGAAATCTTCGGTTCGTTAAAAGGTGAAACTTCATTGATGCTCTCGAATACAGGTAATGTGCCTGCTAAACTGATCAAAGATTTCAGCAAAGCAAGTAAAAGTAAAAAGCCCATTCTGAAAGCTGCTTATGTTGAGGAATCATTCTACATTGGCGAAAACCAGTTAGATGCCCTTGTAAGCATTAAAAGCAAAAACGAACTTCTTGGCGAACTTATCGGACTCTTGCAGTCGCCTGCTAAGAATGTTGTGTCCGCACTCCAATCCGGAGGAACTACTATTCACGGCGTGTTGAAAACATTGTCGGAAAGATAATTTTCAGAAAAAATAAAAATAAATACTATAAAAATTAAGACAATGGCAGATTTGAAAGCTTTTGCAGAACAATTGGTTAACTTAACAGTTAAAGAAGTAAACGAGTTAGCTCAGATTTTGAAAGATGAATATGGTATCGAACCCGCTGCTGCAGCTGTTGCTGTTGCTGCCGGTCCTGCTGCCGCCGCCGCTGAAGTTGTGGAAGAAAAAACTTCGTTCGATGTAATTTTGAAAGCCGCTGGTGCTAACAAATTGGCTATCGTTAAACTTGTTAAAGAACTCACTGGTCTTGGTCTGAAAGAAGCTAAAGACTTAGTTGACGCTGCTCCTTCGAAAATTAAAGAAGGTGTAACTAAAGACGAAGCTGATGCCCTGAACAAAGCGTTGACAGAAGGCGGAGCTGAAGTTGAACTTAAATAAATTTACCTGACTCTCAGGCTTTTGGTTTAGATTCCATCCTACCGATGGAGTCTAAACCTTTTCACGTCTCTATTATCCCGAACTCAAAACAGCGGGTTCAAAATAACGTTAAGTTCACCGCATCACCATATAAATCTTTGAAAATGTCTTCATTAAATAAAGATCAAAGAATCAATTTTGCTTCCATAAAAACCCAGTTTGATTATCCTGACTTTCTGGAAGTACAATTAAAATCTTTTCAGGACTTTTTTCAGATGGACACCTCTCCTGAAAAACGTAAGTCCGAGGGTCTCTACAAAGTTTTCATGGAAAACTTTCCGATAGCTGACACACGTAATAACTTTATCCTTGAGTTCTTAGACTATTATGTAGATCCGCCGCGCTATAGCATCGACGAATGTGTTGAACGTGGACTGACCTACTCAATTCCTCTTAAAGCAAAACTTAAGCTTTATTGTACCGACCCCGATCATGAGGACTTCGATACGGTGATTCAGGACGTTTATCTCGGCCCTGTTCCCTATATGACTCCTAAAGGCACTTTTGTTATCAATGGTGCCGAACGTGTAATCGTTTCTCAATTGCACCGTTCGCCGGGTGTGTTCTTCGGACAAAGCACTCATGCCAACGGTACCAAGCTTTATTCGGCCCGTATTATTCCTTTCCGCGGTTCGTGGATTGAATTTGCCACCGATATCAACAACGTGATGTATGCTTACATCGATCGTAAAAAGAAATTACCGGTTACTACCCTGCTTCGCGCTATTGGTTTCGAAAGCGATAAAGATATCCTTGAGATATTTAATTTAGCCGAAGAAATCAAAGTAAATAAGGCCAGCCTCAAAAAAGCTGTTGGCCAGAAACTCGCTGCCCGTGTGCTGAAAAGCTGGGTCGAAGATTTCGTGGATGAGGATACCGGTGAAGTGGTGAGTATCGAACGGAACGAAGTGGTTATCGACCGCGAAACGGTACTCGACAACAAACACATCGACGATATTATTGAATCGGGCGCTCAGACGATTCTTCTCCATAAGGGTGATGCTAATCAAAACGATTACGCAATTATCTATAATACTTTGCAGAAAGACCCGAGTAACTCGGAAAAGGAGGCTGTTCTCTATATCTACAAACAGCTTCGTAATGCGCTTCCTGCCGATGACTCTTCTGCTCGTGAAGTTATCAACAACCTGTTCTTCTCCGAAAAGAGATACGATCTGGGTGATGTTGGACGTTTCCGTATCAACCGGAAACTGAACCTAACTATTAATCCCGATACACGTGTTCTTACGAAAGAAGATATAATCGAGATTATAAAGTATCTTATTGAACTTATTAACTCGAAAGCTGAAGTGGACGATATCGACCACCTTAGCAACCGACGCGTTCGTACCGTAGGTGAGCAGCTCCACAACCAGTTTGGGGTTGGACTTTCACGTATGGCTCGTACCATTCGTGAACGTATGAATGTTCGCGATAATGAGGTGTTTACCCCGATTGACCTGATCAATGCAAAAAGTATTTCGTCGGTTATCAATTCGTTCTTTGGTACTAACGCATTGTCGCAATTTATGGATCAGCAGAACCCGCTGGCCGAAATCACTCACAAACGTCGTATGTCGGCGCTCGGGCCAGGTGGTCTGTCGCGCGAACGTGCTGGTTTTGAGGTTCGCGACGTTCACTATACGCACTATGGACGGTTGTGTCCGATTGAAACTCCTGAAGGTCCCAACATCGGTCTTATCTCTTCATTGTGTATTTTCGCAAAGATCAACGATTTAGGATTTATTGAAACGCCCTATCGTAAAGTTACCAACGCAGTTGTTGATTTAGCAGATAGTGGAGTTACTTATTATACTGCCGAAGAAGAAGAAGAATTGGTAGTTGCTCAGGGAAATGCACCGCTCAACGACGATGGGACCTTTATTCGTGCCCGTGTTAAGGCTCGTTTAGGTGCCGATTTTCCCGTGGTTGCTCCTGAAGAAGTTCACCTGATGGACGTATCGCCTTCGCAGATTGCATCGATAGCAGCAGCTTTGATTCCGTTCCTTGAACACGATGATGCCAACCGTGCCCTCATGGGTTCGAACATGATGCGCCAGGCGGTTCCGCTGCTACGTTGCGAAGCTCCAATTGTTGGAACCGGTATCGAAGGTCAGCTCATACGTGATTCGCGTACTCAGGTTACAGCTGAAGGTACAGGGATTGTGGAATATGTTGATGCTGAATGTATTAAAATTCGTTACGATCGCAGCGAAGAAGATGAGTTCATCAGTTTTGATACTGCTGTGAAGGAGTACCGTTTACCGAAATTCCAGAAAACAAACCAGAATACAACCATTGACCTGCGTCCGTTGGTACGTAAAGGGCAACGTGTTGAAAAGGGAATGATTCTGACTGAAGGATATTCGACTCAACACGGTGAACTTGCCATTGGTAAAAACCTGAAAGTGGCCTTTATGCCGTGGAAAGGGTATAACTTCGAGGATGCCATCGTAATTAATGAACGATTGGTACGCGAAGATGTATTTACGTCTATCCATGTAGTGGAGCAGTTGCTTGAAGTTCGCGAAACCAAACGTGGAGTGGAAGAGTTTACATCGGATATCCCGAATGTAAGCGAGGAAGCAACCCGCGACCTCGACGAAAACGGTATCATACGAATTGGTGCACGCATCGAACCGGGCGATATTATTATTGGTAAAATTACTCCTAAAGGAGAATCGGACCCATCGCCGGAAGAAAAACTGTTGCGTGCTATTTTTGGCGACAAGGCCGGCGACGTGAAAGATGCATCACTGAAAGCAACTCCCTCGTTATCGGGTACGGTAATCGGCAAACGTCTGTTCTCTAAAGCACAGAAAATCAGAAAGTCGAAACTTACCGATAAGGCAGTATTACCTCGTTTGGATGAGGAGTTTGAGACACAGGCTGCTGTTCTCAAAAATACTTTAATCGAGAAGTTGATGATAATGACTGCCGATAAAGTTTCGGCGGGAGTGAAAGATTTTCTGGGTACAGACTTGATTTCGCGCAATAGCAAATTCACCGAAGATCGTTTGCGTGAAATTGATTATAGCTCGGTTCAACTCGGTAAATGGACTCAGGATGCTCATAAAAACGATATGATTCGGGATTTAATTCTGAACTATCTTAAGAAATACAAAGAACTGGATGCCCAGATTAAACGTCAGAAGTTCAATATCACTATTGGTGACGAACTTCCCACCGGAATTGTTCAGGTAGCCAAAGTATATATTGCGAAAAAGCGTAAAATTCGTGTAGGGGATAAGATGGCAGGTCGCCACGGTAACAAAGGTATTGTGTCGCGTATCGTACGTCAGGAAGATATGCCATTCCTTGAAGACGGAACACCGGTTGATATCGTGTTGAACCCACTTGGTGTACCCTCGCGTATGAACCTTGGGCAGATTTTCGAAACTGTACTTGGATGGGCCGGAAAAGAGCTGGGTGTTAAATTTGCTACTCCTATTTTCGACGGAGCACACCTTTCGGATCTCGATATCTGGACTTCGAAAGCAAATATTCCACAATATGGTAAAACCTACTTGTTTGATGGTGGAACCGGAGAACAATTTGACCAGCCGGCAACTGTAGGAATCATCTACATGCTTAAACTGGGACACATGGTGGAAGATAAGATGCACGCCCGTTCGATTGGACCTTACTCGCTGATTACTCAGCAGCCGCTGGGAGGTAAGGCGCAGTTCGGGGGACAGCGTTTCGGAGAAATGGAAGTATGGGCCCTCGAAGCGTTCGGGGCAGCTCATATCCTGCAGGAAATCCTTACCGTAAAATCCGACGACGTTATGGGTCGTGCCCGTACTTACGAAGCTATCGTTAAGGGCGATCCTATGCCAGCACCGGGTATTCCGGAATCACTCAACGTTCTGTTGCACGAACTACGAGGTTTGGGATTAAGCGTCAACTTAGAGTAATTACGTAAAGAAAAAAGAAAGTTATGGCTTTTAAAACAGATAATAAGCTTAAATCAAATTTCAATAAAATTTCGATTGGGTTAGCATCACCTGAAGAGATTTTAAAATTATCGAGTGGCGAAGTACTCAAACCGGAAACCATCAACTACCGTACCTATAAACCGGAACGCGATGGGTTGTTCTGCGAGCGTATCTTTGGTCCTACCAAGGACTTCGAATGCCATTGTGGTAAGTATAAACGTATTCGTTATAAGGGTATCGTCTGCGACCGTTGCGGGGTAGAAGTTACTGAAAAGAAAGTTCGTCGCGAACGTATGGGACATATTCAGCTGGTTGTGCCGGTTGCTCATATCTGGTATTTCCGCTCACTCCCGAATAAAATCGGTTACCTGTTGGGTATGCCGACTAAAAAACTGGATGCGATTATCTATTATGAAAAATATGTGATTATTCAGTCTGGTATTGCTGCTAACGGAGAAAATATCGTTGATGGTGAGTTGATTACCGAAGAAGAGTACCTCGACATCATGGATACCCTTCCGCGCGAAAACCAGCTGCTTGATGATCTTGATCCGAATAAATTTGTTGCCAAAATGGGTGCCGATGCTATTCTGGATCTCTTACAACGTCTGAACCTCGACGATTTATCGTATGAGTTGCGCGACAAAGCGAATAACGACTCGTCACAACAGCGTAAGAATGATGCATTGAAGCGTCTTCAAATCGTTGAGTCGTTCCGTGCTTCACAGCATCGCAACAAGCCCGAATGGATGGTTGTGAAAATCGTTCCGGTAATTCCGCCCGAATTGCGTCCGTTGGTGCCCCTGGATGGTGGCCGTTTTGCAACCTCCGACCTCAACGACTTGTATCGCCGGGTAATTATCCGAAACAATCGTCTGAAACGCCTCATCGAAATCAAGGCTCCCGAAGTAATTCTGCGCAACGAAAAACGTATGTTGCAGGAAGCGGTGGATTCGTTGTTCGATAACTCGCGTAAGTCGAGCGCAGTAAAAACCGATGCCAACCGTCCTCTGAAATCGCTTTCCGATTCGCTCAAAGGTAAACAGGGTCGTTTCCGTCAGAACCTTCTCGGTAAACGTGTCGATTATTCTGCACGTTCGGTAATTGTGGTTGGTCCTGAACTTAAAATGCACGAATGCGGTCTGCCTAAAGATATGGCGGCCGAACTATATAAGCCGTTTGTTATCCGCAAACTTATTGAGCGCGGAATTGTAAAAACGGTAAAATCGGCGAAGAAAATCGTTGATCGCAAGGATCCGGTGATCTGGGATATTTTAGAGTACGTGATGAAAGGACATCCCGTATTACTAAACCGTGCCCCGACGCTTCACCGTCTTGGTATTCAGGCTTTCCAGCCTAAAATGATTGAAGGTAAAGCTATTCAGTTGCACCCGCTTTCATGTACTGCGTTCAATGCCGACTTCGACGGTGACCAGATGGCTGTTCACCTTCCGCTTGGAAACGAGGCTGTGCTCGAAGCGCAGATGCTTATGCTTGCTTCGCACAATATTTTGAACCCTGCCAACGGTGCACCTATTACAGTTCCTTCGCAGGACATGGTGCTTGGTTTGTATTATATTACCAAACCTCGTGCAGGTGCAAAGGGTGAAGGGCTTATTTTTTATTCGCCCGAAGAAGCTG
>CAZLHC010000083.1:0-279 GCA_964559265.1 uncultured Paludibacter sp. | reverse complement strand
TTGCGCTGCATGCTCCTATCAAAGTGAGAACTTATGATGTGATTAATGGCGAACGCAAACTCACTATGATTGAAACTACTGTAGGACGTATTTTATTCAATAAATGTGTGCCAGAACAGGTTTGTTATATCAATGAGTTGCTTTCAAAAAAATCACTTCGCGATATTATCGGTAATGTGATCGAAATTTGTGGTGTGGCGCGAACAGCAGCTTTTCTTGATGATATTAAGGATCTTGGTTATTACATGGCTTTCAAAGGAGGTCTGTCGTTTAACCTTG
>CAZLHC010000082.1:0-9543 GCA_964559265.1 uncultured Paludibacter sp. | reverse complement strand
TGCAGGCAATGTATTCGTTGAAGGTGAAATACGGCATCAACGTACCGTTTAAATTCGGCAAGGATCTGAGCATCACCATTAAAGACACTATCGATAATGTTGATTTAGGGTTGGATGAAAACGATGTAAAATCAGGAAAGATTGAATTGTTAGGTAAAATACTGAATTCGATCCCATTGAACCTCGAATTGCAAATGCTGTTTACCGATGCAAACTTCAATATACTGGCAACAACCGAAAAGCAAAGCATTTTGGCTGGCGCACCCGATGGTAAAGGCGTTTCGTCGGATATAACCGTAACCCTGGCCGACAACTTAGACGATCTGAAGCGCCTGAACAAAGTAATTCTTACGTTCAAAGCGACTTCGAATGCAACCATTGCCGGAACTCCTATAAAGCCCGACAATTACATTAGGGCTGAGCTTAAAGCGCGAATTGGTGGAGTTAAAGTAACCTTATAATCATCCTTAAAAAAAACAATATGATGCGCAAATATATAAACTTCATACTAGGAGCTCTGATCATTCAGATTGCTGCCAGTACTCTGACAGCACAGCCGGTGGCTAAAATCGGATATTTTATGGACAATGCCACCCATAAACACCTCATGAACCCGGCCCTGGTGCCTGCACGGGGGTATTTAAGTTATCCTGCACTTGGATCGTTCGATTTAGATTTACGATCGAATTTAAGTCTGCCTCAGTTTCTGTATCCGGGCAGCAATGGTCAACTGGTTACTTTTCTTCACGAAGATGTAACACCTGAACAATTTTTATCACAGTTAAGTCCTGAGAACTTTTTGAAAGTAAATCAGCGGCTGAGCATTTTATCATTTGGAGCTTATTTTGGTCGTTCGTTCTGGACTTTTGAAGTTGCTTCCCGCATTAATGCCGGATTAAATATTCCGGAAGAATTCTTTGCCTTTCTTAAAAAAGGGATGGACAATGCGGCAGGCAACCGGTACGAAATAAATAATCTTTCAGTGGGTATGGATGCCATGGCCGAAGTTTCGCTGGGGTCGTCGTTTATGATTGGCGACAACGTTCGTGTGGGTGCAAAGGGGAAACTGTTGGTAGGGGGTGCAAAAGCAACCGCAGGGATTGATGAAATGATAATCGACATGCGACCCGACCAGTGGACAGTAAGCTCCAAAGGACTAATTAACCTCTACGGTGCCGGATTCGACTTCACCACCGATGCCGACGGAGTTGTGGATGGTTTCGACTTTGGTACTCCTAATATGTCGGGAATGGGTTATGCTATCGACCTGGGTGCCAGCTGGAAGCCATTTAGTTTCCTGGAAGTATCGGCAGGTATTATCGACTTAGGTAAAATAAGCTGGAACAAAACCTACAATCGGGTTGCCCGTTCGCAGGGAACTGCCACCTTCAGTGGTCTCGAGAATATTAGTCTTGACGATGAGGAGGATAGCAGCGACGAAGATCCGTTTCAGGAAATTACAGATAACCTGATGGAGATGGCGCAATTTAAGCCGGTAAACGAAAGCGACAACCTGATTGAGTCGTTGATCCCGACTATAAATGCGGGTGTTGAAGCTGGAATTTGGGGCAACAGACTTAGTGCCGGAGTACTTTATACCAATCGCATGGTACCTTCCAATCCTTTACACGAAATTACAGGTGTACTTAACTTCAAACCCTTGAAAGGATTCAACATTGCGGGCAGTTATTCGCTCCTCAACGGAGTTCAGGAAACATTTGGAGTTGCACTGGGAATTAATTTGCTAATTGCCAACCTGTTTGTGGCCTGCGATTATATCCCTACACGGGTAGCTACCGGCATCCCGGTTCCTCTTACACAAGCTACTACTCACCTTCAGATTGGTGCCAGCATCAGTCTGGGAAAAATGAAAAAGTAAACTGCTTATTTTTTCAATCCATTTCAGTTAGTTAATCACGAAAAGCCGTCTCAAATGAGACGGCTTTTCCAATTTTAAGACAATAAAAGTTGAAAAATACACCAAATGGTGTATTTTTTTTGGATGCTTCCAGTCCTACTTTTGCAGGTATGAATATTTAGCAAAATAAACTTCCCCGTTAAACAGCAGAACAATATTCACTAACAAAAAAATGTAGAATTATGAGAAAAGTTTTCACTTTGTTACTATCTGTGTTGATAGTCTGTTCAGGCTATTCACAGGGAGCTAGTAAAACCCTTACGCTGGCTACAGCCGGCAGTTTAGCTACAACACTTACCGCTGAAGAAAAAATCACGGTAACCGATCTCACCATAAAAGGTAATATTGATGCACGGGATTTTAAAACCATGCGCGACGCAATGACAGTTTTAACAAACCTCAATCTGAAAGATGTAAAAATTGTCGCATTTCAGGACAATGCTCTGGGAACACAAGGTCCTGCAGGTCCGTATTTTAGAACTTATCCTGCTGATGAAATTCCTCACATTTCATTTTTCAACGTCGTAAGTCAAATCGGAAAACTCACCCTGAAATCGGTAATTTTACCTACTCAGCTTACAGCCATAGGCACCTTTGCCTTTGGTGGTTGCCTTAATTTGTCGGGTGAAATGCCCATTAGTAAAAACATCACCAACATTCGACAGAATGCCTTTTCGGGTTCCGGTGCAAAATTCGTAGTCGCTACTGATAACCCCAATTACAGCAGCGACAAACGGGGCGTGTTGTTCAACAAAGACTCAACCATACTCATATAGGCCCCTTCAACTCTAGCGGGCGACTATTCCATTCCCTATTCGGTGACTGTTGTTGATGGTGGAGCATTTACCAATTGTGATAAACTCGACGGTACGCTTGAAATCCCTGCATCGGTAACCAAAATTCATAATGGAGCATTTACCAATTGTATCAACTTAGACCGCATTATTGCACACAGAGCAACTCCCCTGAAATTTGACGCAGGTCCACCTCCTTTTAGAAACTTCACCGGATCACACGAAATATTCAAAAACATGGATCTCACGAAAACTAAATTAGAAGTGTTTGCCGACTCGGTAGAGCTGTACAGAAAAGCTTTGCTTTGGAAAGACTTTCTATCTATTGCGGGTGTGGTGCAACGCACAAAAACACATCACGTGCGTAAAACAGGAAATTTAGCAAACGAATTAGCTAAAAAAGAACAACCTGAGATTACGCATCTTACGCTTATTGGAACTATAGACGTTCGCGATTTTAAGGCCTTGAGTGAGTTGCCTAATCTAAAGCATATTAATCTTAAAAAAGTGAGCATTGCAGCTTATGAAGGAAGTGGTGGAACCAGTACTGCTACCAGCACTTACCCCGCACATTTCATTCCTGACTATGCATTTGCAAACAAAAGATTTGAAAGCTTCGTATTTCCCGAATACCTGTTGGGAATTGGCGAATCGGCTTTTGCCGGAAATGGCTCCTGGAAGGAAAGTATCAGCTTACCTACTATGCTTACTACTATTGGCGTATCGGCATTCGATGGATGTTCTTCATTATCAGGCAGTGTAACTATCCCCACCGGAGTACTGGCAATACCATCCAGGGCATTTTACAATACTGGTTTTAGCACGGTCAATTTCCCTGCTACATTAAATTCTATCGGAGATAATGCTTTCAATAGAAGTAAAATTCAATCACTTACCCTTCCTTCGTCGGTAATCAACATTGGCAACTCTGCATTTGAAGGATGTAGTAACTTAAGTGGTTCTGTAATAATACCGCAAGGTATTACCACCATCAACGAAGGTGTATTTATGAATTGCTATAATCTCAACTCCGTTCAGTTTCCATCAACACTTACCTCCATTGGAGCATACGCTTTTGAAGATACCAATTTAGAGTCTATCAATTGGCCGACCTCTTTACGAACTATTGGTGGTTCTGCATTTGAATCGTGCGACCAACTAAAAGGAGAACTTTTGCTTCCATCAACAGTAACTGAAATCGGAACACGGGCATTTTCGTACACAGGCTATACCTCCGTTGTATTCCCCCCCAATTTAACGGAAATAAGTAGCTCTGTGTTTTCGTTTAGTAAACTGAGCGGCACACTTACTATTCCCGATGGAATAACAAAAATTGGCCAATCTGCATTTCAACATTCCTACAACCTGATTGGTTTAAAACTCCCCAAAAACCTCAAAGAAATTGGAAATTCAGCCTTTTCAAATTGTATCAATCTCACCGGAGCATTAGTTATACCCGAAGGAACTCAATCGATTGGAGATCAAGCATTTTATTTTGACTCTTTATTAACTTCGGTCATCATTCCGCAATCAGTTATAACTATAGGAACAAGCGCATTCCTGGGTATTTCCGATCAAATTAACGTAAGCGAAACGAATTCACAATTTTCCAGTGCAGATGGGGTATTATTCAATAAAGATAAAACACAACTGCTGCAATTCCCATTCAAAGCTCATACAACGTACACCATACCAACATCGGTAACTTCCATCGGTAAATACGCCTTTTACAACAATCGTCAACTCAGTGGAAAACTCATTTTCAGTGAAAATCTGACCGAGATCGGCGACTATGCATTTTACGATTGTAGAAGTCTCGACTCCATCAACTTACCGGCTTCGCTACAGAAAATTGGAAATTATGCATTTTATGGTTGCAAAACATTAAAAGGAGGACTCCGTTTTCCTGAAACATTAACAACAATTGGATCGTTTGGCTTTGCCTATACCAGCGGAATTGATGGACTGATCTCTATTCCCGCGTCGGTAACCCATATTGGTCAAAGTGCCTTTGAAGGCTGTTCGGGAATGTACGATATCGATCCTGCCAATCCCAATTATGCCAGCCGGGAAGGTGTACTCTTTACTAAGGATTTTACCGCACTGATCCGTTTCCCAATTGTAAAAGAAGGTAACTACACAATTCCAACTTCCGTAAAATCGATTCGAAGTGGAGCGTTCGCTAACTGCAACCGTTTCACCGGAAATTTAATTTTACACCAGGGAATCGACACTATCGGCAACTCAGCCTTTAGCAACTGTACCGCACTCACCGGTTCCCTGCTAATTCCATCAAGTGTGGTGTATATTGGCAGTTCGGCCTTTTCGGGATGTAGCGGATTTAACGGCGATCTTACCATTAATGCCAACATCAGACGAATTGAAGCATATACATTCCAGAATACCAGCGGATTTTCAGGCCGTTTAACACTTCCGGCACGACTGAAAACCATTGATAGTTTTGCATTTCAAAACGCCAGCTCATTGTCCGGCGATTTGATAATTCCTGATTCGGTAAGCCACATTGGACGATCTGCGTTTGCTAACACCGCCGGCTTCAAAGGGAAATTAGTACTACCAAAGTTATTGCAGGAAATTTTGAGTAGCGCTTTTCAGAATACTGCATTTACAGGTGAACTGCTGTTACCATCACAACTTAAGACCGTATACGAAGCAGTATTCTTTAACTCTACCGGATTTACAGGCGACTTGAAAATCCCCGGCAGTGTAACCACCATTTACAATTCCGCTTTTGAAGGAATGACAGGTGTTAGTTCGCTGGCATTGCACGACAAATTAACTTACTTTGGAAGTAGTGTATTTAAAAACTGGACATCATTGCGTAAAATATCGGTAACAACATCTGTTCCTCCACAATTAAGCGATCAAAGTATTTTTACGGGAGTGAATAAAGCGGAATGCATAGTATTTGTACCTGTTGCCGCAATTCCAAAATATAAAGCAGCAACCGTATGGAGCGATTTTGCGAACTACAGTGGTTTAATCCCCGACGACATTGAAGTTCATGTGGCAATTGCCGGAGGTTTAAAAAGCAAACTAACTGATACCCAAATCTCCGAAGGTCGAGTGATGAAAGTTACCGGGAACCTTGATGCAAGAGACTTTCTGTTAATTCGCGACCAGATGATCAATCTGCGAAAACTGGATTTATCCGAAGCTAATATTGCTGCTTACAGTGGTATCAATGGTCCTTCCGGCGATGCAATTTACACCTATGCTGCCGATGCTATTCCAGCTCATGCTTTCTTCAACCCGGCTAGCAAAACCGGCAAGAAAAGCTTACAGGATCTTCAGCTGCCCGTGTCGTTAAAATCGATTGAGCAGAGAGCATTCCAACAGGTCGATAGTCTGAAATCGCAATTACACCTTCCTGAAGGTATTGAAAAAATTGAACCATTTGCCTTCCACAATGCCTTGATAACCGACACACTCCGCCTTCCTAACGGATTGCTGAATATTGGTATGTCGGCATTCGAAGGAGCAAGTAAACTCACAACCCTCTACATTCCTGCTTCGGTAACACACATTGGCGAAAAAGCATTTGCAGGCGACACTTCACTGGTAAGCATTTATGCAATGGCTGCTACCCCCATCGGTCTGTCGAAGTCACCCTCGGTATTTGCAGGAGTTAAAAAATCAGCTTGTACCCTGTATATTCCCGAAGGAAGCCTAAAAGCGTATAAAGATTCGGCTCAGTGGAAAGAATTTCTGGTGATACTCGAACAAGAATTTAACACCTCGGTTCAGTCTACCCGCATTCATCGCTTTGGAATTTACCCCACTACCATTAGCAGCGGGTTCCGCATCAGTGGTCTGGAAGGCAAAGCAACCGTACTAATATTCGACATCAACGGTCGTAAAGCACTTCAACAAGAAGTGACAGGTGACGAATTTATAAGTACAGATGCACTTCCGGCAGGCAGTTTCATTGTGAAAATTGTGGCCAATGGAATTCATGAACAACAAAAACTACTAAAATTATAACGTTTTGAATTGTTAATTTTCAACGCTGTTTTTTGTTTAACTTCATTGACCTTTTACATTAACACAGCTACCTTCCTAACTTGTAAATACTCTTTTTTGTTTGTAAGAACGAGAAGGAGGAAAACAAAATTGTTTTCCTCCTTCTTTTTTGTGAGCCGTGCTTAGTGACTTCAAACCAGGTAGCTGTTAACCGGGTAAGGATGTTTTCGGGTACGGATGTTTTCAACCGGGAATTTACGATGGCTGCTTCAGGCTATCTCCCAAACCGGGAATTACTTTTTCATTTTAATTAGAATTACCCCATCAACAGCCCGTTCACCATACAACTTTACCCGCTTTTCTTTCTGAGCAGGATCATCGTTCGATTTCAACACCGTAACTTCTTGAATATCTTCCGGTTTAATGCTGTTTAAATCAAACCCCGCGTCTTTCACTTCCCCATCGATCACTATTACCGGTTGTTGTTTTTGAAGTGCTGTTGCCGGAGTTTCATCCGCTTTACCTTGTAATCTAAAGTTAATTGGTAAGGTATATTTCACACGTACAGCCTTCCCTTTCTGCATTCCGGGTTTCCATACAGGCATACTTTGTACTACCCGGATAGCTTCGGCATCGAGTTCATGCGAAACACCCCGAACAATAGCCGGCTCGGTTACTTTTCCATCGCGATCGACAACAAACTGGCAGATAACCCGGCCCTGAATTCCTTTTTGCTGAGCTGCAACAGGATACTTCACCGAATTGGCCAGGTATTTAAATAAAGCCTGATCGCCACCAATAAACTGAGGCATTTCTTCAACAACTGTAAATACCGGATCATCGTCTTTTTGCGGAGTTTCTACAGGAGGATAGGCAACAACAGTAAGTTCCTGTAATTTTGAGGGGTCAGACGAAACAGGCTCAACCGTATTGATTTTTGTCGTCTTTTGAGGCTCCTCTTTTTTCTGTTCAATAATTTCCTTAACAGGTAATTCAGGGGTAGCTACTTTTGTTTCAGCTTTCGTTTCGGTTACCTTTTCGGCAACAGAAGCGGGCATTAGTTCGGTAACCGGAGCAGGCATCAGTTCGACCAACGATGAAGCGAGCGCTTCGGCATTACTCAACACAACAAGAGAAAAACTTAAGGGCGCAATCAACAGGTACTTCAACGCTGTTGTTTTGCTGGAGCGAGGTTGGTTCATCATACGAATACGTTTTTTAAGGGGTGAAATATTAAATTTATTAGTTAATTGATAACCGGGAAGCTGGCAACTTAGCCGAAGTAAATGGTATTGATAATGGCGTGAATCGACTCCTGAGGATACAACCCTATCGTCGGCGAGGTACTCCAGGTTTTGTCTGATTTCCTTACGAAGCAACCAAACAAATGGATTCACCCAGAAAAGCACACACAGCAGTTCGGCCAAAACCACATCCAAACTGTGCCACTGAAGTACATGTGTAAGTTCATGTGTCAGAATCTGACTGGTTTCTTCCTCCGAGTGCAAGTCCGGATTCAGATAAATAGTACCGAAAAATGAAAAAGGAGTTATCTCACCGTTCAGCTTACGCACCGTCAATCCCTGAAGAAACAGTTGTTGCGATTGTAGTTTTAACTTAACAATAGATGTTAGCTGTATCAGAATTCGGATCATTAACAGTAGAGCTACAGCCAGGTAAATGCCTAACAATATGTCCTTCCAGGGAACCACAACAGCAGCAGTTGGTGTAACCACAAACTCCTGTAATTCAACATATTCAACGGCTAATCCTCGTAATACAGGGCTTTCGCTTACCCACGATTGAAGGGAGAAAACCGGATACGCAAAGGCAATAAGTACAGAAGAAATGAGGTAGATCCGACGAGCTTTCCAGAAAGTATCGCCCGAAAACAACAAGCGATAGAAAAGAAGGAACAGGGCTATCGCCATGTTAACCTTCAGCAGATAAACGAAGAGGGGGTTCATTTTTTTTCGATTAGGCGAATGATTTCCTGAAGTTCTTCCGAAGATATTTTTTGCTTCTCGGCAAAGAAGCTCACCATCTCTTTGTAGGAGTTGCCAAAATAATCGGATACCACCCGAGAAACCGAATGCGATTTATATTCGCCTTCTTCCATTGTTGGTCGGTACTGGTAACTATTGGCGTATTTACGTGAGCTCACGTATCCTTTTCGTTCCAGGTTTTTCATGATAGAAGCAACCGTGGTATACGGTGGTCGCGGCTCGGGCATTAGCTCTATGAAATCGCGGATAAATCCTTTGCCTTGCTGATAAATGACCAGCAATAGCTCTTCTTCCTGATGGGTTAGTTTTTCCATGTTGATTATTGTTTTACGAACACATCGCAAATCTACGACATTTTCGTATATACATTACAAAAGAGATTATAATTTAACAGAGTTTAAGCTTTCGGCGTATTTTTGAAAATAAAAAAACTGCTTATATGCCTTATACGGTAGTTTATTACCCTATAAGTCATACAAGCAGTCTTAGTATTGAATATTTTATTAAACTGCTAACAATTAATAATTAACAATTAATAATTAACAATTACTTCTTATATCCATATACAGCCAGATCGCCCAGTTCCTGCTCAATACGCAGCAATTGGTTGTATTTAGCCATACGGTCGGAGCGGCTCAACGAACCGGTCTTAATCTGACCAGAGTTAGTAGCAACAGCGATATCAGCGATAGTTGCATCTTCAGTTTCGCCCGAACGGTGCGAAGTAACCGAAGTATAACCAGCACGGTGCGCCATTTCAATAGCATCGAGGGTTTCGGTGAGCGAACCAATCTGGTTTACTTTGATAAGGATAGAGTTGGCACAACCCAGTTCGATACCT
>CAZLHC010000081.1:0-9576 GCA_964559265.1 uncultured Paludibacter sp. | reverse complement strand
GTCGCGGCCGATGTCGGTGTAGATCTCGGTGGCCGCCGCGTCGTTCTCGAACTTCTTCGCCAGGTCGACCACGTCGTGGCCGGTGAGCTTGGACCAGCCGTCCACCGCGACCTTGCCGTCCTTGGCGTCGAGGCCGACGATGATGTGGCCGGGGAAGGCACTGCAGGCGTCATGCAGGAAGCCGGGGTTCTTGACCGCGGCGGTGCCGATGATGACGTAGCTGATGCCGTTGTCGAGATAGTGCTCGATCGTGTCGGGAAGGCCGATTGCAGGATGGTGTTGGTACGTTGTCCTAACCCAATTTCCTGAGCAATGTTGGTAGCATTAATAATGTACAGGGTGATGTTGTTTTTCGCCAGGTAGCGTTTTACATCGGTAGGAAGGTTGCGTTGAACTTCTTCGGGAGTCCAAACGGTATTCAGCAGGAACGTTCCGTTTTTCTTTAATCCCTTGGTTACATCGTACAAACGAAGGTAAGCCTGCACGTGACAAGCCACGAAGTCGGGCGTAGTTACCAAATACGTAGAGCGGATAGGAGAGTCGCCAAAACGAAGGTGCGAGCAGGTGAAACCACCCGATTTCTTCGAGTCGTACTGGAAATAAGCCTGACTGTATTTATCAGTGTTGTCTCCAATAATTTTGATCGAGTTTTTGTTGGCACCTACGGTACCATCGGCACCCAGGCCGTAGAATTTAGCTTCAAACGTACCAGGGCCTCCCATTGGGATTTCTTCACCCATCGGAAGTGAAGTAAAGGTAACATCATCCACAATACCCACTGTAAATCCATTACGTGGACTTGGCAGGCTGAGGTTTTTGTAAACGGCAAGTACCTGAGCAGGCGTAAAGTCTTTCGACGACAAACCATAACGGCCACCTACTACAAGCGGATGATCGGCTTTATTGTACAATACATCGCGTACGTCGAGGTACAGCGGTTCGCCACCTGCACCCGGTTCTTTGGTACGGTCGAGTACACAAATACGTTTTGCAGTTTCGGGAAGAACCGAGAGGAAATGTTTCGCCGAGAACGGACGATAGAGGTGTACGGTAATCAAACCTACTTTTTCGCCCTGTGCGGTCAGGTAATCGATACCTTCGCGAATGGCTTCGGTCGACGATCCCATAGCTACTACTACCCGGTCGGCATCGGGAGCGCCATAATAATCGAACAAACCATAGTTGCGACCGGTAATTTTGCCGAGTTCGCCCAGGTAATGTTCAACGATACCGGGAACAGCATCGTAATAAGGGTTACAAGCTTCGCGGGCCTGGAAGTAAATGTCGGGGTTCTGGGCAGTACCACGGGCTACAGGTGATTCAGAGTTCAATGCGCGCTCACGGAATTCGGCAAGAGCTTGTTGGTCGAGCAGGCTGATAACTGCATCCTGATCAATTTCTTCCACTTTCTGAATTTCGTGTGAAGTACGGAAACCATCGAAGAAGTGAACGAAAGGAACGCGCGATTTAACAGCTGCAAGGTGAGCAATGGCTGCCATGTCCATTACTTCCTGTACCGATCCGGTAGCAAACATAGCGCAACCCGTCTGACGAACCGCCATTACGTCCTGATGGTCGCCAAAAATAGAAAGAGCATGCGAAGCGAGGGCACGAGCCGAAACATGATAAACACCGGGGAGTAACTCACCGGCTACTTTATACATGTTGGGAACCATGAGGAGCAGCCCTTGCGAAGCAGTGAAGGTGGTGGTTAGAGCACCCGCCTGGAGCGAACCGTGCATTGCAGCAGCAGCGCCGGCTTCCGATTGCATTTCCTGGACCTGAACAGCCTCACCGAACATGTTTTTGCGGCCGGCAGTGGTCCACTCATCAACATATTCAGCCATAGTTGATGAAGGTGTGATGGGGTAAATAGCTGCCACTTCGCTGAACATATACGCGATATGTGCAGCGGCCTGGTTACCATCACAGGTTAAGAATTTTTTTTGTTTCGCCATTTGTGTAAAAAAATTATAGTGTATTAATATCTATTTAATATAAAAAACCAAGCAACCACAACGGTACCTCGTGTTTATGGTCAACACTCAGCGCATCGACGGCGAACCAGGTTTTGGTGTTATGACGGTATTGGGACTGATTATCGTATTTTATCTGTAAATTACCATCCAGGCAGAAGTCGCTTCCATGCTTACCTACATTTACTTTATGTTGCGAATGTAAGGTGTTGTAGAGAAAAGTCTTTCGCTCGTCGTCGCGGTTTACTTCATTGTTCAGTACCATATGCATTAGGTTGGTATTGTGTGCGTAAAGTACTTTTGGTTTTTTGGGGTAATCGTCGCCTTCGCCATACAAGGTGTTCAGTAAACGTGCATCTTTCAGGTACTTAATGTAATTCATGATTGTAGCACGGGAAGTTTGAATTTCGGTAGCCAGCTGGCTAACATTAGCCTGTGAGGGCGACGATTGCATGATAAGATACAATAGTTTACGGATTTTCGAAAGATACTTCAGTTCAATTTGTTTGATGAAAAGAATATCCACTTCCATCATCATATTCATCGTTTTAAGTAAATTCTCCGAAAAAATACGTTTTTCCAAAAAGAAGGGATAGTATCCGTGTTCTAAGTATTTTCCAAAATATTCCAGGGGGTTTACGTTGGACAATATTGAATTTGTGATTTTCTCCTGATCGGTGAGAATAGTTTCAAGCTTATATGCCTGCAGGTTAAGTCCTGTTTTAAGATTGATGAATTCACGAAACGAAAATCCTCTCAGGTTGTACACCTTCACAATGTCTTTTATGTCCTGATTTTCGTCGAGTAATCGCATCACCGAAGAGGCTGAAAAGATAATTTGAAGATCGGGGCAGGCCTCGTAACACTGGCGAAGTTCGGCCGACCAGTTTTCGTACTTAAAAGTTTGATCGATAAGAAGTGTTTTGCCACCACGGCTACAAAACCGGAGAGCAAATTCCAACAAGCTATGGTTGGCAAAGTATAAATTGTTGAAATTTATGTACAAACATTCGGGATTGGTGCCGTATCGTTCGTTAGCAACCTGAAGTAAAAAGGTAGTTTTACCTACGCCACGACTGCCTTTTATTCCTATCAGGCGTTGCGACCAGTCGATCTCGTCCATCAGCAGGCGACGAACAGGCGATTGTATATTGGCTAAAAGGTATTGATGGGTTCTGTAAAACGACTCCATGTAACTACTTATTTTGATGCAAAAATAGTCAATTTATTTGATTTTGCAATGTGGAGATTGCAAAACAAAGAAAAACACGATTTTTTTTTGGGTTTTAAGAACATCTGCTTCTGGTTTTTGTTAATAAATAAGATTCTATCAAAAAGTCTGAAAATTATTAAATATTAAGTATTAATTTTAAATTGATTTGTTATGAAAAAGCATGCTTTAGCTGCAATGAGTTTGATTGTTACAGCCGTATTAGTAAGTATGGGATTTAGTTCATGCGGAGGATCCAAAGCAATAACTCCAGCTTCGATGGGTGAAGTGGAAGTGATAGTACCCTGTGCAGGAACCGAATTTCAAAGTAACTCCAAAGCGTTGCGATACAGTGCAATTGGTGAGAGTCGTGACCAGATGACGGCAAAGCGGAAAGCGATGAGTGAAGCCCGTGCCGGCTTAGCTGCTTCGATAAGCACATTGGTAAAGGGAGTTACCGACAATTATGTTAAGTCGTCGAATTACGACGATAAAGAAGAACTGATGAAAAACTACGAAGGGATGAACCGTGAAGTAGTTACTCAGACTTTATCGGGAACTACGGTTATCTGCGAAAAAGCAACGATGACACAGGCCGGAACCCACAAGTATTATGTTTGCATTGAATTAGGTGGTGCCGAAATTCTTCAGAGCATCAACAACAAAATGTCGCAAAATGAAATTCTCAAAGTGGATTACAACTACGAAAAATTCAAAAAGACATTTGAGGATGAAATGAGTAAGATGGGACAATAAACAAAAGTCTACAGCCAATGTAGCTACTTACCAGGCAGGTACATTGGCTGTTTTACCACACACTACGAACAATGCATAAACTCATACTGATACTTATTGCTGTGCATTTTGTTCTTCCGGCCGTTGGGCAACAATCGGATTATTTTAAAAATCTTCTCGATGAATTGCCCGATCCTGAACTTGTGAGAGAAAATGTAACTCCGGTACGCGCCTATTTGCCTGCCGGATTTACTTATTTTCCCTCCAGGGGTTACGTTGGGATTTCCGACCCGATGATGACCGATACCCTGAAAGCATTTCAACAGGCTTACCTGCGTGCGGTAATGATGTATGCGTTAAGAGAAGGCAGTGGAAAAGGTTTGACCGATTTTTATACCGACGATAGGGATGGCGAAGTTGCCTCTGTTTATCAGGAATTTGTATTGCTGAATTCGCGTAGTTCGTATAATTCAAATGCGTTTGAAGTTCAATCCTACCAGTTGGGAAGCGGTGAGTTTGTAGTGGTTTTATCGACGCGCGACGATCCGGATCCGAACCAGTCTTCACTTCAGTTTACGACCCGTATCGAACATTATTCCAAAGAAGTAGTATCGGGGGGGGTGGTACAGAGTTATTCGAAACTGAATATTCAACAACAACTTCGAGATACTGTCAGCGGAATTCAGAACCAGGAATCAGTAGAATATCAGTTTTCGAATACCAACCGGATAGCGATTCGTTCGTCGTTCAATGGAGTGTTGTCTGAACCCGGTAAATACCGGTTTTTTTATTTCAACACCGACGAAGTACCTGAATCGGCGACTGATTCACCAGCAACCGGAGCACAATCGACTCCAGCAACCGGAGCACTTACTTTCAGCGGATTGTGGTTTGCTGCTATGGCCGACTTATTCGGTCAGGTTACCAATCAGTTTCAGTTTTTATCCACCAAAGTAGCCCGGGTTGGCGATCAGTACCAGTCACTGGCCTTGTCGCTCAACCGTGAAACCGGTGAGTTTACCTATCGGTTGAATGTAAACCGTTGGCGATTTTACGATAATAAACTTCGCCTGACAATTGAATAAATTTTAAAGACTCACCCCTGTTAAACGAGCACTACAAAATAAGGTTTACAGGCAAACAGATATTTTTTTGTGAAAATACTGACAGATTAATAAAATAAAATAGAAACCGATGAAACGAGTTTTTACCCTTTTTACCCTGTTGCTTATTGTGACACTTTCGAGTGCTCAGATTGATAAGATGAAGGATTTGCTGGAAGACACCGATACGGAGTTGAACGACGGGAAACTAACACTCCGGTTTTTTGATGCTCTTAGCGGTGATCCGGTTACAGGAGGGCTTATAGTAATCGAAAATGGCGAAACACTTACAACAGATGCCGAAGGAAAAGTGCAGTTTGCCATGCCCGAAGATGGAATGTATCCTTTCAGGTTTAAAAAAGAAGGCTTTATTGAAGCAAGTTACAAATTTGAAGTTGTAGCTTCCACGGTTTTTTTTAATCGGTTCACGGTGAGTCCGTTTACAAAGCTCGGAGCGTTGCGAATTGTTCTTGATTGGGACCGACGACCTGCCGATTTGGATTTACACCTGATCAAGGAGGGCAGCTATCATGTGTCGTACCGCGATACCCGCGCTACGGCCGATGGTGCCGCTCAGCTCGATCGTGACGACACCAATGGTTACGGACCGGAAACCATTACCATCAATCGAACCGATCAGACAGCCATTTATACTTGTTACATTGTCGATTATACCAACCAAACGAATACAGCTTCGCGGGCTTTATCGCAATCGAAAGCCACGGTGCGGGTTTACAATAATAATGAACTTACCGATAGTTTTTTTGTAACCCGTGATCGGAAAGGAACCCGATGGATGGTATTTCAGGTAGTAAACGGTAAGGTAGTTCCACAGTTAAGAGTTGAATAAAAAAAAAATGATATGAAGCAATTGATGATAGTTGTGCTGTTGCTGTTCTCAGCAGGGAGTTATGCTCAAAGTATTGAACAGATTAAAGCCGACCGGCAAACCTATATTTGGGGTGAAGGCTCGGCTACCACCCTGCGTGAAGCCGACCAGATTGCTTTGGCCGATATTATTGGGCAGATAACCACGCAAGTGGAGAGTAATTTTGAAAAAACCACGGAAGAATCGGAAGATAAGTTTCGGGAAACGGTGCGCGACGTGCTGAAAACCTATTCGAATGCTACGTTAAAAAATACGGAGCGGGTAGTGTTGGAGCAAGAACCCAACGCGCGGGTATTCCGCTATGTGAAACGTTCTGAAATTACTAAAGTTTTTGAATCGCGTAAAAGTAAAATTATCGATTTTGCCCGTAATGGCGAGACGGCATTAAAGAATGCACAGATTGCCGATGCGTTGCGGTATTTTTACTGGGCACAGACTTTACTGCGTAGTCATCCGGAAGCCGACGAGATATCGATGAAAACAGCCGATGGTAATGATGCTTTATTAATCACCTGGTTGCCGGTTCAGATTAGTCAGGTATTTACCGATATTTCGGTGAAAATAGATAAAATAGAAGACGAGGAGACTTATTTGAATTATTTGCTGGACATTACCTATAAAGGCACTCCGATCCGGAATATGGATTATACCTTTTGGGGCGGTCAGGACTGGTCGAATATTTACAGTGCCAAGGATGGGGTAGGAGTAGCAGAATTGCCGGTGTCGAACGATGGTAACGATTTACGGGTGAAAATTGAGTATTCGTTTGAAGGAGAAGCGAATGTAGATATGGAGTTGCGCGATGTAATGCAAAAACTGCCGTTGGTACCTTATAAAGGAAGTTATATAACAGTTGCAGGGAAAAAGCTGAAGTCGCAACAACCAACGAACGTTCCGGCTGCAGTAGCAGTGAATACACCACCGGTAGCAACGGGAGTACAGGGGGTTAATCTGGCCAGTACTGCAAAAAGCTTAAATACAGGAGCATCGGTAGTTCAGTCGAATTTAGGAACAATTACCACACTAACAGAAACTACAGTTCTCGACAAAATAATGTCGCAGGTATTAGGATCCATTCATAAGAAAACCTTTTCCGGCGTCGATACCTGTTTTACTGAAGAGGGGCTGAGTATTTTTAAGAATTTATTGCGTTACGGAAATGCCCGTATTTTAAAGGAAGCTCAGTTGAAGTATTTTCAGTATGGCGATTTAGTGGTTTGCAGGTCGGTACCCATGTCGTTTAGTTTTCAAAACAACAACCGCAAGTTTGTTGAAGATGTGGTATTTTACTTCGACAAGCAAAACAAGATTAGTAATATATCGTTTGGGTTGAGTAAGAAAGCGTTGGACGACATTGCCGGTAATGATAGTTGGAGTGAGGCTGCGCGAATGGTAATTATCACCTTTATGGAGAATTACAAAACGGCCTATGCGTTGAAACGGTTGGATTATATTCGTTCGATTTTTTCGGATGATGCGTTAATAATTACGGGGACAGTAACACGGGTAAATTCGTCGGACAGTAGGTTTGCTACTAACACGATTGTGAAATACAACCGGATGACGAAACAACAGTACATGAAAAACCTGGAGCATAGTTTCCGTAGCAATGAATTTATAAATATTCGTTTTGATGATAATACGGTTCGCCGGTCGGGAAAGGAGAAAGATATTTACGGAATTCAGATTAAGCAGGATTATTTTTCGACTAATTATGGCGATAGCGGCTATTTGTTTTTGTTGGTCGACCTCACCGATTCGGTACAGCCACAGATTCATGTACGCACCTGGCAACCCGAAAAAAATGAAGACGGATCGATTTATGGGTTGTCAGACTTTTGATAATTGTTAATTATTAATTGTTTGAGAGCAGAATTAGGAGTTTTTGAAAGATAAAAAAGAGGTTGACTTGAAAAAGTCAACCTCTTTTTATCTAATCGTTAACAATTAACAATTAACAATTAACAATTAACAATTAATCATTATCTTATCGCTGCCTGCGCTGCTGCCAATCGTGCGATAGGCACACGGAAAGGTGAGCAACTAACATAGTTCAAACCAGTACGGTGGCAGAATTCAACCGACGATGGCTCGCCGCCATGTTCGCCACAAATACCGATTTTCAGTTCAGGTTTTGATTTGCGGCCTCTCTCAACACCAATTTCCACCAGCTGACCAACACCTGTCTGATCGATAGCAGTGAAAGGATCTACTTTATAAATACCTTTGTCGATGTATTCGGGCAGGAATGAACCGGCATCGTCGCGCGAGAATCCAAGGGTCATCTGCGTAAGGTCGTTAGTACCAAACGAGAAGAATTCAGCTTCCTCAGCAATCTGATCAGCAGTAAGGGCAGCACGGGGGATTTCGATCATGGTACCTACCTGGTAGTCGATACGATCATTACGTTCTGCAAATACAACTTCAGCAGTTGCACGGATGATGGTAGTTTGGTTTTTCAGCTCGGCAAGTGTACCTACCAGCGGAACCATGATTTCCGGTTTAGCATCCACGCCTTTGGCTTTCAGGTTGAGGGCAGCTTCGATGATAGCACGGGCCTGCATTTCAGTAATTTCGGGGTAAGAGATACCCAGACGGCAACCACGGTGACCCAACATCGGGTTAAACTCTTCCAATGAAGCTACTTTCAGTTTTACTTCTTCGAGAGTGATGCCCATATCATCGGCCAGTTCTTTCTGAGTAGCCAACTGATGAGGAACAAACTCGTGCAACGGTGGATCGAGCAGACGAATGGTTACTCCATAACCAGCCATTGCTTCCAGGATTCCTTCAAAGTCGGCACGCTGGAAAGGCAACAGTTTAGCAAGAGCACGTTTGCGACCTTCGATAGTCGACGAAAGAATCATTTCGCGCATAGCTTTGATACGTTCGCCTTCGAAGAACATGTGCTCGGTACGGCACAGACCGATTCCTTTGGCACCAAATGCACGGGCACGGGCAGCATCTTCGGGAGTATCGGCATTGGTGCGAACACTCATGCGGGTATGTTTTTCGGAGATTTCCATCAGTTCAGCGAAATCGGCATCCAATTCAGCTTCCATTGTGGCAACCTGACCAAGGTATATATCACCGGTAGAACCGTTCAACGAGATATAGTCGCCTTCTTTCAGCACTAATCCGTCAACAGTCATCGTTTTCTTTGCATAATCAATTTTGATGGTACCAGCACCTGATACACAGCATTTACCCATACCGCGGGCAACTACAGCAGCGTGTGAAGTCATACCCCCACGAGCAGTAAGAATACCTTCGGCAGCAGCCATACCTGCTAAGTCTTCAGGCGAAGTTTCAACACGTACCATGATCACTTTTTCCTTGCGGGCAGCCCATTCGGCAGCATCATCGGCATTGAAAACAATACGGCCGGTAGAAGCACCCGGAGAAGCAGCCAGACCCTTGGCGATAACTTTTGCCGATTTCAGGGCAGCTTTATCGAATACAGGGTGGAGCAATTCGTCGAGTTTGATAGGATCGATACGCAAAAGAGCTTTTTTTTCGTCGATCATACCCTGGTGAAGCATATCGATGGCAATTTTTACCATGGCAGCACCGGTACGTTTACCGTTACGGGTCTGAAGGAACCACAATTTACCTTCCTGTACGGTGAACTCCATGTCCTGCATATCTTTGTAGTGATTTTCG
>CAZLHC010000080.1:0-9686 GCA_964559265.1 uncultured Paludibacter sp. | reverse complement strand
TGAAAAGAAATTAACAATAAAAAGAAACTTGAAGTTAAACAAAAAATGGTAAATTTATGAGAAAACTAACGTTCTTACTTACTCTCCTTTTCGTGGGAGTGAGTGTCGTGCTGGCTCAGACCACTTACTCAGGGAAAGTAGTTTCCGCGGAAGACGGCGAGCCTATTGTGGGGGCAACAGTGATGGTGAAAGGTACTACTACCGGTACAATTACCAATGTAAACGGTAATTTTACAATTGTTATTCCGGGCAACAACCGCGCATTGGTGATTACCTATGTAGGTATGAAAGCGATGGAGGTTCAGGCCACACAAAATATGGTGGTTCGAATGGAAGCTGACACCGAAGTATTGGAAGAAGTTCTTGTTGTTGCTTATGGTTCTGCAAAGAAATCGGCATTTACAGGTTCGGCTGCCGTTATTAAGGCTGAAAAGCTTTCGCAACGGTCGGTGTCGAACGTAACCAATGCTTTGGCAGGTCAGGTAGCGGGTGTACAGGTTACTTCCAGCAATGGTCAGCCCGGTACTACTTCTACGGTACGTATTCGTGGTATTGGTTCGATGAGTGCCAGCAATGCACCTTTGTACGTGGTGGATGGTGTGCCTTACGATGGAAGCATTTCGGCTATTAACCCACAGGATATCGAAAGCATGACAGTACTGAAAGACGCTGCCGCTAATGCAATCTACGGATCACGTGGAGCCAATGGTGTTATCCTTATCACTACTAAAAAGTCGAATTCGAAAGAAGCGGTTATTTCGGTAGATGCTAAATGGGGATCGAACTCCAGAGCTATTCCAAATTACGACGTAATGACTGATCCGGCCATGTATTACGAAACGTTCTACAAGTCGTTGTTCAATTCACGTATCAACAACGGTCAGAGTGCTGCTGCTGCGTATGCTTATGCCGACGCTACATTGACATCTAATGCAGGATTGGGATATATGGTTTATACAGTTCCTGCTGGTGAAAAGTTTATCGGCACCAACTTTAAAATGAATCCTAAAGCTACCCTGGGTTACAAAGATGCAGATTATTACTACACTCCTGATAACTGGTACAACGAGCTTTTCGACAAAGGAAACGTACGTCAGGAATACAATGTTTCGATTGCAGGTTCTTCGGATAAACTGAACTATTATATGTCGGCCGGTTATCTTGATGATAGCGGTATCGTGGATGGATCGGGTTTCAACCGGTACACCGGACTTGCAAAAGTGGATTATCAGGCCAAAAAATGGTTGAAAGTAGGAACTAACCTTGGTGTTACCAATTACGATATTCAATCGCCGGGTGGACAAACTTCATGGGGTTCGTCGGGTAACTTGTTCTACGTAAGTAATATGATTGCTCCTATCTATCCTATGTATGTTCGTAATACCGATGGTAGTGTTAAAGTAGACGACCGCGGATTAACGGTATACGACTTTGGTGGTTCGTCGACTAATTTTACCCGTGCTTTTATGCCGTTGGCCAACCCGGGTATTACACTCAAACTCGACAAAGCTCACCAGTTTACCGATGTTGTAAACGGAAAATGGTATGCAATTGCCGATATTTTTGAAGGATTCCAGCTTACAGCAAATTTTGCGACCAACGTAACTAACCAACGTTCCAATAATTTGTACAACCAGTTCTACGGTGGTAGTGTAGGTAGTAAAGGTGCCGTTTCGGTATCGCACTACCGTCAGTTAGGTGTGAATCAACAATACCTGGCTACTTATCGCAAAACCATTAATAATGTACACAATTTCGACTTTTTAGCCGGTTATGAGTCGTACCAACTGAAAATGCAAACATTAACGGGATCGAACACGATGCTTTACAACCCTTATGTAGGTGAGTTGGGTAATGCCGTTCAGGTTCCACCTCAGGTAGGTTCGAATACGCAGCGTTATGCAACTGAAGGGTATCTGACCCGCTTGCAGTACGATTATGATGGAAAATACTTCTTCAGTGGATCGTATCGTCGTGATGCTTCGTCGCGTTTCCATCCCGACAATCGTTGGGGTAACTTTGGTAGTGCCGGTGCATCGTGGCTTATCTCAAAAGAAGATTTCATGAGCAGCTTCGACTGGATTGATATGTTGAAAATTAAAGCAAGTTATGGAGCACAGGGTAACGATAATGTCGGTAACTACTATGCTTATCTCGATCAGTATACCGTAGCGAACAGTAATGGCGATTTTGCAGTTTCGTTCAACTACAAAGGTAACAGAGACATTACCTGGGAAACTTCACATGCTTTCAATACCGGTATTGACTTTGAATTATTCGATCGTCGTTTAACCGGGGGTATTGAATACTTTGTAAGAACAACTACCGACCTTCTTTACAACCAGCCGGTTCCTATTTCGTTAGGTTATAGCTCTTTCCCAACCAACATTGGTTCTATCGTCAACAACGGTGTTGAACTTGAGTTGAACGGTGTGCTTTACAAATCGAAAAATATCGAGTGGACAGCCAACTTCAATGCCACTTCGTATAAGAACGAGATTACCGATTTGGCAGAAAACATCAAGAAAGATGGTCAGAAAGGATCTAATTACATTTACAAAATCGGCGGATCGTTGTATAATACCTATATGAGAGAGTATGCCGGTGTTGACCAGTTTACAGGTAAAGCGTTATATTATGTGGATCCGGACAATGGCGACAGAAGTACAACCGACGATTATCAGAAAGCAAAACAATCGGACTTAGGAAGCACCCTGGCTAAAGTATACGGAGGTTTCGGTACTCAGGTAAATGCTTATGGTTTCGATGTATCGGTACAGATGTCATATCAGCTGGGTGGTAAATTGTATGATGGTTCGTACGAAGCATTGATGCATAGTGGTGATGCAAGAGGTACCAACTGGCACAAAGACGTGTTGAATTCGTGGACTCCTGAAAATCCATCAACTACCATCCCACGGTTAAGTTCATTGGATGTAACGTATCAGTATCAATCTTCCCGTTTCTTAACCAGCTCCGATTATTTAAGTCTGAATAGTGTAATGATGGGCTATACACTACCCAAAAGCATCGTTAACAAACTTAAGTTATCGAGTGCACGAGTATACGTTTCAGGTGATAATTTAGGCGTATTGTCGGCTCGCAGAGGTTTAGACCCACGCCAGTCGTTAGGTCTGGGAAGTTCTACATCTTCAGGTAACTTTAGTTATTCTGCTCTGAAAACCATTACCGGAGGCGTCTCAATTAAATTTTAAGTTTTTAATTTATAAAATTAAACATTATGAAATTAGCTCATAAAATATTTATTTTCACATTGGGATGTGGTCTGATGACCTCATGTGCCGACTTAGACACCTACCCAGAAGGGGGTACTTTTACCTCCGACCAAAAATCTGCAACTGCTGCAGCTCTTCCTGAGCGCCTGTCGGCAGATGTGAACGGTATGTTTGCTATCATTGGTAAACAGTATGCTGTATTTGGTTCTGCATCGTCGCGTGACGATGATGCCGGATATCCGACGGTTTGTTTGTCGCAGGATCTGAACGGTCCCGACATGGTAAGCGACAACAGTAACTATAACTGGTTCTCGGTAAGCAGCCAGTATCAGGATCGTGCCGATACCTATGCCAACCCTTACATGCGCTGGGCTGTATTCTACAATCAGATTAAATTGGCGAACGATATTCTGGCAACTATTCCTGCTGATACCGAAGTTCCTCAGTTGAAAATCTACAAAGCACAGGCAAAAGCGGTAAGAGCATTCGATTATTTGTCGCTGGTTCCTTATTTCCAGTTTAAATACAAAGGAAACGAAGATAAACCTTCGGTGCCAATTGTAACTGAAAACATGACTGGTGACCCTTCGAATAATCCTCGTGCCACTTTACGTGAAGTGTATGAATTAATCATGTCG
The DNA here is from genome assembly GCA_964559265.1 of uncultured Paludibacter sp. GTDB lineage: Bacteria > Bacteroidota > Bacteroidia > Bacteroidales > Paludibacteraceae > Paludibacter. The sequence goes on along the minus strand of CAZLHC010000080.1, from coordinate 5,812 downwards.
GATTTGGATGAAGCTATTGCAGGTCTTAACGGTTATGTGAGAACTTCAAAAGCGGAAATTGATCAAAAAGTTGCTTATGGATTGCGCGCACGTGCCAATTTGTATATGGAAAACTGGGCTGCTGCTGCAGCAGATGCCGAAAAAGCAATGGCTGGTTATACTCCTTATTCGAGAGCACAGGTTTCAGAACCTACTTTTATCAGTGCAAATGATCAAAACTGGATGTGGGCCATTATTCTTACACCGACTAATATCCCCGATGCTTATCCTTCGTGGCCATCGGTATTAGGATCGTTCTCGGGCGATTCGTACTCGGCAGGTGTTGCTTGCTACAAATCGGTAAACCGTCTGTTGTTTGATAAAATTCCTGCAACCGACGTTCGTAAAGGCTGGTGGGTTGACGAAAACCTGACTTCGCCTAACCTGGCTAATGTTACCTGGGGTTCAGCTACCGGCAATGCTGTTGCTTCCCTGGAAATCACTGATGTGAAGTTGCCATTTATTCCGTATACCAATGTTAAATTCGGACAGTATGGATTTATTGGTAATAACATCAATGCCGGTGACTGGTGTATGATGCGTGTTGAAGAAATGATTTTACTTCGTGCCGAAGCGCTTGCTATGTCGGGTGATGTGAATGGTGGAAAAACATTGTTGCAAAATTTTGTTACAACTTATCGCGATCCGGCTTATGTTTCTACTGCAACTACTGCACAGGCATTCCAGGACGAAGTATGGCTGCAACGTCGTATTGAACTTTGGGGCGAAGGTTTCGCAATGTCGGACATCATGCGTTTAGGTAAAAACGTTGTTCGCTTTAAAGAAGGTGTTGACTCGAATTTCCCCGAAGACTTTAAATTCAATATTGCTTCAACTGATGGTTATCTGTTGCTTAGAATTCCGCAACGTGAAACCAATAATAACCGCGGTATTCCATTGTCGGCGAACAATAACGAAGGATCGGCACCTGAACCCGGAAACGGAGCAGGCTTAACTGATGGTGTTGTTGTTGTTGATTAATATTTTAAATTCGAATTTAATATGAAAACAAATAAAGTAACTCTATTAACAGCATTTTTTGCCGTGTTGTTATTTGCAGCTTGTACTGAGGATATTGTGAGAGAACCCTCTCCAATAGCTAATCCGGCTAGTACCAATGTGTATTTCTCGGTAACTAATAAAACAAGTCCGGTATTGGCTCTTGAGCAGAATGAATTATATGTAAGTGTTATCCGCGAAAAATCAACCGCTGCTCAGGAAGTAGCTTTGATTATCGAAAATTTGTATGGCGATACGATTAGTATTCCTTCTAAAGTTTCGTTTAAGGCAGGTGAAGATTCCGTAGCGTTGAAAATTACGGTGAAGGACATGAAACTGATGAAGAAGTATAAAATTGCTATCAGTGTTGATCCTCAGCAATCGAACCCTTATGTAGCACAGTCGGTGTATCCGAGAATCGATTTAAACATTCTGAAAGAAGACTTCGCTCCATTTGCCGATGGTACGTATTCGAGTGAATTCTTTGAAGATGAATGGGATCAACTTCTCGAGTATTCGCCAGCTACCAAAATCTACAGAATGAAGGATTGTTGGATGCTGGGATACAATGTAACCTTTAAGTGGGATGAAGCAGCTAAGCCCGGCGAAGTGACAATTATTGGCACAACGACTTCGGCTAAGGATTTCATCTTTATTCCTACCGGATATGTACATTCGACCTATGGTATGGTGTCGGCTTATTATCCGACAGCTAATAAAAACTACTACGATAGTGCTTCTAAAACATTTACGTTCCCAATTGGTTGGTATATTCCTGACGGTCGTACTTTTGGCGATTATGCCGATAAATATGTAATTACAAAGTTGTATTAATTAATCAGCATAGAATCTGAATAGGTTCTATGCTGATCGATTCAAAAAAAAAGTTGCAGAACTAATTTCTGCAACTTTTTTTTTGTACTACCAGTTAATTTTTACAAGCCTTTCTTTATCACTTCAAAGAAATCGTTTCCTTTGTCGTCGACCAAAATAAAAGCCGGGAAATCTTCTACTTCAATTTTCCAGATGGCTTCCATGCCCAGTTCGGGGTAGGCCAGGCATTCCACTTTTTTAATGCTTTGTTCGGCAAGGATAGCAGCCGGACCTCCAATGGAACCGAGGTAGAATCCACCGTGCTTCTTGCAGGCTTCGGTTACCTGCAGGCTTCGGTTGCCCTTGGCGATCATCACCATGCTACCGCCGTTGGCCTGAAGCAGGTCTACGTAGGAGTCCATGCGGCCGGCAGTGGTAGGGCCAAAAGATCCGGAAGCCATTCCTTTTGGGGTTTTAGCCGGACCAGCATAATAAATCGGATGATCTTTTACATATTGTGGCAATTCCTGACCTGCATCGAGCAATTCTTTGAGTTTTGCATGAGCAATATCGCGACCTACCACAATGGTGCCGGAGAGCGACAGGCGGGTAGATACCGGATACTGAGTAAGTGTTGAAAGAATTTCCTTCATAGGTTGGTTCAGATCGATTTTCACCACCTTCCCTTCAGTAGTCTTGCGGTATTCTTCCGGAATGTACTGACCCGGATTATCTTCCAGCTTTTCGATCCAAACTCCTTTTTTGTTGATTTTAGCTTTGATGTTGCGGTCGGCCGAACACGAAACAGCCATTCCTACAAAGCAGGATGCACCGTGACGCGGTAAACGCACGATACGAATATCGTGAGCAAAGTATTTTCCACCGAACTGGGCCCCCATACCAAAGTCCTGTGTGGCCTTCAGAATTTTTTGCTCCATATCCACATCGCGGAAGGCCTGTCCCAGCGCATTTCCTTCGGTGGGCAAGGTGTCGTAATATTTTGTAGCAGCCAGTTTAACCGTTTTCAGGTTGGCATCGGCCGAAGTTCCGCCAACAACAAAAGCCAGGTGATAGGGCGGACACGCAGCGGTGCCGAGCGTTTTCATCTTTTCGGTAAGAAATTTTTCCAGCGAAACCGGATTCAGCAAGGCTTTGGTTTCCTGAAAAAGATAGGTTTTATTCGACGAACCACCCCCTTTGGCAATAAACAAAAATTTATATTCGTCACCGTGCGATGCCATCAGGTCGATTTGCGCCGGTAGGTTGGTGCCCGTATTCACCTCGTCGTACATAGTGAGAGCGGCATTCATCGAATAGCGCAGATTTTCTTCCTGGTAGGTTTCGTAAATTCCCTTCGAAAGTGCTTCTTCGTCGCTCCCATCGGTAAACACCCGGTTTCCCTTTTTGGCGTAAACCGTTGCAGTTCCCGTATCCTGACAGAAAGGAAGCACCCCTTTAGCAGCGATTTCGGCGTTACGCAACATCGTTACCGCCACAAATTTATCGTTTTCGCTTGCTTCGGGATCATTGAGGATAGCAGCCACTTGTTTCTGATGCTCCGGACGCAACAGGAAGGAGCAGTCGCGCATAGCAGCACGGGCCATTTTGGTGAGCGCTTCGGGCTCAACTTTCAATACTTCCTGACCCTCAAAGCCGGCCATCTGTACGTGCTCATCGGTTAGTAAATAGTACTCTGTCGTATCTTTTCCCGTGGGAAACGGATCCTGATAACTGAATTCTTTTGCCATGATGGATAGTTTAAAAATGAGGCACAAATTTACTCAAAATTTCGCGGAAATACAACTTCCTGCTGAACCATTATTAACCCGGATTTGTTATGGAATGAAGGTTAGAAATTATACGAAATAACGTCTTTTAATGCCCATACTTCAACTTACTTATATGACTTATATGGTTGCCAATTGACAAACCATATAAGTCATATAAGTAAGTTGAAGTATCGGGTATTAGTTGTGGTTCAAAAAAACTGAAACGGCTGTAAATGCAGTCATTAAGCTTTATGGTTCGGCTAAAAATTCGTACCTTTGCAGCCTCAAAAACTGAGGTGTTAGTTAAATGATAAATCAATAAAAATCAATAGAATATGAAGAAGAAAGCGCTTTTAATGATCCTCGATGGCTGGGGAATCGGTAATGGTACATCGGCTGATGTGATTTCGGCAACACCCACGCCCAACTGGGATAAACTGGTAGCTACCTATCCTAATTCGTACCTGCTGGCTTCGGGCGAACATGTGGGGTTGCCCGACGGACAGATGGGAAACTCGGAGGTGGGTCACCTGAATATTGGTGCCGGACGGGTTGTGTATCAGGATCTTGTGAAAATTAATATTGCTTGTCGCGATAATTCCATTCTTCAGAATCCGGAAATTATCAGCGCTTATTCGTATGCCCGCGACCATAAAAAGAAAATGCATTTCCTCGGATTGGTTTCCGATGGTGGGGTTCACTCTTCGCTCGATCACCTGTTTAAATTGCTCGATATTGCTAAGGAATATGGTATTGAGGATGCCTACGTGCATGCGTTTATGGATGGTCGCGATACCGACCCGAAAAGCGGAAAAGGGTTTATCGAACAACTGGAAGCGCATACGCAGTATTCGGCCGGTAAAATTGCTTCGATCATTGGTCGCTACTACGCCATGGACCGCGACAAGCGCTGGGAGCGGGTGAAAGATGCCTACGATTTGATGGTGAAAGGGAAAGGTACACCGACAACCGATCCGGTGGCAGCCATGCAGGCTTCGTACGATGCCGGTGTTACCGACGAGTTTGTTAAACCCATCGTGGTTACCGATGCCGATGGTAAACCAACCGCTACCATCGAAGCCGGTGATGTGGTGATTTTCTTCAACTACCGTAACGACCGTGCCAAAGAACTGACCATCGTGCTTACTCAGGAAGATATGCACGAATACGATATGCACACTTTACCACTGGAGTATTACTGTATGACTCCGTACGATTCTTCGTTCAAGGGCTTGCACGTTATTTTCGATAAAGATAATGTTCAAAATACCCTGGGCGAATACCTTTCGTCGCTGGGTCTGACACAATTGCGCATGGCCGAAACCGAAAAATTTGCTCACGTAACCTTCTTCTTCTCGGGTGGCCGCGAAGCTGAATTCGAAGGCGAAGAGCGAATTCTGGTTCCATCGCCTAAAGTGGCTACCTACGATTTAAAACCGGAGATGTCGGCCTACGAAATTACCGATAAGTTGGTGGCGGAGCTCGACAAGCAAAAGCATGATTTTATCTGTCTGAACTTTGCTAACGGCGATATGGTAGGTCATACCGGTGTTTACGAAGCTGTGCAAAAAGCGGTAAGCACCATCGACGAATGTTCGTACCGGGTAGTGGAAGCTGCCGTTAAAAACGATTACGAAGTGATAATTATTGCCGACCACGGTAATGCCGATAACGCGGTGAACGCCGATGGTTCGCCCAATACGGCTCACTCGCTGAATCCGGTGCCTATTGTATATGTTACCAGTCGTCCCGGTGCTGCCGTTACCAATGGAATTCTGGCCGATGTGGCACCTTCGATATGCCAGATTCTGGATATTCCGAAGCCGAAAGAGATGACGGGAAAGGGGTTGTTGACGGTTAATGGTTAATTATTAATTGTTAATTGTTATTGGTTAGGGGTTAGGGGTTAGGGGTTGGATTTAAATGGTTAGTTATGAGAGAGCAGTTAAAGAAACGGATTTTGATTTTGGATGGTGCGATGGGGACGATGATCCAGCGCCATAAGTTGGTGGAGGCTGATTACCGGGGCGAGCGCTTTGCTGATGCGCCAATACCGCAAAAAGGCAACAACGACCTGCTGGTGTTGACGCGCCCCGACGTAATCGAGGGAATTCATCGCAGTTACCTGGAAGCGGGAGCCGACATTATCGAAACCGATACCTTTAATGCTCAGCGCATTTCGATGGAAGATT
>CAZLHC010000079.1:0-9795 GCA_964559265.1 uncultured Paludibacter sp. | reverse complement strand
TCGTGGGTTAATTTTCCATACATACGAAGTGCCAGGGTGAAGCCTGTACTTTGAATAGATGCTTCATTGCTATCGATACATTCCATTGCACAGTCGACGGCATAGGGCAGGTGTTGAAATAAATTCATACAGGCCTGCTCAATCAACTCCTGATTCGTGCATTCCATTATCCAGGCCCGCACTTTATCTTCCCCCATGGTTGCAGGTGGTGCCAGTAAGGTTGCCAAAAGCATTGTTTCACGAATTCCCAGTAACCACAACCGATCGGCTAATGACCTGTCGGGAGTGAAATCGCGTGCAATTTCTTTAAGTCGAAGGGTGGTAACTCCGTAGTTTTTCTTGTAGTTCAATCCGTGATCTTTCATCGAATCGGCCACAACTCCGTTCATCGACAGTCGAATGGCTTTTTGTATACGGGCCAGTTGATCGTCGAGCTCGGGAGTGGTAAATAAAAAAGTTGATTTCATGTGTAAATAATTGTTTTTAAAAGGTCACATGGAACTCGCATGTCCGATTTTCATTCACGTTGGTGATTGCCTTCAATAATGCTCGTATCATGAGGTAATATTGGGATATAATCAGATGTTTTGATTCCGATTTGTGATTTATAGTGTTGATTATCTGAATAATGAAAAAAATATTTCTTTTTTTGTCGAAATTACTTGTGAAATTCTTGCAACTGTGTTATCTTTGCGGCTCCAAAATGGTGGTTATAGCTCAGTTGGTTAGAGCGTCGGATTGTGGTTCCGAAGGTCGCGGGTTCGAGCCCCGTTTTCCACCCCCAATACAGATAGCGACAGATTTCTAAAAGGCAAGGTCCTTTGAAGTCGGTCGCTTTTTTCATGCCTCCACTGGTGATAATGCGGATAAAGCAGGTATAGGGAGTCGATACTTCATCAGTTACATCGGTTAATCCGTTAGGTAGCCCCTTAAAAATTCGTTGATTTGAAGTTGCTGCAGTCACTTTTTATTTCAATTTGTTAGTTTATTCGACTATTCTGTTTTGAGTTGACAAAAATAACCAAAAGGCTTTGATATACAAATAGTGTAATATTGCAGAAAATGTATTAATTTTGCGAACTGATCATTTTTAAATTAAACATTATACAGAGATGAGACGAGCACAACAAATTAACTCTGACACACAGGGGAGTTGTTAATGTGCGAGTTCCATCTGACCATTTAAAAAATTATAAACAGATGAAAGTACTCAAATTTGGCGGAACATCCGTAGGTTCTGCTGCCCGTATCAAGGAAGTTGCAAAGCTGATTTGCGATGGTGATCCCAAAATTGTCGTGTTGTCGGCCATGTCGGGTACTACCAATAGCTTAGTTGAAATTGCCGATTATTATTATAAGAATAATACATCGGGAGCTATTGAGCGAGTGAATGCGTTGGAGCAGAAGTATTTTTCTGTTATCGAAGAGCTATATTCCGGCGAAAGCTACAAGCAGGCTGCTGCCGAATTAATATCCCGTCATTTTGAGTATCTGCGTACATTTGCCAATTCGGTATTTACCATTTTTGAAGAAAAGGCTATCCTGGCTCAGGGCGAGTTAATCTCTACCGCCATGTTTCAGATCTATCTGGAAGAAAAAGGCGAGAATTCGGTGTTGTTGCCAGCGCTCGATTTTATGCGCATTGATAAAAATTCGGAACCCGATACCGCATTTATTGCCGAAAATATGGCAAAGCAGCTGGAAATGAATCCGGGTAAGACGTATTATATTACTCAGGGATATATTTGCCGCAATTTTTATGGTGAAATTGATAACCTTCAGCGTGGTGGAAGCGACTATACTGCCTCGTTGATTGGTGCAGCCATAAAAGCATCTGAAATTCAGATCTGGACCGATATTGATGGTATGCATAACAACGATCCTCGTTTTGTGGAGGGTACTCGTCCGGTTCCTTATCTGAATTTTGAAGAAGCAGCTGAGTTGGCTTATTTTGGTGCCAAGATTCTGCATCCTACCTGTATATTACCGGCAAAACTCAATAATATTCCGGTTCGCCTGCTGAATACAATGGAGCCGGCTGCTCCGGGAACGCTTATCTCGCTTAAGAGTAACAAACATGCTATTCAGGCTGTTGCAGCAAAAGAAGGTATTACCGCGATAAAAATTAAGTCGGGACGTATGTTGCTGGCCTACGGATTCCTTCGTAAAGTGTTCGAGATTTTCGAATCGTATCAGACGCCTATCGACATGGTTACTACTTCTGAAGTGGGAGTCTCGGTAACTGTCGATTCTGCCAAAAATCTCGATGAGATTGTGGATAGCCTGAAAAAGCTGGGTACGGTTACCGTCGATCGCGATCAGGTAATTATTTGTGTGGTAGGCGATTTACAACCCGAAAACATTGGTTTCCAGGCGAAGGCTGTTAACGCAATGCGCGATATACCTGTTCGAATGATTTCGTATGGTGGAAGCAATTACAATGTTTCCTTCCTTATACGTGCCGAAGATAAAAAAGCTGCCCTGAAGGCGCTCAGTTCTGAATTATTTTAAAACCTGGTTGGATGATAAAAGCAGCTTATCCTGTGAGTGTTTTCAATGAGTTACGCACTCCTTTTTATTACTACGACCTGGAAGTGCTTCGTGCAACACTGAATGAGATTAATAAGCAAACAAGTGGTGACCCTTTTGAAGTGCATTATGCACTGAAAGCAAATGTTAACAGCCGGGTGCTCAAAACGATTTGTGAAGCCGGTCTTGGTGCCGACTGTGTGAGCGGAGGCGAAGTTCAGGCCGCACTGGATGCTGGTATTCCTGCTTCGAAGGTGGTTTTTGCCGGAGTTGGTAAGGCCGATTGGGAGATTAATCTGGGGCTCGATAATGATATCTTCTGCTTTAACGTTGAGTCGATTCCCGAACTGGAGGTTATCAACGAGCTGGCTGTGGCAAAAGGTAAAACTGCAAGTGTAGCGCTTCGTATCAATCCTAATGTAAGTGCTAATACGCACCATTATATAACGACTGGTCTGAACGAGAACAAGTTCGGGATCAATTTGTCGGAGCTCGACAAGGTAACGACCATTGTAAAGGGCCTGAGCAACATTCGCTTAATCGGGATTCATTTCCATATTGGTTCGCAAATAACCGATCTGGCACCATTTCAGGACTTATGTGTAAAAGTGAATGAGATTCAGGATCATTTCGAGTCGCATGGTATTCGGCTCGAAAACGTAAATGTAGGTGGTGGTTTGGGCATTAACTACGAACATCCCAACCATTTTCCGATACCTGAGTTTGAAGCCTATTTCAAAATTTTCCGTGAACATTTGTCGCTTCGTCCGGGACAGAAACTCCATTTTGAGTTGGGACGGGCTGTGGTTGCACAGTGTGGTAGTCTGATTTCACGTGTACTTTATGTGAAAGAAGGCACTTCCAAAAAATTTGCCATCCTCGATGCCGGCTTTACCGAACTTATTCGCCCTGCTCTGTATCAGGCCTATCACCGCATCGAGAATCTGAGTTCCGATCGCCCTGAAGAAGAATATGATGTGGTGGGGCCAATTTGTGAGTCGTCAGATGTGTTCGCTAAAAACTACAGCATGAATGCCACTAAACGAGGAGATCTGATTGCCCTTCGTTCGGCTGGTGCCTACGGCGAGATTATGGCATCACAGTATAACCTCCGGTCGTTGCCCAAAGCATATACATCCGATGAGTTGAAATAAATACATCGTTTCTATCTGAAAAAATTCACCCGATTCCACTTCCTTACGGATAGTCGAACCGGGTGATTTTTTTTATAAAAAAAAACAAATAAAAAAACGAGTAGTTAAGCAATATTTTTAACGGACTTCCGGGCTTAAAAATCAACCGTAGTTAACAGGGGATTCATTCTCGCCGGAAATTGATCGTGTTTATTCTGTTGCAAAGATACACATTTTTTCAATAAACAACACTTTTGTTTTATATTATATTTATATTTATGTTTTAAAATGCTGAAAAATAGAGATGTAAGTTTTTATAAAAAGATGAAATTGTTTAAACTTTAGCAGAATAAGCTACCTTCATCTAATATACACAACGCTCAATTATTTCTTCGCTAACTCCTGCTTCCCGCAAGCGATGGGCAATGTCGTTGGTTTCCTGCTGCCGTATGGCACATTTAAACAATAAGGAGGTTAGCTGTTCAATGCCGTTTTTTAGTCGATCTTTCCCGGCCTGAGAATTAAAATCTACGGCACAAAACGTCGAACGTTTGCGATGAAGAATGAGGTAATATACTCCTGCAATTATTGTAGCCGCAATGACATTGATGTCGAGTCCGCTATCTTTGAACTTATACTCCAGCATTCTGATCAGTGGCTCGTTCACCATTTCGCGCAACCGTGAAGTACGACGAGTAGTCGGATTGTCGTCCGAAAGTTCCCAAATTAATAGTTGCTGCATCCCTTTGCTTTTCCAAAACGCCTGAATAAGATGTTGCATTACCCAGTGTAAGGTTTCTTCTTCATTTAGATTTTTCGGCATTTGCTCCGAAAGATTGGCCAGCCAATAATCGTATTTTTGAGTGTAGCGGTTGAATAATTCATCTAAATTGGCATACCGTCGATAAAATACTGCAGGCTCAATTTGAGCACGATCGGCAACCCCGGTAAGGGTTACATTCTTAAATCCAACTTCTTCTATCAACTCTTCGACAGCCTTCAGTACGTCGCGTTCGATAGCTAATTGTGTGCGTCGGATTCTTCTTTTTTTTCCTTGTTCTTCAGTCATCTTACGAGAACTTAATAAATTTTAAAAACTGATGCAAAGATAGAACTTTTTTCTTTGTTTGTACACCGTAAATTTTTAAAAAAAACAGAAGCAGGAGATAGATTGCATGATCTATCTCCTGCTCTTAAGTGTAAAAAATTGCTCGGAATTTAATCTTTAATCTTAGCCGATAAGAATTCCCGGTTCAATCGAGCAATATGCGATATCGATACCGATTTCGGACATTCAACTTCGCAAGCGCCTGTGTTCGAGCAGTTCCCAAATCCAAGTTCGTCCATTTTCGAAACCATCGCTTTTGCTCTGCGAGCCCCTTCGACACGTCCCTGAGGCAACAATGCCAGCTGACTAACTTTAGCAGCAACAAACAGCATTGCCGATCCGTTTTTGCAAGCAGCTACACAAGCCCCGCAGCCGATACATGAAGCTGCATCCATTGCTTCATCAGCATCATCTTTCGGAATCGGAATTGCGTTGGCGTCGGGAATACCACCCGTATTAACCGATACATACCCCCCTGCCTGAATAATTTTATCGAAAGCACTGCGATCGACCATCAAATCTTTAATAACCGGGAAGCCGGCCGAGCGCCAGGGCTCGATGGTAATGGTGTCGCCATCCTTGAAACGACGCATGTGCAGCTGACAGGTAGTGGTGTTAGCATCAACCCCGTGAGGGTGCCCGTTGATGTATAGGCTACACATACCGCAAATTCCTTCGCGACAGTCGTGATCGAATACTACGGGTTCTTTGCGTTCGCTCAGTAGTTTCTCGTTCAGGATGTCCATCATTTCGAGGAACGAACTGTCGGTGGAAACTTTATCTAATTTGTAGGTCTCAAAATTACCTTTAACGTTTGGACCTGCCTGACGCCATACTTTTAGCGTTATATTGATTGTTTTTTCCATTTTTTGATTAAGCTTTGTAGTTACGTTGTTGACGTTTAACGAACTCATATTCAAGCATCTCTTTTAGTAATTCAGGTGCCTGACCTTCGCCGTTGAATTTCCAAAGCGATGCAAATGCGAAGTTTTCGTCGTCGCGCAAAGCTTCTCCTTCTTCAGTCTGGTATTCTTCACGGAAGTGACCTCCACACGATTCTTCACGCACCAGGGCATCACGGGCCATCAGTTCGCCAATTTCGATGAAGTCGGCTACACGCAGTGCTTTTTCAAGTTCCGGATTCATGTCTTCAGCTTTTCCGGGAATGAATAAATTGGACCAGAATTCCTTGCGGATTTCCTGTATGCGTTCCAATGCATGCTCCAACCCTGCTTTGTTACGCCCCATACCTACAAAATCCCACATCACCAGGCCAAGTTCACGGTGCAGCGAATCTGCTGTTCGTTTACCCTGGATCGACATCAGTTTCTGAATTTTATCTGTGATGTTTTTTTCAGCTTCTACAAATTCAGGCAGATCAGTAGAAATACGTGGAACCTGAATCTGATCGGCCAGGTAATTCTGAATGGTGTAGGGTAGTACGAAATATCCGTCGGCTAATCCCTGCATCAGAGCCGATGCACCAAGGCGGTTGGCTCCGTGGTCGGAGAAGTTAGCTTCGCCTATACAGAACAATCCTTTGATGGAAGTTTGAAGTTCGTAATCCACCCAAACTCCTCCCATAGTATAGTGAATAGCCGGGTAAATCATCATCGGAGTGCGGTACGGATTGTCGTCAACAATTTTTTCGTACATTTCGAATAGGTTGCCGTAGCGGGCTTTTACCACGCTTTCGCCCAACCGTTTGATCGAATCTTCGAAGTCGAGGTATACTGCCAGGCCGGTAGCTCCAACGCCATAGCCGGCATCGCAACGTTCTTTAGCAGCACGCGAAGCTACGTCGCGGGGAACTAAGTTTCCAAAGGCAGGATAACGCCGTTCGAGGAAGTAATCGCGCTCTTCATCTTTCAGATCGGTTGGCTTTTTCTTTCCTGTGCGGATGGCTTCTGCATCTTCCTTGGTTTTAGGCACCCAAATGCGACCGTCGTTACGAAGCGATTCCGACATCAGGGTGAGTTTCGACTGGAATTCGCCGTGAACCGGAATACAGGTAGGGTGAATTTGTGCAAATGCCGGATTTGCAAAATAGGCCCCTTTTTTATAAATCTGAATAGCAGCCGATCCGTTGGAAGTCATGGCGTTAGTTGAAAGGAAAAAGGCATTGCCATATCCTCCCGTAGCTACAACTACGGCATGAGCCGAGAAGCGTTCCACCTTACCGGTAACTAAGTTACGTGCAAGGATACCGCGGGCACGGCCCTCAATAAGAACTACATCGACCATTTCGTAACGGGCATATAATTTTACGCTCCCTTTACCTACCTGACGACTCAGGGCCGAATAAGCACCCAATAAGAGCTGCTGACCGGTTTGACCACGGGCATAGAACGTACGCGATACCTGTGCACCCCCGAACGAACGGTTGTCGAGCAAGCCACCGTACTCACGGGCAAAAGGAACACCCTGTGCCACGCACTGGTCGATAATGCTGTTTGCAACCTCGGCCAGACGGTATACATTGGCTTCGCGGGCGCGATAGTCGCCGCCTTTCAGCGTGTCGTAAAATAAGCGATACACCGAGTCACCATCGTTCTGGTAGTTTTTAGCTGCGTTGATACCTCCCTGGGCAGCAATAGAGTGCGCCCGGCGGGGAGAATCCTGAATACAAAAGTTTAATACATTGAAGCCCAGCTCGGCGAGCGAAGCTGCGGCCGAAGCACCTGCCAGACCGGTACCCACCACAATAATATCCAACCGGCGTTTGTTGGCCGGGTTCACCAGTTTCTGAGTTGCTTTATACTGAGTCCACTTTTCGGCTAATGGTCCTGCGGGGATTTTAGCATCAATAATGGGAGCTTCAGAAGAAGTTGCTTTGTTTTGTGCCATAATTTAAAGTGTTGGAAGTGATTGATAGGTGGATGTTGCGCTGAACAGTGGTCCGGCTTCAAGAAGTCCGAATACAGGTACAGCAATGAATAACAATACGATAATAGTAGCTACCACGTTCGAAATTTTCTTAATGCGGGGATACCATGTTTTGTTGTTCAATCCCAGCGATTGAAGTGAACTCCAAACTCCATGAGTAAGGTGATACCACAAAGCTACCAGCCAAACTATATACAGCACCGCATAAATGGGCTGGCTGAAATAATGCTTTACCCAATGAGCTCCTTTGGTTGCCAGTAAAAGTTCTTCTTCCGGTGTATGAACACCTGCCATGTGCAGTATTTCAACTAATTGCATTTTGCTCCAGAACTGATACAAGTGTAATACTAAAAAACCCAGAATAATTACACCCAGCACCAACATGTTCTGCGATGACCAGCTTACTCCTTCGGGAGTTGAGGTGACAGCATAGCGGTCGTTGCCACGGGCTGTGCGGTTGCGAACCGTCAGATAAAATGCGTACACAATGTGAATAATGAAGCCAAGCCCAAGTCCCATGGTGGCGATGAGTGCATACCAGTTGGCCCCCAAAAAGGCACTGATGGCGTCGTACGCTTCAGGATTGATAATGGCAACAAAATTCATAATACTGTGAAACAGGAGGAATACTACCAGCATTACACCGGTGATCCCCATGATCAGCTTTCTCCCAATGGAGGAATCAATTAACCACATAGATTTTTGTTTTAGTTTATAATTATTTGATATTCAATTTATTATTTTTTCAATCCTGACCGTAAACCGGCCGTTTCTAAAAGTCCACAAAAGTACTCATTTTACCTGAAAGAAACAATGTATTAAAGAAATAAATCTTTAATTAATAACATCTCCAAATAAGGTGGCCGATGAGGCCGAAGTTATACGAACACGGATAAATTCGCCAATATGCCTTCCTTCTCTTGGGAAAATCACTACCTTGTTTTGCGAAGTGCGTCCAAACAGCTGCTCCTTAGATCGTTTGGAAAATCCTTCGACCAAAACTTCGTATTCCTGACCGATGTCGCGCTGGTTGCTGGCAGCCGAACATTCATTCTGAACGGCGATAATATCATTCAATCGTTGAACTTTAATTTCTTCGGGAACATCATCTTTCATCCGTTTGGCGGCCAGGGTGCCCGGACGTTCGGAGTATTTAAACATAAAGGCCTGGTCGAATTGTACCCGGCGCATCAAATCGAGCGATTGTTGATGATCTTCTTCGGTTTCGCCACAGAATCCACTGAAGATATCGGTGCCGATGGCACATCCGGGAATAATCCGCCGGATAGCGTCAACACGGTCGAGGTACCATTCGCGGGTATATTTCCGGTTCATACGTTTAAGAACCTCGTTGCTACCCGATTGCACCGGCAGGTGGATAAATTTGCAGATGTTGGGGTACTTTGCAATTACTTCCAGGGTTGCATCGTCCATATCTTTAGGATGGGGCGAGGTAAACCGGAAGCGCATGTCGGGTGCCGATTCGGCAACGATACTTAATAGTTCGGGAAATAAAACCGTACGACCGTCTTTTTCGAATTTATACGAATTGACGGTTTGTCCGAGCAGGGTTACTTCTTTGTAGTTTTTCGAACGCAAATCCTGAATTTCTTTCAGGATGCTTTCCACATCCCGACTGCGTTCGCGGCCGCGGGTGTAAGGAACGATGCAATAGGTGCAAAACTTATCGCATCCACGCATAATTGAAACGAAACCGGAAATGGAAGCGCCGATTCGGGTTGGCATCACATCCTGGTAGGTTTCGGTTTTCGAGAGCTCCACATTAATCGCCTTTTCTCCCTGTTCCACCGAATTAATCAGGTTGGGAATGTCGAGGTAGGCATCGGGGCCTACCACCAGGTTCACGCCATGGTTGTCGATCAGGTCATCTTTGACCCGTTCGGCCATACAACCAATCACACCCACAATCATGCTTTTCTTTTTCCGCTTCAGCGAATTGTAATACTGAAGCCGGTTATAAATTTTTTGTTCAGCATTGTCACGCACCGAGCAGGTATTAACGAAAATTGCATCGGCTTCAGTGATTTGCTCCGTTAATTCGAAACCATCCATCTGCATGATCGAGGCCACCACTTCACTGTCGGCCACGTTCATCTGACATCCGTAGGTTTCAATAAA
>CAZLHC010000078.1:0-9892 GCA_964559265.1 uncultured Paludibacter sp. | reverse complement strand
AATCCGATAGTGAAGCGAAGCGTAACGCACACTAGTGGAGCACGAAGTGCGTAACGCTCATTAGTGAAGCGCGAAGCGCGCAACGCCCCGTTAGTGAAGCGAAGCGCAACGCCCCGTTAGTGAAGCGAAGCGCAACGCAAATTACACCATTCTCCACCCTTTTAAACTGTTTTTTTACCCTTTGTCCGCCTTTTCTTCACTATTTTTGCCTTCAGAATTTTAGTACAAACCCTCAATTTTTATTCATCACCATGAGAAAAAAAATCAGCGGATTATTCCTTGCTGCAGTTTTACTCGCGTTTGCTTCTGTAGGCTCAGCTCAACAGAAAGCTACTGGCGTATTGAATGCCGATCAGGGATCGGTGGTAATTAACAAGCACATCTACGGACATTTTGCCGAACACCTCGGAAGGTGTATTTACGGCGGAATCTGGGTGGGCGAAACTTCTCCCATTCCAAATGTCAACGGTTACCGTACCGATGTGGTAAATGCGCTGAAGAATATTCAGATACCAAATCTTCGCTGGCCGGGCGGTTGTTTTGCCGACGAATACCACTGGATGGATGGGATTGGTCCTCGCGATAAACGTCCGAAAATGATTAACACACACTGGGGCGGGGTAGTGGAAGATAATTCGTTCGGTACACATGAGTTTCTGAACTTCTGCGAATTATTGGGAACTGAGCCGTATATCTGTGGAAATGTGGGAAGTGGTTCGGTAGAAGAAATGTCGAAATGGATTGAATACATGACCTTCGATGGCGAGAGTCCGATGGCCAATCTTCGCAAACAAAATGGTAGGGAAAAGCCCTGGAAACTCACGTATTTTGGGGTGGGCAACGAAAACTGGGGATGCGGTGGAAATATGACTGCCGAAGCGTATGCCGATGAGTATCGCCGGTATTCGACCTATGTTCGCAATTATGGCGAAAACAGGATATATAAGATTGCAGGTGGTGCCAATGTCGACGATTACCACTGGACCGAAACGCTGATGAAAAACGTGCCTCATCACCTGATGCGCGGGGTATCTCTGCATAATTACACCTTCACTAATAGCTGGACCAATAAGGGTGAAGCAACCGGTTTCAACGAAGATGATTATTTTAATGTGTTGTTCAACGGGATGCGGATGGATGAGCTGATTCGCCGGCACACAACTATTATGGATAAATACGATCCGGCAAAACGTATTTCGTTGGTGGTAGATGAGTGGGGCGCGTGGTACAATGTGGAGAAAGGCACGAATCCAGGATTTCTGTATCAGCAAAATACCCTGCGTGATGCGTTGCTGGCAGGTCTCATTCTGAATATCTTCCACGATCATGCTGAGCGTGTTCAAATAGCCAACCTGGCGCAAATGGTAAATGTGTTGCAAGCAATTATTCTTACAGAAGATGAAAAGATGGTACTCACTCCTACCTATCATGTGTTTGATATGTATAAAGTTCATCAGGATGCAACCCGCCTGCCCATCTCGGTTAGTTCATACGATTACAGTAAGGGTCGACGCAGCCTGAAAGCTGTTTCGGCTACGGCTTCGAAGAATAAAAAGGGTGATATTCATGTTACCCTGGTAAATGTGGATCCGGTGAACGAAATTGAATTTACCTGTGATTTGCGGGGTACAAATGCTTCGAAGGTAGGTTACGCTCAGGTGTTGACTGCAAAAGAAATTGGTTCGCACAATACCTTTGCATCTCCTGAAGTAGTGAAGTTGGCCGAATTAAAGGGGGCGAAAATCGAAAAAGGAATTTTGAAGGTGAAGTTGCCCGCGAAATCGTTGGTGACGGTGCAGTGCTCAGCTGCGCTTCGTTAGTGGAGTGCGAAGCACGCAACGCCCCGTTAGTGAAGTGCGAAGCACGCAACGCTCACTAGTGGAGCACGAAGTGCGCAACGCCCCGTTAGTGAAGTGCGAAGCACGCAACGCTCACTAGTGAAGCGAAGCGAAACGCAATTTTTTCCTTATCTTTGCAGCTTCAATAAAAATATTTACTGCTACAATGAATTTTATAGAAGAACTCACCTGGCGCGGAATGATTCACACGGTGATGCCGGGTACGGAAGAACAATTGGCTAAGGAAATGACTGCGGCTTATGTGGGTATTGATCCTACTGCCGATTCGCTGCACATCGGACATCTTGTGAGTGTAATGATGCTGCGCCATTTTCAGCGGGCCGGACATAAACCCATCGCGCTGGTTGGAGGTGCTACGGGTATGATTGGCGATCCTTCGGGGAAATCGGCCGAACGGAACCTGCTTGACGAGGCCGCCTTACGCCACAATCAGGATAGTATTAAGCGTCAGCTGGCTAAATTTCTGGATTTTGAAAGCGATGCGCCCAATGCGGCTGAATTGGTCAATAATTATGACTGGATGAAGGAATATACTTTCCTCGATTTTATCCGCGATATTGGTAAGCACATTACCGTGAATTACATGATGGCCAAAGATTCGGTGAAAAAACGCCTCAGTGCTGAATCGAGCGTGGGAATGTCGTTTACCGAATTTTCGTACCAATTGCTTCAGGGCTACGATTTTCTCTATCTGAATCAGCATAAAAACTGTAAATTGCAAATGGGTGGCTCCGATCAGTGGGGTAATATCACCACCGGCACCGAACTGATCCGCCGTAAAACCGACAGCGATGCTTTTGCGCTGGTTTGCCCGCTGATTACCAAGGCCGATGGGGGTAAGTTCGGTAAAACTGAAAGTGGTAATGTGTGGCTCGATCGTCGCTATACTTCGCCTTATAAATTCTTCCAGTTTTGGCTCAACGTAAGCGATGCCGATGCCGAAAAGTACATCAAAATCTTTACTTCTATCGAAAAAGAAGAAATTGATGCTCTCGTTGCCGAACATACGCAAGCTCCGCATTTGCGAACGCTGCAAAAACGCCTTGCCGAAGAAGTTACCGTGATGGTGCATTCGCGCGAAGATTACGAAGCGGCCGTGGAGGCTTCGGGCATCTTGTTTGGAAATGCTACTTCCGATGCGCTCAAAAAACTCGATGAAGATACGCTGCTGGCTGTTTTTGAAGGTGTTCCGCAGTTCCGGGTACCACTGTCGTTGCTACAATCGGGTGTTAAAGCCATCGATTTGCTCACCGAACATGCTGCTGTTTTCCCATCCAAAGGCGAAATGCGTAAGCTGGTGCAGTCGGGCGGAGTGAGTCTGAATAAGGAAAAGCTGGCACAGGCCGACGATGAACTTACTGCTTCGGTATTGCTCAATGGACGGTATTTGCTGGCGCAGAAAGGCAAGAAGAATTATTTCCTGCTGATAGCAGAATGAATTCTGCCTGTCGTGTATTTCAGCCCCGTAAATGTATACACGATTGCATAATTTTGCATTCTCCTATTGCATAAATCGAAAATTAACTCTATCTTTGCACCGCTTTTCATGAAGCACTTGTTTGTCCCATGGTGTAATGGTAGCACTCCTGATTTTGGTTCAGTCAGTCTAGGTTCGAATCCTGGTGGGACAACTTTAATAAACGCTATTAATCTGTTAATCAGGTTTATAGCGTTTTTTTTGGGTGCTTTGTCCCGTAGGTGCACCCCGGGTTCAATAAGTATGTTGTTTTTGGTGCAAGTTGCACAACAGTTGCACAACAGTTGATCCAACAATTGCTCTTAAAAACATTTTTATTGCGTGAACTATCGAATTATTGTTACCATAGTTTTGCACCTAATCTTTCTTTTTTACTTCCCACCCTTTTTTCTGTAAAAACGTTTCACAATCGCTACAAAATTCAGAAACTTCATCAAACCGGTCTTTTCCCAGTGCATCGCGCATCAAACAGTTGCGATCTGCACAGTGCGGTAATCCCTGGGTATGACCCAATTCGTGAATGGCAACTTTTGAGAATTTCTCTAATTTGTTGTGTCCTTTTAGTCTGAAGGTGGAGGCAATACAGGTGTGTCCGGGACAATAACTGAGTCCCATTACTCCCCAGTCTTTATATGCCCCCTTTGTAGTGCTAATGTCCTGGTGAGTTAAACCGATTATTATTTCATCTTTCCCGGTATATTTCTTTAAATAATTGAGTATAAGCTCTGCCCGATGCCTGGTTTTTGGTTCGTTTAGAGTGCTTTTGGGTAGTTCGATCGGTTTCCTGACTTCAATATTTGCAAATATTTTTCTTAAATCTGCTACAATATAGTTGGTAGTTTCGCTGGGCAAACCGGTAAATGGCTGGACTATAATTTTCAATTTTTGAGGAATTACTTCACGCTCAACATTTCTGCTTTGTGATGATTTGTTTTCGCCGCATGAATGTAAAAGTAATGCTACCAGTAAAGCGATTGTTGTTTTTAAAGGATACATATTTTTTGTAGTTACGGGATCTGCTACTTCTTTTTCAGCAAAATTACTAAAATCTCCGACTTTTCCAATCAGGGAATCATAAAAGAGGGATTCCGCTTTGCAGAACTATTCGAAGGTGAAAAGCGTTCAGGAAATAATGTAACGGATTTAAAAATTAACTAGTTATGAAGATAGTGGAAAGATTATTCAAACCTGAAAAAAAACAATATAAAATTAACCAGTCATGAAAATAGTCGTAATTGGAGCAAGTGGTAAAACAGGGCGATTGGTGTTGGAAGAAGCGGTGGCGGCTGGTTATGAGGTGATTGCTTATGTTCGTACCAAAGAATCGGTAACCCTGGCTCATCCGAATTTAACGGTTGTCGAAGGTCAGTTGAATGAAAAAGAAAAACTGAAATCGGTACTTGTCGGTTCGGATGCCTGTGTGTCAACATTGGGAGGTGCATCGCTTACAAAACACAGTCGGGCTGTGATGGATGGCATCGATACTATCGTGGGTATTCTGGAAGAAGTGAACGTAAAGCGATTATCCTGAGTCAACTTACCGACAGCAGCTATTTGAAGAAATGCGTATGGTTGGTTGAGTAACTTAACCGGGTTAAACGAATGCACTTCCCCTCCGAAAAGGACTGAATTATGCCGGACTGAACCTTTATAGGCCTGAGGTGCATTTCGCATTGGCCATTAATTTCAGCCCGGGGATAATGACCAGCTGGATTGGTAGTCCGTTTGTTTTCGTTTACCATTCCTATACCCATGTGTACCTGGTTTTATCGACTCTGAAAAACAACCTTAGCCTTTGTTCTCCCGGGTGTCTTATGCAATAAGCTGATGTGTACCGCCTGCTAATGCCAGACAAATATTTTTCTCAGTAGTGTGATAATATTCGTATAATGTTGCTTCTTTATAGTATATTTGCCTGCCAGAATAATCCCCCCGGATTGGTTACCCGACTTAGCGGGTGATACGCTTTACAACACTATCAACTTAATACATACCCTGATGATAAAGTATTGTACCACTTTTCTTTTCTGGACTTTCTTATCCCTGCTTCAACCGTATGCACAGCCGGTGTGGACTCCCGACAATGGAAACGGTACGTTTACCAATCCCCTGATGTGGGGCGACTGGCCCGATCCGGATATCATCCGGGTGGGCGATGAGTTTTATTTTATTTCCACCAGCATGCACTATGTGCCTGGTTGTCCTATTGCTAAATCAAAGGATTTGGTGAACTGGGAAATGGTCGGATATGCAGTCGACCGGTACGATGAAGATCCCCGTTTCGATATGCAGGGGGGAACTTTGTATCTGAATGGCTCCTGGGCTCCCACTTTACGGCATCATAATGGTAAATTTTATGCCGGATTTTGTACTCCCACGGGCTGGGGGTGGGATAAAGGTAATTTCTCGATTTGTATTGCCGATAAAGCTGAAGGGCCCTGGGAGCGGACTATTTTCCCTGAACACCTGTACGATCCGGGACTTTTTTTCGACGACGATGGTAAAGTATATGTAGTACACGGACAAGGGTCTCTTTATGTTACGGAGTTGAATGCCGACGTGAAATCGGTAAAAGGAAAGAATATAAAGATATGGGATCAGCGTTTTAAGAATGCGAACGAATTGGGTGGCCATTTTGGGATGGAAGGTGCCCATGTGTATAAAATCAACGGGAAGTATTACATAACCTGTCCGGCCGGTGGCACGGAGGGTTGGCAGATTTGCCTGCGTTCGGATAATATCTACGGTCCGTATGAGCATAAGTTAATTATCAACGATGCCAGTTCGTATCCGCCGAACGGATTACACCAGGGCGGAATGGTGCAACTCAACAACGGCGACTGGTGGTTTATCATTATGCAGGATAGGGGTGCCATCGGACGGGTGCCCAATCTGCTTCCGGTGGAGTGGGTCGATGGCTGGCCAATGTTGGGAAGTGGCAACAAGGATGTGATTACGTACCGGAAACCGGATGTAGGGAAAACCTATCCAATAAAATCGCCGGCTACTACCGATGAATTCGAAGGAAAGAAATTAGGGTTGCAGTGGCAATGGAATCATAATCCCGATAACTCGAAATGGTCGTTAACCGAACGGAAAGGATCGATGAGGCTCAGGGCGTCGCGTGCCGATTCGTTGAAGGTAGCCCGCAATATCCTGACGCAGCGGGTGCAGGGACCCAATTCGGAAGGAACTGTTGAACTGGATTTGCAGGGATTGAAAGATGGAAACGTGGCCGGATTCGGGGTGTTTCAGTTTCCGTATGCTTATGTGGCGGTAGAGCGGGTGGATGGAAAGAATAAACTGATCATGTGCAACGATGAGAAAATAGTTGAAACCATCGATGACTTTAGGAGTAGAAAAATTTGGATCAGAGCACGGGTGACCGACCGGAATTTTATAGCCAAATTTTATTACAGCACCAACGGCAGGGACTTCCGCCAGATAGGCAATGACTTAAAAATGGACTTAGGGCTGTACTGGACAGCCAACCGCTTTACCCTGTTCAACTTCAGTAAAACCCCCGAAGGGGTGGATGGTTACGCCGATTTTAACTGGTTTCGGTTTACCAATAAATAGATTGATGCCGGGCGGAACTTAATTCAATCAAATAAGTGTATTTTTGTTGCCAACTCACACTCACTGCTTCATACCATGAAACACTACCCGAAAACCCGCACGGCCCTCTGCGGCTTGCTGATCCCCGCTTTGCTTCCTGCTGCCGGTGCTGCTCCCAAACACCAGCAACCGAATATCATCCTGATAATGGCCGACGACCTGGGTTTTTCGGATATCGGATGCTATGGTTCCGAAATCGCGACTCCCCACCTGGATAAACTGGCAAAGGAGGGTCTCCGGTTTTCGCAGTTCTACAATGCTTCACGGAGTTGTCCTACCCGGGCCTCTCTGCTTACGGGACTGTACCAGCACCAGGCAGGTGTGGGCGATATGATGAACAATCTGGGGCATCCGTCGTATCAGGGCTATATCAATACATCCTGTGTTACCCTGGCCGAGGTGTTGAAGTCGGCCGGATACAGTACCTTTATGTCGGGCAAGTGGCATGTGGGCAACCGCCCCGAAACCCTGCCTGTCAGGCGGGGATTCGACCGGTATTTCGGAAATGTGGATGGAGCGGGAAGTTATTTCGAACGTATTCCTTACCGGATGAACCAAAAAGCTCCCCGGATGATGCTCGATAGCGCCGATTACGAACCTCCGAGGAGCAACTTCTATTTTACCAATGCCATTGCCGATTATGCCCTGGAGTTTATCGGCGGACGGGATGCCAGTCGGCCCTTCTTTCTGTACCTGGCGTTTACCGCTCCCCACTGGCCGCTCCACGCCCTGCCCGAAGATATTCAAAAGTACCGCGGAAAGTACCGCACCGGATGGGACGATATCAGAAACCAACGGTATAAAAAACTGAGTAAGCTCGGGCTTTTTCCGGAGAAGTATGCCTTATCGGCCCGGGACGCTCAGGTGCGCGACTGGAATACGCTGAGCGAATCGGAAAAAGACGAATGGGACCTGCGGATGGCGGTGTATGCGGCGATGGTCGACAGGATGGATCAGAATATCGGACGCATTATGGACCACCTGAAAGCCACGGGGCAGTACGATAATACAGTCGTTGTATTTTTGTCGGACAATGGCGCATCGCACGAGGCCACTAAAAACCGCGATAATTACATCCGGACAGAGGGTGCTACGGGCACGCGCGAATCGTTTGATGCCTACGAACGCCCCTGGGCCAATGTGAGCAATACCCCTTTCAGGATGTACAAGCACTGGGTACACGAAGGCGGCATTTCCACGCCCTTTATCATCCGCTATCCGGGCAAGCATCGGGGCCGGTCCATCACGCAGGAAGTAGGGCATATTATCGACCTGATGCCCACGCTGGTTGAAATCTCCGGGGCCAGCTATCCCGCGATGCACAACGGACATCCCATATTGCCTATGGAAGGAATAAGTCTGCTGCCGGCCCTGCGATCGGGCCCCTTAACCCGCACCACGCCCCTGTTTTGGGAGCACGAAGGCAACCGTGCCGTTCGCGATGGCGACTGGAAACTGGTATCGCGCTTCGATACGGGCCGCAAAAAGCAGGGTCCCTGGGAGTTGTATAATATTAAACAGGACCGCACAGAACAACAGGAGGTAAGTGCAGAAAATCCGGAGAGAACCCAGAAGATGATAGAGGAGTATGAGCAGTGGGCGGAGAGAGTGGGAGTGGTGACGAAGGAGAGGCTGTTTTGAATGGCAGATTGCAGTGATAGTTTTGATACTATCTTGATAGATTATTTGCTTTTGCGGTGAAAAACTCTATTTTTACCGCAAATTTTGCAGTGAAAAAGGATTATGTATATACACGAAAGAGAAAATTGGTTCAAATTTGGTTGGGACAACGAAAAGATTTTACCAATATTAACCGCTGTACGACACTTACAAGGTAGATTGCCGGGGCACATGGAAAATGGTTTCGTGCATCGATACAGGCCGGAAAAAGCAGAGTCCGCGTGGGATGAATAATATTAAACAGGACCGGAGGGAGCAACAGAAGGTAAGCGCAGAATTTCAAGAGAGTAAGCAGAGGATGATTGAGGAGTAGGAAAAGTGAGCAGAAATAGTGGGAGTGGTGTATTTGTTTTCATTTTTTTGAAAAAATTTTGATTTGCTGTGTTTTGTATAGAATATTTTATTATATTTGTGGCGTGAGTTTTTTAACCGATTAATGTAGAAATTTAACTTTTGTAGTCAGCTTGAATTATGAATATCATCCATTACACCCTCACCCTGGTCTTGTTACTGTTAGTTGTTTCCTGTGATCGCATTCAGCTTAAAATAAATCAGTTATCCGACAAAATTGAGATTGTCGAACAATCGGATTCCGACCTTAACTCTGATACATGGAGTCAGATCGAACTGCTGATGAACGAACTAGAAAACGACATTAAAATCAATCGCACTAAATACACGGAACTTCAAATTAAAAACTTTAATAATCTTAAAGGCAGATATACCGCTTTGAAAATTAAAAGAGAGTTGCGTGATTTAAAAAACTCAATCAAAGACTTTGGGGGGCAGTTGGAAGGAGTTGTTGAAGGGTTGATGGAAGATACGTTGATGTAGTCGAATAAACCAAAGTGAATCAACTTGCAATTTGATGATTTAAGTTTGTTTGAATTTACATAGAATAACAAATTCAAATTAATCGATAAGCCAAAGATAATACTTAAAAGTTCATCTGTTGTTTATTCTGGACATGTTCAATCTAGTATATCTAAAATTAGTGAAGTGCTATTGTTTGTTAAGATTATTTTGATACGTAAGATAAATATCACTAATGAATTATAATCATGAAAAAGAATTTAATTATTGCGATTATTACTGTATTATTTTTCTCTTGCGTAAAAGACAATCGTCCCAAAGGTGATGCACAATTAAATGCAAATATCTCTGGAATTGCCCATTCTTCTAATAAGATTAAACAGATAACTCTATAATATTCCCTATAATTTGTACCGCATGCTAAGCAAAGAAAAAAAGCTTATTT
>CAZLHC010000077.1:0-10551 GCA_964559265.1 uncultured Paludibacter sp. | reverse complement strand
GCCGACATTATCGAAACCGATACCTTTAATGCTCAGCGCATTTCGATGGAAGATTACGGCATGGCGGGAATTGTGCGCGAGATGAACCTCGCGGCAGCCCGTCTGGCCCGTAAAGTCGCCGACGAACTTACCCAACTTACACCCGACAAACCCCGCTTTGTGGCTGGTGCGGTGGGCCCGACCAATAAAACCGCGTCGATGTCGCCCGATGTTAACAATCCGGCCTATCGCGCGGTGACTTATGACCAATTGGTGGAAGCCTATAAAGAGCAAATGATAGCGCTCATCGACGGGGGAGTGGATGCCCTGTTGATAGAGACTATTTTCGATACCCTCAATGCTAAAGCGGCATTGTATGCTGCGGGGTTGGCCATGGAGGAAGCAGGCCGGAAAGTAGAGCTGATGTTGTCGGTTACTGTGGCCGATGCCAGTGGGCGCACCCTTTCGGGACAAACCGTCCGGGCATTTCTCACTTCCATTGCCCATGCCGATTTGTTGTCGGTAGGGGTGAACTGCTCGTTTGGTGCGCGCGATCTCAAACCCTATCTTCAGGAAATTTCGGCTTACACCAATACCTATGTAAGCGCCTATCCGAATGCAGGATTACCGAATCAGTTTGGCGAGTACGACGAAAGTCCGGAAATCATGGCCGTTCAGATCAAAGAGTATTTCGATGAGGGATTGGTAAACATTATCGGGGGATGCTGCGGTACCACGCCCGATCATATCGCGGCTTACAAAACCCTGGTTGATAAGGCAGTGCCCCGTGCATTGCCGGTGGTCGACCGTTTCGAAGGCATTACCCGCCTTTCGGGTCTGGAGCACCTCGATATTCGTCCCGACTCGCTGTTTGTAAATATAGGCGAACGATGCAATGTGGCCGGGTCGAAACAGTTTTTACGGCTGATCAACGAAAAGAAATACGAAGAAGCACTAACCATTGCCCGCAAACAGGTGGAAGAGGGTGCGCAGGTAATTGATGTGAACATGGACGATGCCATGCTCGATTCGGTACAGGAAATGGTTACCTTCCTCAATTACATTGCTTCGGAGCCTGAGATTTCGAAAGTTCCGGTGATGATTGATTCTTCGAAATGGGAAGTTATTGAAGCCGGTTTGAAGTGCCTTCAGGGAAAATGCATTGTGAACTCCATCAGCATGAAAGAAGGCGAAGCCGATTTTCTGGAGAAAGCACGAAAAATTAAAGCCTATGGAGCAGCTGTGGTGGTAATGGCGTTCGACGAGACGGGTCAGGCTGATTCGTTTGAGCGAAAAATTTCCATATGTAAACGGGCCTATGATTTATTGACAAAGGAAATCGATTTCCCGGCTGCCGATATTATTTTCGATCCTAATGTGCTGGCCATTGCTACTGGTATTGAAGAGCATAACAATTATGGTGTTGATTTTATCAATACCGTTCGCTGGATCAACGATAATCTGCCCCATGCTAAAATCAGCGGCGGCATCAGTAATCTTTCGTTCTCGTTCCGTGGCAATAACGTAGTTCGCGAGGCCATTCATTCAGCCTTTTTGTACCATGCCATCCGCGAAGGATTGCAAATGGGCATCGTGAATGCCGGAATGCTGCAGATTTACGAAGAAATTCCGGCTGAGTTGCTCGAATACGTGGAGGATATTGTACTCAACCGCAGGCCCGATGCAACTGAACGAATGATTGTGTATGCCGAAAAAATTAAGGCAGAAGCTTCGGGAGTTGTTAACACCGAGAAGGTTGACGAATGGCGCACCCGCGACCTGGAGCGACGGCTGGAACATGCGTTGATAAAAGGAATCAGCGATTATATGGATATAGATTTACAGGAAGCCCTGGAGAAATACGACACTGCACTCGAAATTATCGAAAAGCCATTGATGAGCGGAATGAACATTGTGGGCGATTTGTTTGGAGCCGGAAAAATGTTTCTGCCTCAGGTGGTAAAAACCGCGCGGACGATGAAAAAGGCGGTGGCTATTCTTCAGCCCTATATCGAAGCCCAGAAAGTCCCCGGACAAAGTTCATCGGCAGGTAAATTCCTGATAGCCACAGTAAAAGGCGACGTGCACGATATTGGAAAAAATATTGTTGCGGTGGTGTTGGCCTGCAATAATTACGAAGTAATCGACCTGGGAGTGATGGTTCCTACCGAAAAAATTATCCGCACGGCTATAGAAGAAAAGGTGGATATGCTGGGGCTGAGCGGATTGATTACCCCTTCGCTGGAAGAAATGACGCATGTAGCAGCCGAAATGGAAAAGGCTGGTTTACGTATTCCGTTGTTGATTGGAGGAGCTACCACATCGAAGATTCACACCGCAGTTAAGATTGCGCCCAATTATTCGGCACCGGTGGTGTATGTAAAAGATGCCTCGGTAAATACCAATATCGTTGCCAATTTGATGAATTCGAAAACTTCGGTTGGTTTTGCCGCTTCGATAGCCGAAGAATACGAACAACTCCGGAATAAGCAGACAAAAAAAGCAGATTTGCTTCCTTTAGAAGATGCTAAAAGACGCAAACCTGCTCTATTTTAAATCCTATGAAAGCCTGGATTATTCTACAAACTTATTAACAATCACATGTACGATTAATCCAAGCACCATTAGAACACCGGCAGCTACCAGTAGTGTGTTTTCGGAACTCGGGTTGAAGAAATAAAATGCAATCACGATGGTTCCGATCAACAAAATGATGGGTCCTAAATATCTCAAAAATTCTTTCATTATAACGGAGTTTTAAATGATCATTATTGCTTGCTTAATCAGCCTGCAAATTAAGTGATTTTTTGTGGAGTAATCAAATTTTTTACCTAAAAAGATTAAATTTAAAACCAAAATTTCAGTTTGTTATACTGCCTCTGAATAATTTTGTAAATTTGCAGACAGTACAACCAACACTCATCACAGCAATTTGATACTATGCGGATTATCATTGTAGGAACCGCCTATCCCTACCGGGGAGGCTTGGCAGCATATAGCGAGCGATTAGCCAGGGAATACCTGAAGGAAGGACATGAAGTAGAAATTATTACCTTTACACTTCAATATCCTTCGTTTTTATTTCCGGGTAAAACACAGTATTCGTCGGAGCAAGAGCCCGATGATTTGAAGATTACACGCCTTATCAACACGCTGAATCCACTCAGCTGGGTTCGCGCCGGTAAAATTATTCGCAGAAAGAATGCCGACAAGGTGATATTTTGTTACTGGATGGCCTTTGTGGCGCCTGCTTTTGGTACCATAGCCCGCTATGCCCGTGGGGGTAATGCTACGATGATAGGGTTAATTCACAATATGATACCCCACGAACCAACGGTGCTCGACCGAATTTTCCCACCCTGGTTTGTAAACGCGATGGATGGGTTTGTTGCTATGGCCGAATCAGTGGTAGGCGATATAAATTCGTTTGATAAGAAATTGAAACCCAAGCGCGTATCTCCCCATCCGGTATACGATCATTACGGCCTGAAGCCCGATCGGTCGTTGGCTGCTATGAAACTCGGTCTCCACGAACAGCAAAACTACATCCTGTTTTTCGGTTTTATCCGTCAGTACAAAGGGTTGGATTTACTTCTTGAAGCTTTTGCCGACGAGCGTTTACGCCAATTTCCTGTAAAATTGATTATTGCCGGAGAATTTTACGAGAATCCCGAGCCCTATCTTCAGCTCATCCACCGGTTGAAACTCGAGTCGTTGGTAGAATTGCGAACGCGGTTTATTGACGATAAAGACGTATGCAATTATTTTGCCCTGGCCGATTTAGTAGCACAGCCGTATCGTTCGGCCACCCAGAGTGGCGTGAGTCAGATAGCCTACCATTACGAAAATCCGATGTTGGTTACCGATGTGGGTGGTCTGGCCGAAATTGTTCCCCATAATAAAGTGGGTTATGTGGTGGATGTGGAAGTGAAAAAAATTGCCGATGCGTTAGTTGATTTTTACACGAATAACCGCAGTGAAGAATTTATTGGGAATATCCGGGAAGAAAAGAAGAAGTACGAGTGGTCGAAAATGACGGCAACACTGAATTCGATTTAAAAAAATCGCGGTTTTAAAGGTCTTGTGACCTTCACTTTAAAGAAAAACAATATGAGTAATGAGATAGTAGAAACCCCCCTGATGAAGCAGTATTTCGAAATTAAGGCACAGCATCCTGATGCCGTGCTGCTGTTTCGTTGTGGCGACTTCTACGAAACCTTTTCGACAGATGCCATAAAATCGGCCGAAGTGCTGGGAATAACGCTTACACGGAGGGCAAATGGTTCGGCACGAAGTGTGGAGCTGGCCGGATTTCCGCACCATGCGCTGGATACGTATTTGCCAAAATTGGTGCGTGCCGGATTACGTGTGGCTATCTGCGATCAGCTGGAAGATCCGAAGCTAACCAAGAAACTGGTGAAACGCGGGGTGACAGAGTTGGTAACGCCCGGTGTTTCGTACAGCGATACTACCCTGAGTCACAAGGAAAACACCTTTTTGGCAGCGGTTTATTTTGTGAAAAAGCAGGTAGGGGTTTCCTTTTTAGATATTTCGACCGGCGAATTTCTGGTAGCCGAAGGAACCTCAGAGTATATTGATAAGTTGCTTAACAGTTTTTCGCCCAAGGAAGTGCTTTACGACAGAGCAAAGCGTAAAGAATTTGAAGAATATTTCGGCACAAAGTTTTTTACCTATGCCATGGAGGATTGGGCTTTTACGCCCGATGCTGCTAATGACCGTCTGCTGAAGCAGTTTGAGACCCGCACCCTGAAGGGCTTCGGAGTTGATAACCTGCCCTTCGCGGTAGTGGCTGCCGGAGCAATTCTGCATTACCTTGATTTGACTCACCATCACCAGACCGGGCATATTTCGCAACTTTCGCGCATTGAAGAAGACCGGTATGTGTGGCTCGATCGGTTTACGGTGAGGAACCTGGAGTTGTATGGTTCGATGAACGAGGGAGCCCGTACGTTGGTTGATATTCTGGATCGCACGATATCGCCCATGGGGTCGCGTTTGTTGAAGCGTTGGGTGGCGTTTCCGTTGAAAGATGTAAAGCCTATCAACGAGCGATTGAGTGTGGTGGAGTATTTTTTTAAAAACAAGGAGGAAAAAGAACTGCTCATACAGCAGATTGCGTTGATTGGCGATTTGGAGCGGATTATATCGAAAGTGGCTGTGGGGAGGATTAATCCCCGCGAGGTGGTGCAGTTAAAAGTAGCGTTAAATGCGATTGAGCCAATTAAACTGGCGATTTCGGAGTCGGATAATGCTACCTTGCGACGAATTGGCGATCAGTTGAATAGTTGCAGGGAAATGGCGCATCGGATTGAGCGGGAGCTGGATTCCGATCCTCCGACGATGATGAATAAGGGCGATGTGATTCGGCGGGGTGTCGATGCTGAACTCGATGAGTTGCGTGGTTTGGCACGTTCGGGCAAAGATTTTCTGATGAAAATACAGGAACGCGAAAGCATAAGCACCGGGATTCCCAGTTTGAAGATCAGTTTTAATAATGTGTTTGGGTATTATATTGAAGTTCGGAATACCCATAAGGATAAAGTGCCTGAAACCTGGATTCGCAAGCAAACTCTGGTAAATGCCGAGCGTTATATAACGCAGGAGTTGAAGGATTACGAAGAAAAAATTCTGGGAGCAGAAGAGAAAATTCTGGCGATAGAAACCCGCTTGTTTACGGAACTTGTATTCAGTCTTACCGAGTATATTGCTGCTATTCAGCTCGATTCAACCTTGATTGCGCAGCTCGATTGCTTGTTGTCGATGACCCGTGTAGCTGCCGAAAATAAATACGTTCGCCCCGATATCAACGATTCGGAAGTGATTGATATCAGGCAGGGCAGGCACCCGGTGATTGAAAAACAATTACCTCCCGGCGAATCGTATGTAGCCAACGATGTTTTTCTCGATAGTTCATCGCAACAAGTGATTATTGTTACCGGACCCAATATGTCGGGTAAGTCGGCTTTGCTCCGACAAACCGCACTCATTACCCTGATGGCTCAAATCGGAAGTTTTGTGCCGGTCGAAAGTGCCAGTATAGGAGTAGTGGATAAAATATTTGTACGCGTAGGTGCCAGCGATAATATTTCGCAGGGCGAATCCACTTTCATGGTCGAAATGAACGAAGCAGCCAGCATTTTGAATAATTTGTCGCATCGCAGTTTGATTTTGTTTGATGAATTAGGACGCGGAACATCCACCTACGATGGTATTTCGATTGCCTGGGCCATTGTTGAGTACATTCACGAAAATGCGCAGCACAAAGCTAAAACACTTTTTGCCACCCATTACCATGAACTAAACGAGATGGAAAAATCGTTTAGCAGGATAAAAAATTATAATGTGTCGGTACGTGAAGTTGATAAAAAAGTGATTTTCCTGCGTAAGCTGCAACGAGGAGGTAGCGAGCACAGTTTCGGGATTCATGTGGCAAAGATGGCCGGGATGCCCCAAAGTATTGTGAAGCGTTCGGAGCAGATACTGAAACAATTGGAACGGGACAACCGTCAGAATGGAGTAGGAGGGCAGTCGGACGAAACAGACTTGAAGGGTGAGCCGGGGGGTGTTGATGCTACCGGCAACAACAAGGCTTCATCTGCCCGCCAGGGCAGTCCGCGCCACGCTTCGCTATCGCGTCCGCTGGGCGATATTGCTGCTAGTCGTGAGGGCATGCAGCTTAGTTTCTTTCAGCTCGACGATCCTGTACTTGAGCAAATCAGAGACGAGATCAAAGGCTTGGATATCAATAGTCTGACGCCTCTTGAAGCGCTTAACAAACTGAACGAGATTAAGAAGATACTGAATTGAGCGTTGCGCTTCGCTCCACTAACGGGGCGTTACGCACTTCGTGCTCCACTAACGGGGCGTTGCACTTCGCTTCACTAACGAGTGCTCCGTTCTACGCATTTTGCTGGTTGGCGCAATGCGAAGCACGGAGCTTCCCAATTATTTAAAACATTCGGCAACTGCAGGATGCACGATTTCTCCGTTTACAATATTCAGACCTTTGCGAAGACCTTCATGTAGTTCGCAGGCTTTTTCCCAGCCCAGGTCGGCCAGTTGCAGCGCATACGGAAGTGTGGCATTCGTAAGTGCCAAGGTCGAAGTATAAGGTACAGCACCGGGAATGTTGGCCACGCAATAGTGCAGAATGCCGTCTACTTCGTACACCGGATTGGCATGAGTAGTAGGTTTTGAAGTTTCAAAACAACCACCCTGGTCGATTGCTACATCTACCAGTACAGCACCTTTGGGTAGGAGTTGGAGCATTTCGCGGGTAATCAGGTGAGGGGCTTTAGCTCCGGGAATCAATACAGCTCCGATCACCAGGTCGGTACGCGGTAAAATTTCTTCAATATTATATTGCGACGACATCATAGTGTCGACATTGGCAGGCATAATTTCGCTCAACTGGCGCAGACGGGGCAACGAAATGTCGGCAATGGTTACATGAGCACCGAGGCCGGCAGCCATCCAGGCAGCATGCGTACCCACTATGCCACCCCCCAATATCAAAACATGAGCAGGATTTACCCCCGGAACTCCTCCCAGCAGTATTCCTTTTCCACCCATGGGACGTTCCAGAAATTTAGCACCCTGTTGTATCGACATTCTTCCCGCAACTTCCGACATAGGGATCAGCAGCGGCAGGGTTCTGTTTTCTTCCACCGTTTCGTAGGCCAGGCATACTGCACCGCTTTTCATCATAGCCCGGGTAAGTTTCTCGTCGGATGCAAAATGGAAATAAGTAAATACCAACTGGTTAGGTCGAATCAATTCGTATTCCTGTTCAATTGGTTCCTTCACTTTCATTATCATTTCGGCACTGTCGAAAACCTCCTTTGCTGTGGCAAGTATGGTGGCTCCGGCATTGGTGTAGGCCTCGTTGGTAAAACCACTGTTTTCACCAGCCGATGTTTCAACATAAACCGTATGTCCGTTTTTTACAAGGCTATACACTCCCGAAGGCGTCAGAGCAACGCGGTTTTCATTATTTTTAATTTCTTTTGGTAATCCGATGATCATAAAAAATTAGTTTTATGGTAGTAAATAAAGTTGTTTTTTGTGGACGTAAAAGTAGAAAAAATATTGGTAAATTGATATAAATAAATAAAATATACAGATTTTTTTTTGAACGGTTACAAATTGCATTTTTAACGTGGGCATTCATCGAAAATTTAAATATTTTAAGTGTGTAAACAAAAAAAATAGTAACTTTGCAGCCTGAAAAGTGAATCATCATTTTCAACTCTATCGAACACACTTATATATTTTTTAACACGTATGAAGAAGCATAATTTTAATGCGGGACCGTCGATACTGCCTCGCGAAGTGATTGAAAAAACAGCTCAGGCTGTATTAGATTTCAACGGTTCAGGCTTATCGATTCTCGAAATTTCGCATCGTTCCAAGGATTTTCAGCCGGTTCTCGACGAAGCGGTAGCCCTGTTCAGGGAACTATTGAATATACCGGAAGGTTATTCTGTAATTTTCCTGGGAGGTGGTGCCAGTCTTCAATTCTGTATGGTTCCATTTAATCTTCTTGATAAAAAGGCGGCTTACCTGAATACGGGGACCTGGGCCAATAAAGCATTGAAAGAAGCGAAAGCAATGGGCGAAGTAGTGGAAGTTGCTTCGTCGAAAGCCGAAAATTTCTGCTATATACCGAAAGATTATTCTATCCCTGCTGATGCCGATTATTTTCATATTACTACGAATAACACCATTTTTGGTACCGAAATTCTTACCGATATGGATTCGCCGGTGCTATTGGTAGCCGATATGTCTTCGGATATTTTCTCGCGTCCGGTGGATGTTTCGAAATACGTTCTTATTTACGGAGGTGCACAGAAAAACCTGGCTCCGGCCGGACTCACCTTTGTAATTGTAAAAGACGATGCGCTGGGTAAGGTTTCGCGCTACATTCCTACCATGCTCAATTACAAAACACATATCGATAATGGTTCGATGTTTAATACGCCTCCTGTACTCCCTATTTACAGCGCCATGGAAACCCTTCGCTGGATCAAGGCCAATGGAGGTGTGGAAGGTATGGAGAAACTGAATATCGCCAAAGCTGATTTACTCTACAACGAAATCGACCGCAACAGCCTGTTTATGGGCACAGCAGCAAAAGAAGACCGGTCGCGCATGAATATCTGCTTTGTAATGAAACCTGAACATGCTGCCCTGGAAGCCGATTTCCAAAAGTTTGCCACCGAGCGTGGCATGGTGGGGATCAAAGGACACCGTTCGGTAGGTGGTTTCCGTGCTTCTACCTACAATGCATTGCCAATCGAAAGCGTTCAGGCGCTGGTGGATTGCATGCAGGAATTTGAAAAGTTACATATCAACTAACAGGATACAGATAAAAGGGCGCTGGTGTGGCGTCCTTTTGTTGTTTTAAACCAATGGTCACGAACGGGAAATCGGAGCAGCAGAATGGTATGCAGTGAGTTTTTTGTTCAGCCAATAAAAAAAAAATATTACCGTATGAAGATTTTAGTAGCAACCGACAAGCCTTTTGCCAAAATTGCGGTAGAAGGGATTCGTAAAGAAGTGGAAGCCGCTGGCTATGAGCTGGTTCTTCTCGAAAAATATACCCAAAAGCAACAGCTGCTCGATGCAGTTGCCGATGTAGATGCCCTTATCGTTCGTAGCGATATAATTGATAATGAGGTAATCGTAGCGGCTAAGAACCTTAAAATAGTGGTTCGTGCCGGCGCTGGTTACGATAATATTGATCTGGAGGCCGCAACCGAAGCAAAAGTATGCGTAATGAATACTCCGGGCCAGAATGCTAATGCAGTGGCCGAACTGGTGTTTGGAATGCTTATTTATGCTCTGCGTAATTTTTACAACGGTACTTCGGGTACAGAACTGAAAGGTAAAAAGCTGGGGATTCATGCCTATGGTAATGTGGGTCGCAATGTGGCCCGTATTGCAAAAGGCTTTGGAATGCAGTTGTATGCTTTCGACATGTATTGCAGCGACGAATTCATCCACAACGATGGTGTTATTCCTATGTCGTCGAAGAAAGCGTTGTACGAAAAGTGCGATATTGTATCGCTGCATATTCCCGCAACTCCCGAAACCAAGAAGTCGATAAACAAGGAGTTGCTTTCGCTGATGCCCGAAGGAGCTGTGTTGGTAAATACTGCCCGTAAAGAAGTGATTAACGAAGAAGAAATGGTAGAATTGATGGAGGTTCGTCCCGATTTCAAATACCTGACCGATATTTTGCCCGGTAACCACGAAGAGATGATGCAGAAATTTCCTTCGCGTTATTTCTCGACACCGAAGAAAATGGGAGCGCAAACATCGGAGGCCAATATCAACGCAGGTATAGCCGCTGCTCGTCAAATCGTTGATTTCTTCCAAAAAGGCACACAACGATTCCGTGTAAATTGAGTTAAATGTTGTAATTTCCTGTTCATCAGCCGTATAAAAAAAAGCTAACCCGTATGAGTTAGCTTTTTTTCTGTGTTGCGGAGGCTCGACTCGAACGAACGACCTTTGGGTTATGAGCCCAACGAGCTACCACTGCTCCAC
>CAZLHC010000076.1:0-10618 GCA_964559265.1 uncultured Paludibacter sp. | reverse complement strand
GGTGGGGCCGGCTATCAAACCGGTGTTCCGTAGTTTTAATTAAGGTTCAGAATTATTCACACATGAAACTAGCATGTAACTACTTCACATCCAAGGTTGTGGAAATGATTGAATGCGAGTTCCATACGACCATTGAAAAACAATTAGTACCGTATGAAAATTGCCCTCGTATCGCTCGATCAGGTTTGGCAGAATAAAGCGGCCAACCGCCAGCGCTGTGCCTACTATGTGCAACTGGCTGCTGCCCGACAGGTCGATCTGGTTGTATTCCCCGAAATGACCCTTACCGGTTTTACGATGAATACTTCGCTCATTGCCGAAGATAGCTCCGATTCGCCTTCGCTTCAGTTTTTCAGCGAACTGGCGGCGGGTAGTAAGGTAGCCCTGGCGGCCGGAGTGGTGCTGCGTAGTAGCGATAAAGCTACTAATAATCTGATTATTGTCGATAAACAGGGGAGCCTGTTGGCCAATTACGCTAAAATTCACCCCTTTTCGTTTTCGGGCGAAGATACTAAATACAATGCAGGCGACAGACTGGTGGAATGTGTGCTCGACGGCGTAACCATTGGCCTTACTATTTGCTACGACCTCCGGTTTCCGGAGCTTTACCAGGCCCTGTCGGTGCGCAGCCAACTGATTCTCAACATTGCCAACTGGCCCGAACGAAGAGTGAACCACTGGAATATTCTCCTGCAAGCCCGCGCCATCGAAAATCAATGCTTTATTGCCGGTGTCAACCGCGTCGGCATCGATGGCAACAACCATCCCTATGTGCACAGTTCGCGCTGTATCGATCCGCTGGGAGTTCCGCTGCAGGCAGCATGGGCGCACAACGAAATGGAGGTGTTCGAACTCAATACTGATGAAGTGGAACCCCTCCGCGCTGCTTTCCCGGTCAAAAAAGACCGCAAACCCGATTTCTACAAACAGATTTTATAAATGGAACTGCTCAACAATAAGGTGATCGTAGTAACCGGCGGCTGTGGCTTGCTTGGGTTCGAATTCGTTAAAGCCATTGCTCACCACGGCGGTATTCCCGTAATTGCCGATATCAATGCCGAATTGGGCGAGCAAAAAAAGAAGGAACTGCTACACTTGTATCCTCATTCACAAGCATTCAGTATCCAACTGGATATTACGAACCGCGATTCGATACAGGCCCTCATCGAAACACTTCACCGGCAGTGGGGGCGTATCGATGCGCTGGTAAACAATGCCTATCCGCGCAATAAAAACTACGGTCGTAAGTTGGAAGAGGTGACCTATGACGATTTTTGCGAAAATGTAAACCTCAACCTCGGCGGGTATTTTTTGACTTCGCAGCAATTCTGCAACTATTTCGTGGAGCAAGGTTACGGAAATATTGTCAATATCTCGTCGATCTATGGGGTGGTGGCTCCCCGGTTCGAAGTCTACGATTCCACTCCCATGACTATGCCTGTCGAATATGCTGCCATTAAGTCGGCCCTTATTCATCTTACAAAATACATGGCTAAGTACTTTAAAGGAAAAAATATACGCGTCAACTCAATTAGCCTGGGCGGCTTGCTCGATCGCCAGCCGGTTTCGTTTGTGAGGGCTTACGAGTCGTACTGCCTCAACAAAGGGATGCTTGCGCCCGATGATGTGGCCGGTGCGCTGCTGTTTTTATTGTCCGATCAATCCCAATTCGTCAACGGTCACAATCTTTTGGTCGACGATGGTTTCAGTCTTTAGTGCATGAGGGTACTTCATTTTGCGGCTTACGTCACCATCGACAACTATCCCGGATTTTCGCGGAGCACCAGCGGCTATGGCTACATGACTATCGATATTGCCACGGCCATTGCCCGCCGGTCGGCCGAAGTCGGGGTAGAGGTGCTCACACAGGCCAATCTCACAGCCGGAATGGACTACAAGGGTCTGCGCCTGCTGAAGCACACCTGGAAATCGGTGCTCACGTCCATGCGCCTATCGGATGCAGTTCGTGCGCTGAAAACGATGGTGGCCGACAAAACTCCGCTCCGCAAACTACCCAATATTCTGCTCTACCATCTGTCGGTAGGTTATTTTTTACGGATGGTGCGCAACAATCGCTACGACCTGATTCATATCCACGGAATCGATAATTATACCGCTCCGGTAATTCGGGCCTGCGATCGCTACGGATTTCGCTACCTGGTGACCCTCCACGGACTGAATTCGTTCAACGACAGCATCCGGATTTCGGCCTACGAAAAACAACTCGAGAAAGAGTTGCTGCTCAGGGCTCAGCAACATTCGCTTCCGCTCACGGTCATCAGCACGGGTATAAAAACTACTATTGTTCATTTTTTAGAGGAGAAGATTCGACGGGATGCATCGGGCGATACGAGCGGCAGGGCAGCTGTGGGTAAGATGCCCCCGATCAGCGTTATCCCGAATGCTGTGACGGAAAGATTGCCGGCCGCAACTTCCCCCGATCTGTATACCACCTACGCTATACCCACCGGGCAGCTCATCCTGCTGTGTGTGGGAAACCTCAGTTTCAACAAAAACCAACTCCAGGTGGCCCGCGCTTTTCAACTTCTGCCCGACGAGGTGAAGCAACAACTCACGGTGCTGTTTTTGGGGTACGATACCACCGGAGGGCAGCTGGAGGCTGAGATTAATAGCTTCAACCCCACCGCAGGCCAACCGGAAGCAGAACTAAACAACTCCAACTCCACCGCAGGCCAACCGGAAGCTGAACCAAACAGCTTTAACTCCTCCGCAGGCCAACCCGAAATGAATCGCCTCCACTGCAAACTGATTGTGGCCGGCAATATCCCCCGGCAACAAATGGCTGCTTACTACCAACAGGCCCACTTCAATGTGCTCGCCAGTATACGCGAAGGCTTCGGAATGTCGATAATCGAAGCGCTGCAATTCGGAATGCCCACACTTACCTTCTCCGATCTGGATGCGGTGCCCGATGTGTACCACCCCGAAACCATGGTGGTGGTGGACCAGCGAACCGACGAGGCACTGGCACAGGGAATGGTAGAACTCATAAGCCGTAAATGGGATAAAGACCGGATCCTTCAGCAAGCTTCGCTGTTTTCGGCCGGGGCAATGGCCGATCGCTACCTGGCACTTTATAAGAAGCTAACTTCGCCCACCGGCGACCAAAGGCTTGAATCGGCCACCGATAACCTACCACCCACTTCACCCACCCCGTGATACAAACTCTACTCACCACTGTCCGATCGTTTTTCGGAGGCGACAACCAACGGAGCGTAGGTGTGAAACGCCACATCGCCGCATCGCTGCTGGTAAAAGGGGGAAGTATGGCCATCAACCTGGCACTGGTGCCGCTCACCATCCACTACGTAAGCGTTTCAAATTATGGAATCTGGCTCACCCTCTCGTCCATCATCGGCTGGTTGAGCTTTTTCGATATCGGTTTTGGTAACGGCCTTCGCAACCGCTTTGCCGAAGCTAAAGCCAACGACGATTTTCGCACGGCACGCATCTACGTGAGCACTACCTATGCGGTGCTTTCCATCGTATTTGTGTCGCTCTGGCTCCTTTTTGTTATTGCCAATCAGTTTCTGCACTGGGAGGTGGTGCTCAACGCTCCCGCCGACATGGCCGGAGAACTGTCGGTGCTGGCCCTCATCGTGGTGAGCTTTTTCTGCCTGCGCATGGTGGTGCAAACCATCTCCACCCTGCTCACTGCCGATCAAAAACCAGCCATCGCCAGCTTTATCGAGATGCTTGGCCAGTTGCTGGTGCTGGTAATCATTTTTATTCTTACCAAAACAACCCCGGGATCGCTCGTCAACTTAGGGCTTACAATCGGTCTGCTGCCCGTTGTGGTGCTGGGAGTGGCCACCGTTGTTTTCTTCCGGGGACGATACAAAAAGTTTGTACCTTCGTTCGCCCTGGTCGATTTCCGCTATGCCCGCGATATTTTGTCGCTCGGCATCAAATTTTTTGTCATCCAGCTCGGAGCCGTGGTGTTGTTTCAAACTACCAATATCGTAATTACTCATGTGCTGGGTCCCGAAAAGGTTACCGAATACAACATTGCTTTCAAGTATTTTTCGGTACTGAGCATGACCTTTTACATCATTCTGTCGCCCTTTTGGTCGGCCTTCACCGAAGCCTATGCGAAGGACGATTACAGCTGGATGCGCAACTCCATCCGCAAGCTCGGGAAAGTATGGTGGCTCAGCATTCCCGTGGCAGCCGTCATGCTGTTGCTGGCCAACCTGGCCTACCGCTTGTGGATTGGCGACGCCGTCGAAATTCCGTTCACCGTATCGCTGGGAATGACGCTCCTCATCCTTATGAGCATGCGATTTAACTTATTTGTTTACCTCATCAACGGCATCGGTAAAATAAAACTGCAATTATACGTTAATATAGTGGCCGGTCTGGTGTATATTCCGCTGGCCTATTACCTGTGCCGATGGTTTAATCTCGAAGGCGTACTAGTGGCCAACCTGCTGGTGGCTACCCTGCATGCCCTTATCAGCCGCAGGCAACTTACCCGGTTGATGAATAAAACGGCAACCGGTATCTGGAATCAATAATTTAGATGAAATGCGTATGACGAGCTTTCTCAATACTCCTTTTATACTGTGGCTGAAATGGTATTTCAGATCGCGCCGGCTGCTGTATAAAAACCGGCATAAACGGCTCAAAATGGGCTATATGTCCGAATTGTTTGAGGTGGAAACCGGCCAGTATACCACCCTCTACAACCACGTGAAGGTGTCGGACTCCACCATCGGCGATTTTGTATACATTTGCGATCATTCGCGCATTTCGAACACCACCATCGGTAATTTTTGCTCCATCGGGCCGCATGTTCAAATAGTACTCGGTAAGCATCCTACTCATTTTGTTTCTACCTTTCCGGCTTTCTATTCGGTGAACCGGCAATGCCAGCTGTCGTTTGTAGATGAAAATGCCGTGGACGAAATTGCCCCGGTTACTATCGGGAATGATGTGTGGATAGGGGCTAATGCGCTGATAATGGATGGTGTAACCATAGGCGATGGCGCCGTGGTGGCTGCCGGTTCGGTGGTTACCCACGATGTGGCTCCTTACGCCATCGTGGGCGGTGTGCCGGCCCGCGAAATCAGGAAACGGTTCGACGAAGCCACCATTGCCCGCTTGCTCGACCTGAAATGGTGGGACCAGGACCCGGAATGGCTGCGCAGCCACGCCCACTTGTTTCGGTCGGTCGACAATTTTTTAAGGTATAAAGAAGTTTAATTAAACGCACATAATCCTCAAATCCAGTGTCTTGACTCTTGATTCTTAAAAAAAACGCACATAATCCTCAAATCCATTGTCTTGATTCTTGACTCTTGGTTCTTGACTCTTGACTCTTGACTCTCAAAAAA
Source organism: uncultured Paludibacter sp. (assembly GCA_964559265.1). Lineage (GTDB taxonomy): Bacteria > Bacteroidota > Bacteroidia > Bacteroidales > Paludibacteraceae > Paludibacter. The sequence goes on along the minus strand of CAZLHC010000076.1, from coordinate 5,261 downwards.
ATGAAACTCGCTTACTATATTCTCTGGTTTATTCTCCTTTTTTCGTCGTTCGAAGGCCTCGGACTCCGTTCGGCCTCGTGGGGCGGTTTGGGAAGCGATGGCTTAGGATGGTACGGCATCCTTCAGCTCCTCTCCATCGGACTGGCGCTCATCGTCCCGTTTTTTATAAAGCCATCGGTGTTTTTCGATCGGCGCAACCGCATGGGACTGCCTTCGCTCCTGCTCTTAGCACTCGTTGGTCTGGTACTCCTGCAGGCCATCGCAGGCATGTTCCTCAGTGGCACACCCGATCTTCCTGAAATAGGCTCCAATTTCGTGAAACTGAAATACCTCCTGTTTTATTTCCTTTTCGTGTACCTGCTCACCCGCCCCAACGGCATTCGCATCGCCATTCATTCGGTGGCGGCAATGGCCGTACTGGCCTCGGTAATCGCTCTGTTTGTGGTGCTTACCAACCGATCCACCGATGCCATCGGACTGCTAATCTCCGATATGGTGGGACGCGAATTCCGGGTAATTCTGCCTACTTCACTCCTCGTAACCTTCGGCTTCTTTTACTTCTTCTCGCTACAAACCATTCAGCGCAACGTGCTGCTGTGGGGAGGCGTGTTGCTGTGCTTTGGAGCTACCCTCATTCAAATGCACCGCAGTGTGCTCATCGGTCTCACGCTTACCACCCTTTATGCCGTTTTCAATCTCTACGGGGTGAAACTTCGCAATATCGTTTACCTCTCGCTGGCAATGGCGCTCGTAGGGGTAGGGGTGATGCTCGTTTTCAATACCATCGGCTACGGAATCGATAATCTGCTCGAAAATATTACCAGCACCTACGACGAAATTACCTCCAAATCGGGAAATTTTGCGGTTCGACTGCTACTGCCACTCAACTCGCTCGAGTATGTGCTCGAAAACTACCTCCTGCTGGGAGTCGGACTCGACTGGCAACCCATCGAGGACCTCGACGCCTATATGTTTCTCGATGTGTTCTACGCCACGCCCACTTACGATAGTGCGTTCAACAACGTAATCATTATTTTCGGTGTACTTGGCATCGCGGTGTACCTTTTCCTCATCGTACAACAATTGCGTACCCTGCGCAGTATTATCGCTCAAACCAGTGGCGAAATCCGCATGCTGGCCTATACCGCACTTTTCATGCTCCTCTACGCCCTGCTCACCGGTACCAGTAGCGATACGATGATTCTCCAGAACGGAGCGTTTATTTTTACGTTCACTACCGCACTTGTTTATTCTATTAATCAATATTTAATTGAAGCTAATGATGAAGATAGTACTTCGGCATGATAAATCGAGGGTTAGCGCCTTCAGCAGGGAGGTTGCCCAATGAGGAAGTTCGTTCTTCGGCCGGGAGGTAGCCCAATGCGAAAGATTGTACTTCGGCTGGAAGGCGGCCTGGGAAACCAGCTGTTTCAGTATGCCTTCGCACGCCAGGTGCAGCAGCGCTTCGGCGGCTCGGTGCTGCTCGACCTTCATACCTATGCTACCGACAAACAACGGAACTTGTCGCTACACCATTTTGAGCTTCACCCCGGAGTCAATCTCACGGCTCACCGCCCGGATAACGACGTTATCCGCCCAAACAACGCCACTCACCGATCGCTCAGCGATCTTCACCGCCCGCTTAACTCCCTGTTTTTCTGGATGGTGAGGGTAGGGGCCCGCATCGTTCATCAAGTACTCAAAGGCTTGCCTGTCGCTCCATCTTCCCGTATGAAGCTCAATTCGGCCTTCGGAATTTTTATTCAGGATCATCCGGCCTACGAGCAGTATTTGTATCGTTGTTATTCGCCGGTGGTGCTCATTGCCGGAAACTGGATGTCGGAGAAGTTTTTCGATACAGTGGCGGCAGAACTTAGGCAAGAACTGCGACTTAAAACTCCGGTGAGTGAGCATAATGTGAACTTGCTGGAGCAAATCAGATCTACCCATTCGGTATGTGTGCATATCCGGCGGGGCGACTATGTGGTGGGAGAGGTGAAAGATAAAACCCTGGTATGCGATTTCGATTATTACCAGCAAGCCATTCGCCTGTTGCGCGATGAACTGGTCGATCCGGTGTTTTATGTGTTCTCGAATACCCACGACGATATCGAATGGATCAGGGCTAACTATCCTTTCGACGGGGAGCTTCGCTACGTCGATCAGCAAAATCCCGATTACGAAGATTTCCGGCTCATGGCGGCCTGCAAGCATTTTGTGCTGTCCAATAGCACCTACAGCTGGTGGGTGGCCTACTTGTCGGAGTCGGCCAATAAGCGGGTGGTGGCTCCTTCGCGCTGGAACAACGGGGTGTGGGATCAAAGCGATATCTACCAAAAGGACTGGACGCTTATTGAAGTGTGATGTTGCACGAAGCTCAAACGGTTATCGATAGCTTACTACAGCCGATTAACGATTCACCCCTATCACCCTTTCATTACTAATCGAAATTCAAAACTCAACTCTTATAGTTCGCATGCTAAGTAATTATTTCAAGGTGATTGCCTTTATCGAGTCGGTACTGAATGCTTTTATAGTGTTGATTCTCAATCTCAAAAACATAGGCACCCGTCAGCACCTCCCCGCAAAACAATCGGACGTGCTGCACATTATCGGTACGGGTCCGTCGCTCAGCAGCGATTTTCCCCGGTTGCTACAAAGCCGGAAGGGCGCTTCGTGTATGGCCGTAAATACCTTTGCACTGCAGGAAATGTACGGGCTTATTCAGCCGGAATTCTATGTGCTGTTCGACCCGGTGTATTTTCAGCCTTCGCAACTCGAGCGTATCAACCGCGAAAAAGAATCACTGCTGAAGGCCCTGGTGCAACATACGCGTTGGGAGATGGTGCTCCTGATGCCGCTCATGGCCAAAAACAGTGAGTTTTGCCAACAACTTCGCCGGCAATGCCCCACCATCCGCCCGGTTTTTTTGAAGAATATACCCGTCATAGGCGGCATGACTTCGGTAAATTTGTGGCTGTTTCGCCGCGGATTAGCCAACCCGCTGTATCAGAACGTGTTGGTAGCCTGCATTTATATAGCCCTTAAAATGAACCATCGTTCGGTGCAACTCTGGGGAGCCGACCACTCCTGGCTGCCCAACCTGAAGGTGATGCCCGACAATAGCCTGGTGCTGGTGGATAAACACATCGACCACTCCGATACCGATACCATCAAAATAACTACCGAAACCGGCGCCGACCAACAACTGCATGTGTTTATCCACCAGCTGGCCGCCATGTTTCGCGAGTACCACGTCCTCCGGCGCTTTGCCGATTCGCTTTCCATTCCTATAGTCAACAATACCCGCTCGAGTTTTATCGATGCGTTCGAAAAAGTAAAGTCTGAATAGCCTATGTCGCTTCTTCATTACATGACAGGTTTTGTCAAAAATCTCTTTAATCGCCGTGTTTCGCTGTTGGCCCTGGTCGATAGCTCCTCATCGGTTCACCCCACTGCCCTGGTATATCACCACGCCAAATTATTTCATTCGCAGGTCGATGCGTATAGCTATATCACCCCCGGGACGGAGCTTACCTACGCCCGCGTGGGCCGCTTTTGCTCGGTGGGTCGCGACAGCATCATCGGGCTTCCCACCCATTCGCTGAAAGGGATTTCGACTTCTCCGGTATTTACATCACCCGTCAATGCCCTGAAAACAAAGTGGGTAGAGAGCGAAACCTTCGACGAGTTTAAAACCACTACTCTCGGCAGCGACGTGTGGATCGGTTCGCGGGCCATCGTCATGGGGGGAGTGAACATCGGACATGGCGCCGTGATAGGAGCCGGAGCCATCGTCACCAAAGACATTCCCGACTACGCCATCGCCGTGGGAGTACCAGCCACCGTAATCAGCTACCGATTCGACGAAGCCACCATCCACCGCCTGCAACAACTGGAATGGTGGAACTGGCCCGAAGAAAAAATCAAACGCCATATTGCCTTTTTTACAGCCACCTCGCTCACCGAAGCCGAACACGAATACCTCACACAACTCTTGCAACAATCCCGATGAAAGTATCGATAATTACAGCCACCTATAACTGCGCAGCGCACATAGCCCGTTGCATCGAATCGGTTAACAGTCAGACCTATGCCGATATCGAACATATTGTTGTAGATGGAAAATCGAGCGACGAAACTCTCACGATCATCCAGTCGATGCCCAACCGGATAACCCATCTTGTGTCGGAAGAAGACGATGGTATATACGATGCCCTCAACAAAGGAATCAGATTGGCAGGAGGCGAACTAGTGGCATTTCTGCACGCCGACGATGTATTTGCCCACGCCGACTCGGTAGAGCGAATGGTAGAAGCCATCGAACAGTCGGGCAGCAGCGGCGCCTTTGGCGACCTGGTATTCGTCGACCAACAAGGCAATGTTGTGCGCAACTGGACCAGCAGCCCCTTCAGCAAAAGCAAACTCCTTCGCGGCTGGACCCCCCCGCACCCCGCCCTGGTACTCAAACGATCGGTATACCTCAGCAAAGGCCTTTTCGACCCCACCTTTCGCATCTCGGGCGATTACGATTTTATATTGCGGATTCTTAAATCGAATGACTTGAAAATCAGTTATATCCCCGGCCTCGTAACCCGCATGCAAGTTGGCGGCGTAAGCACCGGTGGCACGCATAATATGATACGAAAATCGAAAGAAGACATCCGGGCTCTCCGCAATAATGACTTCCCTTATCCTTACGCTATCCTCATCGCTAAGGTAGTGCGCAAAATCCCACAACTCCTCCAACCACGGATTAAACGATGAGTGCTCCACAAACGGGGCGTTTCGCTTCGCTCCACTAACGGGGCGTTTCGTGCTTCGCACTCCACTAGTGTGCGTTACGTGCTTCGCACTCCACTAACGGGGCGTTTCGCTTCGCTCCACTAACTTGGCGCTACACTTCGTTCCGCTAGTGAGCGTTACGTGCTTCGCACTCCACTAACGGGGCGTTTCGCTTCGCTCCACTAATTAGCGTTTCGCGCTTCGCGCTCCACTAGTGTTGAAACGAGAAAGCTCTGCTCATTCCGATAGTGGAGCGAAGCGCAACGCTCACTAGTGAAGTGCGAAGCACGTAACGCTCATTAGTGGAGCGAAGCGCAACGCTCACTAGCGGAACGAAGTGTAGCGCTCACTAGTGAAGTGCGAAGCACGTAACGCTCACTAGTGGAGCGAAGCGCAACGCCCCGTTAGTGAAGCGCGAAGCGCGCAACGCAAATTTAACACATAAACTTTTCAAAATTCAAAAAATTTGTTTTACC
>CAZLHC010000075.1:0-11082 GCA_964559265.1 uncultured Paludibacter sp. | reverse complement strand
TAACACGTTTATATCTGCAACCCCCTTTTCCTGTATCTACAGTATGCATTGTTTATACATCATACTTAGCTCAACTTTAATTTGGCATTAACTTGCTTCCAATCAACACCATATGCAAAATGATATATTTATAATCTATTATAGATACAGGAAAAAACATTGAATATACAGATTTGCAAATGTAATTATTTTTCGTTAAAAATATCCAGTTTATCCAACGGATTTTTAATTGTTTCAAATCCTTTTGTGGTAATGTGGGTATAAATTTCTGTGGTCTTGCTACTTTGATGCCCCAACAAACTCTGAATGTAGCGCATATCTGTGCCTGCTTCCAATAAATGAGTGGCAAACGAATGGCGTAGTGTATGCACACTCACCTTTTTCTGTATCCCTACCGCTTTTACTGCTGTATAAAATACCTGCCGTATACTGCTAACCGAATACCGGCCACCCGGTTCTCCTTCAAACAACCAAAGCACGGGTTTGTATTCGGCTACGTACTTTCGAAGCACTTTAAGGGTGGTAGTACCTAAAAGGGTATACCTGTCTTTTTTTCCTTTCGACTGCTCTACGCGTATTTGCATCCGCTTACTGTCTATATCCTTGATTTTCAAATTGACGGCTTCGCTGATACGCAAACCACCGGAATAAATGGTCATAATAATTGCCAAATGCTTCAGATTTTTTATCGACTTCAACAGGGCTGCTACTTCTTCTTCACTCATTACTTCGGGTAGCGTTTCTTCTTCACGCGGCCTGTCAATATGATATAACTTTCGATTACCACTCATTACCCTTTCGTAATAAAATTTGATGGCGTTAATCGATTGGTTCTGATACGATACCGATACTTTGCGTTCGTTGACCAGATAACGCAAAAATTGAATAATCTGATCCTCACTAATATCTGGCAAGAGAACTTCAGGATAGTAATTGATAAATTCCTCAAAAAGATCGGTATAGGTTTTTAAGGTATTCTTACTATACCTGAGCTCTTTTAATTTCGCACTATATTCAACAGGACATACCCTGAAATTTTCAATATCATGACGCGATTTTCGTGGCTTTACTTTAGCGGTTTTAATTTCCTGATAAACAGTCTCTAATCCGTTCGCTTCGGCAATTTTACGTAGTTCGGAAAGAAATTTTTCGGCATAAGGTAACGACCAACAGCGTTCAGTGTGATGCCATCTAATCAACGGAATTTTCCGTAATCCTGCTACAACTTCTTTCTTATAAACCAAATAGATTTTAAACTGACGTGATGCTACATTCACTATCAGCATCTGATAGGGTTTGTATTCGGGTATAAATAGATCATTCTGAAGCACAACAGGTTCTTTGCGTTCATATCGTACTTTTCGATCCTTAAAATACGATTTTATAAGTTCCAGATTGCTTCCCCAATTGGGAATAACCCAACAATATTCCTTAGCATCCCATCGGTAATACCGGAAAGAGCGGATAAACTGTGAATCAGTTTCGTTTTTTGGCAATTCTATATACAGTTGACGGGGAGTTTCGGTCACCACTATTTCGGCTCCCGAATAATCAACATCCGGAAATACGTTCTTTAGGGCAACGTATGCTTCCTTTGTGTAAGGAATATGCCAGCATTTCATTTCTTTACTCCATCGTACTCCGGGTAATGCTTTCACTTTTGCTGTGAGCTCCTGGTCCCATCGAAATTGCAATTTAATGCGCGTTTCGTTCGCAATCGAAATTTTTTCAATTTTCATACGGTAATAATTTGTTTTTCAACGGTCGTATGGAACTCGCATAGAAACATTATCATTACCCTGGATGTAAAGTATTTACATGCTCGTTTCATAGTTGGTTAATTGTTAAGGTTTTAACACGTCACCGCGGGTCAGTCCCATCTTTTAATTGCTCAGGCAGTTAAAATGTACTAACAAGCAGATAACATTGTCGGCAAAAATACTAAATAGGTTTTCTTCCAACACTATAAAAATGATGTTGTGCAGCAGTTTTTTACAATAAAATTGTCGGACAATTCAGCAAAAATAGCTTACAATTTACTCAGCATCAAAAAACATAGTTATTTGGCCAAAAAAAGAACACGGTAACGAGTAGAATAGCTTACTTTTGCATCGGTTTATACCATTCACATGAAACGAGCATGATTGAAGGCAATTACCTAAGTGAATGAAAATCTGACATGCGAGTTCCATGTGACCTTTAAAAACAATTTTTTACACATGAAATTCATAATATCCTGAAATATATGGCTGTAGTAATTATTCTTCCCAAACAGGGGCAATCGGTTGAAAGTTGTATTATTACCGAACTCAAAAAGAAAAAGGGCGATACTGTAGGTGTTGGCGATGTGCTCTTCAGTTACGAAACCGATAAGGCTTCGTTCGAAGAAGTTGCACCTTCGGCAGGTGTGGTTCTTGAAGTGTTTCACAACGAAGGCGATGAGGTGCCGGTGCTCATGAACATGATGGTGATTGGCGAACCGGGTGAAACGGGCGATTGGAATGCTGGTGGCGAAACTGCTCCCGTGCAGGAAAAAACTTCCGAATCCGTATCTGCTTCGGCAGTTTCAACTCCGGCTACTCCGGTCAGTCCGGCTACTACACTGGCTGCTGTTGACGTAAAAACAACTACTGGAGCTATTTCTCCCCGTGCCAAAAACCTGGCAGCCGCCGAAGCCGTCGCTACCAACGCCATCGCCGGTACCGGCCCCAATGGCCGTATTATCGAACGCGATGTGAAAGCTGCGCTCGAAAATCGTCCGCCACTTACTCCGCTGGCCAAACTAATTATTGCTGAAGAAGGCGTACAGGTTCAGGCTAATGGCTCCGGTCTGGCCGGAACGGTTACCTCTGCCGACATCAAAGCTCCTGTCAATGCGGTGTATGGCCTCGATTATGAAGATAAGAAATTATCGAACATGCGAAAAATTATCGCTAAAGCCATGCATTCATCGCTGCAAAACTCGGCACAGCTTACGCACCACCTCGGTGCCGATGCCCGAAACATTCTGGCCCAACGTAAGAAAGCAAAAGCAGCCTTCGAAGCCGGCCAAATTGCAACGAATCTCACCATCAACGATTTCGTTTGCTTTGCTGTAATTCAGGCTCTTAAAAAATTCCCGAATGTAAACTCGCATTTCCTGGGCGACTCAATGCGCCTTTTCAACAAAGTTCACCTGGGCCTGGCAGTCGATACCGACCGTGGACTGATGGTTCCTGCCATCCGCAATGCCGACGACCTTTCGATTACCGGTCTTGCCAATCAGTTGAAAGAAGCAGCCAATGCGTGCAAAAAAGGAGCTATTGCACCCGAACTTCTCGCAGCCGAAGCAGCCACTTTCACTGTATCGAACCTTGGCAATTATGGGGTGGAGATGTTTACCCCGGTCATCAACCTGCCTCAATCGGCTATTCTGGGAGTGAACACCATTGTTCCGCGACCCAAGGACCTCGGCGATGGGGTGTATGGCTTCGTTCCGTATATCGGACTGAGTCTTACCTACGATCACCGCGCACTGGATGGTGGCGAAGCTACCCGATTTTTAAAACAAATTGCAATTGAAATTGAAAAATTAGAACCAGGAATCAAGAATCAAGAATCAAGATAACTCTAACAGCATTTGTTGCGCGTCTTGACTCTTGACTCTTGACTCTTGACTCTTGATTCTTGATTCTTGACTCTAAAAAAAAAACATGTACGATCTGATAATAATAGGCGGCGGCCCTGCCGGATATGTAGCTGCCGAACGGGCGGGGCACAAAGGACTCAAGGTCCTGCTTTTTGAAAAAAATAAAATGGGTGGGGTTTGTCTCAACGAAGGCTGCATCCCTACGAAAACCATTCTCTACAGCGCAAAAACCTACGAAAATGCCTTGCATGGCGATAAGTATGGCGTATACGGCGAAAATATACGGTTCGATTTCGGTAAGATTATGGCCCGCAAAAACAAAGTGGTTCGTAAACTGGTGGCCGGAGTGGAATCGAAAATGAAAATGAATCACGTTACCGTGGTGAAAGGCGATGCGTATATCAATGGTCGTTCGAACCAAGGTATCGAAGTAAGCTGCAACGGCGAATCGTACCGGGGTGCTAACCTGCTTATTTGCACCGGCTCCGAAGCATTCGTTCCTCCCATCCCCGGAATTGCCGAAGCAGGTGATCTCATTCTTACCAACCGCGAAATACTCGACCTGAAAGAACAACCCAAATCGCTGGTAATCATCGGCGGAGGAGTAATCGGGATGGAATTTGCCAGCTTCTACAACAGCCTTGGAACCGAAGTTACCGTGGTGGAAATGCTGCCCGAAATTCTGGGTAACAACGATTTTGAAATCTCGGCCATGCTGCGCGAACACTACGCAAAAAAAGGTATTGTATTCAACCTCAGCGCTAAAGTTGTAAAAATTGAAGGCAACACCGTCTTTTTCGAAAAAGAAGGAGAAACTCAACGTATCAGTGGCGATAAAATCCTGGTAAGTGTGGGTCGTCGACCGGTAACCAGCGGTTTCGGACTCGAAAATCTGAATGTGGAGCTGTTTCGCGGAGGTATTAAAACCGACGAAAAGATGCGCACCAACGTTCCCGGCGTATTTGCTGCCGGCGATGTAACCGGTTTTTCACTTCTGGCTCATACGGCCAGTCGCGAAGGCGAAGTGGTGGTCAACAACCTCACCGGCCGTCCCGACCGGATGCGCTACAATGCCATCCCCGGAGTAGTGTATACCAATCCCGAAGTTTCGGGTGTGGGTGAAACCGAAGAATCGGCCAAAGCCAAAGGCATCGACTATAAAGTAGCCAAACTGCCCATGGCCTTTGCCGGACGATTTGTGGCCGAAAACGAAGGAGGAAGTGGTCTCTGTAAAGTACTGGTGGGTGCCCGCTACAACGAGGTAATCGGTGTGCACATGATTGGGAATCCATCGAGCGAAATGATTTACGGCGCTTGCATGGCTATCGAGCAGGAACTCACCCTGGCCCAACTCGAAGAAGTAGTGTTCCCCCACCCCACGGTAAGCGAAATCTTCAAAGAAACCTTGTTTAATTATTAATTGTTAATTATTAATTATCAACAAGAAACCTCAAAAATCATCTCAACGCACCCATTAACAATTAACAATTAAAAAATTAACAATTAATATCATGCCTAAAGTACAATTTATTGATCCTGCCGAATCGCGTAAGCCAGGAATGATTGAATTTCAGCCTATCGCTGTAAATCAGTACCAGAAATCGGTTGCCGACGAAAAAGGCAATTTTACCGAAGAAGAATTCAAGGCTATTTATCACGACATGGTGCTCATTCGTGAGTTCGAAACCATGCTTAATCTTATAAAAACAAAAGGCGAATACAATGGTACCGCCTATAACCACCCTGGTCCTGCTCACCTTTCAATTGGTCAGGAATCGGCTGCTGTAGGTATGGCCTGGACGCTCTCGGTAGAGGATTTTATCTTCGGAAGTCACCGCTCGCATGGCGAAATTCTCGCCAAAGGGATGTCGGCAATTCACAAACTCGACGATGCCCAACTGCTCAGCATCATGGAAAACTTTTTCGATGGTTCGGTGCTCAAGGTGGTAAAAGAAGGATTCAGCGGAACTACCAAAGATCTGGCTCGCCGCTTTCTGGTATACGGTACGCTGGCCGAAATTTTTGCCCGCGAAACAGGTTTCAATAAAGGATTGGGTGGATCGATGCATGCCTTCTTTACTCCATTTGGAGTATATCCCAATAATGCCATCGTGGGTGGATCGGGCGATATTGCCGTGGGGGCTGCACTCTATAAAAAAGTGAACCGTAAACCCGGGCTGGTAGTTGCCAATATCGGCGATGCTTCTATGGCTTGCGGACCAGTGTGGGAAGGTATCAACTTTGCCGCTATGGATCAGTTCAACGAACTGTGGGAAGGCGATATGAAAGGTGGTTTGCCCGTGATTATCAATATTATGAACAACCAGTATGGTATGGGTGGACAAACCTGTGGCGAAACGATGGGCTATGGTATTGCCGCCCGTATTGGTGCCGGGGTGAATGCCGACCAGATGCATGCCGAACGCGTGGATGGTTACAATCCGCTGGCGGTGATCGATGCTTACAAGCGCAAACGTAAAATTATTGAAGAAAATCGTGGTCCGGTATTGCTCGACGTACTCACCTACCGGTATAGTGGTCACTCTCCTTCCGATGCTTCTTCCTATCGTTCGAAAGAAGAAGTGGAAGCCTGGGAAAAGCAGGATTGTATCGCCGGTTACGGCAACCAGCTGATAGCAGCCGGCGTGGCCACTCAGGCCGATCTCGACGCTACCTGGGCCGATGTAAAATCGCTTGTATACGATATGTTCCTTAAATCGATCGACGACACTATTTCTCCCCGGATGAAAAATCCGGAAGTCATCAGTTCGATGATGTTCTCCAATACTTCGGTGGACCGACTGTCCGATGCAACTCCCGATGTACTGATGCCGTTGGCCGAGAACTCAAGGGTAAAGAAAATTGCCACCAAAGAGCGTTTTGCATTTGATGCCGATGGAAAACCCTACAGCAAGATGAAACAATTCCAACTGCGCGATGGTATATTCGAAGCCATGATGGATCGTTTTTATAAAGATGCATCGCTGATTGCCTATGGAGAAGAAAACCGCGACTGGGGTGGAGCGTTTGCCGTGTATGGCGGTATGACTGAAGCACTTCCTTACCACCGTTTGTTCAACTCGCCCATTGCCGAAGCTTCGATTGTGGGTACAGCCATCGGTTATGCCATGTGTGGTGGCCGGGTAGTTCCCGAAATTATGTATTGCGACTTCCTGGGCCGTTGTGGCGATGAAGTATTCAACCAGTTGCCCAAATGGCAGGCGATGAGTGGAAATGTACTGAAAATGCCGGTAGTAATGCGTGTATCGGTAGGTTCGAAATACGGTGCGCAGCACTCACAGGACTGGACATCGCTGGTAGCACAAATTCCGGGTCTGAAAGTGTGTTTCCCGGTTACTCCTTACGATGCCAAAGGATTGATGAATTCGGCACTTCAGGGAACCGATCCGGTTATCTATTTCGAAAGTCAGCGTATTTACGATATCGGCGAACAATTCCACGCCGGAGGAGTTCCCGAAGGATATTATGAAATTCCGTTTGGCGAACCCGATGTAAAGAAAACAGGAAGCGATCTTACCATTCTTACTGTTGGTTATACCCTTTATCCGGCCCTCGAAGCAGCCAAAATTCTGGAAGCTCAGTACGGAATGTCGGTAGAAGTAATTGATGCCCGTTGCTTAGTTCCGTTTAATTACGAAAAAGTGGTGGAATCGGTAAAGAAAACCGGTAAATGTATTGTAGCCAGCGACGCCAACACCCGTGGTTCGTTCCTCAACGACCTGGCGGCCAACATATCCCAGCTTTGTTTCGACCACCTCGATGCTCCGGTATCGGTGCTCGGTTCGCGCAACTGGATCACTCCTGCCTACGAACTCGAAGAATCCTTCTTCCCGCAGGTAAGCTGGTTCCTCGATATGATTCACGAACGCATCCAGCCACTGGCAGGTTATGTTCCGGGACAGAATTTTACCGATGGAGAAATGATTCGCAGAGCAAAAATGGGAGTGTAAACTATGATAAAGACAAACGCACACCTCCATTCACCTTATTCCTTCAGCGCCTTTACCAGCATCGATCAGGCGCTGGACATGGCCGTGGCCGAAGGAGTAAAAGTGGTGGGAATAAATGATTTTTACACGGCAGCCGGCTACGATGCCTGGGCAGAAGGCTGTAAAACAAGGGGATTATACCCGCTGTTTAATATTGAACTGATTAGTCTGAACGAGGCCGATCAGAAGGCAGGCCGCAGGGTAAACGACCCCGGAAATCCCGGACGTACCTACATCAGCGGCAAAGGACTTCGTCAGCCGTTCAGGCTCGACGAACCCTATGCCGGATTGTTGGCCGGAGTATTGAAAGAATCGAACGACCAGGTAGTGGCTATGCTCAACAAGCTAAACGCATTGCCGGCCATGCAGGATGCGGGCATTCAGCTCGATCTGCAATGGATTTTGGAGAATCTCACACAGGGAATGTTTCGCGAACGGCATCTGGCGAAGGCATTACGATTGAAAGTGGCTGATTCAACAGGTTTTGGTGAAGCTAAATCAACGTCGCCCGATAAAAGTCAATCTTCTGATGCAATCGCAACAGATTCAAATGCTGATGCTTTCAAAATCCTGATGGAGAAAATCTTCGGAGGCAAAGAACTAAAATCAAACCCTTCGGATATTGCCGGTGTCGAAAATGAAATTCGTGGCAACCTCCTCAAGGCGGGCGGAGCAGCTTTTGTTCCCGAAACTCCCGAAGCTTTTTTGCCCGTAGAATCGGTTCAGGCCATCATTATTGCCGGAGGTGGTATTCCAACTTATCCTTTTCTCGCCGATGATGCCAAAGGAGGGTACACCGATTTCGAAGGAAATCTGGAAGAAGTAGCAAAAGAACTCACGGAACGCGGATTTCATTCGGTAGAATTTATTACGACCCGCAATGGAGTGGAATTGCTCGAAAAATATGCGGCATACCTTTACAATCAGGGTTTTGTGGTTACTTTTGGTAGCGAACACAACACTCCTGCGATGGAACCCATCGAACTCTTTGCCCGCAACAGCACTCCGCTCACCGACAAATTGCAGCAAATCAATTTTGAAGGTGCGTGTGTTATAGCAGCTCATCAACACCTGGTGGCTCAGGGTCTCCGCGGCTATGTGGATGCCGACGGAAAAGCCGATCGTTCAAAACGGGACGAATTCGTGGCGCTCGGAAAAGAGTTGATCGAACGTACAATTAATTGATATCATTCATATGACAGGAATTCAACAACTAATCGATATTTCGCGCAAGTATGGCTCCGATAGCCGCTTTGTGATTGCCGGCGGTGGCAATACTTCGTACAAAACCGACGATAAAATCTGGGTGAAAGCCAGTGGTTCGTCGCTCGCGACCATTACCGAAGAGGGTTTTGCGGTGCTCGATCGTGCCAAACTCAACCTGATGTCGGAAAAAACCTATAGCGAAGTAGCTGCCGAACGTGAGGAAGAGGTAAAAAACGACCTTGCCGATGCTACGCTCACTAAAGGGAAACGTCCGTCGGTGGAGACTTCGATGCACAACGCCATCCTCTACCCTTTCGTTATCCATCTTCACCCCACTCTGGTCAACGGACTGATGTGTGCCAACAATGCCGAACAACGCCTGTTTGAGCTTTTTGGCGAAAAAAACGTGTACATTCCCTATACCGATCCGGGTTATGTATTGTTTAAAAAAGTGGAAGATGCAATTAAAGACTACCGTGCGCGTTTCAACGAAGAACCGAAGGTTATCTGGCTACAGAACCATGGAATTTTTGTAGCAGCCGATACAACAGCCGAGGTAGAAGCTATCTACAGTTCCATTATCAGCACGCTGGAAAATGCCATTACAGTTCCGGTTCCGCAGGGCGACAGGCCATTTTGTACCTGTACCGAATTATTACTTCCCGGTTTGCGGATGATGCTTTCTGCTGAAGGTTTGAAAACGCTGAAGGTGCGCAAGAACATGCTCATCAAAACCATATACGATAGTGTGGAAGAACAGCAGGCGGTAATTCGTCCGTTTACACCCGATGCCATTGTATATTGTAAATCAAACTATATCTTCTTCAACGACGAAGAACCGGAAGCTGTGTTGGCCGAGGCCGAAAAAGCCATTCCTGCTTTTAAAGAAAAATTTGGTTACATGCCTAAGGTACTTCTTATCAAGGGCATCGGACTGGTTGCTGTTGGCGATAATGCCCGCCAGTGCGACATCATTTTAGATGTATTCGAAGATGCGATGCAGATTGCCTGGCTGTCGAAATCGTTTGGTGGAGCCCACCCTATGACGCAGGAGCAAATCGACTTTATCGACAACTGGGAGGTAGAAAACTACCGTCGGTCGGTGGCTGCCGGAGCAACAGCAGGTCGTGCAGAGAACAAAACCATTGTGGTAACCGGTGCCGCACAGGGCTTTGGCGAAGGAATCGCTCAATGCCTGTTGCAGGAAGGAGCTAATATCGTGGTAGCCGACCTCAACGAGACCATCGGCCTGGCCACCGTGGAGCGTTTCAACGCCCTTGCCAAAAGCAACCGCGCCATTTTTGTAAAAACCAATGTGGCCGATATCCCCAGCATCGAAAACCTGGTCCATATCACCATTGCCAATTTCGGAGCCATCGATACTTTTATCAGCAATGCAGGGGTTTTGCGGGCCGGCGGTTTGGAAGATATGACTCCGGAGGATTTCGAATTTGTGACAAAAATCAACTACAATGCCTTCTTTTATTGTACAAAAGTAGTGAGTCGCGTGATGAAACTTCAAACCCGCTATGCACCGGAATATTATGCCGATATTATCCAGATCAATTCCAAGTCGGGATTACGCGGCAGTAAGGCTAATTTCGCCTATGCCGGCGGAAAATTCGGAGGCATCGGTTTGGTACAATCCTTTGCACTGGAACTGGCCGCCAACAATATTAAAGTGAATGCAATTTGTCCGGGTAATTTCTACGAAGGTCCGCTCTGGAGCGATCCCGACAATGGGCTGTTCGTTCAGTACCTCCGTGCAGGAAAAGTACCGGGAGCTCAAACCATCGACGATGTTAAGGCGTTTTACCTGGCACAGGTGCCGATGCGCAAAGGCTGTTCGCCCGAAGATGTAACCAAGGGAGCCCTGTACCTGATGGAGCAATGCGGCGAAACGGGTCAGGCACTACCGATCACCGGGGGGCAGGTAATGATTTCGTAGAATCAAGAGCCAAGAGTCAAGAATCAAGAGCCAAGATAACTGGAACATCATTCTTTTCTCGTTTTAATTCTTCGTTCTTGTATCTTGGTTCTTGACTCTTGGTTCTTGACTCTTGGTTCTTGACTCTTGGTTCTTGATTCTTGACTCTTGGTTCTTGGTTCTTGATTCTTGACTCTTGGTTCTTGACTCTTGGTTCTTGGTTCTTGACTCTTGATTCTTGACTCTTGATTCTTGACTCTTGGTTCTTGATTCTAAAATCTAAAAAAAATGCATAACTTTAAAAACCTTAA
>CAZLHC010000074.1:0-11129 GCA_964559265.1 uncultured Paludibacter sp. | reverse complement strand
TAAATTATAAATCTATTCAAGATGATTCTTCAGGAGAATACAAAACTTTAGGATATGGTGTAGATGCTACTGAACCCTATTTAGATTATTCTTACTCACAACTACAAGTAATTGACGTTCATAGATTTGCAACAGAACGTTCTTATGAATTATATATTGGTAAACCAGCTGCAAACCGTACTTTTGTTATATCAGGAGCTGATGCTCTTGATTTATCTTCTGAACTAAATAGAAAATTTAGCGGTTCAGCCGAAATTGAAGGTGTAACACTAGGTATTAAAGCAGATATGTCTTCCAATTATCAAATTACATCTAAATACTCTTATGCAACCTGTTATGCAAATATCTATGTCAAACACATGCAACTTATGTCAACAATTGAGGTTTTAAGAAATTATCTTACAACTGGTTTTAGTAATGCATTGTTAAATTATTCGTGTGATGAAATTATAAGACTTTATGGAACACATGTAAAAACTGACGTATATACTGGAGGCAGACTAACTGTTGAATATAAATCAATCATTAACTCAAGTTCAAAAAAACTTGTAGTTAATTCAGGTATAAGCGCTGCAATTGAAAAAGTATTTAGTGTAAGTGCTGAAAACAAAGCCGACATATCTTTAAAAAGTCTTAATTCATCATATATTTGTAATTATAAAACAGATGGTGGAAATCCTGGAAGTTTTGCAATTGGTGTAATAACTGATAATACTACCCCTATAAATATTAGCACCTGGTCTAACACAATAAACGAGAGCAACTCTGTATGTATTGAAGTTGGTGATAATTCACTAATTCCTATTTACGAGTTTGTATCTGATCCTGTAAAAAAGGCCGAATTAAAGAATGCTGTTGACAGTTATATTTCAGAAAAACAAATTAATCTTATACCGGTTGTACCTTTGTTTAGATACTGTCACAATAACACTTCCAATCATTTTTATACAATCGATGATAATGAGGTTGGTTTTAATAATAGTACCTGGAGATATGAGGGAATTGCAGCATTTGTAAGTGAATCAGCTCAACCCGGCATGGTGCCATTATACAGGTTTTATAGGAAATTTAACATGTTTTTAGGCCCAACATATCACGATCACTATTATACAAAAGACTACTTATCGGGAAAAAACAACGGGTATATCCATGAAAAAACATATTATGTTTATTCAACTCAAGTTTATGGAACTGTTCCTCTAAAACAATATCATAATTTATCTAAACGAGATCATTTCTATTGTACAAATCCATCATCTGAAAACCTCTCTGGCTGGAATTATAATGGGGATTGTTGTTATGTTTACCCTGGTACTAGATAACAAACTTCGAAAATTACATGAAAGGTGAGGCATACTTTACCGCAAATTGTTTGTGATATACTTTTAAACGGATATAAATTAAATTTTGTGTAAATTTTTATAGTTTTAAAAACGTATTTTTGCGACTAAAATAAACCCCTGATAAAATTTATTCTCCATATGACCAACTTGTATTTAATTATAATCTCATGTTTGCTTGCCAACAGTTTTATCTATGCTCAAAATTATACAGTCAGTGGATATGTTTCCATAAAAAAAAGTGGAGAAAGGCTCATCAACTCATCTGTAATAGATAAAAAAACGAACCTGGGAACTGCAACCAACTCTTTTGGATTTTATTCAATTTCACTGGCAAAGGGTGAATTAGAGTTGCGATATTCTTTTGTTGGATTTGCAACTCAGGATCACAAGGTTGAATTGACAAAGGATACGGTTATTAATATAGAACTTATTGAAAGTACAGAACTTGACGAGGTGTTGGTTGTGGGTACTCAAAAGGGTTTAAATATAATGAGTTCGCAGATGAGTGCAATCAATATTCCCATAACACAACTCAAAAGCGTTCCCAGTCTTTTGGGAGAAACGGACCTGATAAAAGTATTGCAATTGTTACCGGGAGTAAATGCGGGAACTGATGGGTCAGCAAGCATGCATGTACGTGGTGGAGGACCTGACGAGAATTTATTGTTGTTGGATGGAGTACCAATGTATAATGTCAATCACTTGTTTGGTTTCTTTTCTGTTTTTAATTCTGATGCGATTAAAGACCTTACTTTGTATAAAGGTAATTTTCCGGCCCGTTTTGGCGGACGTCTTTCATCCGTAGTGGATATCAGGATGAAAGATGGTGATAATCAACAGATACATGGTGCTATCTCTATTGGACTTATTTCCTCCAAATTTAACTTAGAAGGTCCTTTGTTGAGTGGAAAAACCACTTTCAATATTTCAGCACGTCGCACTTATGCCGATTTATTACTTAAACCGGTTGTTTCGAAAATAGTATCAGATAACAATGGGGGAGGTGATGCACGATTTGCGTATTATTTTTATGATCTGAATGCAAAAATAACACACACTTTTTCAGATAAAGATAAAATTTATTTCAGTGCTTATAGTGGAGATGATGTAATCAACACGGACATGCAACGATATGCCTATCAAAGCACTGGTAGTTCATCAACCGGACGTTTAAAAATGGATTGGAACTGGGGTAATCTGGTAGGAGCTTTTCGTTGGAATCACATAGTGAACAATAAATTATTTATGAATGCAACAACATCGTATACCCGCTACCGTTTCGATTTAAGCATGGCAAACAGAGACCTTTCAACGTTCGTTAAACCTGATTCCTCGTATAGTCAACAATCTTTTATAGCATATAAATCAGGGATAGAAGATTATACTGCCAGGGTAGATTTTGATTGGTTGCCTAACCCCAACCACACTATAAAATTTGGAGCCAACGTCACACTTCATTCTTTCCAGCCAAGTGTTACAGGATTACAGGATAAAACAATAAATAAAACGACCACGCAACTTTCCGATACTACAATTGGTGATTCCCGTTTTTATAGTCAGGAAGCATCTGCCTATTTCGAAAACGATATACGTTTAGGATCGCTGGTTCAACTAAATGTAGGATTGCATTTTTCTGAGTTTTTGGTTCAAAGCAAGGTGTATGCTTCACTACCACAACCACGTGCGGGTATACGGATTTTGCTGAGCGACAATGTTTCAATCAAAGCAGGTTATGCCAGTATGAGTCAATATATTCACTTGTTATCAAGCAGCAATATCAGTTTGCCAACCGATTTGTGGGTACCTGTTACGAAACGAATACCTCCAATGGAATCGAATCAATTCACTGCCGGATTATTCTATAATTTTAAAAATATTATCAATTTCTCGTTTGAAAGTTATTATAAATCGATGATTAACCTGATTGAATACAAAGATGGCGAAAGCTTTATGGGCTCAACCTCTGGCTGGGAAGAAAAGGTAAGTATTGGCAGAGGCAGAGCATATGGATTCGAATTTTTAGCACAAAAAACACTTGGCAATACCACCGGCTGGATTGGGTATACCTGGTCAAAGTCTGAACGATTGTTTGACAGAGAGGGACATCAAATTAATAATGGTTTGCCTTTTCCTTCAAAGTACGATCGCCGACATGCCTTGAGTTTTGTACTTACTCACCAATTCAGTAGCAACTTTGATATAGCGATAAATTGGGTATACAGTTCGGGAAATTGGGGAACCCTGGCGCTGCAAACCTATACAGGTACGCCTGTAAATAACACCAATGATGCTGAGTTTTCTGACACAAACTGGAATGCTCAAAGCATTCCCTATCTAACTTCACGTAACAACTACAGATATGAACCTTATCAACGACTCGATATAAGTGCGGGTTTTCACAAACAGAAGAAACACGGAATTCGAACATGGAACATCGGTTTCTATAATGCCTATAATCATTTTAATCCTTTTATAACTTTTGTTAAAACTAAATTTGTTTTTGATCAGGAAAGCCAACAACTTACAAGTGTTCACTCACTTAGTCAAATTAGCATTTTACCTGTAATCCCTTCCCTAACCTATTCATATAAATTTTAAGCGTTATGAGTATGAAACATTTTTTAAGTATAATGATAATCGTATTTAGTATAATTTCATGCGAAAGAGATGTTGATTTCATTGGAAATGAAATCAATCCGTTAGTTGTAATTAACAGTTTTGTAACTCCCGACTCTACTGTTACTGCATATATTTCAACAAGCAGATTTTTCTTAAATGATAGTATAGCTTATCGGACTATTAATAACGCTGAAGTTAATTTATGGATTGATGGCGTATTCAGGGAAAAACTGAATTCTGATAATACAGGCACCTATAGAAGCTACTATAAACCAGCTGTTACCGATCTGATAAAACTAACAGTTGATGTGCCGGAAATGACGCAGGCAAGTGCTACAACTTTATTTACTCAAGCTCCTCATGTTTTATCTGTTGATACCCAACAAGTCCTGATTAATAAAGAAATTCTTCGCTACAGTTCCGGTGATATACAGGTTATCAAAAATCATTATAACGTAAAATATAAACTTAAATTTACAGATCAAAGCAATCAGAAAAACTATTATCGACTGATTGTGAGAAAAGTAAGTTATAAAGGGGTGTGGAATCGACACACAAATAAAGTCGATACTGTTATTGATAATGGACAGCCTCAATACGGTGATTTCAATTTTACCGATGTTGTATCCGGTAATACAACCGATCCTCTGGCTGATGGCAGCACAAGCCCCGTTGCTGTATTGTTATCCAATGCAAACAATGTGTATCATGTATTTTCTGATGATATTTTTAATGGTAAAACGTACACACTCCAATTTAGTACAAACCATACTCAAAACATAAAAGTTATTGACTATGGGTCACTAAGTGATGTAAAGCATGAGGTATATATCAGCCTTCAAAGCCTTAGTAAAGACTACTTCCTCTACCTGAAGACCCGTGGTGCGAGCAATGCAACTAATTACTTTTCTGAACCTGTAAAAGTACATAACAACATCAATAATGGTCTTGGAATCCTTGGTAGCTATTCTACCAGCAACATTTACAGAATTATACTACCCTGATTGATTATAAAATAAAGCCTGAACATTAGCTAAACTATAAAATAAAACAGTGATAACCCAAAAACTATGAATCAGAACCTGTAGGTTTGATAAATCCATCCTGCTGACAAAGTCTGACAGGATGGATTTTAAATTATTTCCCAAGGTGAGTGATAAAATACTCGCGCCGCTTCTTCTCACCGAATTTTTCACCCAGGGTATGCCCTACCCCCGGCAACATCACGAACTCGAAATCCTTGTCGTGCTTAATCAGGGCATCCACCAGCTGAAGTGTCGACGAAGGATCCACATTGTTGTCGAGCTCGCCTAGTATCAGCATCAACTTGCCCTTAAGCTTCGCGGCATTCACCACATTCGACGACTCTTCGTAATGCCGCCCCACCGGATAACCCATCCATTGTTCGTTCCACCAGATTTTGTCCATGCGGTTATCGTGGCATCCACAGGCCGATACGGCGACCTTGTAAAACTCAGGATGAAAAATCAAAGCTCCGGCTGCGTTTTGTCCACCTGCCGAACCGCCGTAAATCCCCACCCTTTCGATGTCCATTTCCGGATACCGGGCTCCGGCCGCCTTCATCCACGCAATACGGTCGGGGAATCCGGCATCTTTCAGGTTTTGCCAGCATACATCGTGGAAAGCTTTCGAACGGTTGGCCGTACCCATACCATCGATGAGTACCGTAATAAAGCCCATTTCCGTTAAACCACTGCTGCGCACCGACATCGCGAATTCCTTGGGAACATGCGAATCGTGGGGCCCGGCATAAATGTATTCCACCACCGGGTATTTTTTAGTCGGATCGAAATCGGTCGGACGAATAATCAGCCCCCAGATATCGGTTTGACCATCGCGCCCTTTGGCCGCAAACACCTCCGGCATACGCCAGCCATCGGCCACCGCAGCCGAAATATCGGGCTGCTGCTCCGGCCTGAAAACGATACGTCCGCCTTCGTCCAACGCCCGTACCACGAGGGTGGGAACGGCATCGGCCCGCGAATAATAATCGACCATGTAGCGGTAGTCGGAACTGAAAGTAGCCTTATGAAAGGCATTTTCGGGGGTCAGGCTGGTAATCGCACCACTTTTCATATCAAGCTGATAATACTTTTCAAGGTAAGGGTCTTCGCCCGCATCGCGCCCGCATCCCACAAACAATACCGTCGAACGTTCCTCATCGACGCGAACCACCCGCTTCACGATCCACTCCCCTTTCGTAAGCTGCTTTTTGAGTTTGCCGGAAGCAAAATCGAACAGATAAAGATGACGCCAGCCATCGCGCTCCGAAATCCAGAGCACATCGCCTTTTGAAACCGGTTCGGACTTGCTCCTGACTGCCGGCCGTTTGCTCTTTACATCCACCTTATCTTCCCCTTTTTTTGCCGGAGCTTTAAACCGGTGATAATACAATTGATTGTAATGCACAAAAGTAGCGCTCCGCTCGTCGATCACCGCGCGTAAACTTCCCCGTTCCACATCGGCAGCATACACCACATACTGCTGATGCCCGCGGCGGTTGAAATGAAAAGTAAACTCCCTGCTATCGGGCTCCCACTGAATACGGTTGAGCTCGTATTGCAACTCCACCTCCGGAATATCGAAAGCAATGCGGCGACCCGTTTCTACTTCAAATGCCACCGGACGGCGCACGGCCAGCGCATCGCCGGGCTTGGGATAATCGTATTCCTGCGTACGGGGTTGCAGCTGATCGTCGGGCGATGAATCGATGAGCAATAACTTACGCACTGTGGCCGGGCGAAACTTGCTGCTCACCAGCTTCTTACTATCGGGCGACCACAGGATGGACGACGAATAATACTCGCCCGGCGAACCATCGAAACTAAGCTGCGACTTCCGGTTGGATTTCACCTCGTTGATCCAGATATTTCCTTCCACCACCCAGGCCTCTTTCGTGCCATCGGGCGATTTCACCCGCGACGACCCGTTTTCGAGGTTCACTCCGCCCCAGTAGCGCTGTTGCTGCCGCGGCCGGCTCTCGCGGCGGGTAATTTCATAATCCGACAGCCGGCAGGTATACGCCATACCACCTACTTCAAAAAACAAGCTATCCTGCTCCCGGCTAAAGCGGATCGACGAAAATGGCAAGCGGTAGGCATTCACTTCGCGCCCGGTGAGCTTCGACAATTCAGCCGCCAGCCGCACCGCATCAAAAGCCGGTGTGAGCTGTTGGTTGGCCGCATCGATTATAAAAAACTCCATGCCCCGGGGCGTACGGGTCGAATACCAGAACCGGTGCGTTTGGTCGATGGCCTGAAGCTGATGAATACCATAATTAAACTGATCGCCATAGCGCGATGCAAACCGATCGGCCCGGCGGTGTAAATCGGTAAGACTTTCCTGAGCAGGAACAATCAGCGAACTCAGAAGAAAAACGAGGATAAGAAAAGAGCGTATCAGCATAAAAACATATTTTTTAAATTGCGAAGATAGTAGTATTGGAAGAGTAATGCTATAGAAAAAATGTCAAATAGGTCGAATATCGCAATAAATTAAACAGGAAGGTCAATTAAATAGTTTAATAAACGATTCTTGTTCTGAAAATTATTTAATATCTTTGTCTGAAAATATCCATGAAACGAGCACAACAAAATACGTATGACACACAAGGAAATCTTTATGTGCGAGTTCCATCCGACCATTTATAAAAAATTATTCCCGGATGAAAAACACCACTTCCCACCGCCTGGAATCGCTGGATGCCCTACGCGGATTTGATTTATTCTGCCTGGTAGCCCTTGAAGAAATGTTGCGTTCGGTAAACCGGGCAGCCGGAGCACCCTGGCTCGAAAAAGCGATGGGAGCTTTCACGCATGTCGACTGGCAGGGCTTTTCGCCCTGGGATTTGGTGATGCCGCTGTTTCTGTTCATGGCGGGCGTCTCCATTCCTTTTGCCTTATCGCACAACAACCAAACCGCAGGGAAAGGCCGGCTATACCGACGTATTTTTAAGCGGGTGGTGTTGCTCTGGATTTTCGGGATGATCTGTCAGGGCAACCTGTTAGGATTGAACCCCGATCGCATCTACGTCTACTCCAACACCCTGCAGGCCATTGCCATGGGATATTTAATTGCTTCGCTGCTGTTTTTGACTACAAAACTTAAAACGCAGGTTACTATTGCTGCCGGTTTGCTGTTGGTGTACTGGGCTATTGCACAATTGGTGAGCATCGGCGGGTATGGAGCCGGCAACTATACCCCCGACGGCAACATTGCCGAATGGATCGACCGGGCAGTACTGGGACGATTCCGCGATGCTGCCAGTGCAGAAAACGGCGAAGTGATTTTTGCCGGATGGTACCGCTACACCTGGATTTTGAGTAGCTTAACCTTTGGCGTAACTGTGATGACCGGCGTTTTTGCCGGAACCATTCTGAAAAACCAATCGCTGCTACCGATAAAGAAAGTGCTATGGCTGTTGGGCATTGGCGTGGCCATGGTAGTGGCCGGTTGGCTTTGGAACCTGCAACTGCCGGTGATAAAGAAAATATGGACCAGTTCGATGGTGCTGGTGAGCAGCGGGTATAGTTTTATACTGATGGCGCTTTTTTACTACTGGATTGATTATAAAGGGCACAAAAAAAACCTTACCTGGCTTAAGATATACGGCATGAATTCCATTCTGGCCTATATGCTGGCCATGACGGTAAATTTCAGCTCCATCGGTCGCTCCGTATTCTGGGGACTGGAGCAATACATTGGTCCTTGGTACCCGGTAGTAATAACCCTGACGAATGTGGCGATACTGTATGGAATATTGTGGAGTTTATATAAGAAGAAGATTTTTTTGAGGGTGTGAGGGGTGATTTGAGCTGGCTTAGACCAAAGTTATTTTTTCAAATATAGATTGTTATAACCGATTGATTCTTTCCGATAAAATAGTTTTATACTGTTCTTTAAATTCATCACTCATACAACTGCGGTCGATCAGCTCCTGCCATTGGGGCAATGCTTTGGCCATTTTGTTAAAGATGTTTTTCTGCTGCTTTTCATCCACCTTCAAGGTGTTCATTGCTGCTACAAAATCCTGCCTTTTCAGTTTCTTTTTCCGCCCATTCAGGGTTAAAGCCATTTCTTCTTCATCGGCAGGATTTACCAAAGCGGTATTCACCAAATCGTATGCAGGTGACAAAGTCATGCCCAGGCCCGGTTGCTCCAGTAAGGAGAAATTCTTCAAATGCATATCGGCATTTCCGGTAAGAAAAGAGAAGAGCACCAGCTCAAAAAAATTAACCACATCCAGGCCCGGTGTTACCGAATACATTTGAATGGCTTTGCCAATCTGCTCATAACTGCCATGGTATTTGTCTTCGGTGAGCCGTTCAGTAAGTTGACACATATCTTCCATGGCCAATTTTTCCTTTTTGGTTCGGTCGATTCGCTTCGTTATATACGCCAGGTTGCCCGATTGCAAACGAATTAAACTATGTGGCGCTGTTTTTATTTTGGCTAATTGCGCCAAATGCATGGTTACATCTTCCACTTCCGGCAATTGCGGATACAAAGCGGTAGGCGGTTTCAAAATATACCCACCCCATAAGCCCACAATGGTGAATCTTCGTTCGGTGCCTGCTTTATTGTTGCCGGTGATGTGCAACGACAGTTTTGCCTGCACTCCTGTTACCGCTGTTTGGCTCATTAACACTTCTTTGGCCAATGGCTCAAGGTCTTCCTCAGAATAGGGCAATACCGGTGGAGTGGGCTGTCCAAATATTTTCCTCGAACAGGAGGTATGAAAATCCTGCTCGTTTGCGGCCAGGGGCTGATAACAAAACAGACAGTTACTCATGGTGTATCCTCCTCTATTACTTCCACTACACTCACTGCTCCAATGCAATCTTTACAGCAGGCCAGCAATAATCCCATCCGATCTCCGCGATTCAGTTAATGGCTGAATCAGGAATCGGTTGTGTTGGTTTGGGGTACGGCACCTACCTCGTAGCCGAAAAGTTGCAATACCTGGTTTACCTTATCCAACCGCAAGGTTTCCTTGCCTTGTTCCAATTCACGAATGAATCGTAAGCCTACCCCGGCTTTTTCGGCCAGTTCGGGCTGTGTGAGCCTCACCGATTTACGTTTTTCTTTTACAAAGTATGCGAGTTTCATTTTATACCCTTTTGGGTGCAAATATAGTATATATTATTGAATTTGTACCCTAAAGGGTGCATTTATTTTAATATATTTAGAATTTACACCTTATCGGGTGTATTATAGATGAATTATCTATTAAAAACCCCCGATCAGGTATAAATTTATCCGGTATTTCTAAAAAGAAACTCAGGCTAGCGGTTTTTATTTTCAAGGATTTTCAAACTTTCCAAAAAGCTTTTCTCTACTTCGCTCAAGGTTTTTTGTTGGTATTTTTTGTATTCATTGGTTGCTTTATGAATTGCTTCATCATGACTAACAGAACCGGCACCCAACAATAGTTTTTCACCGCTCATCGTCAATATTTTATCCAAATGTTCAGCCCAGTCTTTCATGGTCATCGATTGTTCACGTTCGGCCTGACGTTCAGCAAAATCGAGATACCCCGAAACAATCTGACCCAATGAACGGAGTTCTTTTTCATCTAAATAATTCTTTGCCACAACCACGTCTTTCAGGTAAGGACGGCTGCCCGGAAAGGTCATCAAGCCCATGAATTCTTTTTCGGCATCGGCGCGGTTATAAATCACTTCGGCGGCTGTCTGACCATGCACTGCAAAATGAATTTTATTCTGTACTTTTTTAAAAAACTCAATTGAAACTTCCGCTTTGGGGTCATAATCGATGCTGGTGGCGTAAATATCGAGCACTTGTCGGTAAAATACTTTTTCAGAAGCCCGAATATCGCGAATCCGCTGCAACAGCTCTTTCCAGTATCCGCCACCACCCAGGTTTTTAAGGTGCTCATCATCCATTGTAAACCCTTTGCGGATATATTCGTTGAGGCGTTGAGTTGCCCAGATACGGAACTGAGTACCACGCTGCGATTTTACCCGGTAACCTACTGAGATAATAACATTCAGATTGTAAAACTTCACAGGCTTATCGGAATTTGCAATGTGCAAAAAATGCACATTGCTTTTTTCATCTAATTCTCCCTCAGAGAATATATTGCCAATATGTTTTACAATAACTGTTCTGTCCCTCTCAAACAAA
>CAZLHC010000073.1:0-11225 GCA_964559265.1 uncultured Paludibacter sp. | reverse complement strand
AATGCTTAGTATCAACAGCCGAATATTTTGAAAACATTATAAACAAAGACAAGTACATTGTCCTGCTGACCGGAATGTTAAGCGACCTCCTTTCGGACAGCTATCGGGCAAGAAAAATTATCAGTTTACTTAACGAACTTAGCAAGCTGCTGCCCGAAGAAATCAGAGCTGTAAAAAAAGAACTTCGTCAGCCTGATTAAAGTAAATTAATTAAATCATCGAAGCCAGAAGTGCTTTAACTTTTTCTGAGATTAGCCGACCTTCGGTTTTACCGGCCAGCTCTTTTGAAACAATGCCCATTACTTTGCCCATATCCTGTGGACCTTTAGCCCCAACCTGTGCTATCGCAACTTTTACAGCCGTTTCTAATTCGGCATCGGTCAATTGAGCAGGAAGGTAGGCCTCAATAACCTTCGCTTCTGCCAGTTCGTTATCGGCTAAATCCTGTCGGCCCTGAGTCGAATAAATCTGAGCCGACTCCTTACGTTGCTTCACCATCTTCACCAGAATTTTCACCCCTTGTTCGTCGGGCAGAGTTCCGTCCCCCCCCTTGGCGGTTTTAGCTTCTAAAAACTCTTTTTTTATTCCCCGTAGGGCTTCCAACGCCACTTTATCACGGGCTAACATAGCCGTTTTAATATCGGCACTGATCTGTTCAAATAAATCCATTTTTTCTTTTTGTTACATACCGGTTATCCGGCGCAATTTTTCAACACTTTTATTCCACAATAAAATCACCTCATCTCCTTCGCCGGGACCTGCAAAATCGGTTATCTGCAGTACTAAATCACGGGTTAGCTCCGAAGTAACAATTTTTATTTCAAAATAGGCATCGGTACCTTTATCCTCTTCCCATTGGAAACGAATATAGGAATTTGCGCGCAAATGGAGCAAACTCGCCTCTTGTTCCCAATCCTCCCACCGGAAAGTATAGGTGGAATCGTCCACCGTCACTTCATCCGCAAACCACTCCGAAAGTCCATACTGTGTTCCGATGCTTTTCCACAATATTGTCAACGAAGCATTACTCAAGGGATATTCGATTTTAATTTTCGATTTCTTCATGTTTTATCAGGCACCCTTTCTTATTAAATTTTTGGGACTGCAATTTAGCAAAATTATATTGAATTCTTCGTATCTTTGTACTTTAAATTTTAAAAAAATGTCGGACGATAAAAAAGTAATTTTTTCGATGGTGAGGGTAAG
This sequence comes from uncultured Paludibacter sp., assembly GCA_964559265.1. GTDB lineage: Bacteria > Bacteroidota > Bacteroidia > Bacteroidales > Paludibacteraceae > Paludibacter. The sequence goes on along the minus strand of CAZLHC010000073.1, from coordinate 10,019 downwards.
CAAGACCTTTCCACCCCAAAAACGAGTTTTAAACAACATTTACCTTTCGTTTTTCTACGGAGCGAAGATCGGAATCATCGGTTTGAATGGTTCGGGTAAATCGACCTTGCTGAAAATTATTGCAGGAGTAGAGAATAATTTCGAGGGTGAGGTGGTATTTTCACCCGGCTACACGGTTGGTTATCTGGAACAGGACCCGAAGCTGGATCCCACCAAAACTGTAAAGCAAATTGTGCAGGAAGGAGTTCAGGAAGTGATGGATTTGCTGGCAGAGTTTGAGCAAATCAACGAAAAATTTGCCGATCCGGATGCCGATTTCGATGCCCTGATTGCCCGCCAGGGAGAATTACAGGACAAACTGGATCATGCAGATGCCTGGAATATCGATAATAAGCTCGAACGGGCGATGGATGCACTTCGTTGTCCGCCCGAGGATGCACTTATTGCGAATCTGTCGGGAGGAGAATTGCGCCGGGTTGCTTTGTGTCGGTTGTTGCTGCGTCAGCCTGATATTCTGTTGCTCGATGAGCCTACCAACCACCTCGATGCCGAGTCGGTGGAATGGCTGGAGCACCACCTGCAACAATACCAGGGTACTGTAATTGCAATTACCCACGACCGTTACTTCCTCGATAATGTAGCCGGATGGATACTGGAACTCGACCGGGGCGAAGGAATTCCCTGGAAAGGCAACTATTCGTCGTGGCTGGAACAAAAGACTGCCCGCATGGCCATGGAGGAAAAGCAGGCCAGCAAACGCCGTAAAACGCTGGAACGGGAGCTCGAATGGGTGCGAATGGCTCCCAAAGCCCGTCATGCCAAGGGAAAGGCTCGTCTGGAGGCCTACGACCGCCTGATGAACGAAGATCAGAAAGAACGGGAAGAAAAACTGGAGCTCTTTATCCCGAATGGTCCGCGACTGGGGAATAAAGTGGTAGAGGCTATTGATGTTTCGAAAGCGTTTGGAGAAAAGTTATTGTTCGACAACCTGAATTTCATGTTACCACCCAATGGTATTGTGGGAATTATCGGTCCGAATGGTGCTGGTAAAACCACCCTTTTCCGTATGATGATGGGCATGGAAGCTGCCGACAAAGGTACATTTGAAGTGGGCGAAACCGTAAAAATCGGGTATGTGGATCAAACCCATGCCGACATCGATCCTGCCAAAACAGTGTACCAGGTCATTTCCGGTGGCACTGAATTTATCCGTGTAGCTGGAAGGGAAATTAATGCCCGTGCTTACCTCTCGCGCTTTAACTTTACCGGAGGCGATCAGGAAAAATTGTGTGGGGTATTATCGGGAGGAGAACGTAACCGGCTTCACCTGGCGCTAACCCTTAAATCGGAAGCTAATGTATTACTGCTCGATGAGCCTACCAATGATATCGACGTAAATACACTCCGTGCACTCGAAGAGGGCTTGGAAGCCTTTGCAGGTTGTGCTGTGGTAATTTCGCACGACCGTTGGTTCCTCGATCGTATTTGTACGCACATCATCGCCTTCGAAGGTAATTCGGAGGTATTTGTTTTCGAAGGTTCGTATTCGGAATATGAAGAAAACAAACGTAAACGATTGGGCGACGAAGGACCTAAGAGAATTCGATATAAAAAACTTATCAACTAATTGTTAATTATTAATTGTTAATTGTTAGTGGCGAGCGCACAAATCACTAACAATTAACAATTAACAATTAAAAAATCGTGGATTTTTAAATACAACGGCACCTCCACCCGGTGTTGTTGTGCCAAACGAACTACTACTCCTACCAGGGTTTCCAGTTCAATCCTCCGGCCAGCCAGGTAATCGCTATTCATCGACGAAGTGGTCCCTTCAGGCAAACTCCCCCCGTAGCGCATCATGTCATCAATGATCGTTTCCGGCAAACCAATTTGCTCTGCCTGCGACACTGCATACAACTCGTGCATCAATTGACTGTACATGGGCTTGTAGTCGTCATTCCATACTAAATCCCTGAATCCGGTATTTAAATAGGTAGTCAATGCCGCCGTTGTCGATATATAAAAGAATTTTTGCCAGATAGCGCGGATAGCTTCTTCTTTCAACGTGGCCTCAATACCAGCACGCACCATCAGCTCTTCAACGAATTTCAGTTCGGAAGAGCTTCTTTTCTCGTGTCCAAAATGCAAATAATGAACTTTTCCCAAACTCTCAATCACACCCGGTTCTTTCAATCGGGCTATTATATACGCACAACCATACCACACTTCGTTATCCGGAAAATGCTTGCGTAGACGACTCACATTGTCGATTCCGTTCAACAAGGGCAACAAAATCGTGTGAGACCCCACCAACGGACGAACCTGTTCGGCTACTTCGTCTAAATCGTAGCTTTTTGATGCTATAATCAGAAAATCGACTTCACCGATTTCAGATGCCTGACTGGTTGCAAGTGCCGGCTTTGTCACAAAACTGCCGGTTTCAGTAATAACCTTCAATCCATTTTCTTTAATTCTATCCAAATGGGCCCCTCTGGCCATAAAATACACTTTCAGTTCCTCTGGATGCTGCTCACTATAACGGGAAAGGAGGCCACCATAGTAGCCTCCCACTCCTCCTAATCCGATAATTGCCAGTTTACTTTGCATCTTCAACAATATTTCCGTATCGATGATACTCATACGTTACGCTTTGCTCGCGCACATAATGAATTAATTCTACTAATCCTTCGGTCGACGGTCGACGGTTGGCGATATACACACCGGTATCTGCTGCTCGTTTTAGCATCTCTTCAGGTACTGCTTCACGGGTAACACGTACTCGTTCGTACTGATCCATACGGGCTGTAAAGCTTGCAGCATCTTCGATCAACAGTTTCTTCTTTCCCACTTTATCCTTTATCGCTGAAACAAAAGGTGAATCCGATGTACAACTTACATCCAGCTTAACACCAGCTATTTCGGCCGCTTTCAGCACCATCATCAAATCAATAAGATTATCTTGTTCCAGTACCCGTAGCACCATCTTTTTAACAGGCAGGTAGCGGAAAATATTCGATTCGCCATGAATCTGATGAATATCCCGTTCCACCGAAAACTCGTTTACCCAGGCTGCTTCGTAACTTACGGTGGCTGCTTCCAGTCGCTCTTCTCCGTCCAGCTGTCTTAGTTCGTCGACCTCCATGAACGAAGCTACATAATTCGGACCACCTGCTTTGATACCCGCACCAAAAGCCGAACGTTTCATTCCTCCAAAAGGTTGACGGCTCACAATAGCACCGGTAATACCCCGGTTAATATACAGATTTCCGGCTTCAATACTGTTTTTCCACAATGCTTGTTCATTTTCATCCAGACTTTGCAGACCAGCAGTTAATCCATATTCCGACGAATTAGCCACTTTTATGGCTTCCTGAAGATTATCCACACACACTACTGCCAACAGAGGTGCAAACAGCTCGGTGGTAAATGTATAACTTCCCGGCTTCACACCCCACTTAATCGTTGGACGCAATACGTATTTTTTAGAATCGGCGAATTCCGGTGCTACCAGCCAGCTTTCGCCCGGCTCCAGCTCGAAAGCTTTTTCCAGTTTGTCATTGTAATTCGAAACCATCGGCCCCACAAAATTGCCCGGATTCCAGGCCGAACCGGCATGAAGACTCAGTGCTGCATCTTTCAACTTTTCGCGGAATTCTTCATCTTCAAATATTTCCTTTTCGAGAAGCACCAACGAACAAGCCGAACACTTCTGCCCGGCATTACTGAATGCCGAAGTCATTATGTTTTGAATTGCATGGTCGCGATCGCAACTCGACGTAAGAATCATCGCATTTTTTCCTCCTGTCTCAGCCGACATAGGACAGGATGGATTGGCAATCATCAGCTTGAGCGCTGTGTCGGTTCCTCCGGTAAATATAATTTGCTTTACCGAAGGATGAGTTGTCAGGTAATTCACCGGTGCGCGTCCATCAGCACATACAAGTTGCAGAGCCTCTTTAGGCACTCCGGCATCCCAGAAACACTGAGCAAACTCCCAGGCAATGGGATAAGCAACCGTAGCCGGCTTTAAAATGACCCGGTTTCCTCCGGCCAGTGCAGCTGCTACCCCTCCCACCGGAATGGCTGTAGGAAAGTTCCAGGGAGGTATTACCAACACCAATCCTTTAGGACGCAATTCCACAGTTTGTTGTGCCCTTAATTTCTCCAGTGTAAGCGGATAATAGCGACAAAAATCGATAGCTTCCGAAACTTCCACATCGCCTTCGGTAAACGTTTTACCGGTTATGGCCGACATGCATCCAATCAGATCTCCTCTTCGATTAGCCAGATTTGTTGCAGTACGATGTAATACTTCTTTAATCGTTGCAGGAGCCAATGCACTCCATCCGGCAGGATCTTTTTCGGCTATTTCGACCATAGCTGCCACCTGTGGTTGATCCGACAGCACCACTTCACACACTGTAACCTCATCATTCTGGTTATGATCGACATAACTCAGGCGCTTGCCTGCTTCTATACGCTCAGCCCCCACCTGCACCGGAATAACGTAGGCTTTGGTAGCTGAATTTTTCATCCACTTTATGCGCAAATTATCTGCCCACCGGCGATTCACAGGCAAATCAAAATTAGTATCCGGCTCGTTATAGAAAGTATCATACACCTTAAATTCCTGTTCATTATTGCGATTTTGAGTGCGACGGGCCTGAATTGAGACAGTATCTTTTCGTCGGTATGCTTCCTCAAACTGTTCGCGCAAAAACTCCCAGGTGGTCGAACCATACTTCAAGTCGAAGGAATAGCTCAGAAAATTATCCTTGCCTGTATTTTCATCCAGACGACGCACCAGGTACGAAACTGCATTCAGAAAATTGGCATCGCTCACCACCGGCGTATACAAAATAATTTGTTTATTCAACGATTTGAGCACCCTGGGCAGGTAATTTGCCATTCCCTCCAGCATTTCAAAACTGATAAACTCTTCCACCTTGTTGCGCTGGGCCAGTAGATGTGCATACGAAATCGTAAACAAATTGTGTGAAGCAACACCAACACGCAATACTGAAGCATTTTCGGGCTTGCAGGCACGGTCGAGAATACGCAGATAATTGGCATCAACATCTACTTTGTTGTCGTAAATCGGATTATCCCATCCTTTTAGCGACGAAACTATGGTTTCCATAGCCAGGTTAGCTCCTTTTACGAGCCGCATTTTAAGCGGAGCACCCCCTTCGGCTACACGCTTTGCAGCAAATTCGAGCAATTCGGTTTGGAAACTCCATGCATCGGGCAAATAGGCCTGAATTACAATCCCGGCAGAATACTGCTTAAACTCAGGCATGCTCAACACTTCTTTGAACACATCGAGCGTAAGGTGCGTATCCTTATATTCTTCCATATCCAGGTTCACAAACTTATCGTGTTTGATCCCTTTTTCATCTTCATATTGATTCGTAATTGCCTGCCGGTAAATTACTGCCAGACGTTCACACAAATCTTTTTTATTCTGAACATAATTAAGGGCACTAATTTGAGCATAAATCCCCGAAATTTTTATAGAGATATAATTTATACGTGGATTGGAAAGCGCTTCAACATAATGTGTATAGCGATGATCGGCTTCACGATCGCCCAACACCACTTCTCCCAACAAATTGACATTTTGTCCAATTTTCTCTTTTCGGCGTGTCGAAAGGTGACGATTAAAAATCGACGTTTTTTCGTTAATAATTACTTTTGCCGTATCCTGTCGCAATTTCTTCTTAAAAATAGGAACAGCAATTTTATCGAATAAGTAACCAAATTTTGCGAATACTACCATCAAAAAGGTATCGAAGCGATTAAAAAAGCCCGGGATTCCATAAATTTTTAAGAGGTGTCGAATTCGCAACGCCAGTTTACGGGTATCTCTTATTTGCGACGATTCGTCCAACATCCTGGATAACAAATTCTTATCGTTCGCGTTCTGAATCAGGATTGCATATTTCTTTTGTTCTTTTCGTTCGGCAGGGGTTATTTCCCGTTCCGACTCTTCGAGCAAAAGTTTAACATGTTCAATAACAGTGTCTTTCATGATTTTATCCATATAATAGTATTTTTCCGAAAGATAAAAATTTTTTTTGACAAGTGGAATCATTTTCAAGTAATAACACAAAAAAAGCGACCTCCCGAAGAAAGTCGCCCTAACGCATGTTGAATTATAAAATAATTTATTAAAGCTGATTGATTACCTGACGTATTTTCTCGTAGGTTTTTATGGTATTGGGCACCAAAGGCAAACGAAGTTGATTCTCGATGAAGCCCATTAATGCTAACATACTTTTTACTCCTGCAGGATTTCCTTCTACGAACAACAACTCAATTAATTCGGTGAAACTATGATGAATCAGACGCGCCTTTGCATAATCGCCCTGTAAAGCCAGGCGAACCATCCGACTGAATTCCTTAGGGAAAGCATTTCCAATTACCGAAATAACACCCACAGCACCTAGTGTAATCAATGGAAAAGTGATACCGTCGTCGCCTGAAATAACCATAAAGTCTTCAGGTTTTTTCTTAATGATATCATCAATTTGAGTAAAATTGCCCGATGCCTCTTTTATGGCACAAATATTTTTAAATTCAGCAGCCAGACGTAAGGTAGTAGATGCCGACATATTAACACCGGTACGTCCGGGCACGTTGTACAGAATGACGGGTTTGGGAGAAGCTTTAGCAATAGCGGCATAGTGCTGGTATAAGCCTTCTTGCGAAGGTTTATTGTAATAGGGGGTTACCGAAAGGATGGCATCAACACCCTCCAGATTGGTGGTTTTCAGCTTTTCAACAACCAATTTGGTATTATTTCCACCAACTCCCAACACTATCGGCAGACGACCATTATTAACCTGAATTATAAATTCACGAAGTTGCTCCTTTTCCTGTTCGGTAAGTGTAGGGGTTTCGGCGGTAGTGCCGCATACCACCAGGTAATCGGTTCCGTTTTTAATCTGATGCTCAACCAGTCTGGCTAATGCTTCAAAATCAATCGACTCATCTTCTTTGAACGGGGTGATAAGGGCAACACCCATCCCTGTCAGTTTACTGTATATCATGTAAGCTCTTATTTCAAATTTGCTGCAAAAATAATCTAATAATCTTTAGTTTGTATATTTTTGAGGTAAAAAATTAACTGATTGTAGTTATAAAGATAATCATCCTCCTGATGCTCCATATTTTCTTCTGCAAAACTATCGGGCAAATCGAGTGCAAAATCATAAATATTGACTCCCGTTTTTTTAATTCCGGTCCTGCATTTTGCATTGGCATAAATAATCAAATAATCTACGGCAAGAAAATGACGGGTAGTTATATCAATTAATAAATCGTACGAAACGGTTTGCAATTGATGTACAAGTTCGGATTTTGGCCGTTGAAGCAGATCGAAATCCTGTTTACATACAATCTTAAAATCATAGTGATTAGCGTTCATGGTGTGTTTTTTGGGAACATACCCCCAGGCTGTCACTTTTTTCCCATCCGCAAGCAGAGTTTCAACCAGTCGCTTTATCTCCGGATTTTTTTCCGAAAAATTACTTTCAAACAACAAAAAGATGGTACGGGCGTGTCGGTAATTGACAAACATCTTTAGCCGTTTACCATCGTTGACGAATGACCGTATCTTTTTCTGGAAAATATTATCTGCTAACTTTTCAAACATATGCTGGTTTTAAAATAATGTTCCCATTTCAGGTGGCAATGGATTCCGTTTCTTTTTCCGGGTTGAAACAGAATTCGCTTTTAACAATAATTCCGGCTGGTTTGTGCCAGATTCCGGCAAGGGCAATGTCTCCGGAACTTCCTCTACTTTGCCGGTACTTACCGTTTCCTGAATAGCATCCATCTTCCCCGCAGTCTCCAACGAATCGTCTGCAGCATCCATCTTCCCGGCAGTCTCCATTAGGTCATTGCTTATCATAGCCAAAAACTCCTGTTCACTTACTAACTTCACACCCAGCGATTCCGCTTTTTTAAGCTTTTCAGGACCCACCGAATTCCCGGCTAATATAAAAGTTGTTTTCGACGACACACTTCCTACATTTTTTCCGCCCAATTCCTCAATAATACGTTTATATTCTTCACGAGAATACTTGCTAAAAGTCCCACTGATTACAACGGATTGGTTGCGCAACAAGTCAGACTGCTCTTTCACCTCGTCCTCTCTCAACTGAAGCTGAATACCGTGCTGCCTCAATTGCTCAATAACTTCACGATTCGATTCTTCGGAGAAAAAAGCGATAACACTCCCTGCAATTCGCTCCCCGATTTCATCAACCGCCATTAGTTCTTCCATGCTGGCCAATGCTAATTTATCGATTGAATGAAATGCCCGGGCCAGTTTTTTGGCAACAGTTTCGCCAACATAACGGATACCGAGCGCAAATATAACCTTTTCAAAGGATATGTTACGTGATTTAAGAATTGAATTGCAAATATTTTGTGCCGATTTGGCGCCTAAACGTTCCAGTTGAGATAAATCAGGAACTGTAAGTGTATATAAATCCGCAATCGAATGCACCAATCCTTCATTATAAAGTAATTGAATAGTCTCAGTTCCCAATCCATCAATATTCATGGCCTTTCTTCCCACAAAATGCTCAATTTTACCCGTTATTTGTGGAGGGCAAGCCTGTTCGTTCGGACAATAATGAGCAGCTTCACCATCGACACGAATAAGCACGGTATTGCATTCGGGGCATCGGGTAATAAACTGAACCTTCTCGCCCCCTGATTTTCTAAACTCAGTAGCAACCGCGGTTATTTTCGGGATAATTTCACCTCCTTTTTCTACGTAAACCTGGTCGCCAAGATGTAAATCGAGCGATTCAATTATGTCGGCATTATGCAAAGATGCCCTTTTAACCACTGTACCCGATAACTGAACGGGTTCGAGATTAGCAACAGGGGTAACTGCACCCGTTCTTCCCACCTGAAAACTCACCGAATGTAAGGTCGTAAGCGCTTTTTCTGCCTGATATTTAAACGCAATTGCCCAGCGGGGCGATTTTGCGGTATATCCCAACTGTTCACGTTGAGCAAACGAATTCACTTTTATAACAATTCCATCGGTTGCAACCGGTAAATTTTTACGTTCAACCTCCCAATAATTAATAAAATCGAATACCTCCTCCAACGAATTACAAACACGAATTGCATCAGAAATTTTAAAACCCCAGGTACGGGCGGCCTGTAGACTTTGGTAGTGAGTACTAAAAGGAAGATTATCTCCCAGAAAGCTGTACAAATATGAATCAAGTTTCCTCGAAGCCACTTCAGCCGAATTCTGTAATTTCAATGTACCTGAACCAGCATTACGAGGATTAGCAAATAATGCTTCTTCGTTTTGTTCCCGTTCGATATTCAGTTGTTCAAACACCATCCAGGGCATCAAAATCTCTCCTCTAATCTCAAAGCGCTTAGGAAAGCCATTACCCTGAAGGTATAAGGGGATCGAACGGATGGTTTTTACATTAGAAGTAACAATATCGCCTTTCACACCATCTCCCCGTGTAACAGCCCTTACTAAAGCTCCCTCTTCGTATACTAAAGAAATTGATGTACCATCGTACTTTAGCTCACAGACCAACTCAAAAGGCTCATCCAATCCTTTCTGAATACGTTGATAGAAGTCCGACACCTCTTCAAAGGAATATGTATTTCCAAGCGAAAGCATTGGATACTGATGAGATGCTTGTTCAAAAGCTTCAGATAAATCGCTTCCAACCCGTTGAGTTGGCGACAAAGGGTCGAACAACTCCGGATATTGGTTCTCCAAATTCTGTAATTCACGTAATTTATCGTCGAAATCCTTATCCGATATGGTAGGAGAATTGAGTACGTAATAATTGTAATTATGTTGATGTAACTCCTTACGAAGTTGTTCGATATAGCTTTTCATGCTGAATATTGTTTAACAGGCACAAAAGTAAGAAAAAAAATAAATTAATCCTATATATAGAATACTGCCCCGTTAGTGAAGTGCGAAGCACGCAACGCCCCGTTAGTGAAGCGAAGCGCAA
>CAZLHC010000072.1:0-12364 GCA_964559265.1 uncultured Paludibacter sp. | reverse complement strand
TTATTCTCCAGTTCACAGTAGATAAAAATGGCGTTATTCAGGATGTGGTGGTGGTGAGAGGGGTAAGTCCCGAGCTTGATGCAGAAGCCATCAGGGTGGTAAAAAGCATGCCCCGTTGGATACCCGGCAAGCAAAGAGGCAAAACGGTTGCGGTTAAATATACCCTGCCAATAAATTTCAGACTAAATGATTGAAACAGGAAAGGCAGGAGGAAACTCAGATGTACTCCTCCTGCCCGGCCCCAACCTAACAATTAATAATTAACAATTAACAATTTCCCGGTATATTCATTTTCTGTTGTTTTTACCCTGAGAAGATAAAATCCGGGAGCGATATCGCGCAAGGATAACCGGAAACAACCATCTACTTTGTTGGCACCCGGTTGCAGGTGGAGGTGACATTTTCCGTCGGCACTCAGCAGCTCGATGTTGACCGGTCCGGAACTACGGCCCATTTCGATAGTAACTTCCGAACGGGCAGGATTAGGATACAACTTAAGTGTATGTAGTACCGTTTCATCAATAGCCGCTGGTTTCAGCGTTATTTTCTTTTCGGCATTCATTTCTTTTTGTTGTCGGTTACCAACCGAATCGACCGGAATTACACAAAATGCATAGCTGGATTGTAAAATACCCTTCAGGGTTACCGAAGTAGTTTGAAAACTTCCGAGATTTACGAATTCCTGATCGTCGACCGAGCAATACAACTCGTAAAACCTGACAGAGCTACCGGCATCGGTACCCGTCCAGCGAACTGTAAATACCGAGTCGTTTTGTTGTTCGATAGCTTCAACCACAGCAGTTGGTGCTGATTTATCCAGCGTATTTGTCCAGGTATTGGTTCGAATCGGAAGATTATAATCGAAAACAATACTTGCCCGGTTTGAAATCCGGGTTGTATCCGGAAGATTGTTTTTAAGTCTGACACTGTAACTCACACTGCCTTCTCCCATTGGTGCCAGCTTGTTCGGGGGTAAAAATCCCAGAATCGGGTCGTTGGTCAATTCGTAGGTTCCCGGATCCATGGCCACAAATTGCCAGTGAACGATTCCTGTACTATCGTTGAGCCGGGCCGAAATTCCAACTTCCAGTGGCAAGCGAGGTTGCATGTTGTAAACCATAAAGTATTCTTTTCGTCCTGTGGGTACAGCCAGCGTAGTATCGCCAACACTTACATCTCCGAGTTCAAAAGTCGATAAATCAAAGGTATTAACATCCAGTGTATCGTATACATTGACCAATTGGGCAGCCATCGGCGCTTCCGCCTTATTTTCGAACCGGATAAGGTAATCCATTTTTTCATCTTCTGCAATATACCGGTTCAATGTATATCCCCGCGGACCTTCAATTTCGTTGGGATCTTCCGAAGTTCCGGCCAGCATATCTTTCAGAAATAAATTGGTTTCTCCGGAATTATCGTTCAGGTATTTCATCAGGGCAGGAAGTTGCTTTTTCAGCTCCGGACAGTCCTTCACCACCAGTTCGAGGAGTTCTTTAACATCTCCTCCGTTGTTGGTTACCTCGTTGTACATGGCACTCAGGTTCATCGTTTTATCCAACATCCCCTGGAGGGTTTGCAGCCGCACAAAGCGCTGGTGATTGTCTTTGGCAACGCCTTTCCAGATACTGAAAGCCTGCTTTTCGCCGGCTTTATGTGCCTGTAGCGACATTTTTGTAAACAATGCTCTATCTTCCTTATATTGAAGTAATTGTGCTTCCGTCATCGATTTAAGCTTTTCCAGTCCCAGTTCTGTAGCCCAGTCTTTTAAGCCGGATATTACTTCGGCATTAGCCTTTTCCAACTGTCCATCAGCAATATACGCTTCGTGCCAGGCTTCTTTTTCCGACATTCCTCCCCACAGATAACCGAAATAACTGGCAGCATTGCGCAAAGCGGTTTTTCCCATGTTGGTAACCTTCACAAACGTTTTGAGGTAGGGATTTTTATCCACGATAGGAACTTTTTCGAGATTTGCCAACAATATATCAACCGACTTATTCACCGCTTCCGTACTTTGAGGCGAGGCACAGGAGCCAAACATATTCACCGGGAGCACAAAACTACGCATTCCCGATTCACTACTTGCCTGATTAGTGACTGATTTAATTTTAAACGGAATTTTCAACGTTGCTCCGGCATTAATCACAGGGACAAACAGCTGGTAAACACGGCCTTTGAAAGGTTCTCCAAACAGGCTGTCGATTGCAACATAATCAGTCCGCAGCAACTCCATCATAGCTTTCACTTTCTTATTATCGACCGTGAACGTTTTGCTGAGTTCTTCGTCGTAATAACTGAATGACCCGGTTGTATCGATAGTGGATGAAAAAGTACTGAGTTTGGATGAAAATTCGAGGTCATCGGCCAGAGCCAGGTAAGCTGTTACTCCTTTGGCCGAAACATTTCCGGTGTTGGTTAACACAAGATGATACATAAAGCTGCGACCGGCACGAATCACATCATAGCCACTGATGCGCGAAACAACATGCGGATAATCAATCCCTTCAATAGTGAGTCCGTCTTCGAAAACAACCGGCGAAGTTCCGGGTACTGTAATCACCACATCATACATTCCTGCATCGGCAAAATGCAAATCGAACAGCGCTTCAATCCTTCCATTTACCTGCTTAATAATCGTGTCCGGCTCCAGCGTCATCATAGTTCCTTTCAACTCAATCCGGGTTTGCGCATCCAATCCGCCTCCGTAAACGGTAAATGTAAAATCTCCTCCGTTGCCCGTTTTTACAGGTGTAAAACTTTCAATTCCATTTATCGAAACTACCTGTTGCGATGTTTGCGGTGATGAACTTCCGGCAAACCACACTTTTTGAGTGATTACATAATCGCCCGGAGCAGTGTAGGTGTGTTCCGGGAAACGTACATAACTTTTCGAACTACCGTCTCCGAAATTCCATTCAAACTCATCGCCGTTCGATTTATTCATCAGCTTCACCGTAGTATTGTAGCGCGAAACATCAAAACCTATCAGCTGAGGAGTACAGCTATACGAAAAAGTATAGGTTCCGTGATAATTATAACGGGGAACGTATAAATAGTATAAGCCCGGCGTTACATCTACTGAACGGAATTTAAAATTATATCTCCACGATTCCGAATGATCATAATTCTGCAAGGTATCTCCAACCGGTTCATACAACCACGGATTATTGATTTGTAGCACTGAATCGGTAAGAAACGCAAATTCGCAGATGCTGTTTTCTGTTACTCTTATTTTATACCAATCGGCTTTATCCTGCACATCCGTATCGTACGAAAAACCTAAGTGACCCGTCACAACATCACCGTTTTTAAGTTCAATTGCCTGATGGAAGGTATTATTCGGCTCCGGATCGTTGGGTCGGTCGGCTGGCAAAAAACGGTAAATGATTTGATAGGTGCCAAAATAGTTGTAGCGGGGAACACGCATATAATACTTACCCGCTTCCATATCGGTTTCAATGAGTGAAAAATCATATTTCCAGCCATCGGAACTCGACCGGTTTTCGATGGTATCGCCATCAATATTATACAACCGTACTGTATTAATCTGCAACACATCATCGGAACGAAATTTCAGTTCCACTCCACCTTCCTGGTTCAGCTGTAGAAAATACCAATCGTAGTAATCTTTTTCTACTCTCTCAAAACCAAGCGTACCGGTAATAGTGGTACCATCTTTCAGTTCAACAGCCTCATGAAAAGTATCGTTTGGCTCCGGATCGTCGGCAACCGCTAACGCAATGTATTCGAGGATAAAGCGGTAGTTTCCGGCTCCACTGTACCGGGAGAAATTGATCCAGTAAACTCCCTTTGCCAGATCAGGAATTTCCACCACAAAACCGGTACTGCCCTCCGGTGAACGAAAACGTGAGTTCCCGTTTTCAATATAAACCCTCGGGTTCGATATTTCAAGCGTTGCTTCGGAATAGTAAGTCAGTTTCAATTTCCCGTTGGCCGGGAATGTAAACTGGTACCAATCACTTCGGTCGGCATCATCCAACGAAGCCCGCAGGGTATCGCCCAATTGTATGAGTTGGGCCTGGCTCTGTTCATTATTCGGTTCAGTTTCGGCCGTTGCACTTCCGGCTAGTATACGGGTCGGGAGCAAAGTTATAACAACGGTTGAAACCAGCATCCAACAAAAGTTCTTGTGTGGTTTCATGATTGTAATATTGAAAAATTCGCCTCTATAAAAAGTTAACTGCCTAAAACATGCGTTTTATTATATTAACATTTCAACAAGGAGTTTTGTTCGACAGCATTGCTGTAGAATAAGAGACAATTTTAAGCAACAAAACTACCTGGTGCATCTTTTTTTACTCACCCACCTGCTTCACCCCCGGCCCCGCCAGCGTACTTCGTCCCATCGGTCCTTTCTCCACCACAATCTGGGTATTTATACTTTCCTTTAAACCTGCCACATGCGAGATAATGCCGATAAGCCGGCCTTCCTGATGCAGCGAGTTCAAAGCGTCGAGGGCTATTTCGAGGGTATCTTCGTCGAGGGTACCAAAGCCTTCGTCGAGAAACAGGGTTTCTATTTTGATGTTCTGACTCGAAATTTGCGCCAAACCCAGGGCCAGGGCCAGACTAAACAAAAAGGACTCGCCGCCGCTCAGGTTTTCAGTGCTGCGTATGCGGTTGTTCTGATAGGTATCCACCACCTGTATGGCCAGTGCTTCATTCGGGTCGCGACGCATCACGTACCGATCGGTTAACTTTTGCAACTGGATATTGGCGTAATTCAACACTATCTCGAAGGTCAGTCCCTGAGCGTATTTGTTAAACACACTGCCATCCGACGAACCAATGAGCTGATTGAGCCGGGCCCACCGGTTAACAATAGACTTTTTCCCGTCTATTTTTTCCAGCAAATCGCCCAGTTTTAAGCGGTTAAGCTCATCCTGTTTTAGCTGTGTACCGGCCTGCACAACCGCATTGGTAGCTCCAGTTATCTCTTGTTTCAACAGTTGCTCCTGTTCGTTCAGACTATCCAGCGTTTCCTCCGTGCGGTTTTTCGCCAGTTCTTCCTCCCGACGGCGAACTGTTTCGGCCAACAAGGTACTCAACCGCGCTACTTCAGCCTCGAGGTACTGTCGCTGTTGCTGAAGCTCCTGCATCTCCACCCTGTCGAGTCGCGAAAGTACCAAATCGTCGATGTCCACAAATTGCGATTGCTGCAACTGCTGCATCAGTACATCCCTGGCTGAATTCACTTCCTTTTCCAAATCCAACAATTGGGTCCGCATATCTGCCAACCGTTGAACTGCCTGATTGTAATTATTTTCTGCCTGATTAGCTGCTGTCTGGCTTTTTTCCAGGTGCTGCTCTGCCTGGTGTTGTTCTGTTGCAAGCCGCTTTTCCTCCTCCTCTACCCGCTTGTCGCCCATCACTTCAGTGCGATCGGCTTTCAAGGCCGAAAAACGGGAGAAATTCTCCTGAATGGAATGCCGCAACTCCTCCGACTGCTGTTGTTTCAGTTTTAGCACCGATTGTTGCGCTGCCATTTCACTATATAACTTATTGAGCTCCACCTCTGATTCTGCAATTTTAGCAGAAGCTTCGTCCCACCTGACGCGGCGAAGGGATAACGCCTCCAGCACTTCGCGACTGTTCTCCGGTTCACTACTTGTGAAACCAAATGGCCGGATAAGTTCTTCAAGGTTTGATTTTATCCCGGATTGTTCTTCCTGCGTTCTTGCGAGCAATTGCTGAGCTTCCTGCAATCGCACTTCCACCTCCTTCGAGCTTTGCCGGTGCAATTCCACAGCGTTTTGCGCTGCCGACACCGCAGCTTCAAGCGATATCTGCTCCTGTTGGAGTCGCTTTATCGTTGTATGAAGTGTGGTTATCGTTGTAAGAAGTAAATCCAATGACTTAAGTAGCTTCACCTCTTCGTCATCAGTTGGAAGATGGCCCTCCGCAAACGGATGGTGTTCCGACCCACACAGCGGACAGGGTTGTCCGTCGTGCAAACGGGTACGTTCCTCTTCCAGACTCTTAATTTTGGCCACCAGCAATCGCTTATCCTGTAGCAATTGCACCTCCCGGCGAATTTCCGCTTCCTCCCTACCGCCGGTAGTTTCCTTTACTTCATTTTCGTTCGATACAATTTCATTTTTTAGTGTAATTAATTGCTGTTGAGCCGATTCCAGCCGGGACGCCAGCCCTGGAGCTTCTGTATGAAATTGATGCTGCTGTTGAGCTAGCTTCGCCAGCAACTGCTCCATGCGTTTCTTTTCTTCTACTTGTCTTAGTAATTGAGCATACTGCAACTCAATAGCTCCAATGGAATTCTGAATTTGCTTATCTTCAGCATGTTGTTGCACATACAATTGCGCCGAGGCCTGTTGCTGCTGCAAATATTCCAGGCGCTGTTGGAGATTCTGAATCTCCTGTTTTATTCCATCAATCGACTGATTCAGTTCATGTTCCTTTTTCTTTTCGGTTTCGAGGGATGATTGTTGAGAAGCCAGCTCAGCATCCATCAGTCGCACACGTTGAAACTGCGGCTGAGAATTGGCGACAATCAATTTAACCTGATCGAGAGCCGCTTTTGCCGACCTATGATCCTCCGAAGAGTGACGGAAAGCGGATTGTAATGCCGGAATCGATTCTTCTACTGCAGCTAGTTGCTTAGTATGCAAAGATTTCTGTTCACTTTTAAGCTGATAAGTGGTGTATACAGCATCGAGTTGTGCGGCCAGTTCAGCCTTTTCCAGACGAGCCAACTGCGGGAGAAACTGCTCTTTAGTAAGCAATGCCTTCCGGTGCGACTCTTCCAGTTGAGCCACCGACCCACGAAGCTGTTCGAGTTGAAGCAACCAGTTTTTATCCACCAACAGCTGTTGTAATGCATTGTTTTTTGTTTCAAGAAGTTGGTTTTGAACTGCCAGTACCTCCTGTGCTATGTTTTTCTCTTCGTCCGACAGCAAGCTAATATTCGCCATCTGATCGGTGAGACCCTTCAATTCGTTTTTCTCCAGCGAATACCGTTCATGAACCTTTATAGAGATTTCGGTATAGATTTTTTTGCCTGTAATTTCTTCGAGAATTGGCGAACGCTCTTTGGGAGTAGCCTTCAGAAATTGGGCAAAAGCACCCTGGGCCAGCATCATCGACTGCACAAACCGATCGTAGTCCATGCCCGTCACTTCTTCCACTTTGGCCTGCGAATCACCAATTCTATCCGTAAGAATTTTACCTTCACCCCTTGTGAGATCAGCTACCTCCATCTTTTGTACCTGTAAATTGCCCTCAGCCTTTCCGTGCGAACGACGCTGGCTCCAGGTGGAACGAAACCGGCCCTTTTGGGTGGAAAACACCACTTCCGAAAAACAGCTACCGGTATTGGTGGTCATAATTTCGTTACCAGCAGTATTGATGGACTTTAGCCGGGGAGTGCGGCCATACAGGGCCAGGCAGATGGCATCCATCAGGGTCGATTTTCCGGCACCGGTTGGACCTACAATGGCAAAAATGCCATCGTTAACGTAGCGCGGATTGGTAAAATCAATTTCCCATTCACCGGCGAGTGAATTCAGATTCAGGAAGCGAACTTTTTCTATTCTCACTTTTTTAATTGTTAATGGTTAATTGTCAATTGTTATTTGGGTTGATGGTGCAGGCTAATGCAATTGTTAATTATTAATTGTTAATTATTATTCGGATTGATGTTACAGATTCTCGCAATTAATAATTAATAATTAACAATTAACAATTAAACAAGATTTCTTTAAAGCTTTCTCTCATCTCTTCCCGTTCTTCTTCGGGCACTTTATTATCTGCCATACAATTCTCGAACACTTCCAGTTCGGTAAGATCGTCGAGCGAGCGGATTTCGTCAGCGGTTTGCAGCGAATGAGCTGCAAAATTGCGGTTTTTTATTTTCAGGGCCTGCATTGCCGAACCTTCCAGCAGCTTCTGAATTTCGTCGGTAAGAGCAGGAACTAATTCGGTAGAAGTAAGTTCTATTTCGAGCCAGGCGGTACTGCCTTCGGCTTTCAATTGCAGTAATCGGTCGCATATGGCTGCAAAATCGCCAGCTACCCGAAGAAGCGATTGAAAAACAGGAACTTCCAGCTCCACGATAGTTAGATTACTGACAGGATTAGTGGCAGGAGCACTCTCTGTATTTCTATCACCTGAAGTAGCAGGTTCGTTGCTTTGCGGAAAAATCGTATCCTGCTTTTCATTTTCGCGGATGGACACATCCACTACCACCACCTTTTTGGTATACAATGCCTCGCGAAACCCCATGGCCAGCGGCGAACCGGAATAGCGGATATGCTCCTTCCCTCCAACCCGTTGCGGCTGGTGAATATGGCCCAGGGCAATATAATCGAAGGTCGCGGGAAAAAGACCTGCGTTGATATACGCCAGTGTTCCAACGTATAAATCGCGAACCCCCTCGCCTTCAAATTCTTCTGTGCGCTGCGACTGGGTGAACAAATGCCCGGTAGCAATCACCGGAATTCCACCTTCCGCTATACGTTGTAGTTTTTCGGGGTTTTCAGCTACGATCCGGTGTGGCAGCGCTTCGGCTTTTTCAGCCACCAACCTACGTCGTAGCTCGTCTGCCTTTTCGGCCACCTGCCGGTAATGCTCCACAATTCCGTTGGTGAGTTGCTCCTGACGCGTATCCACCCCATCGCCACTCACAACCGAGCGCACATCCCGATCGCGCAAAAAAGGCACCGCGCATACGATGGCCTGCGGACTGCCCTGTTCGTCGCGCAGGGTAATCAGCTCATCAGCAACATCTCCGGTGATTTCTCCCACCACATGCACATGGAGTGCCCTGAGCACCGCCGCCGGCGCATTGAGCACCGAGGGCGAATCGTGGTTGCCTCCCACAATTACCACATTGCGGCAAGGGGTGAGCGACACCCGGTACAAAAAATCGTAGTACAAGGTCAGCGCCCGGTTAGATGGCGTACTCGTATCAAACACATCGCCGGCAATAATCAGCAACTCAATTTGCTGGTCGACAATCGTTTGAAGCATCCAGTCGAGAAATGCTGAAAATTCGGCATAACGTTGCTGGTTGTAGAGCAGTCGGCCCAGGTGCCAGTCGGAAGTGTGAAGAAAGCGCATACGTTGAGAGTTTTGAAAGTGGAGTAACAAAAGTAGTGGAAAATTTGAAGTGGCGAAAGAAGTAGTAACGTTAAAAGGGCGACATACTGTATTGTAATAGAAAAGAGCACCCATTATCATCTGTATTTTGTTTCACCTTTCATTTTAACGTATTTTTGAGTATATTTGCCTCCTTCTTTCGTCCTGACAAAAAATTAACAACTCTATCTATATGATTCGTAATTTCTCATCTTTAGTGCTTTTTCTTATTGTTGCAGCAAACCTGACGGCTCAAATTCCCAACAAACTATGGAACGAAAGTAAAAAAATCGAAAAGTCGATCAAAAAAACTTCTTTCCCTAAAAAAACGGTATCTATTCTTGATTTCGGGGCCAAAGATGGTGCCGGAAATCTGAACCACGAGGCCATCAACCGGGCTATTCTGGCCTGTAATCAGCAGGGAGGCGGTACGGTAATCGTTCCCCGGGGCGAGTTTTTCACCGGACCAATTACCCTGAAAAGCACTGTGCGCCTGCACCTGGAAGAAGGAGCCGAACTGAAATTTTCGCCGGACAAGAGCTTGTACACCCCCACAGTGCTCACGCGTTGGGAGGGTCTGGATTGCTACAACCTGCGCCCCCTGATATATGCCTATGGCGAAACGAATATTGCGATCACCGGCAAGGGAATTATCGACGGACAGGGAACCAACGAAAATTGGTGGAGCATGTGCGGGAGTCCGCGTTACGGCTGGAAAGAAGGCATGGTGGCTCAGCGCAACGGCGGGCGGGCTAAACTGTTGCAGTATGCCGAAACATTTACCCCGATTGATCAGCGGCAAATGACTTATGAAGATGGGCTTCGTCCGCAATTAATTAATTTCTACCATTGTAACACCATTTTAATTGAAGATCTTACCCTGAAAAACTCACCGTTTTGGGTAATCCATCCGCTGTTTTGCGAAAGTGTGATTGTGAGGGGTGTAAAGGTGTACAGCCACGGCCCCAACAGCGACGGCTGCGACCCGGAATCGAGTAAAAATGTACTGATTGAAAACTGCATTTTCGATACCGGCGACGATTGTATCGCAATAAAAAGCGGTCGGAATGCCGATGGCCGGAAATGGAGTGTACCTTCCGAAAATATCATTGTACGCAATTGCGAGATGAAAGATGGTCATGGTGGTGTGGTGATTGGTAGTGAAATTTCGGGTGGATACCGCAATTTATTTGTCGAAAACTGCAGAATGGACAGTCCGAACCTGGAGCGGGTGATCCGGATAAAAACGAATAACTGCCGCGGCGGACTCATCGAAAATGTATTTGTTCGCAATATCGAAGTGGGTCAGTGCCGCGAAGCCGTACTGAAAATCAATCTCTTGTACGAAAGCAACGAACTGTGCGACCGCAGCTTCCCGCCTTTAGTGCGCAATGTATACCTCGACAATGTAACCAGTCAGAAAAGCCGTTATGGCATATTAATTACCGGCTACGACGACCAGGTGAACATCAGCAATATAAACGTAACGAACAGCAAATTTAACAATGTAGCTCGCGGCAATCAGATTAAAGGAGCCGAAAAGGTAAGTCTGAAAGAAGTATATGTAAATGGAAAAATAACAGAATAGACATGGAATTAAACGAAGCAAAAAAAGAGTATCACCGGCCCATGCATACCGCCGAGCATATCCTTAACCAAACCATGGTAAGGATGTTTGGCTGTAGCCGTTCGGTAAATGCACATATCGAAAAGAAAAAATCGAAATGCGATTATTACCTTTCGGAGGCTCCCACGGAGGAACAACTGGTAGAGATTGCGCGAAAGGTAAATAAAGTAATTGCGCAGAACCTGCCGGTGTACGAAGAGCTGATGCCGCGGGAGCAAGCAGCCTCGTTAGTTGATCTTTCGAAACTATCCGACGAAGCAGGCGATACACTTCGCATCATCCGGGTAGGCGATTATGATGCCTGTGCGTGTATAGGGCAGCATGTGGAGAATACGTCTGAAATTGGCACTTTTGAAATTATCAGTCACGATTTTGAGAACGGAAGGTGGAGAGTCCGATTTAAATTAGTATAGAACTTAGTTGTTTGCAATATTATTAAAAAAGCACCATGTCCCACACAGTTAAAATAATCACCGGAGCAATACTCTCTTTGCTACTTATAAGTTGCGGAATCACCCTGCCCGGAACCGGATCGCGTGAAACCAGGGTAAAGATCGAAACCACCGAAGGCGAAATTACAGTGAAGCTGTACAACGAAACGCCCCTGCACCGCGATAATTTCCTGCGGTTGGTAAAAAACAAGGTGTACGATGGGGTTATTTTTCATAGGGTAATCGATAACTTTATGATTCAGGGCGGAGATCCTGCAACGCGGCTTGAAAAAGGAAAAACCGAGACACCGGAGTATACCATCCCGGCCGAAATTCGTACGCCGGCTATTTACCACAAAAAAGGTGCATTGGCGGCTGCCCGGTTGGGCGATGCCGAAAATCCGCTCCGGGCATCGTCGGGTTATCAGTTTTACATTGTAGAAGGGAAAAAATTCACACTGGAAGACTTATCAAAGATGCAGATGACCAAAATTGCCAATTACCAAAAAGTGGAGGAAACGGCTGCCGATTCGCTGTATAAATTCAGCAGGGAAGCGCTGAACGAATACAGTACAAATGGAGGTACACCGCACCTGGATGGCAACTACACTGTATTTGGAGAAGTAATTAAAGGTCAGGAGATTGTTGATAAAATTGCGGCGATGGCAACCGATGAAAAAGACCGGCCGGTGAAGGAGGTGCGGATAATAAAGATGAGAAGATTGAGGTGTATTTACTAAGTACTTCTCAGCACAGACCGGACATATACTACATTACTGTAGCATGTTCATCTTACGGCACCGGATGAAAGTGGCCAATGGAAGATTCAGACCAACAAGGGAGTAAGCTATAAAGGTAAAACGAAACAGCTTTGAGGGCAA
This sequence comes from uncultured Paludibacter sp., assembly GCA_964559265.1. Classification (GTDB taxonomy): domain Bacteria; phylum Bacteroidota; class Bacteroidia; order Bacteroidales; family Paludibacteraceae; genus Paludibacter. The sequence goes on along the minus strand of CAZLHC010000072.1, from coordinate 311 downwards.
AGCGAACAGACAGGTGATGTTATGTCTCAAATCCTCACGGCTAAAGCGAAAAATGAGGTTCTAAGTATCCTATACCTGTGAAAATGAAGACAATTCTGTTCTGGTTTAAATTAATCTGCATATTTCATGTGTAAATAATTGTTTTTTAAAGGTCACATGGTACTCGAACGTCAGATTTTCATTCACTATGATGATTGCCTTCAATCAGGTTCGTTTCATGTTATAAAACATATATTAATATTTCAATAATATTTGCAAAATAAAACACGATGAGTTACTTTTGTCGGGTTCTTTTTAATCTTTTCTATATT
>CAZLHC010000071.1:0-12898 GCA_964559265.1 uncultured Paludibacter sp. | reverse complement strand
ACAGATGATTAAAAATAAATTTCGGCAAAATATAATTTTTGTCGGTTAATAGTGTTAAAAAATAATTTTATATTGCAGGATGCATAGTCCCGATTAAATAAATCCCTTTATCTTTGCAGTAATTTTAGAATGGAATTATTCTGGTTCAGAAGGAATATTGTAGTATTAAGTAGTAAAGGGGAAGTGAATTACAGTATATGGATAGCTTGCTGATAGTACAAAAATAAAGGGGAATCTCCATTCTATCAAATAGATAGAGAGATTCCCCTTTGTAGCTGTTAGAAATTTTATTTCTTTATTACTTTAATTGATTTCAGTAATTTCTCATCTTCATAAATACTTACCAGGTAAGTTCCGGCAGCACCTTTCACAGCGATAGTTACGAATTGATCGGATGTAATTTCAAGGGTTCTGTTGGTAACTACTTGTCCGGCCAGATTGGTTATTTGCACCTTGTATATTCCTGCATTTTCGAAGCGCACGTTGACAGCATCAATGAATGGATTTGGATATACCGCGTACTGCAGGTCGTTCACCGTGTCGACGCCCGTACTGTTCTTCACCGTTACGTAGTGGAAGGTCTTCGTATCCTGTCCCCACCCGTTGGCAAGGGTAAGGGTAGCTGAATAAACACCTTCGGTAGGGTAGGTGGCCGTAATACTTCCTTCCACATCTTTGTTGGCAGGTGTTGCCGTGGCAGGGACAACAGTAGTGCCTTTACCCAGCGACCACGATGGATTTGTGGTTACTACGTATTTTTCGCCTGAAATAAAGGGCGCACCGGTTCCGAATGCCGAAGCTACGGGAGCAAACTGATTATTTCCTTCGCTAATGGTAATCGATTCCACGGTGCCTGCTTTCAAAGTTTTGTTGGTTCCTGTGCTGAGGATATACCCATCTTCGCCCGGATCCGACTCGAAGTCCCAATAACCGATGAGCCCTTCGGGTATTGTAGTCAGGTGCTGCATGGAGTTGAGCACTTCTTCTTGCGTAAGGGCTTTATTATAGAGCTGGAATTCATCGAGGAAGCCATCGAGACCAGCGCGGTTGAAAGCTTTCCCACCAATCATAATTACGTTGGAAGTTCTCCATGCGTAGAGGTTGGTGATCAGCGGACTCTGCGCGATTTTTCGTCCGTTTACGTAGAGGGTCATCAGTCGTCCACCCTGATAATCGACCACCAGTGCGATATGATACCACTGGTTGGGCTTGAAGGTGAAGTTTTCGGCCCTGATTTCAGTTCCTGCATTATCGGTACGGCGGAAGGAAATAGCAAATTTTCCATCGGTACCAATGGTACTCCAAATGTAGCCCCAATCGCTTGCCGGCCATTTATCGGCTGTGGTGCGTACGTTCAGCAGCTGGGTGCCAGCCGGGCCGTGGTTGAAGCGTGAGGGAGTAAACCAGAAGCAAAGCGAGTATTTTGAGGTGCCATCGAAGCCTAGTTGAGCAGCCGGAATTCCGAATGCTTTTTCGGAGAGTTGCAGGCCTCGCGATACGATACCATCGGCAGGTTTACCTATGTAGTTGAATTCCACCTCCTGATTGGTATCAACTTCGATAGTTTCTTCGGAATTGTTGGCAGTAAGTGCAAGGATTTCGGGTACAGCACCCACTTCCGGACTCGAAATTTGTATTAAGCCCTGATATAGGGTCGTTTTACCACCCGATGTTAGTTTTAAATCGTAGATTCCCAGATTAGTAAGCGTTGTGGTGAAGCTGGTGGTGTCGGCCGTTGATTGTCCCACCACTTCGTCGGTTTGTGCATTCAGAATTTGCCACGAGCCATTCGGATGGTTAGGGTCGATAAACTGGATTGTAAAAGTTTCGTTGGGTTTGATAATGGGTTTGTCGATTTCGATTCCATCCACAATTTGAGGTGCGGGCAGTTCCTGATAATCGGTCCAGCTTATTGCCGATTCGGTTTTGCCATCGAGGCTTACAGCCGAAACACCAATACGCACTTTTGTAATTCCATCCACTTTAAATGGTGCTGAAACCACATAGGCAGCCCACGAAGTAGTGGCGGTACAGAAGGTCGCATCTTCACCCTCTTGCTGCATATACACCTTGTAGAACCAGGTGTTTACATCCGAGTTATAGACCGGAATGCCGGGAGTTGTCGGGTCGGCCATCTTGTAGCGCAGTTTGAAGTCGGCGCCTTTGAAATTGGTTTTAAGCAGTTGCGAAGATAGGATAGCCGGTGCTTTTGGAGTGGGGGTATTGCCTCTGGTGATAGCGATTTCGCCAATGAGGATTTTAAAGTCGCTGCTGGTATTTTCGAAGCGTAGTCCGAGCATCGCCAGGGTTTTGCCGACCATGCGGAAGTTAGCAACGGTGGGGCCCACTTTGATGGTACGTTCCACCCACACTTCATCGTCGGCCACTAATCCACCGGTTGGGCTGATACGGGTTGAAATCAGCGTATTTTCAGCATCTTTGGCCGAAGCAGCCCAGTACATATTGTCGGCCGTTCCGCTCACTACTTTGTAGCGGATGGTGATATCGTCGCCGGTAAGCAAAGGATATTCCGTTTTGAAAAGGTGGAGGTACTGCGAGGTAGTAGCCCCCGAGATTGCCAGGGATGAGCCACCAAACCAGGCATCGTCCCAGGTAAATTCCGCTTTCATACCGGTAGTAGGTACACTCGACGCTTCGCGTCCCATGAAGTCGGTCGACCACCACCAGCGCCAGGTAGGCATATAGTCCTGCATCCCGATGTTGTACCATTCGCCCGGGTACGCTTGCTGGCCACTCAGGTTAAAGAAGCGGCCGTTTCCCAGGTTGAAGTACGATACAAAAGGTTCGGCAGCCAGGTCGTTAGTGATAAGGGTACTACGGGCAGTAATAAATTTTGAGAAGCCGTGGAAGTTGGTTTGGCGCGAGGTATGTGCCAGCAGATTACTTACGGCAGGTGTATTTACCGGGTTGTAGGACGATCCGGTGAATACATTTTCGGTAATCAACTGATAGGCTTGTTGTTTTTGAAGGGGTGTAGAACCCAGTTCGCCACGGGTTTCAAAGTTCATATTCATATTATGCGCCCCCCAGATACCTACCGAGATATCGTAGTTGAGCAGGTCGGTCCAGGCTGCGTAGTTACGACCCTGGAAGTCCATGCCGGCATACACATCGAAGGAAGAACGACCTGCAAACGAGCGCGCCGTGTTTTGTGACGTTTCGAGTCCGCTGGCTGCCCAGTTGTAGTTCATGAAGTAGGCATCGGAAGTAGGATTTCCGTTCCAGTGAAACCAGTCTTTATTGACGCTCGAGAGGGCGTCGGTACCGCCAACTGATCCTCCGCTGGTCATGAGCGAATACCAGGCATTGGTAAAGGTGGGCCATTCCATTTCATCTTTTTTAGCAAAGGTTCCTGCGAGCAGACCTTTCAGTTGATCGGCCGTAATGCCGGTGCCGAAGGAGAATTCGGAGTTATAACCAATACCATCGATTCCGTAGTGGCGGAGGAAGCGAAGTAGTTTATCCGGACCTCCATCGATCATGGCTTTCATGTTCGCACCGTGGGGCACATCGGTAGCATTAACGCGCGCAGCCCAGGGAATGGAGGCCAGGGTCGATGTTTTTACCCCGTTTTTATGGCATACATCGGCAAATGCCGCCGGCATGCGAATAAAGGGAGCCGTCCAGTTGCCCCAGATATCCATATAACTCCACATACTGAATACTTCGGAGTCGAAATGGTAGGAAGGGATCGCGTTCCAGTTGCCTCCATCGGCAATACCCACTGGACACCACCAGAGGAGTTTCCGTTCGCTGTTCAATTCCGGATTCACCTGGGTAGCAGGGTTCGTGAATCGGGTTTTAGGTTTTACGCGGGAGATAAAGAACTCTTCATCTTCGGCTGCTTCCGGGAAAAGAGCTGAGCCGGGTGTCCAGGTTGCATATGCCGTGTGGAAGTTTTTTCCATCGGGCATAAACTTGATGTACTGCTCATGATTGGGGATCTGAGCCATCATACCGGTTGCCACTAACAAGAAGGGCAACAAAAGCAGGAAATGATTGATTTTTTTCATGGTGTTGAAATTTAATTATCGTAATAAATTATTGGTGTTTTGTGACAGTTCCCTTTACGGTAAAGGTTTTAGTTCCGCGGCGTGCGCTCATATCGAAGGTAATGGTGCCTTTGTTGATGATGAGTTTACTGCCGGCAAGCAGCGTAGCGCTTTCGTTATTGTCGAGGTACACAAGGTTCGATTCCAGGTGGATGTCGGTGCCCACTGTGTAGGTGGTGGTTCCCGACAGGTCGAAGCTGACGCCCTCGTGGGCTTTATAGAGCCGGAATTGATAATTGTTCGAGAAGTCGGGCGTAAATACATCGATGCTGATTCCGTTGAGGGGCCCATCTACAGCTACATCGGCATAGTACTGGTGGGGTGTAACGTCGAAGTTGAGCGAGCCGATATTTACCGCGGTCACTGTAAGGAGTTGTCGGGCTTCCTTGGTGGTGCCCAGGTCGTCGGTTGCCGACACTGAGATTTCAGTGGAGCCTTCGTTCAGGGCGGTGATGTTTCCCTTGTTATCGACAGTTGCCACGGCCGGGTTCGACGATTTCCAGCTGCGTGTTACCGTTTCGGTAGTGTAGTTGGCCGTAAGGTTGGCTGTCCAGGTAGTGGTTTCGCTTTCGGCCAGGGTAGTAGTCAGTCCCGGGTTGAAGGAAATTGCTTCCAGCGCCAATTGAGCCTTGATAGTGAGCTGGTCTGTTTTATCTTTTGAAATAGCGGTGAGAATGACAGTTCCGGGTTTGTGGATGCTTACATCGCCGGAAGCATTCACGGTGGCGATTGAGGTGTTGGAGCTTTTCCATACCACGGGCCAGTGTACCAGTGCAGCCAGGGGAACTACCTTCACGCTTTCACCCAGGGCCAGGCCGCGTAGGGTGGTGGTGATGTTTTTATAGGCTGCTTGTACGGTTACCGAATTTACGGTCACATCGTTGCGGTCCATCACTGTACAATCGGCTATCAGTTTATTGCCATCGAGGGTAAAGGTGAGTTGTTGATTTCCTTTCAGTTGCCCACTTTCAACTACAATGGAGTAGTAGCCGGAATTTCGTTTAATTTCTTTCACGGCCAATACGCCATCGCCTTTTGAGGCTACTTGCATGCGTAGTTGAGCCAGGTGTTCGGGGTCGTCGGGTTCGGCAACATAATAAATAAGTATAGTATCCCTGGCTCCGATGTAGAAAGTGTAGGGGTTGAGGGTGACCAGTGATGGAGTGCCTCCCAGACCGGTAACGATGCGATCGAACGAGAGAAAGGCTTTCACCCCCACGTGCACGTTCACGCTCACGGAAGTTCCGCCTGCATTGACGCTTACCGTAGCAGTTCCTTCTGTTCCTCCGCGTTGCAGCAATACTTTACGTGTCAGATAGATGTCGCCCGTGCTTGCTGCCGTGTCGGGCAACAGTTCGGCGCGCACGATGTCGTTATTGCCGGAGCTCAGTTTTAGCTCGTAGAGCTCAAGCACAGTTGCTTTCACGGTAAGTTCGAGCGTATCGGGAAGTAGTCCTATGATGCCCATGTAATGGTCGCTTACTCCGAAACTCATATCGCCCTCGGGAGCGGGTGATCGCTCCACTACATCCACGTGAGCCAGGGCGTAGCGGCCGCCAATGGAGGCTTTTACGGTTACCGATCCGAGTGCGTTGGCAGTTAGTAAACCTTTGGGACTGATAGAGGCTACTTCGGTACCGGCCACGGTGGGCTCGCTATTGAGGAGCGACCAGGCGATGGTTTCGCCTGCGGCAGGTTCGAAGCCTTGCACTTTAAGTACAAAAGCGAAGGTGTCGCGTGGACTAAGGGTTTTTTCCACCACATTGAGGGTGAGGTAGGTGCCTGGTTCATCGTCGCAGCTCCAAAATGCGAAATTGATAAACATAAGGCTTATAAGTACAATAACTATCTGTTTCATGGATGGTAAATTTTAAAAGTTCTTGGGGATAATCCGTCCTTCTTCGTCGCGTTCTTCGGTAGGTACATCCCACCACACTCGGGTGCCAGCAGCATTGGTTCCGCCCAGGGCCTGCTCTACGTAGGTAACGTTCAGGCGGTCGGTTTCGGTTTGTTCGTTGAAGGGCAAGCGGCGAATTTGCAGTTCCACATCGAAGGAATTGTCGTAGCTCCACTTGTACTTTTCGGGCACGGGAAACAAGCGAGGGTAGCCGGTGCGACGAAAGGTGGTCCATGCTTCAGCGCCCATGGGGAAGTTAGCGATGTATTTCTGGGTGATGATTTTTTCGAGTTTCACCTCGGGGCTATCCTCGTCGTTCCACTTCACGCCCACGGTTACGCGACCTTTGATGCCAAATTCAGGAACGAAGTAATCTTCATAATCGATATCCAGTACCGATTCTTGTTCGATATAGCTTTCGTAGCCTTCTACCTGGTTGTCGATAAAAGCTTGTTGGATACCCGTTTCGTAGAATTGCTGCGCGCTACCACCCATGTTCCACCCGCGCAGGGCGCCTTCTGAGCGAAGGAAGTGCGTTTCGGCTACTTTGAAATAGGTGCGTGTCATGTATTGGTCGCGGAAGGCCGAGAAAGCTCCGTAGCCGGCGGTATTCCCCGAGTTGGGATACATTTGCACGCCCTGGCGAATGCCTACCCAGTCTTTTTTGGGATTGAGCATCAAGGTTCCGCCCGACTTGGAGCGGATGGCGTTGGGATTTTTATCGAACCATTTTTCGAGCAGCGGACTCTGGTAGCGTTTCAGGATGTTCTCCAGCGAAGCGCCCAGGCGGCTGTCGTTCCAGATGGTACTAATCATATAGAGCGGGTGTTGTGCATTTTCAATTTTCGGATAACCAAAGTCTTCGGTTATCACTCCAATCCCGTCGTTCACGGCCGATTCGGCTACTGTTCGGGCCCATTCGGGATCGGCCTTCACCATGTTGAGCGCCAGTCGCAGGCGGATGGAGTTGGCAAACTTCACCCAGTTTTGCCAGGTGAGGTTGGAATAGCCTCCCACTACGCCTTCGATGCGTTTGAGGGCTTCGCTACTTGGTTTACGTTCTTTTAAGGTGGCGATGGCTTCGTCGAGGTCACTCAGGATGAGCTCGTAACATTCGCGTCCCGACTGGTAGGTGAGGGGTGGGGTAACTTTTTGAGCGCGGTAATCGTTATAAGCCATCACTCCGAAGGCATCTACCAGTTCATGCATGCTGTAGGCATACATAATCCGGGCTATTGCTTTCCATTCGGGCAGCTTATGTTTTTCGTTGTCGGCATAATGATAGGCCGCGTAGAGCAAGGAATAGAGGGTTGTGCTTTCGCCCAGCGCCCCTGTGATGTAGGGATTGGGATATGAATAGGTGTAGGGCAGTGGTCCTCCATACTGAAAGGCACTGTTGCTAACGGTAAAGTATCCGGCATACACATCGATGCTGTTGGCCTGCTGGTATTGGTATTTATGTGGTGCATAGTTGAGCAGCAGGGGCATGGCCGATAGCAGGTTGCCTTCAAGGGTGGAGGTTTCCACATCGGCGTAATTAAATCCTTCATCGGGACCGTCTTTTTCATCTTCGTCGATTACCTCCCAGGGTAATTCGTCCATAGCCGGACCACAGGCGATAAAGCCCGGAAGAAGTGTCAGGGTGAGCATCGTTGCGAAGATGGGAATGAATATTTTTCTCATGGCGATAATATATATATTAGAATGTTACCTTAATGTTTAAACCGAAGCTGCGGGTAGTGGGCAGAGAGAACGATTCGATACCCCCTACGCCATTGGCGGCCGATACCGAGATGTCGGGATCGACAGGTGATGTCTTGTAAAGGAAGCCCAGGTTACGGGCGATGGCCGAGAGGGTAAGGTTTTTCGATACTCCAAAGAGATTAGCGAAAGTATACCCAACCGAGAATTCACGGATACGCAGGTTGGTAGCGTCGTATACGCAATTGTACTGACTTTCGCCGGTGGCTTCGTAGTAGTTGCGCGCGGTGACTTGTTGCCCGTCGGGCAGGGTTACCATGCCGCCGTTGGTGTTACGGGCATCGGCTGAGCGTTGCGACAGGCCGTATTGATCATATTCAGCTTCCGTGAGAGAGATTATTTTACCTCCTATTTTTCCATCGAGTAGCACATAGAGCGATAGATTGTTATATACAACAGTATTGTTCCACCCAAAATTATACTTGGCGGTGGTATTGCCCAGGAATCGGTCGTAGGTAGGGTTGATTTGGGGTTTTCCATCGGCATTAATCTCGATTTGGGTGCCTTCTTTGTTGTAGCGGAACGAGCGACCGTACATATCGCCATAGGAGCCACCTACCAGGTATTTCGACTGGATGCCGAGGCTTTGGGGGCCCACGAAAATTTCAACCCGGGTGCCATCGGTGGCGGTATAGGTTTCGAGTATGGTGTTGTCGTTGAACGAGAAGGTTAGTCCGGTTGTCCAACGCAGGTTGCGTGTGATGTTCCAGTTGTAGTTCGAGGCAAACTCAATCCCACGGTTGCGCACTTTGCCGGAGTTTACGGGTTTGCGCAGTCCGGTGGAGGTGCTAATTTCCATAAATTGATTTTCCATTACGGCCTGGTAGAGGGTGATGTCGAAGTCGAGCCGGTTGTCGAGCAGGATACCATCGAGCCCGAGTTCAACACTTTCGGTAGTTTCCGGGCGGGGATTATCGAAAGTTGCCATGCGTGCTCCTACTTCGCCGGTCAGGGGGTTGAAGTAGCGGGCGGCATAGAGGCGGTTGGGTACCGAGTTACCCACCACACTATAGGATGCTCGGAATTTCAGAGCATCGGCTTTTGCAAAGGTGGTGGGTAGTAGTTCTTTTAATAGTAGATTGCCGCCCACCGAATAATAGGGGAAGCTTTTGTATTTTCCCGGGGTTGCAAATTGCTGAAATGCTTTTGCCCAGTCGTTGCGAATACTGAAGTCGATATAGCCTTTGCCGAAAAGTCCGAGCTGACCGGTAGCGAAAATGGCGGCTTCCCAGTTTTTCTGGTTGTTACTATCTGCTCCTCCCAGCAAGCCGTGTGTGAGCAGGTTCTGCGATTGGTTGGCGCCTTCGATAGGCCAGGCCACGTTGGGTTTCACAAAAGTACTGTCGTTGTTTTTGTACATATACAGCGAGCGGTAGTTGAGGCGCTTGAAGCTGGTACCTACCGTGGCATTGTAGCTGATGCCATCGATTTCGTTGGTGTGGGTGAGCAGGTAGTCGGAATAGATTTCTTTATTGGAATTACGGCTTCCCCAGTACGAACCTCCTATGGTTTGGTCTTTATCGCGTTTTACCGATGCCATTTCGGTAATAGTGCCCTGGTCGTTGGTTTTATCGAAGCTGAAGCGGGCTTGTGCATTCAGAGTTTTCAGGATGTCGTAGCGGGCAGTGGCCGAAACCATGATGCGTTCACGGATGGCTTCGTCGCGGATGGCATCGAGCATGAAGTAGGGGTTGTTCATCCAGCTATCGTTGGCCAGCCAGGGGAAGTTCTGCACCGGCACGCCAATGAGATTCCGGTTGCCGCCCTTCATAGTCACCAGGTTGTGGTTCGCATCGGCTACCACGGTGCGGTTTTGATCGAAGTAGCGCATATCCACCACGGCGGGTGTGCGGTATAAGCCCGGCAATACGCCTTTGGCTTTTCCTATCACAGGGCGGTTATTAGTGGTCTGATTTACATAATTGAGAGTGAAGTCGAGTTTCAGGCGCTTGTCGTATAGTGAGAAGCTTTCCTTTAGTAAGAAGTTGTGCCGCTCGAAGGTATTCTTATCAATTAATCCTTTCTGTATCGTATTGCCGTACGAGAAATAGGTGTTGGCCTGTTCATTGCCACCATTGAGCGCGATGGAGTTGTTGTAGGTTTGCCCCGGTTTGAAGAAGTCGGTCACATTGTTTCGTGGATTACGGGTGAGGTAAGGAAACATCGCAAGTTCATCGTCGGTAAGGTTGGCGATTTTTTTTCCCCAACCATTGTAGTCGATGGTGGTGCCATTGATGGGCATTCCATATTCAGTTTGTTGGCGTGGATACACCAGTGGTGTTTCAATGGTCATATTGCTCGACACATCGATGCGTACATTACCATCGCGACCGCTTTTTGTGGTGATGAGGATCACCCCGTTGTTGGCAGCGCTACCATAGAGGGCCGCAGCATTCGGGCCCTTGAGTATTGAAATGTTGGCAATATTGTCGGGGTTGATGGTGGATAAGAGGTCGCCCCCATCACGGGCAGTTCCCGTGAGCAGGTCGCTGGTTTGTTCCGACATCCCGTTCGAAAGTGGGATCCCATCGAGCACAATCAGGGGCTGGTTATTTCCCATAATCGAGCTTTGTCCACGCAGTACAATTTTCGATGCGCCACCACCGGCACCTGACGCATTCGGGGTGATGGTTAGACCGGCACTTTTTCCTTGAAGTGAGTTAACGAAATTTACATCCTTGGCACGGGTCAGTTCGTTGTTGTTGATTCTATGCGTGGCGTAGGTGAGCGATTCCGCTTTTCGTTCGATTCCCATGGCCGTAACTATCACTTCCTGCAATTGCTCGGTGGCATCGATCATCTTTACTTCTAACTTGCTGCGACCAGCCAAGAGAATGGTTTGTGTTTCCATTCCTACATAGCTTATTTCTATCATAGCATTATCGGCAACCTGGTTCAACGTAAATTCTCCGTCGAAATTAGTGATGGTGCCCTCGGTGGTGCCTATCACCTTTACTGTAACTCCAATAAGTGGTTCGCCTGTGCGGTCGGTTACAGAGCCGGTAATATTGCGGGTGCTCATTGCAGCGGTAATGCTGGCTTTTTTGGGAGCTTCTTTACCTTTCTGATACAGCACAATCATCTTATTGTCGATCGAAAAAGTAAGAGAAGCATCCAAAATGCGGTTAAGAACAGTCTCTACGCTGGCGTTGGTAAATGATGCTGTAATTAACTTTACTTCGTTTACTTCTGCTGTTTGGTAAATAATGGAGTAGCCGGTTTGTTTTTCTACTTCTTTTAATACGGAAGTAAGGGGCTCTCCCTGGAAGTTTTTTGTCACTTTCTGTGCATACAACGTGGAGCTAATACTCAATAGGAAGCACAACAGCCAGGGTAGCAGTGGGTGATTTTTCATGGGTAATACGTATTATGTTTTTATTGTTTTTTTCGGAGATAGTAATTGTTTCCTATCGAATTGACTTCTACGTTCATTACTTTCTCGATGGCGTGCATCACCTCGGTAAGTGATTCGTCGTTGCGCAGGGCGATATTAAATTTCTTATCGCCTAACTCGTCGGATTCGAGCTGGATGGCTACATTGTACTGCCGCGATAGCTTCACGCTGAGCTCGCGTAGTGTAATGTTGTCATAAATAATGTCGTTGTGAATCCAGGCATTGGCGGCCTGTAACGATATGTCGGCTTTCTCAAACTGCCGGGTGCGGGTGTCGTAGGCTACCGACTGGCCGGGGTGTAATGCATTTTTTCTGCCTTCGTGTAGTAGGTTGATTTTTCCTTCTATCAGTGTAGTGGTAGTAAAACGGTCGTCGGGGTAGGCGGTGACGTTGAATTTTGTACCTATTACCTCAATGGCGTAGGTTTGGGTTTTTACTACGAAGGTACGTGCTTTGTTTTTGCTGACCTCAAAATAGCCTTCACCGGTAAGGATCACTTCATGTCGATTGCCTTCGGGGATGGCCGCATAGGTGAGCTTCGATCCAGAGTTCAGCCACACCACGGTGCCATCGGACAGGGTAATTTTGCTTTTCTCGCCGTACGGAGCTTCAACCGACACTAAGGCAGGTGTCGTGATTTGTTTCACCTGGTTGTCGACGAAAAGGGTGGCGACAATCACGCCTGCAACCAGCGCGGCTACGGCAATGGCTTTTTTCCACCAGCTGGGGAGCAGTGTTTTGTGTCGCGTGGGCATTTCGTTGCAAAGTGGTTGCCGCGTGGTAAACTTCTTCCACTCAGTATCGATGTCGGAATCGGTTTGTGCCTGCTCTATCCATTCTTGTTCCCATACCCGGAATTGGGCCAGGTTAGCCTTGCTATCTTGTATATAGCGGAAGAGGGTAGCTTCGTTTTCGGCCGCGAGACTTCCCTTAAAATACTGGAAGGCCAGTTGTTTTAGCTCTTCGGTGGGGTTCATGTGTTTTTCGTACGATTAGTTGGTTATAAGAGATAACAACCGACCGAAGAAAAACCCAACCCCGATGTGACGGAATTTTAAATTAAAAGAAAGGATGATGCTGAAAACGGGCGAGGGCTTTGGCGATGTGTTTCTCGACGGCGGTCGTTGAGATGTTTAATTTTTCGGCTATTTCGCGGTTTTTGAGTCCTTCTTGTCTGCTGAGCAGGAATACCTCGCGGCAGCGTTCGGGCAAGGATTCGACCACACGGTCGATTTGCTCTTGTAGTTCGTGGAGCAGTAGCTGGCAATCGGTGTGTTGCATCATATCGGCATAAAAGAGTTGTTCCTCGCCCTGCTGGTTTTCAAGGTAGGTGAGTTGTTGTTTTTTTACTACCTGCTGGTGTTTCAGATGATTGAGGCAGCTATTGCGCACCATGGTAAAGAGTAGGGAGCAGAGTGAGCCGGGAACTATCAATACGCGTTTTTCCCAAAGTGTGGCGAAACATTCTTGCACCAGGTCGCGTGCTTGCTCTTCGTCGGGAATAAAACGCAAGGCATAGCCCAGCAGACGGGGGAAGTATCCTTTAAAAAGATATTCGAACGCCTGATGATTACCTTTTTTAATCTCAGTCAAAACGAGTGTATTGTCTTTAAAGAGGGTCATCGTCGGGTCGTTCGAATAACTTTCTAAGGGTGGTGAAATATTGGGGCCGGATATGCTGAATGGAATGTCGGCCGGAAGGAATAAATCAGATGTTGTTGCTTATAAAACGACTTTGTAGCTTCCTTTTCCTTCTTTACTTTCAATGCGAAC
>CAZLHC010000070.1:10985-14251 GCA_964559265.1 uncultured Paludibacter sp. | reverse complement strand
AATCGAATGAGGAATATGAGAAATACAAGATAGCTCAACAAGCGATAGAAAAGGAACAAAGCCTGAAAGAAATTGAAGAGGACATTAAGAAGTTGAGGAAGTAATATTTTAAAACTAAAAACGCCAGTAACAGAAAATGAAACAAGCATACATAGAAGAAAAAACCTATAACAAAATAAACATCAAGGACAATATACTGATAAAGGGCGAATATGAGAATTGTCGTTTTATCAATTGCGATTTTTCAGATGGTGATTTATCTGATTTTAAGTTCACTGATTGCGAATTTTTAGCTTGTAATTTGAGTTTGGTGAAATTATCAAAGACAGCATTTCGTGACATAATATTTAAGGATTGTAAGATGTTGGGGTTGCATTTTGACAGCTGTAACGAATTCGGGCTTTCATTCAGTTTTGAAAATTGCATATTAAATCACTCTACCTTTTACAAGACAAAAATCAGAAAGACAATTTTCAAAAACACTAAATTACAGGAAGTTGACTTTACTGAGTGCGACCTGACTGATTCACTATTTAATAATTGCGACCTCACAAGAGCAATATTTGACAATACTGTAATTGAAAAGGCAGATTTTCGCACTTCATATAATTATATAATCGACCCTGAAATTAACCGAATTAAGAAAGCTAAATTTTCTATTCATGGAATTTCGGGACTTTTAGAAAAGTACGATATAATAATAGATAGAACACTATAAAATGATAATTTATGTTGAAATTTACATTGACCTTATGCATTACTATTTTAGTCTGTTTACAAATCATGGCTCAGAAAGAACTGAAAGCATCTGACTCTACTGTATTTAACGTGAATTCGTTAAAGGGAGTCGAATTGAAAATAGAGCTACCTTATGCACCATACTATGAACCCTATTCAAGTATTGGAGCTCCGTTACATTTCAATTATGTAAATGAAAAAGCCTTAAGCTCATCTTCGACACTCCTATTAAAGGCAGGTATAAACATAAGACCGGGGGTATTTTACGAAGACACAACCATTAATTTTGAAACGGATCCGAGTAGGAAAACCGACTATAAAGTTGCATTTTGTTCCTTTGGATTCAACATTGGTGCGGAACCACGCTGGTACTGGAATTTTCAAAAGAGGGCACATGCCGGAAAGTTAAAATTAAATTCAGGTTGGTTTCTATCCCTACCTCTTGAAATTAATTTTCCACAGGTTGCTATGTTATACGGTCCAACAATCCGTTATGAAAAGCCAGACTGGATTACAGAACAACTCATTATATTATACAGCGCAGGAATTTCAACCGGATACAGGTTTGCTTTATCTGATAAATTGTATTTAGAAAGTAGTATGGAAATTCAGGCATCAGGAGACAGAACTAAAAACGGAGATAATTATAGTTCATGGCCAATTGAAATTTTGCCTCAATTGGAAATCAGACTTAACTATACATTTAAAAAGTAGACGACATTATTTGTACATGCTCCTGGTCAATTATTTTACATTATAAAAATAATTATCTACAACTGTTGAAAATAATTTCCAATAAAATACTAATCGACAGTCATCCATGTCAAACTTATAACTCACTTTTCTAAATTGAGAAAATTAACCTCAAGGACTCGCCCTAAATCGGTTAATAAGTCTACTGTAAAGTTATGTGTACCACTTAACCATTTAGTTACTTCAGATTGATTTGTTTTTCCCAATGCCTTTATGAGGTCTTTTTTTTCCATCCTTTTGCCTTTATAGCTTCATCTAGTTTAGCAGCCATAAGCATTCTATTCTCAATTCTCAACGATTCTTCGGGAGACAGAGAGTTTAGCAATTCTTCTATTAGATTGTTGCTGTTCATTTTAATTGTTTTTTTTCGTTTATTCGTCTTCAAATTCAAGATCTCCTAAAAGATCCAATCCATCATCAGAGATGTAGATGTCTGAATGTAGTCGAACAGTGATTTGTTCGGAAAGCCACCTAAGAAAGTAATTTTCAGCCTTTAATTTGGGGTCATCTTTTTATGCTTTTGTTTTTTTTGATTTAAGATTAATTATTGGGAGATAGTGGTGAAATCCTAGGATGTAGTTACTCACACCGTCCATCCACTCCACAACTTTGCCCGTCCTGCACTTCAACTATCGACACAGGCTGCCATTCGCTGTACGACTTTTGCAATGTTTCGAGAATAACCTGCGGGGGTTGCGCACCCGAAATGGCATACTTGCGGTTAAATACAAAAAACGGCACTCCACTTACTCCTATCGCACGAGCCTCCTGAATATCGCGATTTACTTCGAATGAATACTGCTGGTTGCTTAGTGCATCCTGCACAGCAGCTTCATCCAAACCGATTTCAACAGCTATGGAAATGAGCGTTGAAGGATCCGCAATGTTTTCGCCCCGGGTAAAAAAAGCCTCAAACAATCGTTCTTCTGCTTCATCGCCTTTCTGATGGAGCTTAGCATACTGTATCAATCGATGCGCATGGAGCGAATTCACCATCACCGACCGATCGAGGTGGTATTCCAATCCTGACTGACTGGCCATTTGAGTTACATTGTGCAACATCGCCCTCACTTTTTCAACGCTCAAGCCCTTTCGTTTCACCAGGTATTGTTCATACGATTCGTTCGCAACATCGGGCATCGACGAGTCGAGCTGAAAACTTTTCCAGATTACTTCTACTTTATCTTTGTCGGCAAACTGAGCCAATGCCTTTTCAAAATTATGTTTTCCGATGTAGCAAAACGGACAGATTACATCGCTCCAAATTTCAACTTTCATATTCTTTTGTAATTTAGTAATTGACACAGTGTAACAACCGGCACGATGAAAAGTTTATTCAATTCAAGGTCACCATCAACGCCTGCATCACGGTATCTCCTGCCAAACTAACTCCCTGACTTTCATTAACCGCCGGATTATCATCAGTTTCTACAGGCAGAGTATCAATTGCTGGTAGTTTTACGTATACTTTTACCGGACGATCGACGTATACCGTGCGGTATTCTACTTCGCGCACCGGGCGGTCGACGTAGCGGATGACTTCGCGAACTGCCGGGGTAGATTCGGGAGTGGGAGTAAACACGAAACTGAGGCTATAGCCCATGGCCAGTAGTACCAGTGATGCGGCTGCTACCTGCATCGTGCGCCAGCGGAAAATTGTCGGCCGTGTGCTGTTGCGATGTGCCGAAGCAGAAGATTGCGAACGGGCTGCCGGTGATCTGTGATTTTGCGAAGCATCAGCGGCATTATGAGCTGCCGGTGAACTGTGATTTTGC
>CAZLHC010000070.1:0-10885 GCA_964559265.1 uncultured Paludibacter sp. | reverse complement strand
ATCAGCGGCATTATGAGCTGCCGGTGAACTGTGATTTTGCAAAGGATCAACGGCATTGCGGCCTGCCAGGTTAGTATACCGCGCCTTAAAGGCTGCATCCAGCTTTTCTTTCGTGGCTTTCAGGGGCTCTACAGGAGCTGCTGCCGGCCGCGAAAATTGCCGGTGGAGTTCGCGCTGTGCCCGGTAGCTTTCTTCTCCCATCGTATCGCGCACTTGTTGCTGTCCGGCACCGGGGAGGTCGTCGAAATCGTGGGTCAGTGGCCAGTCTTCTAGAGGTGTATTCATAGGGTAATTATTGTTTTACTTCAATTCTGGTTTATAATGAATTAATTTCCGGGCCAGTTTATGGCTTAAGGTATGCAGGCGCGATTTTACGGTTCCTTCTTTGCATTGAATATGTTCGGCAATTTGCTTCACACTCAGTTCTTCGGTAAACCGCAGTCGAAACAGCAACTGCGATTCAGGGTCGAGCTTTTCCAACTCCTGTTGCAGCCGGGCGTAAAAGGCTTCGCTATCGGTATCGTCGTGAAACGGAATGTCGTGGTTTTCGTCGAGCGCAACCACAACCGACCGCACCTGCCGGCTACGGTATTCGTTTTTCACTTTGTTGGTAGCCAGGGTATACAACCAGGTCGAAAACCGCCGGCTGCTATCGAACCGTTCGGGTTGTTCGATCACTACCAGAAAGATATCGTGCAATAAATCCTCCGCACGCTCACGGTCGTGGTTCAGCATCCGGTAAAAGAAGTTCAACACAGGAGTAGCGTAGCGATGATACAATTCGTCGAAAGCGGTCTGCTCACCCCCGGCAAGCAGACCCATTAGTTCTTCATCCGACAAGCGGTTGAGCTGATTTCGGTCAGGCAACATCTCCCCTATTTTTCCAGGTATTTCACCCATTCCGCTTTATTTACTTTCAGCGCCAATTCCTTAGCACGCATTTTATACTTATCGGCATTCACCCTATCGCCCTTTGCCCTGAAACTCTCGTACAATTTCATAAACACCATAAAGTAGCCCGATTTCAGCATGTCGACCGACGATTGAGCATAGCTGGCATAAAAACTTTCTTTCAGAAAATCGAGCAGGTACAGATTTTCGACGTTCGAACGCAACACCGCCATGTTATCAAAGGGTTTAGGGCTGTACTTGTAGGCAAGTCCCACAAAATACATCTTATCCTTGTACGCTTCGTACATACCGGAGACCGCGAAAGCCGAAACATACAAGGGTCGGCGCACCGAAAACTGCACCAGGTGCCGAAAGAGGTCGGACAACTCCACATTGTCACCTTCTACCTTAAGAGCAGGTAATCCCATCTCCGCAAAAACGCGGTTTCGATACCCCTCGAGTACAGCCATTGAAGCATTGAGCACCAGCACATCGCGCCGGATATTCTTCACCTCCTGCAAAATCCAGTAAGGGTAAGTATCGTTGTCGCCGGTAACCACCAGCACCGAATTAGGCTCCAGGCTCACCAGGTTATTATAGGCATTCATCATGAATTCCTGCGGCATCTCGTTGCTATCGTACCACCTCCGGCAGGCCTCAGCCAAAGCTACCGAATCGTTTTCGAACTGATACATCACCACCAGGTCGGGCAGCAAAACCGGATTATCGGGTTGCAGTTGCAGGGCTTTTTTAAGACTTTTACTCCCTTCATCGGTATAGGTTTTCTCGTGGTATGCCTTTATAAAATAGTATTCAAACGAATCGGGAATCCGTTCGGCGGCAAGCTGAACCAACTGTTTTTCCTTCAGAAAATAAGAACCCGTTTGCGCCGACCACTTTTCAGGATTAGCCATTGCAGCATAGCGGTTAGCCCTGAACCAATGAATCCAGGCCGAAGGGTCGGCAGTACCCTTATCAATTTCACTGCGCCAGGCCTTCGCCTGTTGTTCGTACCATTCGTAATTATGACTAACGCGGGTAACAGGATGCACAAAGGCAGGCTGCTGAGCCGCCAGCGAAGTACAACAAAAAAAAGCAAGCAAGAATCGTTTCATAATCCAACAAAATTAATGTATTTGTTGGATTATACACCTGAAGAATGAAAACGTTCAGTTTAATCCCTGCAAAAATACAAAACAAACTGAACTATTTTAAGTTAACACTGTTAATCGTGGCAGTTGAAATCATAAAAAATATGCTTAAAAAAACGATGTGGATCATTACCCTTATCATTGTTACCCTGGTAGTAATTACCTTCATTATTCTGAATCTTCCCCAATTTGGCCGAAGTGCTACGGGCGAACGTCTCCGACGCATCGAAGCAACGCCCAACTACAAAGATGGAGCATTTCGGAACCTCAGCGAAACCCAGTCGTTTACTTCCAACGACAATGCATTTACCACTTTTTACAAAATGCTGTTCAGCAAACCGGAGCGGTTGCGTCCCGAACAGGCCATGCCCGTTGAGAAAACCGACTTAAAAAGCCTGAATCCCCAACAAGACTATTTGATCTGGATGGGGCACTCGTCGTATTTCATGCAGGTGGATGGGAAAAAGATATTGGTAGATCCGGTGCTGAGCAATTATGCATCGCCTTTCCCCTGGATTATTAAAGCTTTCGATGGCACCAGCATTTATACCCCCGACGATATTCCGGAGATCGATTACCTGGTGATCACCCACGATCATTGGGATCACCTGGATATGCGAACCCTGAAAAAAATACATCCGCGGGTAAGGCAGGTAGTAACCGGTTTGGGGGTGGGAGCTCACCTGGAATACTGGGGAGTAGAGGCCGCAAAAATCAATGAATTCGACTGGAAAGATTCGCTTAAATTCGACAACAATATACACTTTCATGCCACTACAGCCCGGCATTTTTCGGGGCGCGGACTAAAGCGAAACGGAACACTCTGGGTATCGTTTGTGCTACAAACGCCCACCAAAACTATATTTATAGGTGGCGATGGTGGTTACGACCAGCACTTTGCAGAAATCGGCCGACAGTTCGGGCCCTTCGACCTGGTATTGCTGGAAGCCGGACAGTACGACAAGCGCTGGAAATACATTCACATGATGCCCGAAGAAGTAGTACAAGCCGCTATCGACCTGAATACCCGCAGTTTAATGCCGGTACACCATTCACGATTTGCACTGGCAGCCCACCCCTGGGACGAACCGGTGAAACGGGTAAAAGCAAGTTACGACAGCATCAAACCCACCTATGAACTATTACTACCCACAATAGGCAAACCACTGATGAACGAAGCCCGTACCCTTGTAAAAAAACCAGCTAAACCCCAACAATTAATAATTAATAATTAACAATTATTTGTTAGTTGATTTAAAATTAACCAGAAAAATCCCACCAAGAATCACCACTCCTCCGATTAATTCCATAGGAGTTAGGACTTCGCCCAGCACCGGTACTGAAAAAAGTGCTGTAAAAACGGTTTGCGAAAGCAAACTTACCGAAGCTGCGGTTGGTTTAATATGTCCCAGTGCATGATTAATGGTAAGCCAGCCAACCACCTGCGGAACAATCCCCAATGCTAAAAGCGCCCACCAGGTAGTGGCCGAAAAACCAACCAGCGGAGTGGCCGTTGCCAGTGAAATAACCCCCAACACCACCGTGCTTGAAATCATCGAAATAGTAGTAAAACTCAGGGTATCCAGGGTATTTCGTCCCTGCCTTACCGTGAGCAGGTAAGCCCCGTAAAACATACTGGCACCAATTGCCAGCGTGTTACCGGTTGAAAATTCAAAATTGAGCAATTCTTCGATACCAATCACCAGCGCCACACCCACCATGGCCACAAAAGTTCCGGGCCAGAACAGCTTTCCGGGACGGTCGCGCGTAAAAAGCAACATCCCCAGCCCTACCCACACCGGAGCCAGATTGGCCAGTAAGGTGGAAACAGATGCCTTGGAAAGCATAATAGAGCTGTTCCACAAAGCAATATCAAAACCAAAAAGAATTCCACAGATAATGGCAACCTTAACCCCGTACCAATTTTGTAGGGGCTTGCGGTAGTACAACCAAACCGGCAAAATGGCCAGCGTACCAAAAAGTAAGCGGTAAAACCCGGAACCAAAACCACTGATACCAGCAATTTTTACCAGTATTGCCGACCAGGATATAGATATAATGCCCGTAGCCAGCAACAAATAATTGAACCAGGCCTTGGAGGCAATCATTTTAGACATTACTTATTGTTTAAAAATCATTAAATAGACAACAAAACACCCTCTAAAAAAACAAGGCACAAAGGTATATGAAAAATAGTAATTAAATTTGCGCAACATAAAAAAAAAGAATTATGCAAACCAACCCAATCCGATTAATCATCCTTCTGTTTATAGTTTCAACACTGTTTACCTCGTGTATCTCGCTGGCATCGCTCATCGAGTCGCCCGGCGAAAAAATGAATAAGCTCGAACTGGGAATGAGCAAACAGCAGGTAATTGCCATTCTGGACTCTTATTACACCATTGCCGAAAAACGACAGGACAACGATATAACCACCGAAGTACTGTCGTACCGGTTTAATTACACCGACGAAATTTACTTATTTATATTTGAAAACAACAAACTGGTAGAATGGTATCGTGAACTTGTACCTCAGTATCAGCTTCGACAGCCCGCTACAGGTACTTCTTCATCAGGCTCCTGAACTTATCCGGATTCAGGGGTTTTGTCATAATTTCGTTGATACCGGCTTCTATACATTTTTCCTGTTCTTCGCGCAGTACCCCGGCAGTAAGAGCAAT
Source organism: uncultured Paludibacter sp. (assembly GCA_964559265.1). GTDB lineage: Bacteria > Bacteroidota > Bacteroidia > Bacteroidales > Paludibacteraceae > Paludibacter. The sequence goes on along the minus strand of CAZLHC010000070.1, from coordinate 6,162 downwards.
TACCGGCACAGTGTGACCCGAGTCCAGCGAACGAATTTCACGGGTTGCCTCTATCCCGTCCATTTCGGGCATTTGCACATCCATTAACACAAAGTCGGGTTTAGTATCAATAAATGCTTTTACAGCCTGAACTCCGTTTTCGGCTTCCACAATTTCGCAGCCGGGCAAAATGGTAGTTAGCAAAGCCCGCATCATCATCATGTTCAGATCCACATCTTCGGCTACCAGAATCCGTAATTTCCGATCGGACAGTACAATATTTTGAGGAGTTTTTTCAACCACCAGCGACTGTTCACCTGCTTCCATGGCAGTGATAAGATCAAAAAAGAATACAGAGCCCTCCCCATAACTACTTTCAAACTTAATTTCGCTCTTCATTTCCCGGGCAATAAGATCTGAAATTACAAGACCAAGTCCGGTACCTCCGAATTTTCGCGTTGTCGAACTATCGGCTTGCGAAAAGGCTTTAAATAGTTTTGATTTTTGTTCTTCAGCAATCCCGATACCCGTATCGCGTACCGAAAAGTGCAGGCTGGCTTTGTTCGCATCGCCGGGAGTATATACCACCTTCAATTCCACCTCCCCTTTTTTAGTAAATTTCACCGCATTACTCAGCAGATTGGTAAGAATTTGCTGAAGCCGTATCGGATCAATATAAGCAAACCGGGGCATAGCCGGATCGATAGTCAGCAACATGGTTAATCCCTTCTTTTCGGCAGTGTATTTCACAATATCCACGCAATTTCCGAGCAGTTCCACCAGGTCGGTTTTCAGCTCCTCGAGTGTAAGCAATCCGGCTTCAATTTTCGAAAAATCGAGAATATCATTGATTATTCCAAGCAATGCATGTCCCGAAACATTTGCATTATTAACGTATTCCTTCTGTACCGGGTTGAGTTGCGTATTTTTTAGCAAATCGGTAAAACCAATTATGGCATTGAGCGGAGTACGGATTTCGTGACTCATGGTAGCCAGAAATTCTGATTTAGCTTTACTGGCTGCTTCAGCCATCACTTTGGCCTTGGTGAGTTCAGCCTCCAGCTCCTTACGAATACTAATGTCGCGCAACACAAACAACCTACCGGCATCTTTTCCGTTTTTGTAGGTCAGGCGGGTCACCCTCACATCAAACCAGCGAATTGTATCACCATCGTACATTTCGTATTCAGTGCGCCCTTCACCCATTTCCATAAACTTATACATCACATCGGGGTAGGCCGAATGCGAAACATGAGGTTCAATTCCAATCGTTTCGCGGGGCAAATGCAGGTTTCGCTGAGCCGACTCGTTGATTTCGACGACCCGATTGTAGTTATCGAGCACAAAAGCGCTGTCGCTCATATTTCGAAACAGAATATCGTAGGCCACCGGCATAAGGTCGAACAAATTGTTGCGCGACATGCTCCAGAGTATAGTTGCTACCATGATAGTAAACGAAATGGGAGTAATTTCGACACCCTCGGGTGCGTTGCCGGTGATATATAATATATTAGCAATCCAGGGAAAGGCACTTGCAATTAACAATGCCTGGTATTGTTTGCGCATCACCCCTTCTGAATGAAAAATCCGATACACGATAAGAACGGTTGATATAAGAATCAGCAGGTAGGAATATACAATCGTCAGAATTTTTGCAGGACCAGTGCCGTACAACAGGCGTGAATCCGGATCGTCGTTGATTCGCCTGAACTCCGGCCACATCCAGCCATGCAATTCGTTGGTCCAGGCAAAAGCTATTATCAGTAAAGGAATAATCCAAAACAGCAGAAGGCGATTACCTCTCAAGCCCTTCAATAATCCCATGTAGTGTATAAGAAAGGTAAACCACACCACCGACACAAAAGGAATAGATAAGTAGGTAAATTTCGAAAAAAGAATTTTTTCTTCCAGACCTGTCACCATATCTTCGACTCCACCAAACACCGACCAGAAAAAGGTGAGCACGATCATGGATAAAAACCACTGTCCGCCCGGTATATCTTTTTTATGCCAGAAGTGTACTACCATAAACACGAGCGCTATGGCAGTAATAATCATAATCACACCGGGGAGAGTATAGTTCATAGTAGTACTTTCGCTTAAAAAACAGACAAAAGTACTTTTTTTTTCTTAAAAGCAAACCTGTTCAATCAACGAAGGATAGATTTTAAATCAGATGGATACAACAAGGGCAGACCCTTTTTATCGTCTGCCCTTTGTTTTTTGCGGTCGTACGCTTTTTTCGACTTGTGCACCCTGTTGATTCGAACAGGTCGGCTGTGCATTTCAATCTCGGCTTCCCTGCTTGCTTTTCGGTTGGCTTTGATGTAATCTTCCTGAGTAATTTTAAAGCTTTTCTTCATGTTGGTTTGTTTTACGGTGCAAAGATACTAAAAATCTGATGTATCAAATCAACAGCGTATAACTGTTTTGTCCTCCTACTTTACATTTTTGTCTCTATCCTGTTTCATTAAGTGCTATATCTTTGTGTATATATAGTTATGAACAATGATGAAACGAGCACGGCAACTTAACATTGACACACAAGGTGATGTTTATGTGCAAGTTACATCTGACCAATAAAAAAAACATACACAGATGAAACAAACATTACTACTGGTAGTAGTTTGCATGCTGAATGCAGCCTGGATTGAAGCACAACCACGTTTGCCGATGGTTCACGACCCGGTAATGACACAACATGCAGGCAACTACTACCTGTTTGCCACCGGAGGAGGAATTTCAATGTTATCGTCGAACGATATGGTAAACTGGAAGTACGAAGGACCGGTATTTAAGAACGACTTAACATGGGCACAGGAAACGATAAAAGGTTTCAGAAATCATATCTGGGCTCCCGACATTATTTTTCATCAGGGAAAGTACCATCTTTTTTATTCCATATCTACATTTGGAAAAAACAATTCGGCTATCGGACATGCCTCCAATGTAACGCTGGATAGAAACGACCCGGCTTATGAATGGACCGACCACGGACTACTGTTGCAATCGGTGGCCCATCGCGATTTCTGGAATGCTATCGATCCGAATATTATCGTCGATGAAACGGGAACGCCCTGGATGACCTTCGGTTCGTTCTGGGGTGGATTAAAGCTGGTAAAACTCACCAACGACCTGATGAAGCTGGCCGAACCACAGGAATGGCATACGCTGGTAAAAGGGCAGCGGTCGCCCTTTCTCGACGATGCCGAACCCGGTGACGGAGCCGTGGAAGCACCGTTTATTTTCAAAAAAGCCGATTATTACTATTTATTTGCTTCATATGATTATTGCTGCCGGAAAGCAAAGAGCGATTATAACATCCGGGTAGGCCGGTCGAAAAACGTGCAGGGACCTTACCTCGACAAGGACGGAGTATCGATGGCACAGGGCGGAGGAACCCTGGTGATGCAGGGCAATGAAGAGTGGGCCGGCGTGGGGCATAATGCAGCCTATACCTTCGATGGCACCGACTACCTGGTGGCACATGCTTATTTCAAGGCTGAAGATGGAGCTTCGAAACTGATAGTAAGGGAAATGCACTGGGATGCCGATGGTTGGCCGCAGGTGCACTGGAACGAGCGGGCACCCGTAGGTGTACGACACGATTTGAAATTAGATTCCATACGGTTGAGCGATCCGTATATTCTGGCTGACGAAGCCACTAAAACCTATTACATGACGGGTACGGGAGGTAAACTCTGGAAAAGCAAGGATTTGGAAACCTGGAGCGGTCCGTATACTGTTTTAAAAACGGATCCTAAATCGTGGATGGGTCCGCGACCGATGGTGTGGGCGGCCGAACTGCATGCCTACAAAGGAAAATACTATAATTTTGCCACTTTTACGAATCGGGAGGTGAAAATCGACACAGTAGATGGAAATGTTATCGAGCGGCGGGCATCGCATGTATTGGTGAGCGACAAACCCGACGGGCCCTATGTGCCGATGGCCGATCCGGAATACCTGCCGGCGCATATGCCAACCCTTGATGGTACCTTTTGGGTCGAAAAAGACGGTACGCCCTATATGATTTTCTGCCATGAGTGGTTGCAGAATGGCAATGGAACGATGGAACGAATTCGCCTTAAACCCGATTTGAGCGGAACAGTTGGAAAAGCAAAGCTATTATTCCGGGCCAGCGATTCGCCCTGGAGCAGGGAAAAAGATAAAAACGGCAACGATAAACCGAATAAAGTGACCGATGGTCCGTTTTTGTTCCGGACAAAAACAGGAAAACTGGGGATGCTATGGACCAGCTGGGTGTACGATGTGTATACCCAGGGAGTTGCTTATTCGAAAAGCGGGAAAATCGATGGTCCCTGGATCCAGGAAAAAGAGCCCATCACCCCTCCCAATTTCGGACACGGGATGATGTTCCGCACGTTTGAGGGTAAACTGATGATGGCAGCACATAGTCACCGCAGTGTCAACGGTCAGTATTTTCGGTACCCCAGGCTGTTTAAGGTGGATGATTCTTCTGATAAATTGTTAATTGTTAATTATTAATTGTTAGTTTTTGAGCGTGCATAATTGAAAGATTTCTCCATACCCCACAACAATTAACAATTAACAATTAATTCAATTATTTCAAGCGTTGTAAGGCTGTTTTCCCAGGAATTGATTTCCGATTGCTGACGGCCTTCCACCACTAAATCAATAAACTCTTTAACTTCGTAATAATATTCATCGTTAGGAGTAGCCTGTGTACAATCGATTTCTCCCGAGTAGGCACTATCGGCAGCCTTTGCTTCGGCATCGGCTGCCGAATTTTTGCGCGGAAGCAGACGAACTTCCTGAATGTGATTTATTTTATTAATAATAAAGGTACCTTCTTCTCCCAAAATCTGAGCAGGCAAGTGAGCATTGGCCACTTTAGCATACATCACAGTAGCCAGAAATTCAGGATATTCCAGAATAATGGAACCTACCCCATCGATACCCGACGACATGCGAATGGAATTAGCCTGAACCTTCAACGGCTTTCCGAACAACACAACCAATGGATAGAGCGTATACACTCCGATATCGCGCAATGCACCACTTCCCAGAGCAGGATTAAACGCGTTGAGTAATTCGCCGGCTTTAAACCGGTCGTAGCGCGACGAATACTGGCAAAAAGCTGCAAAATACTGCCGTACTTTCCCGATCCGGTGAAGATTGTCGCGCAAAGCTCTGAAATTCGGAGTCAGGGTTGGCTTCATAGCCTCCATCAGCGTTACTCCTGCTTTGCGGGCTGCAGTAAACATAGCTTCAGCTTCAGCAACGCTCATTGCCAGCGGCTTCTCGCACAACACATGCTTCCCGTGCTCCATCATCAGAATACTTTGTTCGGCATGTAAAATATTGGGAGAAGCGATGTATACAGCATCTACTTCGTCGCAGCCAGCTAACTCCTCCAGCGAAGTAAAGGTATGGGGAATATTATACTTTGCAGCAAACTGAGTTGCTGTTTCCTGCGTACGCGAATAAACGGCTGTTACTTCAAACCGCGGATCCTGAAAGGCTCCCGTAAGTACCCAGTCGGTGATAAAATTGGTTCCTATGATTCCAAAACGAACTTTTTGCATAGCTCTTATCTTTATAGATTCCGAAAACTTCGCCAAAGATCTGAATTTTTTTCGAAATTCCCTGCTGTCTCAGGATATAAACACCCTCTGAAAGCGGAATTTCGAGCGTTGGGCCTCTGAATTCAACAAACTTTCGCTGACCGTTAAGTGAAATAACTTCTACAAAATTACCTGTACTATAATTGGTTGAAAGCGCCTGCACCAATACCGATTGGGGCAATATTTTCACTATAAAATCAGGTTTATCAGCTTGCGATATACCTGTGGTTTCATCCAGTTCAAAACAGCCCAAATCGGGAGCCGGGCCACTAAATGAATACCCCAACCGGGTACCTGTATTTACCAGCTTACTGCCGGCTTTCGGTTTTAAAAACGTAATATCGGGCAAACTGCCATCCGACTTGCGGGGTAGCATTAATTGCTTTGCATCCACACTCATAAAATCGTTTACATTGATGTTCAAATCGGCAGGAGCAAAACTATTACTTACCAGTTCGCACAGCGAAGTATTCACATTGATGATATGGTTGGAAGCCGACCGTGGACTCAACGACACATTATTGTACAGCTGATGTCCATAGCCCGGCACATCCACTATTTCGGCCGCCGATTT
>CAZLHC010000069.1:0-14290 GCA_964559265.1 uncultured Paludibacter sp. | reverse complement strand
TTATGGCTGTGGCGAATAATTTTTAAAATTTGTTGAGGGGTGCTGAGTAGTTACATATGCACTCAATATCTACTCTATGCCAAAAAATAGTTTTTATTAACACTTTGACAGGTTAGATTTCTCTTTTCAACTCGTCATTTCCATGTATCGAAGCCGTAAATCATAATAAACGCAAAAAAGAGGATGCCCCTACATCCAGCTCGCGTTTGATTTTCGTCTAAGATACAAACATCGATGTTAATTTCAGGTTTTCTCATTTCATTCACCCCGGACGACGACCGGCATGCTGTGCCATAGGTATATCCTTGCCGGTCGTTCTCCAACCAAAAAAATTAATGTCGTTATGAAAACGCTCGCAATTCTTTCGTCTTTGTTCATTACCCTTCTCGTTTCGAACACGGCAATGGCTGCCGAAACGCTTGCTGCCGCCCACACCGCTGTTGCTACTGCTACCAGTGCTGCTTCGCTCCCCGTTGTTCGCTTCTTCCACTCCGACACCATCGTGGTGGTGAGCCCTCAACAGTGCCAACTCAACGCTACCGACAAAGCCGATCTCGAAAAAGTAGTATTCTGGGACGATACCCAATCGCGTCTGGTTTACGTGTACAAATCGGAATCCGAACTTACCCGAAAAGACAAACGCCGTCACCTCCTCTTTATCGGTTGCCTGCACCAGTTCCAGCGCCGCGAATTCTTCACTATCCCGGTTGCTACAGCCAGTAAGGGTTTCCGCATCGGCGACAATCAGTTCGACCGCCCCTCCGATTCCTTCTTCTACATCAACGCCAGGGCCAACCGCATGTACCTCTGCAAGAATTCACCCGATGCCCGCCACGCCTTCTTTGCTATTGGGGGTACTCCCTTCCCGCTCCATGTGTTCAGCAATAATCGTATGGTTCTTACCGGCTACAATCAATAACAGGTCAGTGTAAACTCATTCTTATTATTCCTATGAACTCCAGTTTCTCCCTCCGCAATATTTTCTTCTTGCTTATTCTGATTTCCGGCCAACTCCTGGCTTCTCCCGTGGTCGAAATGGCCATCATCAAAGGTAAAGTGGTGAACGAACGCAACGAGCCGGTGGAATATGCCACCGCCGTGCTCCTCAATCCGGCCACCGGCGAAGTGGTAAAAGGCGAAGTGTGTAACGCTACCGGCGAGTTTACTATCTCCCGCATCGAAAAAGGCGAATATGTGCTGTCGGTGAGCATGGTAGGCTACAAAAAGGTGGATACCGAAAAGATGGTGGTCGATGGTAAACGGACGGTGTTCGAACGAAATATCGTACTCAACGAACACACCGAATTGCTCAAAACGGTGGAAGTGGTGGGTAAAAAGGAGTTCGTGGAACAGGCCGTCGATAAAATGGTGATCAATCCCGAGGCTTCGGTCACTACAGCTTCCGAAAATGTGTTCGAAATTCTGCAAAAACTTCCGGGGGTAAGTATCGACAATAACGATAATATTACCCTGAAAGGAATGCAGGGCGTGCGGGTGCTTATCGACGATAAACCGACTTACCTTTCGGCGGCTCAACTGGCTTCGTGGCTCAAAAGTATGCAGGGAAAAGAGGTGGAGCGTATCGAAATTATCGAAAATCCGTCGGCTCGCTACGATGCGGAGGGCAACTCGGGTATCATCAATATAAAAACCAAACACATTAAGGCGCCGGGTTTTAATGGTACCGTCAATGGTGGACTCACCCTCAGCAACAGGTATCGCCAGCAGTCAGCGCCCGGTTTCGAAACTGCTGCCGCTGCCAACACGACCTATCCTCCACAGCCAGCGCCCGGTTTCAGTGCTGCTGGTACCGGTCCTGCTGCCGCCACCAACAACTTAACCAACTCCGGGGCTACTCCTCCGGGTGGAAACGGCGGTATCAACCTCAATATGAATTACGGAAAGGTGAATCTCTACGGTAGTTATTCCAATTACCACTGGGCCGGATGGAATACCATGGATGCTATCCGCCGCTACACCGGTGCCGAATTGCTGGGAGCTTCGCAACTTATTCGCAACAAAGGCGATTACCAGGGTAGTTCGCACAATTTCAAGGCCGGTGCCGATTATAATATTGCTAAGAATCAGGTGTTGAGTATGATGGTGCGCGGCAACCGGGGTTCGAACAAGGAAGGAATGCTCAACCGTACAGATTTTCGCAATAAACTACAAGAAGTTGATTCACTGCTGATTACCAATTCCGAAGGCCGTAATAACTGGAGCAATACTACCTATAATCTGAATTACAAGTGGGACATCGATACCCTGGGACAGTCGCTGTTGTTCGATGCTGATTATGCCCGCTTTCACTTCGGAAGTTCCAACACACAGGAGGGTTCCTATTTTCGTTCCAATGGCACCGATCTCAACAACGATCTGATGGTTGTTACTTCGCAGGGAAATGATATCCGCATTTTTTCGTCGAAACTCGACCATGTGTGGCCGGTGAATAAACAGCTGAGTTTCGAATCGGGACTGAAAATGAGCGCGGTAACCACCGATAGTTATATCGATATGGATGGTACGCTCACCCAGCACGATCATTTTATTTACGAGGAAGATATTTTAGCGGCTTACGTAAATGCCCGCTGGCAACTGAATAAAACGAGCCTTCAATTGGGACTTCGTCTCGAAAATACCTATTCGAAAGGGAATTCGCTGGCAGCTAACGAAGTGAACGATACATCCTACCTGAAATTATTTCCATCGTTTTTCGTACAGCAGCAACTCAACGACAAACACAACCTTAATTTCCGCTATAGCCACCGCATTGGCCGTCCGAACTACCAACACCTCAATCCGTTCAGATGGATGGTCGACCCCTACACCTTCAACCTCGGAAACCCGCACCTGAAGCCGCAGTTTACCCATACTGCTTCACTGTCGCATTCATTCAAAAACAAGCTTATTTCGGCGTTAGGATTTAATTATACCGATGGGATGTTTACGGAGATTATTCGACAGAACGACGAAGAACGCACCGTGTACCAGACCATGGAGAATCTGAACAGCTCGCTCGATGTAACCCTTTCGGAAACACTTCAGTTTCAGCCTGCGAAGTGGTGGCGATTCAATGGTACGGCTACCGGGATGTACAAAACTATATCGTTGGAGGAAGGCGATAACCTGAGCAAGTTCAGTTTTATGGGTACTATGAGCAACACCTTCAACCTTCCGGCCAATATTGATTTCGAAGTAAGTGGTCGGTATAGCTCATCGCAACTGGTTAGTAATGTGTATGTTCGTCCCCGCTACTCGCTCGACCTGGGCGTGCAACGCAAGTTTTTCGATCAGAAAGCTACTGTAAAACTGGCTGTTAGCGATTTGTTTGCTACCAATACCGGAAGTGCCCGGGCCCGCCACGATAATGTGGATATTGAGGTGGTGAATAACTGGAATTCGCGCCGGCTCAATCTAACCTTCAGTTATCGCTTCGGAAAAGATAATTTCAAGACGCGGGCCAACAGGACAACTGCATCGAGCGACGAAGAAAGGCGAAGTCTTTAAATTATTAATTATTAATTATTAATTATTAGGGTGGGGTATTGAGAATTCTCATCGCTCAACACCCCAGCCTAACAATTAACAATTAATAATTAACAATTCTATCCCTGATTTCATGAAATGCTGCTTGCTGCTGTGCGTTGTTTTCGGGAGTTATTCGGTCTCTCCCTCTCAATCGGGTGAAAACGTGCAGGTCCGAAGGTATCATTTCCACTTCCACTTTGGCACCGGTAGCTGTGCGGAGACCTTTATGAAGCATCACCGCACTTACCGGGTCGGCCGTACGGTCGATTTCCGATTTATAAATCTTCAGCCGGGTGCCCGGGGTTAGCGTAATTCCTTTTTCAAGATTCTTACGGGTAAGATCGATGAGCGCCATCAGCTGGCGCAGACTTTCCTGCGGACGGTACACATACCATTTTCCTTTTTCGCCTTCGTCGAGATCGGTGGTCGTGTAGCCCAGCACCGGGCCGAGAAGTTCGACCAATACCAGCGTTTTGTTGCCCGACACTACAATCGGATCAATCAAAAACACTTCGTTGGGTGCTCCGTTTACCTCAAAAAATCCGTTGGTAAACAGATGTACAATCAAGGGTGCTCCGGTGGACGAACCCACCAGCGATAGGTTGGTGAAGCCAGCTGCCCGTAGCCGGCGGTATTCGTCGCGAATCGACGATTGCCAGTCCTGCCAGCGAGCCGCTTTGAAATCGGAAAAGTCGCGACCATGGCCGCCGAGCAATACCTGCGACACCAAAAACGACCCGTCCTGCCGCGCGAATTCCTGTAGTTCGTCCCACTCGAAGGTCGATGCCGAATACCCATGCGCCGCAATAAGTACCGGCGTATTTTTTTGAGCTTCGGTAGGGTTGGGTAGGGCCAGCGAAACCAGGTAATCCTCCGGATTGTAGAGCGATAAATCGTTGATTTGCGTACCATCCAGCATGGTGGCATCGTCGATGTCGGGCTGTGGATTGCAGGCTGCCAGCATCAGCAGGGGAAGGAAGATGATTATTTTTCGTATCATACTGTTCTTTTTTTTATGTGATTGATGTTGATGGCCGGCAGCTCAAGCCTCCGAACATCCGTGTCGAATTCAGTTCATTTCCGCGCCGGCTTATCGCTGTCTTCAGCGCTTGTCAGCTCATCCCCCGCGCAGCTTTTTTCCTCACTTCTTCACAATCGGCACCGTTACCATAAGCTGATAATACACCGGGAAGATGCTTCCGGGAACATCGGCCCCGTTGCCCGAAATTAAATTGTAGCCTGCCACCAATTGCAGATCCACGGGCCCGGCAGAATAATTCAGACCGGTGGAGATGCTCAGCAAAGGCGACGATGCCGGTAGATTTGCGAATACATCATCTTCATAATCAACAACAAAGTAGCCCGTGTGAAGTCCGGCCACCCAGGTTAGCTTATCGGCAATCGGGGTGTGCCAATCGGCTCCGAGCAGAAAATAATCCTGTTTAAGGGCGTTGGAACCAATCGCGCTTCCCAATCGGCTGGTGAGGTAAGCCAGGTTAAAATGGAGTCGCTCACCCCACAGCCGGCTATGGGTAAAATCAATCCCCACACCACTTTCCCAGTACAAGGCCTGCGTTTTGCGAACCAGCAGGGCCGGTGCCAAAGTGAGTTTGTTAACCGGTAAATTCAGCTCCGTCACCACACCCGTCGCACGGGTTGTACGAATCTCCGCCCCAATCGTATCCGCCGGCTCAACAGCTCCCAATAAACCGGGGATTAATGCTAAAAGAAAAGCTAACCGCATCATAATGTAATTGTTAGTTGTTAAAAGCCAGCCATCGTCCCTCAATCATTAATCATTAACAATTAACAATTAACAATTAATTTCTCCATCGTTTCGTAATCTCCCCAAACGCATCTATTCTTCTATCTCTGAAAAACGGCCACCACCGGCGCACCTGCTCTGCCCGCGCTAAGTCAACTTCTACCAACAGATTGATTTCTTCCTGGTCGGGAGCCGTTGCCAGCATTTCGCCCTGCGGACCAGTCACAAAACTATGGCCCCAAAACTGAATGCCATTGGTAACGCCCGACGGATCAGCCTCGTACCCGGTGCGGTTGCAGCTAATCACCGGCAGCCCGTTGGCCACCGCATGGCCGCGTTGCACCGTCACCCAGGCATCCTGCTGGCGGCTCTTTTCAGCTTCCGTGTCGGTACTCTCCCAGCCAATAGCCGTAGGGTAAATCAACACATCGGCACCGGCCATAGCCATCAGGCGCGCAGCTTCGGGATACCACTGATCCCAACATACCAACACGCCCAGTCGGCCCACCGAGGTCTCAATAGGCTCAAATCCAAGATCTCCGGGAGTAAAATAAAATTTCTCGTAATAGGCCGGATCATCCGGAATATGCATCTTGCGGTACTTCCCGGCAATGCTGCCATCGCGCTCGAGCACCACCGCCGTGTTGTGATAAAGCCCCGCCGCGCGCCGCTCAAACAACGACAACACGATAACTACCTGGTGCTGTGAGGCCAGTGTGCCGAAATATTCGGTCGATGGTCCGGGAATGGGTTCTGCCTGGTCGAATACCGACGTATCCTCGGTCTGACAAAAATAAAGTCCGTTATGAAGCTCCTGCAACACAATTAGTTCTGCTCCCCGCGACGCCAGGTCGGCAATGTTGCGGCTCAGCTTCGCACTGTTTTCTTCCCGGTTCCCGGTGTTCGTTTGTTGTATTAATCCTACTTTCATTCAATATTTATTTTTTTCTTAACGGTCGTATGAAACTCGCATGCCATCGTACTCTTTGCCCCGGGAGCTGTTGTCTTTATATGCTTGTTCCCGATTTTTTATCCCGAAATATATTTTCCTCCGGGAAGTTTACTCAGCGCCACCGTAATCCCCAGTGCCACCAGGGTGGTCGCCACCGTCAGCAGCGGAATCCCGATGGCCGGGTGCAATGCCATCGCTGTATCAACCAGGCCTCCTGTCTGGTTTCCCGATAACTTCTTAAGTAACAAATCCCATTGCAGAAAGGTTGCCAGCTTCAACACAAACAGGTGCGAAAGATAAATTCCGTAGCTGTAGCGACTGAGGGTTTCCACCAGCCTCCGTATTCCGACCGACCATTTCGGTTGCCGCTCTGTAAACCCATCCACGCCACCCTTCATCGTTTCCATTCGCTGCCTTCCCGCTTGTTTTCGTCCCACCAGCAAAAATACTCCCGCAGCCATCGCTATTACATTGAAGCTCAGGTATTCGTAAAAAGTCTGATCGAAATGATTGCGCAACGAGCTGATCCAGCCTGTGCCAACAAAGGTGACCAGAAATCCGGAAATCAGCAATGTAAGGCCAATGCCGGTTGTAATCCGGGGATTGATGGCCGGACTTTCTGAAAGCTCGCTGGTAGTTTCTGCAGCAGCTGTCTTCCTGTGGGTGGATGTGTCGTGCGGCTCCTTCTTTTCCAAAAAATAACGGTTCAAGTAATAGCCCAGCACCGGATATCCAACATATCCCGAAAAATACATCAGGTTGAAATCGGGAAGATAGGCTGCCACGTAGGGTTGAGCGGCAAAAAGTGCCACCAGCCAGAGAATCAGAAAATATTCCACATCTCGTCGGCTTGCCATCGCCACCCACCGCTGCAGCACCGGCATCAAGAGGTAAATCCCAATCAGCATATACACATACCACAGGTGAAACGAAGCCCCCGTCTTGAACCGCCGCACCAAAAAACTAACAATGTCGGTATCGGCAGTGCTGAAATACATTGCGACTCCCAGGTATACAACACTCCAGAAGATAAAAGGCCAGAGCAGGCGCGCAAACCTCCGCTTCAGAAATTGCCCTGCCGGCTCCATTCTTGGCAAAAGCAGGGCGCCCGTAAGCATCAGGAAGATGGGCACCGAAAACCGCACTGCGCTATCGATGGCATTTGCAGTCCACCATTCTCCGGCGGGCAATGATCCGTATTCGTAGAGCACAGGCCCTGCTACGTGCAGCGCCACTACCGATACGGTGGCCAGTGCGCGCAAAAGGTCAAAAGAAAAATTCCGGTTGTTCATCGGGTTGAATTAGTGCTTTACTACCAGGTTGTTCATGATTTGTACTTCTCTTCTTTTCCTGTTTTAATATTGCATCGTTACACAATGCAACGACCCGTGTTGCTCAATCAGTACCCGGCAATCCACTCCCACTATTTCGCGATCGGGAAAAGCCAGTTGAAGCTGATTGATCGCCATCTCATCTTTCAGCGGATTTCCGTAGGTAGGCACCAGCACAGCACCATTTAGGATCAGGAAATTAGCATAGGTAGCGGGAAGTCGGTTTCCTTCGTCATCGTAAGCTGCATCGGCCATGGGTAGCGGAATAAGCCGGTAAGGCTGGCCCGAAAAAGTTTTAAATTGCCTGAGCTCCTGCTCCATTTTCTGAAGCGCATCGAAATGTGCATCCACCGGATCGTCGCAACGCACATACGCAATCGTATCCCGATCGCAAAGCCGGGCCAGGGTGTCGATATGACTGTCGGTATCGTCGCCCTCCAGGTAGCCGTGGTTGAGCCACAACACCCGCACCAGCCCGAAATCATCCTTCAGTCGCCGTTCAATCATTTCACGGGTATACGAAGGATTGCGGAATTCCGAAAGCAAACACTCGCTGGTGGTGAGCAGGGTTCCCTGGCCGTCGGATCCGAGACTGCCACCCTCAAGCACGAAATCGAGACAATCGCGGTACTCAACATCGCCCAACACACCTGCTGCGTGTAACTTCGCCGTGAGTTCATTATCGAGCCCCGCCTCGAACTTCTGTCCCCAGCCATTGAACCCGTAATCGTAAATCACCCGCCGTCCCTCTTCGAGCACCGTAATGCCTCCGTGATCGCGCGCCCAGGTGTCGTTCGAGGGCAATTCCACCAGCCGGATAAGGCCGTCGAAAGCTGCGTCGATGCCGGTTGCCTTAGATTCCGCATCAACTGCAGCCGCTTTCACTCCGGCTTTTCCACCGTCGTCGCCCCACTGCTTCTTCCGTTGTTTCATCCCCCCGCGCAACAAGTTCTCCACCGCAGAAGCATCGGCACATACCACCAGCAACGGTTGAAAACGAATAATTGTCAGGGCCAGCTCCACGAAACACCGGTTCACCTCGTCGATCATTGGCGCCCAATCGGTGGCTGCATGTGGCCAGGTAAGCTGTACGAACCGCTGTGGTTCCCATTCGGCAGGAAGTCTTGTCATGTTGTATGTTGATTAATTGTTGCGGACTTGAATTAATTCCGGATTTCAAAAAAAGAAAGGCAAAAATACTGAATTAAAATTGAACAGAAACGAACGATACAAAATTTAAATAATTTTTGACCCGCAATGAAATAATTAAATTGTCTCATCACACCCCACTAATCACTTTTTTTCGTATTTTTGTACCATAAATTAATTATTCGAAATGGGAAAAGTTATAATCATCGGCGCCGGAGGCGTCGGAACCGTGGTGGCCAACAAGGTGGCCCAAAACCCGGAGGTGTTTACCGAAATTATGCTGGCCAGCCGTACGAAATCGAAATGTGATGTAATTGCGGCGGATGTGAAAAAACGCACTGGCGTAACTATACAGACGGCTCGCGTCGATGCCGATAGTGTGGCCGAACTGGTGGCGCTGTTCTATGAGTTCCGCCCCGAACTGGTCATCAACGTGGCACTGCCTTATCAGGATCTTACCATCATGGATGCTTGCCTTAAAGCGGGCGTTAACTACCTCGATACTGCTAATTACGAGCCTAAGGATGAGGCGAAGTTTGAATACAGCTGGCAATGGGCGTATAAGGAAAAGTTCGAAAAGGCCGGCCTCACCGCTATCCTCGGCTGTGGCTTCGACCCGGGCGTTACCAGCGTATTCACTGCTTATGCGGCCAAACATCATTTTGATGAAATGCACTACCTCGATATCGTGGACTGTAATGCCGGCGATCATGGTAAGGCTTTCGCTACCAACTTCAACCCCGAAATCAATATCCGCGAGGTTACTCAAAAGGGTAAGTATTGGGAAGATGGAAAATGGGTCGAAACGGCTCCGCACGAAATTCATCAACCGATCAATTATCCCGAAATCGGCCCGAAAGAATCGTACGTGATTTATCATGAAGAGCTGGAATCGCTCGTGAAAAATTTCCCGACACTCAAACGTGCCCGCTTCTGGATGACCTTCGGACAAGAATACCTCACTCACCTGCGCGTCATTCAGAATATCGGAATGGCCCGTATCGACGAGGTGGAATACAATGGCGTGAAAATCGTTCCTATCCAGTTCCTCAAAGCCGTTCTTCCCGATCCGGGCGACCTGGGCGAGAACTACACCGGCTCTACTTCCATTGGTTGTCGCATCCGGGGCATCAAGGATGGCCGCGAAAAAACCTATTATGTATACAACAATTGCAGCCACCAGGCAGCTTACCGGGAAACAGGTGCACAGGGTGTTAGTTATACCACCGGAGTTCCGGCCATGATTGGCGCCATGATGTTCTTCAAAGGCGAATGGCGCAAACCAGGGGTGTATAATGTGGAAGAATTCAATCCCGATCCGTTCATGGAAATGCTCAATGTGCACGGATTACCCTGGGTGGAATTGCACGATGTAGACATTGAATTGTAATGGTTAATTATTAATTATTAATTGTTAGGGGGCGGGGAGAATGCCTTTCAAGGTCCCCACCCCCCAACAATTACCCCCAACAATTAAAAATTAACAATTAATGAAACGCTGGTGTTTGCCTCTCCTCATCATCCAGACTATCGCCATCGCCGCCTACTTCTGGTTTTCGTCGCCCTCCTTCAATCCCGGTTTCGAGATAAAGGATGAGCTGGGAGCTAACATCTTCCCCTCGAGCATCTTATCGGTAGCCACTACCGATGCCAATATCATTCTGCCCTCCGATTCGCCCTATGTCGGAAATCCAAAATCGAGCCTGCCCATCCTCCTCCGTTCGGCAAAAGCCTTCAGCCGCGTACGCATCGAAATCGACGAAACGCGCTTCTTCTCCCGGTCGGTGTCCGAATTTATCCTCGAACAGCCCGAAACGGAATATTGCATCTACCCCGATGTGATCTGGAATTACGAAGCCCTGCGCGAACTGAAACAAGCCGAGCCTATCAGTGTCGTAATTTCGGTGGAGATGAATGGGAAGAAGTTGGGGCAGCGCGTCAGAACCTTTTCGGTACGGAGCATCAACGAATGCCTGTTGGGCTATATCAGCAATGGCAAAACCTACCAAAGTACCGGGCTGTTTTTTGCTGCCTACGTCAACGAAGATCATCCCATGATCGATCAACTGCTCCGCGAAGCACTCGATACCCGTATCGTAAGCCGCTTTCTGGGGTATCAGGCCCGAACTCCCGAAGGAGTCGACCGACAGGTGTATGCGTTGTGGAATGTGTTGCAAAAACGAAAATTTCAGTATAGCTCCGTGGCCAATACCAGCCTTTCGAGCAATGTGGTGTTTTCGCAACGGGTACGCACCTTCGAAGATGCTCTCCAGGCTTCCCAAATCAATTGCGTCGATGGCAGCGTATTGTTTGCCTCCCTGCTCCGCGCTATTAATATCGAACCCATTTTGATCCGGATTCCCGGACATATGTTCGTGGGCTACTATACCAATTCCCGACGCTCGGCGATGAGCTTCCTCGAAACTTCGATGATCGGCGATGTAAACCTCGACGACTATTTCCCCGACCAGCACCTCGATTCGACGATGCAGGGCAAGACTCAAAACCAAATGTCGCTCATCACCTTCGAAAAATCGAAAGAGTATGCCACTAAAAAGTATGAAGAAGTAAAAGATAAAATGGAGCCCGGCGCCCGAAATTACATGTTTCTGGCTATTTCACGCCAGGTGCGGAGTCAAATTCAACCTATCGGGAAGTAAAACTGTGCGGCCTGGCGAACCTTTCGCAGCAATATTCCCGGATACCCGGCCATCCTCAGCTCTCCGGAACCTGGCTGTTGCCGGCCAATCTCTCACCGAATTACGACTTCTACTCCTTTTTCTTTAAACTGAATTTCAACCAAAAATAACCTGACAGCCCGGCAACTACCGATCCCACAATAATCCCCATCTTAGCCCCGTTGAGCAATTCGCTGCCTGCCGGATACGACAAGCCGGCCAGGAACAAAGCCACCGTGAATCCGACACCGCCCAGCATCGACAATCCACCCAGACTCGACCACTTCATGCCCGAAGGGATATGTCCCACCCGCAATTTGATCGCCAGCCAGGTGAACGAGAAAATGCCCACCACTTTGCCCAGAACAAGTCCCAGGAAAATCGATAACGAAACTCCTTCAAACAAATTAAGACTCGTGGCGTTGAAAACCACTCCCGCATTGGCAAAGGCAAACAGCGGCATGATGATGTAATTGACCACATCGTGCAGGTTATCTTCTATGTCCTGAAGCGGACTTATTACATGGTCGGCCGCAGCTTCAATACGCCCCAGGTAATGCACCTGGTTGTTGCTGAGCACAATTTCTTCGCCGTCTTTTTCCTTGATGGTGGTTTCCAGTACTTCAATATCGTGCTTCAACCCTGATGTAAAACGTTTTAAATCGAGTTGCGGACGTGCCGGAACCGTGAAGGCTACCAATACTCCCGAGATGGTGGGATGGATGCCGGCCTGCAAGAATAAAAACCAGATAGCCAGTCCGTTGATAAAGTAAAAAAGTTTGTTATTAACCCGTAATCGGTTGCCGGCAATAAGTACTCCGAAGAAAACCAGCGCTATCGCCAAATCGATAAACGATTCCATCGAGAAGTTGCTGTAGAAAATAGCGATCACCAAAATTCCTCCGATATCGTCGACTATGGCAAGGGCCAGCAAGAAAATCTTTAAACTCAGGGGGACCCGCTTGCCCAGCAAACTGAGGATCCCGATCGAAAATGCAATGTCGGTGGCCATTGGTATTGCCATCCCCTTCATCTCGTCCGGACTGAAATTCTGCATCGAACCCGTAGCGAAAAACACCAAAACAGGAACTATCATCCCGCCAAAAGCGGCAATAATGGGCAACATGGCCTGCCGTATCGACGACAGTTCGCCTACCAGCACTTCCCGTTTTATTTCCAGACCTACCGAGAAGAAAAACACGGTCATAATACCGTCGTTAATCACATGCAGCAGGTTCAGCGCGTGCCCATGATGACTCAACAGGTTGAAGTTGCCTACTCCCAGGAAGAAGTCGAGTTGCCAGATCGATTCGTACCACTCCTTCAGCGGCGAGTTGGCAACAATCATGGTGAGCAGCGCTACAATCATTAATAATGTACCCGGATTGATGGCTGTCTTGAAGTCTTCAATAAATCCGTAAACCTTATAAAAATTCTTGTTGCGATACTTTAATTCCATGTGTTAAATAGATTTTTTAAAGCTGCAAAGATACTGAAAATTTTTAAAAAAACAGTAGCAATAGTAGGAAGAGGTTCTTCCTGCTATTGCTACTGCCCCTAAATCGCCGCGCCGGCCATTTCTCAGAACAGCATCTGCTCCAGTACGAAAATCGCCGCGCCGGCCAGGTAGCCCAGCAGAGCCAGCAAGCTTATATTCTTTATATACCAGAAGAAATTGATTTTCTCCATGCCCATAGCAGCCACCCCGGCAGCTGATCCGATGATGAGAATACTACCACCCGTACCGGCACAGTAGGCCAAAAATTGCCAGAGCTCATTGTCCATCGGGAATTTGGCAAGGTCGTACATTCCCTGCGCGGCAGCCACCAGCGGGACGTTGTCGATAATCGACGAAAGAAAACCGATAGCAAGCGTAATCAACCGTTGATTGCCAATCGCCGTTTCGAGCCATCGCGATACATCAATAAGTACATGCGAGACCTCCAGTGCCGCCACCGCCAGCAATATCCCTAAAAAGAAAAGAATGCTCGATAAATCGACGCGGTGAATGGCGCCAATTAGCGAAACTTTCTTCACATCGTTCGGATTCGACTTGCGGTGCAGGTAATCGGTATACACCCACAGCACGGCCACCCCCAGCAAGATGCCCATGAAGGGTGGGAGGTGAGTGAAATATTTGAATACAGGCACCGAAATAAGGGTTAATACCCCCAGCACCAACATGTTGCGTTTTTGTTTCTTGTTGGGTGTGTACTTACTCTCTTTTTCAAGCTGATGCGAACGCTTCACCGTGCCTTTCATCCGCATCGATAAAATAAGTGCAGGTATCGTTACGCTGGCAATAGCCGGAAGAAATAAATTGGAAATGGTAGCCGCCGACGAAATTTGTCCGCCTATCCACAACATTGTGGTCGTAACGTCGCCAATAGGAGTCCACACCCCACCCGCGTTGGCCGCTATCACCACCATCCCGATAAACAACAGCCGGTCTTTTTTGTCGGCAATCAGTTTACGCAACAACGATACCATCACAATGGTAGTGGTGAGGTTATCCAGAATTGCCGAAAGAAAAAAGGTAAGAAAGCTGATGGTCCAGATGAGACGTTTCTTTTGAGTCTGCTGAATTTTGTCAGTCACCAGTTCAAATCCGTCGTGAGCATCGATAAGCTCCACGATGGTCATAGCACCGAACAAGAAGAAAAGAATACTGGAGATATCTCCCATGTGTTCAATAAGTTCGAAATTGAGCAGGGCCTTGTCGGGAGTGAAATACGAATAAATGGCCCAGGTAACAACTCCGGCAATAAGTGCGGGTGCTGTTTTGTTCACGTGAAGGCTGTGTTCCATGGCAATTGCTATATAGCAAATCACGAACACAGTCACAATTAATGTTGTCATACTACGTTGAGAAGAGAAAATTAAAAAA
>CAZLHC010000068.1:0-14783 GCA_964559265.1 uncultured Paludibacter sp. | reverse complement strand
TACTGGTATACTTTTCAATTAAAAGGTGGTATACTTTTGAATTAATATATACAAAAGTGATTTTTCAGTCGTTTACCTCTTATTTTATATATGAGAATACTACCGTAAAAGGGTACAGACAACCTGGATATACCGCTGCAAAGCGGTAATTTTGTTTTTTTACATCAGCTAAGTAAAGGCTTGTGTCTTTTATAATTATTTTTTCTTAATTTAGCGCCCAAATCCAAACAACCTAAATTTATCTGTACAACTATGACAACCGAAGGAAAACATCTCACCTTGCGTGAATGGTCGGAAGAAGACCGACCGAGAGAAAAAATGATGCAAAAAGGAGCTTCAGCACTTACTGATTCGGAGTTACTGGCCATATTAATTGGGTCGGGAAGCCGAAATGAATCGGCAGTGGAGTTGGCCCGCCGGATTATGGCGGGATGTAGTCACAACATCAACGAGCTGGCCCGCCGGAGTGTAATTGATTTATGTCGCGACTACAAAGGCATCGGCCAAGCGAAAGCAATAAGTATTGTTGCTTCGCTTGAATTTGGTAAACGCCGGAATACCAGAGAGATGGTGAACCGGGCAAAGATTACATCGAGTGTCGAGCTTCAGGAGGTTTTCGAGCCACTACTGATCGATTTGCTGCACGAGGAATTTTGGGTAGCCTATCTCGATAACGGAAATAATGTGCTCGATGTGCGAAAACTCACTCAGGGAGGCATTCAGCACACCGTGGTCGACGTACCTTTGTTGCTGAAAAGCGCTCTGGAACGGGGGTCGGTATGTGTGGCTGTGGCCCATAATCATCCATCGGGACAAAATTTTCCGAGTAAAGAAGATGAAAAAATTACGCAAAAAATAAAACAAGGTTGCGAGGCAGTCGGAATCCGTTTGCTCGATCATATAATCATTGCCAGGGGCAATTATTATAGTTTTTGTGATGAAGGAAAACTTTGATTAGTGATTAGTGATTAAATAAAAAACATGACAAATCTATTAGAAGTAAAAGAGGTTGTAAAGCAGTATTCTGGTCACCTGGCATTAGCCGGAGTGAGCCTTGATATCCCCGATAATTCGGTGTATGGACTGCTGGGCCCGAATGGAGCAGGTAAGACAACGCTAATTCGGATCATTAATTGTATCACTGCTCCCGATAGTGGTGAAGTAGTGCTGAATGGCAAACGACTGACGCCTGCTATGGTTCAGCGAATTGGGTACCTGCCCGAAGAGCGGGGCTTGTACAAGAAAATGAAGGTGGGCGAACAGGCCCTTTACCTGGCTCAACTGAAGGGTATGTCGAAACAAGATGCTCTCAAGTCGCTGAAGTACTGGTTCGAGAAATTCGAAATTCAGGGCTGGTGGAATAAAAAAGTGGAAGAGTTATCGAAAGGGATGGCTCAAAAGGTTCAGTTTATTACCACTATTCTTCATAAACCCGAATTACTTATTTTTGATGAACCGTTTAGTGGTTTCGATCCGGTGAATACCGATTTGCTGAAACGGGAAATACTTAATCTGAAAGAGAATGGGGCAACCATCATTTTTTCGACGCATAATATGTCGTCGGTAGAAGAGCTCTGCGACAATATCTCATTAATCGATCGTTCGCGCATTGTGCTTCAGGGAAATGTGGAAGAAATTCGGGCATCGCATGCTACCGGCACTTACCGCGCCATTACCCGTTCGGCCATTGCACCCCGGGGGGTCGAAATACTGGATTCCAAAACCAAAAGTCGTTCATTTGAGTATATTCTAAAAGCTGTTGCCGGCCAGACCAATAATGAATTGTTGGCTCAGGTAGCCGCTGAGGCCGAAGTAGTTGTTTTTGAAGAGCTGCTTCCCACCATGAATGATATCTTTATCGATGTAGTTACTTCTTCCAAAAATACAAACCATGAGTAAGATTTCGTTAATAATAAAGCGTGAATATACCACACGGGTAATGAAGCCGTCCTTCATTCTGCTTACTTTTTTAACGCCCATTCTGATTGGAGCTATGATAATGGTTCCGCTACTGCTGGCTCAGATTGAAGATGATGCCGTCAATAAAATTATAGTAGTCGACCAGACAGGATTGTACAGCAATATCTTCGAAAACAACGAGAAATATGTATTTGAAACCGTTGATCAATCTCTGGAGGAATTGAAACAGGCTCCTGAGAAATCGTTTGCTGCGGTGTTGGTTATTACTGCTGATTTAGGGCAAAAACCATCGGCGGCAACCTTGTATTCGCAACAGCAGGTAGGTGTCGATTTGAAATCGTATATAGCGGGCATTATCAATAAGCATATTGAAGAACAGAATCTGGCTGCACTTAATATTCCCGATTTCAAAAGGATGGCCGAGGAAATTAAGTCGGATGTGGATGTAAAAACCGTTCGATGGGGAAAAGATGGTGAAGAAAAGATGGGATCGGCTGAACTGGCCATCATTATCGGAATGATTTCGGCATTTATAATTTACATGTTTATTGTGGTGTATGGTGCTCAGGTGATGTCGGGGGTGGTGCAGGAAAAAACCAGCCGGATTGTGGAAGTTATTATTTCATCGGTGAAGCCTTTCGAACTCATGATGGGAAAAATTGTTGGAATAGCGATGGTAGGACTTACGCAGTTTGCTCTGTGGGTGATTCTTACCCTGATCGTGGTTGCCTCACTTTCTTCGGTGTTGGGAACTTCTGTCGATATGGAGGCGTACCAACAAATGCCCGGGGCGAATATGAGCGCGATGCCAATCCCTACAAATCCCGATGATGCGATGTTTGTCGAGTTGATGACAGCCTTATCCAATTTCGACTTTGTTCAGACGGGCATCATGTTCGTAATTTATTTTCTGGGAGGTTATCTGCTGTATGCATCTCTTTTTGCCGCAGTAGGTTCGGCCGTCGATAACGAGACGGATACCCAGCAATTCTCGTTACCACTTACACTTCCGATCATTTTTGCGGTGTATGCAGCCATTTACAGTGCCGAGAATCCCGATGGCCCATTGGCGTTCTGGACTTCGATGATACCGTTTACATCGCCTATCGTAATGATGGTTCGATTGCCCTATGGCGTCGATTTCTGGCAGATAGCACTTTCGATTGGAATTCTAATACTTTCGTTTATCGGAAGTACCTGGGTGGCAGCAAAAATTTACCGCACCGGCATTTTGATGTATGGTAAGAAAGTTACCTGGAAAGAAATGATGAAGTGGGTATTCTATAAAGAAAAATAATGGTTTTAAAAGTTCCGAATTCCTTATTGCGCAAAAAAGGCAAATTACGTATAATATCTCCTTCGGGAGCTGTTAATCCGGGCTATATTGATGGAGCAAAAGCAGCTTTGTCGGCCTGGGGATACGATGTTTCGGTAGGCAAATACGCCCGGGCAGTGTCGGGGCGTTTTGCCGGTACCGAAGAACAACGTATATACGATTTACAAAAAGCGCTCGACAACAAATCGCTGGATATAATATTGTGCAGCAGGGGAGGGTATGGACTTTCGCAAATAATTGATAAAATTGATTTTATACATTTTATTGATAAACCAAAGTGGTTGGTAGGGTTTAGCGATATAACGGTGTTGCACAATGCATTATCGAAACTGAATATCCCCTCTATTCACGGATTGATGGCCAAACATCTTACCGAATGGCCCGGCGAAAATCTTTCCGCTACCCGGTTACGGGAGATATTTGAGGGCACTTATCCCGTTTACCGGCTGCACACCCACTCGCTCAACCGACATGGTTCGGCAAAAGGTCGCCTCATTGGAGGGAATCTTTCGGTTATCATGTCGTTGCGCGATACTCCTTTCGATCTGGACTATAAAGATGCCATTTTATTTATTGAAGATATTGCCGAACAGCCTTATCACATTGATAGGATGATGCAAAATCTGCGATTGGGTGGAGAATTACACCAACTCGCCGGTTTGATTGTTGGCCATTTTACCGATTGCCCGGAAGATGAAACCATGGGGAAGAGTGTGAAAGAGATTATTCTGGAAGCTACCGAGGGAACTAATTATCCGGTCTGTTTCGATTTTCCGGCAGGCCACGAAGCACAGAACTATCCTCTTGTATTGGGACGTGAAATTAAGCTCGATATCAACGAGCATGAAACCGTTATCGACTTCAGTTAGAAAACAGATGGTTGATTTACAGCGATTAGCTGAATAATTCGTGCAAAATTTCGGTCGACTGCAAGTTGTGAAATTCCGGTAAATGCAAGCGGTAATATTCTAATAATGTGTCGAGCAGTTCGTTACGTTGTTGCCGCGACAGTACCAGTCCACTCATAGTTGAGAAGTCGCATTCGAGTAATTCCTTGAATGCAAGCATATTCCCGGGCTTTACGCTGTGTGAATGAAGAGGTTGTGAGTCGCAAAAGCCACCATTCAGTAAATCGAACCAGGGTAAGTGACTCGAAACCGCGTTGGGCTCAAATCCTAAGTAACGCGTTAAACGGCACATGAGCACCAGGTGAAAATTGGCGATTCCAGCTTCCGACTCATTAAGCCACTCCAGCGCTACCTGCAGAAAATCGTAAAGCGCAGTATCTTCCTGTTGATTTTTCAGCGTTTTAAAAAATAATTCGGCCAGGAAAAGCGCGATAGCATTTTTGACAGGATGCGAACTGATACCGGCGAGATTGATATCGGAGCGCAGGTCCTTAGCCTGTTGCATTTCTTTTCCGGGATGCATCGAAGCCGTTAGTTCGATGAGCGACAGCGGCTGCAGCAAGGCTGCTTTACCCCCCGATCGCTTCCCTGAGACGCCATATACAATCAGACTCATGCGACCGTAGTCGCGCGTAAAAACAGTGACGGCCGATGCCTTGTCGGAATACCGTACCATCCTCAATACTATTGCTTTTGTAGAAACCTGCATCGTTTGCAAAATTACAATTATTTCGTCAATCGTAAACTATTTATATGTAGTGCTTCGTGCACGGGTATAAGTGCAATCAATAAGTAGATTTTCCCATAAGTCAAAAAAGTTTTGATGTACTCTCACGCAAAAAAAAGCCCCTCCGGATTTCCGGAGGGGCTTCCCTACACTATAATTCTTTTGGCTTATATGTCTGTGTTACTTAAGCTCAGCCAGTGTGTCATACTCGCTGAAGCGTGATACGTTTAACACAATGAGGTATTTGCGGTACTGATCCTGTGAAAGAATCGATTTGGCATTTCCGAGGTTGAACATCATCGCCTTTTCGGCAGCCACCGTACTTTGCTTTTTGTTGGCATAGTTGAGCTTGCGCTCGGTGAGGTCGAAAATGTAATTCAACTGATCGGCCTGATCCTCATTGGCATCGAGGTAACGCACCAGGGCGTTGAAGGTCGAACTTTCATTCAATTTGTAGAATACCTTGTATTCCGAAAGTTCCATGGCGGAGGCGCTAAAACTTACAAGCGCTATTACTGCTAAAATCACAATCTTTTTCATATCCTTAAATTTTTATCGTGTAAAAAAACTTGTTAACTAAACTACTTTACTTTAAAATTAATTTGTCGTTTTATAAGCCATAAAGAATTATTTGTTTTGACAATGCAAAAATACATGTTTTAAAACATATACGAAAGATGTGGGTGCTAAAAACACCGTAAAAATATGTTATAAAACATGTTTATGTTTTCGGCATGTATTTAAATTGTTGATATTCAGTGTCATGGCGATATGTTAAATAGAGTTAATGATATTACAAAGCTGTTACAAAATCAGTTTTAACCCGGATAATGATGGTTTACTGAATACATAATCTCATTACATACAAGTAACGTTTCGTTTCAAGCGCTGGTATTTTGAGTTATAACCCAAAAAAAGAATGTATTCCTTGCTTTTCTATACTTGTGGGTTGTCGTATCATCAGCTGCTACGCATCTTTCATGTAAGTTGGATATCCTGTTTCAATCTCCGTAGAACAACCTTCGGCAGGTGTATTCGTATTCGGGGAATTAAATACTGATTTTTTTAGTGGGAAATGTGCCGGAAAAGTTGTAATTTCGTGGTTTGTTTGAAAATCAAATAATTACCGTATGAAACGATTTTTTTTCTTATTGGGTCTGTGTAACGTATTCTTTAGTGTTCAGAATGTTGATGCCCGCGAAATTACCGTCGATGTGTTTGGCCGGGGCGATTTTAGATCGGTACAGGAAGCTATTAACAGCGTGCGGGCATTCGACCCGGCCGGGTGGGTGACTATCCGGATCAACGAGGGAGTTTACAAGGAAAAGCTGGAGATTCCGACCTACAACACCCGTATCAGGCTGGTGGGCGAGGACCTTGAAAAAACGATATTGGTTTGGTACGATCATGCGAATATTAATAAGATGGGAACTTTTCGTACCTACACCCTGAAAATCGGAGGGAGCGATATTATTCTGGAGAACCTGACCATTATGAATGCTGCTGAGCCGCTGGGCCAGGCGGTGTCGGTGCACGTGGAAGGCGACCGTGTAATATTTAACAATTGTCGCCTGATTGGCAATCAGGATACGTATTATGGCGGGAGGGCCAATTGCCGTCAGTTTTTTTATAATTGCTACATCGAAGGTACCACCGATTATATTTTTGGCCCTTCTACCGCCTGGTTCGAGAAATGCGTTATTCACAGTAAACGCAATTCCTACATCACCGCAGCTTCAACTCCCGAAAATCAGGCTTTTGGTTTTATCTTCAACAATTGTAAGCTGACGGTTGCCGAAGGAGTCGATAAAATGTACCTGGGCCGCCCCTGGCGTGGATATGCGATGACGCTGTTTCGTAATTGTGAACTTCCTGAAGGTATTCATCCCGAAGGTTGGGAAAACTGGCGGAATCCCGAGAATGAAAAAACAGCGCGTTACAGTGAGTATAAAAACACAGGACCAGGTGCCGATCGGAGTCAGCGGGTGAAATGGTCGGCTGAATTAAGCCGGAAAGAAGCCCGTAAGGTTACTATTGATAGAGTTTTACAGGGTAATGATGGATGGATCGGCTACAAGGAATTTCTGGAAAAAAAGAAATGATTTCGTTCGTCGATAAACGAATACACGAAGCCGGCTTTTTTACAATCAGCCGGTTTTTGTTTACCCGCAATTCTCCGGAATTCGTTTGAAAAGTCCCGATTTTTCCTGTTCGCTTAAATCTGATTCTTTTTCATTCAGTATTCGGGCTGCTTCCGAATACAAAAGCCATACTTGAAGAAGTACAAATGGGGCCTTAACTCATCGAAAGTATTAAAGCCACTTACGATCAGTGGGACGAACCTCGCTATATTATGTTGGGTTCAAGTCAATTGTTGCTAATGGAGAAAGTACGTGAGAGATTAGCCGGAAGATGCACAATTGTCGAGATTTTCCCGCTTACTTTGCCTGAATTACAGACCTATGCTTGGTACAGTCCGGTAATACCATCTTTGTTCCAAGAGGTAATTCTACACCCTCATACTTTCGATTTTTAACCTTCTTTCTTATTGGGTCATAAATTGGCATCTCCATATTACTCTGGCCCGAACAAAGCCACACTTCGCCCGACAGGATATTCGTCAGTGCCAGCTCCTCACCATCGCTGATGCGCAGGGTGTTTTTTGTCCACTTGCAGAGTTAAGATATCTTTGTATACTTACGACGATTTGTGGCGGCTATTAACCTGCACTTCGCCCGGTGGGCTTACCGATTTGAAAAACAGCCGCAGCGAGCTGTTCGAATACGATGCGCTCGACCGGCTTACGAAAGCCTACCTGAATAATGAGTTAATTCACAACATGTCCTATTACCCCAACGGTAACATCGATACCAAATCGGATGTAGGTACCTATCGATACGACACACCCCGACCACATGCCATAAGCGGAATCGATAATGTGGGGGCAGGCATTACCAATCAAAAACAATTCATTGAATACACAGCCTTTAATAAGGTAAGCCGCATCAAACAAGGTGTTGATGAGCAAACTATCAACAGGGTGTACGACATCTTTTACGGCTTAGACGAGCAGCGCATCAAAACCGTGTACGACGATTTCTCCATCAGCGGTCACGTTAAAACCCGCTATTACTTCGGCACCTACGAAAAAGAAACCGACGAATTTGGCGAAATCACAGAAACCGATTATCTTTACACACCTGCAGGATTAACAGCCATGCAGCGAAAAACAAGTTCGGGCGATGGCTTGTATTACATCCATACCGACCTGTTGGGTTCTATTGAGCGCATAACCAATGCCACAGGCCAATTAGTAAGCAAATACACTTACACTCCCTGGGGCGGACGTGTTTTACTCAGCGGAGTGAATATCACCGACAGAGGCTACACGGGTCACGAACATTTGAGCCCCTTTGGTGATGATAGTAACGGCGGTTTCTGTTTAATCAATATGAACGGAAGGATTTACGACCCTGTGTTGGCTCGTTTTCTTTCACCCGACCCGTATGTACAAGCACCGGATTTTACACAAAGTTTTAACCGGTATGCGTATGGGTGGAATAATCCGTTTAAATATACGGATCCAAGTGGTAACTCTATAGTTGCAGCCATACTCATTGGAGGTGGTATTAACTTAGTAGCGCAGATACTTGCGGGCAATGTGAGTAGCGTGCAAGATGCATACCTTGCTTTTGGCATTGGAGGATTAAGCGGTTTGACCGGCGCCGGGATTGGACAAGTGGTTAGTAGTGCGATTAGTTTTGGAGGTTTTGCAGCAGGAGCACTTTCAGGTGCTGCCGGTGGAGCCGCTGGTGGTTTTATTGGTGGAGCAGGCAATGCGTGGTTTACTGGTGCGAGTTTAAATGAAGGCTTAATACAAGGTTTAAATGGGGCTGGTATAGGAGCTCTGGCAGGAGGACTTATTGGAGGGGTAGCAAAAGGAATTGATGCCGTAAAGAATGGAAAGGCAAATTTTTGGGATGGGCATGTAGATCTTGATTTATCAAATGGTTATGGAGCTCATAATGTTCGTGAAGTATTATTATCAAAAATTGAGAAGGTGAAAGCCACCTATGTTGGTAAATTTGAGGAGATTAGAGTTTATGAATCAAGCCAATTAGGAACTTATAATCAATCTCTTAAGTTAGGTTCAGGTGGTATCACACTACCCGAATTTGGTATCACAGTAGGTCAGGGTGTATTTTCACGTGGATATGATTTTGGGTTAATGTGGCATGAGTTTGGTCATATACTTCAAGCAAACGATGTTGGATTATTAAATTTTTATTCAGAAATTGGAACCAGGAGTATTCTTAGTGCCAGTTTTAATGATGCTCTTACACATAGTAAAGGAGAAATGGAGCAATGGGCTAATTATATGTCAAGTAGATATTTGTATCTTAAAAATGCCGCTATGGGAGTTGATTATTTTACTTGGAATACAACTCGATTCCCAATTCAGAATATTGATGCTTCAAGATATTATCATCTTTTTGGCAGAGAATTGAAACCATACATTCCAACATTTTATATCAAATAATTTAAGATGAGAAAATTGATCTTTCTATTTACTGTTTTGCCATTTTTAGGGTGCATTGCATATGATCCTCCAGCAAAACAAGTTTCTTTTAACAATAAATCTAAAATGAATGTCCTTGTGTGTATAACTTACTCAGATACTCTTTCAATTGAAAATATTAAAGAATTATATGATGTAAATTCGATTGAAAATGTAAATCAAGTTATTCACGAAGATTATTATGTTAAATCAAACAATAAGGAAGATATTGTTTTGTTGTATTGGAAGATGGGAAATAATTATGATAACAAAATTCGGTTTTTTGTTATTTCCGAGAAATCTATAGATGAAAATGATTGGGTAAATATAGTTGAAAATCAACTCTATGTAAAAAAGATGACATACACAATCAAACAATTAAAAAAAAGTAACTGGGAAGTAACTTTCAATTTGACTAATCAGTATTAAAACATTGATATTCAAATATGTCAATAAGGCTTATTACCGAAATATTTTTATATTAAAATTGAAGTTACATGTTTTATTTCCTAACAGTCTTCTGCTTCATATTAACATCATTCATTAATGCTCAGCACTTGAGCTCAGGGATGATTCATGCTTGCGATCTAAACAGCAATAGAGAAGACCTAAGTTGCTGGATTGAATACTTTGACAATAACCGATACGTTTTGACAATGGAGTTTCAGGAAAGTCCCGATATTATAAAAGCGCAAATTCTTTCAGGTGGTCATTATAAGAATGAAGGAAAGAAGTTATTATTGTTTGATGAAATACATGGTTTTACCCTGCGTTATACACTTATTGAGTTTAATCAACTTGTTCAGGAGCACGGATTTACTTTTTTAATCAATAAGATTATGACACTTTACCCAAATAATACTCAAACTGCTTTCCCTCCAATACCTTTTAATGCAGCTACTCAAAAACAGCGAAGGGAAAAATACCTGCGACAATATTATTTTTCACTCCCATTTACCCCGGGCATTTACGAAAGTGAATATAATACTGTGAAAAAAGGCAGATATACCATCTTTGAAACCGGCCTGGATTATGAAATTAACATTATGCGCAATGGAAGATATGTTTTGCAGTATAAAAGGATAGCAATTTCAGAAGGCACATGGGAAAGAAAAGAAAATGAAATAGTATTGTTTGATGAAAACCTTCAACATAATTTCTATCTTTTGATAAGTAACCGAAGCTTAATAAGCATGTATCTGCCGGGAGAATTCAGAGCAATAACATTACATTTAAAACAAAAAGAAATTAACATAGAGCAACTTAGCAACTAATTTTTAATCATTAATCACAGTTGATGAACATGTTTAAAGAGAAACGAACTGCCTGTCTGTTCTTTGTTATTATATTGAGTTTTCAATTCGCATATAATCAAGACATCTTATTGTCTTACTCAATACAATGGAAGGAAAAAGAACTGTATTTATTGAATTATGATAAACCCGAAATTCCCTTTCTTTGCTTGAAATACGAGAATATCGGAAAAGACTCCATATACTTTTATTCTGGCACGGATGAAACTGAGAACTTTTTAAATATTAACTATCATACGGGATTCATGATAAATGTAAAAATTGAAGATGAGTGGAAAAAAATTCATGATTCATTACCTGATTGGTCAGAAAAGGAATATAAAATTTACAGTCTCAATAATTTTTCACGTGAATTTATGGTTTCACAACGAAAAAGTATAATAGATTCATCTCACAGCTTTGACACAGACGAACATTATGTACTTGATAAATTGACAAGCTTATTAAGATATCAAAAAAACTTAGATAGAGATAGCGGTAATTTTCAACTCGATTTTTTTTATCACCCGAATAAAAAACCAGAATGCATTGACAATGCACGCATATTTAAGCTCAAAGAATCATTATTGAAAGAACAATTGTTAATGAAGAAGCTGATGTCAGACTCATTATTGCGAGAAAAATGGCATGAAGAGAAAACTATCAGAAATTGCATGTTTCTTAAACCAGGTGAGAGTAAATATATAGTGTATGATTTAACTCCACTTTTTCTTCTTAAGGGCACCTATCATTTCATTTTCAAACCTCTGAATCTAAGGAGATTTCATAAAAATTATGATTATGAATTAGTGCCTGATAAAAATGGATTCAAATTATATAAGGGAACTATCAATGGATTAAAATTCACGTTGAAGATTCCTGCTTGTAATTAAACCATTAATTGATTAATTAAATTAAAGAAAATTTTATCTAATTACTGCATCCGACAGATTTGGGAATATCACAGAAACCGATTATCTTTACACGCCTGCAGGATTAACTGCCATGCAGCGCAAAACAAGTTCGGGCGCGGGCTTGTATTACATCCATACCGACCTTTTGAGTTCTATTGAGCGTATAACCAATGCAACAGGCCAGTTAGTAAGCGAATACACTTACACCCCCTGGGGCGGTCGTGTTTTACTCAGCGGAGTTAATATCACTGACCGAGGCTATACCGGCCACGAACATTTGAGCCCCTTTGGCGACGACAGTAACGGCGGTTTCTGTCTTATCAATATGAATGGGCGCATTTACGACCCTGTACTTGCAAGATTCCTTAGCCCTGATCCGTATGTGCAAGCACCGGATTTTACGCAGAGTTTTAACCGGTATGCCTATGGGTGGAATAATCCGTTTAAATATACTGACCCAAGTGGGGAGTTTGTTTTCACTGCATTAATACCCGGAGCAGGTATCTTTATTGACGCAGCACTATGGGGTGCAGTAATTGGTGGTGCAGGATACACAGCAAGTGTTGCATTTAGCTATGGAGGATTTAATTCATGGGACTGGGGACAATTTGGAAAAGCTGTTGGTATAGGGGCAATTTCTGGTGTGGCAACTGCAGGTATTGGGCAAGTGTTTGGTGCTGTTGGAAGCAATGGTATAATGGGCGAGATTGCTAGAGCATATACTCATGGATATGCAAATGGTATAATCTCAGAATTTACTGGTGGCGATTTTATGCAAGGATTTGCTTCGGGAGCGTTAGGTTCGTTAGGTGGTTCAGCCTTTATGATGTATGGTGGCTCATTAGCCAATTCTCCAATAGGCACTTATGCCTTTTCTAGTTTAGCAGGTGGAGTTGGCGCAGAGTTAACAGGTGGTGAATTTTGGCAAGGGGCGGCTATTGGGTTGATGAATGCAGGTTTAAATCATTTGCAACAAGTTACAAAAAGACCCGCATTTAAAGATTTATTGGCAAATTTTCCTATGAACGAAAATGGAGGGGAGCTGCCTGGAAGCGATGTCTATGAATTAATTGGAGGAAAAGTTTTGTCAGAACATTTACGAGACCCTGAAGCATATAATAATGCTTGTGCTTTACGAGTCTCAAGCGCTTTAAACGGTAGCGGCGTTGATTTACCCAACATCCCAGGAAAAACTTTATCAGGTGCTGATGGAAAAAACTATTTTTATAGAGCAAGGGATCTGTATAACTGGATGTCTCAATCATACGGCAAGCCAACAACAACCAATGATTATTCTTCACTATCAGGGAAAAGAGGGGTATATATCATGCAGGCCAATTTCCCAGCAAGATTTGGAGCATGGGGGCACGCTACATTATATAATATGACTGGTACTATTGGTAATAGCTATGCAGTTTCTCACGCATACCGTTATAATTTATGGGGTTTTTAATTTTTGCAATATGAAAAGGTTATATATTATTTTTGCGTTCTTAATTTTATCTTTAACAAATTGTTGGGGACAATATACTACTGAGGATTTAAAAACGACCGTAGTACAAAGAGAGCTACTCAAAGAATATTTTCTTTGTGTTTGTATAACAGAAGGCTTTAAAGATAAGCAAATTGCTGAGAACGACATATCGCAAGCCGTGTATTTTGACATTCTCCAATATAGCCCAGAGGCGTTTCAAGCTGTTAAGGATTACGCAAAAAAGTTTATTGAAACCTTAGTGCCTTCTCCAATTGAAGATTTAGGAAATAAAAGTGCAATTATTTTGAGTTGCATAGAAAAATACAAGAGCAAGGAGGTAGATAAACTTATTAAATCTATGGACAAATATCTTATTAGATGAATGATGCTATTGTAATCTCTCCTGATTAACCGAAAACACAATGTACGATTTTGCTACCGGCAATGTGAAAAAGAAAACCGATATCTATGGGTTTGAAACCGAATGTATTTACGATAAATTCGGCCGATTGAAGAATGAATTGCTTCCCACAGGACATACAACGATTTTTGGCGCCCGTTAACCATCACTTCGCCAAGTGGGTTAACCACCACCAACCAATATAACAATTACGGCGATCTGGAAAAAATTCTTTCTGGCAATACAGTAATATGGCAAGGCAACGAACAAAACAGCAAAGGTCAGTTCACCAACTACACGCTGGGCAATGGTCTTGTAACAAAGCGCACCTTTAGCGACCGCGGAGAGCTGGAAAGTATCCTGACCGGTTTCCCCATTTCCTCAACATTCATACAAAACAACAGCTATACATATTATGCTCAGTCAGGCAATCTGCATACCCGCACCGATTTGAAAAACAACCGCATCAAACAAGGTATTGATGAGCAAACTATCAACAGGGTGTACGATCTCTTTTACGGCTTAGACGAGCAGCGCATCAAAACCGTGTACGACGATTTCTCCATCAGCGGTCACGTTAAAACCCGCTACTACTTCGGCACCTACGAAAAAGAAACCGACGAATTTGTAGATATTACACAAACCGATTATCTTTACACACCTGCAGGATTAACAGCCATGCAGCGAAAAGTAAGTTCTGATGCCGGCCTTTATTATTTAAACACCATACCGATTGGTTCTGGGGCATAATAAAAATGAAAAAGTTCATTGTTGAGAAAACGTTAAGATAGTTTAGTTGTCATTGCGGATAACAAAAACAATGGCAAGAACTGACTATGGACAATTGGTGGTACTTTTCAATATAACCCTATAAGATGAAGTGATAATACACATTCAATAAAAAATCAAAATAAATTTGTTTGCTGAATGAAATGTGATAACTTTGTGCTTACATTAAAAAGAAAAGATTATGGAAGTATCAATAGTAAAAATAGGCAATTCAAGGGGTTTCAGATTAAGTAAAACCTTGTTGGAAAAATATCAAATCAAGGATAAAGTTGAATTAATTCTTGAAAAAAATCAAATCATAATCAAGCCTGTGGCAGAACCACGAAAAGGATGGGATTTGAAGTTTAAGGAAATGTATGATCATGGAGATGATAAGTTGTTGATTGGGGATGTTTTTGAAGATGAAAATTTGGAGGACTGGCAATGAATCAGTATGACATAGTATTAGTTAATCTGGATCCGACA
>CAZLHC010000067.1:0-14895 GCA_964559265.1 uncultured Paludibacter sp. | reverse complement strand
GGCCGCTTTCACAAAATTCTCGTAGCGGCCGGTTACTTCGCATTTGCTGAACGCCAGCGGAATAGTAACTTCACGGCTCGCCTTCAGGCGTTGTCCCCAAAATTGGTCGGTAACTTTAACAGAAGTAAAAGGTACCGGTGAGATAGGATAGCCGGCGCCGGAAGGTTTTTGCGCATTGGACGCGGACACAAAGCAGAGGATGCTCAGAAATAAAAGTTTTCGCATGGTAATTCCAATTTTAATAAGTGCAAAAATAACCAAAATTGAAACATCATACGGTTAAAAAAAGGTCAGTAAAGTAGAAATAAAAAAAGTGCGCAACCTGAACAGTAAGACTATCCGGTTGCACACCTTTCTTAAAACCACCTCATTCTCTAACAATTAACAATTAATCATTAACAATTTCAACAGTGATTATTTTATCTCCCTGACGGATATCGTCGATCACTTCCAGCCCATCCACCACTTTGCCAAAGCAGGTATGGTTACGGTCGAGATGCGCAGTATTACGACGACTGTGGCAGATAAAAAACTGCGAACCACCGGTATTGCGGCCGGCATGGGCCATCGAAAGCACTCCGCGGTCGTGGTACTGGTTGTCGCCGTCGAGCTCACAATTAATTTTGTAACCGGGACCACCTGCACCCGTTCCATTGGGGCAACCTCCCTGAATCACAAAATCAGGAATCACACGGTGGAACGTAAGGCCATTGTAGAAACCTTTCGTTGCCAGATCGCAAAAGTTTTTCACGGTATTCGGCGCATCTTTTTCGTAGAATTCTACCTTCATCACGCCCTTTTCTGTTGTAATAATCGCTTTCTTCATAAACTAACACATTATAATTAACAATTAATAATTAATAACTAACAATTAACAACTATTCCAGCGGAGAAACCCCCAGCTGCCTGTAGGTCTCCCGCATCGCTTCTTCGTTATCGGTAATCACCAGCAACGAATCGCCTTCTTCCAGATGTGTATTTCCCCGGGGAATAAAATAGCGTTCATTCCTTTTCACCATCACCACCAGGGTATGCTCCGGAAGATTGATATTCAGCAAATTAGAACCCTGTTTCAACATTTCCTGATTCACTGTAATTTCACAGGTTGCCGATTTTATATCGTCCGAAAATTCGATATCGAATTCCTTCAATTTCGGACGTGTAGGCAACAACTTCGACAAATGTAGCCATTTGGCAAACAATGGAACTGTAGTACCCTGTACCATCAGCGATAAAATGGTGATAAAGAAAACGATATTAAAAATCATTTTTGCTTGTGGAACATCATTTACCCAGGGATAGGTAGCAAAAATAATGGGTACAGCACCCCGTAGTCCAACCCAGGAAGTAAACAATCGGGCCCTGAATGTAAGCTTTTTAAACGGGAGTAAACTTAAAAACACCGACAACGGACGGGAAACTAAAATCATAAACAATCCCACCAGGATTCCCACTCCGGCAATTGGTAGCAACTCCCGGGGTTCCACTAATAATCCCAGCGCGAGGAACATGATGATTTGGAACAACCAGGTCAATCCATCAAAAAACTTCAGCGTACTGCGTCGATGTACAATCTTATGATTACCAATAATTAACCCTCCGAGGTATACTGCCAGATAACCGTTTCCTCCGAGCTGGGTAGTGAGTCCGTATATAAAAAACATAACCGTGAGCATTAGTACGGAATACAGCGCATCGTTGTCCAGATTTATCTTATTGATAAGTCGTACCGCGAATTTACCCAACAAATAACCAGCTCCGGCACCAAACACTAATTGTTGTAAGAACTGAATGAGTACCATCCACCCGCTGATTTCGGGCGTATTGAGCAATTGGATCAATACAATGGTAATCATGTAGGCCATCGGGTCGTTACTTCCACTTTCGAGCTCCAGCAACGGACGCAGATTTTCTTTCATGGAAAGATTTTTTGACCTCAGGATCGAAAACACAGAAGCCGAATCGGTAGATGACATTACCCCGGCAAGCAGCAAAGACTCGAGTAACGAAAAGGTAACACTATGCAATACGCTATTGGTAAGCCAATAAACAAATAAACCCGTAATAAGCGCCGTAAGTAAAACCCCTACCGTAGCCAGTACCACCCCTTCACGGGCAATCGGTTTTATTTCCGACAAGCGGGTATCCATCCCCCCTGAAAATAAAATAATATTTAATGCAATAACGCCAATGTATTGTGTAATACTTGGGGAACTGAATTGTATCCCCAATCCGCCGCTTCCGGCAATAATTCCGATAAAAAGAAATAACAAAAGTGTAGGTACTCCATATTTATAGCCGGTTTTCCCGGCAATCAAGCTGAAGAACAGCAACACTGAACCAATTAAAATAAAAAAATCAAAATTCAGACTCATAGGCAATTAACTCTATTAACAACAAATAATCACATATACTGTTTTTGTGACTTCTGCAAAAATACGATTTTTTTTTCACTTTTCTTTTGCAGAATCAAAAAATCGCCGTATATTTGCACCCGCAATCAGCAAGGTACCATAGCTCAGTTGGTAGAGCAAAGGACTGAAAATCCTTGTGTCCCCGGTTCGATTCCTGGTGGTACCACAATTGAAAAAAACCCTGAAATAAATTTATTTCAGGGTTTTTTCTTTTCAACAAAATCCCACTTTATTAGCAAAATCAGGAAGTCTCGTCGGGCTGGGGTCGCAAAAAAACCACAAAACACACTGCATATTACTGGTTATCTTGCTGTTAAATGCTCGTCCTACCAGACGGGTGAAACACCCATCATGTTGCGAATTACCATTATGGGTCAGTTGGCTTGAATCAATCCAAAACACTTTCTCTCTCCTGGATCAATGCTTTATAAGTAGATAAGAGGTCATAAGCCGGAGCCAAAACCCATTCACCCCCTTTTTTGTAAAGCGAAAAATTCTTCAGGTGCATGTCTGCATTTCCAGTCAGATAGCAGAATAACAACACCTCAAAATAGTTGATTAAATCCAACACCGGATAAGACGAGAACTCCACTATTTTTTAGCGATTTGCTCATGAATACCTTTTGGGGTACAGATATAGATATTTTCTTTAATACAACACCTTTTCGGGTATTGATTTAACAAGCAGGGCAGAAAAACACCCGAAAAGGTATTGAGATTAAAGAAAGGAATTCCAGAGGGAATGAAACATTACTCGAATGACAAGTTACCGGCTCTTTAGACCTTTCGGCAGAGTACCTGATTTTCAGGATGAAGAATGATCGATGTTACCGGTTACCTAGCTTTTCGATTGCCTTCTCAATCATATCCTTCGTCCCACTCCCATCCTTCACATAATTCATCACCATCCGGGCATAGGCTATGGCTTCGGTAAGCGCCGTAGAGGGATGTTCAATCTTGCCGGCACGCTCCACCAATTGAGTTAATAATGCAAGATCCTCGGGTTCGGCCAGGTTGCCGGGGCGCATGGTAGCCAGGGCCGCGCTTAAGGCCGATGGTGCCCCCCCCTGCTTTACATTGTCGTAAGCTGCTTTCATACGGGCATAGCCCTGCGGTGCCCAGGGTGCGTGTTCGGGAATTTTCACGGTCAACGAGTTCCAGGCTTCCTGTTCGTTGATGCGGCTTTCAGCAAGAACAAGCAATTCTTTCAGCGCCGAAATCCCGGGATGTCCACTTTTTCGAATTTCGTCATCACTGTACTTAATCCGAAAGTAGTGGGTGGAATGTTCGCCCCGGTAATAATCGGGCTCGAATGTTCGCCCTCTCACCGTAAGGGTATACACCGGTTCTTTGCCGGACGACCGACCATTCAACCGGATACTATCCAGCCGCGAATCGAATTCCTGGCCTTCAACGGCTTGCCTTATCGGCGTAAGTTCATTCAGCCGGATACTATCCAGCCGCGAATCGAGCACCAGCGTTGCTTCGTCCCAGCTTTTTACTCCCGTGGCGGTCATGGCCATCGGACCATACATTACCGTAGCTGCCCATTCGGGCTCCAATTGCTCCATCGGCTGATCGTTACCAGCAAAGGCAACTTCCTGTTTATCGGGACCAAAATCGAGGTGTTTCGTAAAGGGCATCACGACTTCTACCCTATCTTTTAAAGTCCACCGCCGTTCCGGGATGGTTACATAGGTCCCGGGTTGATAACGGTCCGACACCGAAACTCCATTCAGTTTTACTTCAAAACCCCGGGTAGCCCAGGCCGGCACGCGCAACTTCATCGCAAAGCGGGCTTTCCCTTTTTTAATCCGGATCGTCGACTTTTCGGCAGGCCATTCCCCGTTTTGTTCAATCGTTATGTTTTTTGCATCCCACTTCAATTCAGTGGGAAGATACAGCGTCACCCACAAAGTATTATCGGATGCAAAATAGGCAGCATCCTGGTATTTCACATGATTTTCCGAGCCTGTACCGCCACAGCAACTTTCCTGAGGCGTACGATTTCCCCAGGGTTTGGAGGCATTGAGTCCGACCGCATAATGATAGGTCGTTAGATAATGAGCAGGATGCAGCGAACCCACCAGCTGATTATAAAGTAAACGCTCGTAATAATCCATATAGCGGGCATCGTCGGGATTGAAACTCACCAAATCGCGTGTGAGTTTGGCCAGGTTGTAGGCACAACAGGTTTCGTTGAGCGTGGGATGATGATTGGTGGCCATACTCAGCATCTGAGTATAGGGCTGACGAAACATCTCGCCGTTACCCACTCCGCCCGACGAATAGCGGTAGCGACCCTGAATCATCTCCCAGAAATTGCGCGAAAGCTGATAATAAAAAGGATTATTGTTGATGCGGTAGGTACGTAACGCGCTGATAACTTTAGGGATATGCTGATTGGCGTGCCGGGTGCGTATATCGTCGATATTGCGCGAAAGAGGTTCGTAAAAAGCCGGACTATCGAAGAAAGTGGAAGCTTCTAGCAAACGGGCTTTGTCATCCTGATTGTCAACCATCTCCGAAAGTCGGGCCAGCGATTCACCGGTGCCCCCATCTTCGCCGGCAATGTACATATTCCACATTTCGTAGCGGTTACCAGGCTGCGCCCTACGCTCCTCGCGGCTACCTTCTGCCATCACAAACGTGCGGTAATGCAAGCGGTTCCAGATCCAGAGTCCCATATCTTTTGCGATCAACAAGGCTTTTGCTGCAATGCGCTTATCGTCGATATACGTAGCGATATCGATTAAACCGGCCAGTTGCTTGTGAATGGAATAGTAAGGCGCCCATACCCATTGTTCGTTATTGTAGGGGCGATACATCTCGATGAGCACAGCATGATGGGCCGGAATGGCGTTCAGATAGCCATAGCCATAACGTTGCCACTGTGTTTTATGCCGGTCGAAATCGCTCCAGCTGCCTTTCATCACACGCAATTCGGCTTCCGGGGCAAAATCGCGCGCTTCCCAATAGCGACCCAGGGAGTCGTTCCACACAAAAGTACGCTCCTGACATTGGCGTAATTCATTCACCATACGGGCCATATTGGCACGAAGAATAGATTTCTGATCGTCGCGGGTAGCGCTTGCAAAAGCCTGAGCCAGCGCCGACATATAATGCCCCGAACCATGCCCTTTGAGCTTGGTGGTGGGCGAATCCCATCCATTGGCAACAGTATATCCATCGGTACTGAATCCATAGCTATCGCGGTAATTGTAGAGTTGCTGAGCTACATCCCAACTACAAATTTCAGAAATTGCCCGGTCGCGGTTGGAAGTAAGCCGGTTAGTGCCGATAAGTCGTACTTTATTCAACGGAAATGGTTCTGCCACAACTGAACTGGCTTCACCGGAAAATTCCACTACCTTTACTCTTGCCTCTACCCTGTATCCCTGATCGGTGGTGTTATCTCCGGTAATAAAGCCCACCACCCCGTATTCTTTTCCGGAAGGGTAAGCCGCCTGTTCTTCTTCGGTAGCGCGGGCCGAATTGGTCCATTTCACCTGACGGTAGCCGGCCGAACCATCCGAATACTCCACCCATACCTGCCAGGGCAGACGGGGCGCAGTTCCCACGGGCGATTCCACCTCAATCGTTTCGGTGTTTACCAGTTGCCGAACCTGCGAAAGCAGAGGTTGATGTGTAAGCATCCCCGCCATGAGCAGCAAGAAAATAAAAGCACAACTACGTTTCATCAAAAATTTGTTTTTTAGTAAAACATAAAACATAAACGCAAAGATAAGCGTTGAACGCAGAAGAAAAGCTTCATTGATGAATAAAATGATTTCAATTTACAGGATAAAAATGTCAGCGTATCCCGAACTTACACAATCCGGCATAGTTGGCGGATCAAGTACTAATTACAACGAATGATAAACGATGCAACTACACATTAAAAACATGGTTTGCGACCGATGCATATTAGTGGTGCGGCAGGAGCTGGAGAAATTAGGGCTGAATCCTGTGAAGGTAGAACTGGGAATGGCTGAAGCTGGCCGGGAAATCAGTGAGGCAGAGCGTGAACTTTTAGCTGAAAGATTACACACATTGGGGTTTTCGCTCCTGGAAGAAAAGCGGATGATCGTGATTGAGCACATTAAAAAGTTGATTATCGAGCTGGTTCACAGGAAAAACAACGAGCTTAAAATCAATTTATCCGATTACCTGAGCGCCGCAATCCATCAGGAATATTCGTCGCTTTCAAAGCTGTTTTCAGAAATTGAATCAACAACCATTGAGCAATACTACATTGCTCAAAAAATTGAGCGGGTAAAAGAATTACTTAGTTATGAAGAACTTACACTCAATGAGATTGCCCTGCAACTCAATTACTCGAGCGCGGCACACCTGAGTAGTCAGTTTCGGAAAGTCACCGGAGTATCGCCCCGGGAGTTCCGGAATCAACAGGATCGAAAAACGCTCGACGCGGTATAGCCGGAGGAGCAGGTCAGTAAAAAGCTTTAAATAAACCCGGTTTTAGAAATTTGAATGGTTCGATGTCGGTTTCGGGTTCTGATTCGGGTTCTGATTCGGGTTCTGATTCGGGTTCTGATTCGGGTTCTGATTCGGGTTCGGGTTCTGATGTTTAATTTCAGACCTTGGAGATTGCGAAGCAAGATCCTCAGTCTGAAATTAAACATCAGAACCCGACATCAGATATACCAAATCATATAAACCAAACCCCGAATTCTGTAACTTTACGAAAAGACTTTTACCGATCTTTGTATTCGAAATACAGATTCAGCATGAAGAAACAAACCTTCCCCGTATTGGAAATGACCTGTGCAGCCTGCGCTGCCAGCGTCGAAAGTATACTGAAAACCAGCAAAGGGATCGCATCGGCCACCGTAAATTACGCCACGGCCGAAGTTACTGTGGAATACGATCCCATCAGCATACAACCCGAAGAGATGCAAAAAGCACTACAATCGGTTGGATACGACCTGGTGTTGGAACAGGAGAACCAACAGGAAACGGTGGCACAACTGCAAGCCGTAAAATTCAATTCTTTAAAACGAAAAACCCTATGGTCGGCGGTTTTATCACTACCGGTGGTACTTATCGGGATGATATGGATGAACATGCCCTATGCTAATGAGCTGATGTGGCTGCTTTCGACACCGGTAGTATTCTGGCTGGGACGCGACTTTTACAGCAATGCCTGGAAACAGGCCCTGCACCGCAAGGCCAATATGGATACCCTGGTAGCGTTGAGTACCGGTGTAGCCTATTTTTTCAGCGTATTCAATACCCTGTCAGCCGGCTTCTGGAATGCCCGCGGGCTCCACGCACATGTATATTTCGAAGCGGCTGCCGTTATCATCACCTTTATTCTTCTCGGAAAACTTCTGGAAGAAAAAGCAAAAGGCAACACATCTTCGGCCTTGAAGAAACTGATGGGACTGCAACCCAACGAAGTAACGCGTATCGACTCCACCGGAAACCACCAGACCATTGGAATTGCTCAGGTTCAAACCGGCGATAGGTTGTTGGTGCGGCCGGGTGAAAAAATTGCAGTCGATGGAAAGGTAGTTGATGGCAATTCGTATGTTGACGAGAGCATGCTTACCGGCGAACCCCTTGCGGCACTTAAGGAAGCAGGCGATTCGGTTTTTGCAGGCACTATTAACCAAAAAGGAAGTTTTGTATTTGAGGCCGAAAAAGTAGGTTCAACCACCTTGCTGGCCCGCATCATACGCATGGTCCGGGAAGCTCAGGGAAGCAAAGCACCGGTGCAACAGCTGGTAGATAAAATTGCTGCTGTATTTGTGCCGGTAGTTATTGGGATTTCCCTTACCGCTTTTATTGCATGGAATATTTTTGGAGGTGAAAATGCATTTACACAAGGCTTGCTGGCATTGGTCACCGTGCTGGTAATTGCCTGTCCGTGTGCGCTGGGACTGGCAACTCCCACAGCAATTATGGTGGGTATTGGCAAGGCGGCCGGGCAGGGCATTCTGATAAAAGATGCAGTTAGTTTAGAGCTGGCCTGCGATATCACTGCGGTAGTACTCGATAAAACCGGAACCATTACGCAGGGTAAACCTCAGGTAATCGGAGAATATTGGGCTTCAAGTGGCAACCCAACCCTCACTCAGGAAGAAAAGCAAAGTGCTGTTCGCTACAACAACGATGCCCGGCGAATGCTCTTAGAACTCGAAAAGCGCTCGGAACACCCCCTGGCAGCCGCCCTGGTGGAATACCTGGAAAATGTAGCACTCAGGAATCAACCCCGGTCGGAAAAGACCAGCTCTTCACAACATTCGGATGTTAACGAAAATCCCGGGCCGGGCAATTTATTCACATCTACCCTACAACTCTCCGGCTTCGAGAGCATTACAGGCCGCGGACTCCGGGCAACTATCGGCAACCGTAGTTGGTTGGCCGGGAATATTCACCTTATAACCGAACAGGGGATAGCAATCGATGAAGAACTGCGGTTGAAGTATGATGAATGGAGCCGCGAAGCCTACACGGTAATCTGGCTGGCCGACCACGGGAAAGTAGTTGCACTGTACGCCATCTCCGACCCTGTAAAAGAAAGCTCTCAGGCTGCTATCGAACAATTGCAACGTTCAGGAATAGAAGTTCATATGCTTACCGGCGATGGAGCATCGACTGCCGAAGCCATTGCCCGCCGAACCGGTATCAGCCACTACAAAGCAGAAACACTTCCCGAAGAAAAAGCGGAATATATAAAAAAATTGCAAACTACCGGAAAAGTAGTTGCGATGGTGGGCGACGGAATTAACGACAGCGCAGCGCTTGCTCAGGCCGATGTGAGTATTGCTATGGGAAAAGGAAGCGACATCGCGATGGATGTAGCCATGATGACACTAATCAGCTCGGACCTTTTAAAAATCCACTCAGCCATCCGGATTTCACGACAAACCGTACGAACAATCCGCGAAAATTTATTTTGGGCATTCATCTACAATCTTATAGGAATTCCGATCGCTGCCGGTTTACTTTATCCGG
The DNA here is from genome assembly GCA_964559265.1 of uncultured Paludibacter sp. Lineage (GTDB taxonomy): Bacteria > Bacteroidota > Bacteroidia > Bacteroidales > Paludibacteraceae > Paludibacter. The sequence goes on along the minus strand of CAZLHC010000067.1, from coordinate 5,497 downwards.
TCAACGGCTTCCTGCTCAACCCGATGATTGCCGGTGCAGCCATGGCCCTGAGCAGTGTGAGTGTAGTAAGTAATTCAATTCGTTTAAAACTTAAAAAATAAAAAAAGATGGAACAATTTACCTTTAAAACCAACATCAAATGTGGCGGATGCATCGCTACTGTAAAACCACATCTGGATGAACTTCCGGGCATTACCAGCTGGTCGGTTGACACGTCGACACCCGAAAAAACACTGACAGTAAACGCAGGCGATTTAAGCGTTGATCAAATTATAAAAACGGTGGAGAAAGCAGGCTATAAAATTGAACAGAAGTAATAAAACACCTTTTTTACCCATCAAGGATTAAAAAAGATAGCGTTTTTCCATCTGCCCGGCTAAGGTCTGATAGGCCTGACGAACAGCCTCCGACACAGACAGATGGCTACCTTCTACCGGGCTGATCGGGGTTGTGGATATAAGCTGACCGGAAATATTGTATACCTGAATATTTCCGGCAACCTGTACTTTAACTATTCCGGATTGTTGTCCTAAAACCCGGGAAGCACATGCTATTCGATACCGAAAGTCTACCGCAGCACCAGGATGCTTGTTGTCAACACCCACCAAATTCCCTGCTTTTTCGAGAGCTTCGGCATAGGCAGGCAACACAATATTCCTCAGCAGCTCTGCGTCGGCTTGATTTTCGGCGATTTCCAGCTGAATAAGCGGCTTACGAAGCTCTACCGGAATAGTTAATTTTTGCACCGGCATAGCCTGTATTGCTCTCCGGACTTCAAAGCCTACCGATGCTTCTGCCAAAAGAGCCTGCACATCCACACTCACCACAATTAATTCTGAATCTTTACGCGACTGCACAACGGGCATCGCAAAAAAAGCTTCTCCCTTTGAATTGGATCGCTGTTGAGGTTCGGCAATCGCACGTTCCGAATACCAGAGTACGAGTGGAAAACCAACCACCGGCTGCTGGTTGTTGTCGCGTAGCTGCACTGGTAATTGCAACACATTCATCCTCCCTTTTGCAACAGCCGAAAGTCGATCGTAGTGCGAACTAAGTTCCAACCTGCTAAGAATGGAGTTAATTCGCTCAAACGGATGAACCGACAAATCGACTGTTGACCCCTGCAGTTGAACCGACTCGTTGAGGTATAAACCCAACGCATCCAGGCAGTGGGAATAACTAACAATTGCCTGTCGGTAATCGCCCGACGATTCAGCCTTAAGTGCTAACTCGTAAAAGCTCATGGCCTTTTGAGCAGCCTGAACTTTTCGATTCTTCACCGATGCCTCATGTTCCCTTTTCGACAACCGAACATACACCCAATACCCTTTTTTATCTTCGTAACTTTGCACCAGCTCCACCTTCTCGAGCTCAGCGTTTACCCTCGATTGAATCAACGACCGGTAATCCTCGTTGATGCCGTCGTTATTTTCAATGGTTATCCAGGTATTGGAAGAGCGAATCTGAACCGACACTGCTGAAGCCAATTCGTTGAGCGCATCCTCTTTTGCCCGCTGAACATGATCTTTCTGTTTTTTTATTTTTGGTGCAAAGCCGATACCGGTATAATAATCAGGATCGATTACCGAAGCAGTGGTTACCCACGAAGGCACCACCTTCTTTTTAAAACAAGCTTGCGTTGGCAGCAAAAAGAATAGGAGGATGACTACGGCCAGCCATCCACCCGTACTAAACAAACGCTTTTTAGTGCCCGGTGTAGTTACCTGCAACAACCTGAATAACCCGGAGCTGAACCTGATTTTCTCAACGCTCGGGATCATAGGCGTTGATTTTTTTAATTACATCGGCAGCTACCCGTTCCGAAAATTCTTCTTCAAAATCGGAAGGTCTTTTCATCTCCCTCCGTGCCGACAACAAAGTTCGTAAATCTGATCGCCTTTTCGAATCGGTATATATCGTATCTTTCACTCCGGCGCCCCAATCACCGGGATATAAATTATCGGGATCGTACGATCCCGAGGCATACTGAACAGCATCGCGAAAAGTGGAACTTACTTTACCGGCAACCAATACCCGGGCATTTTCGACCGAAACAAACTCGTAGGTATACGTCATGTGGACCAATCTCGACTGTTCCACTTCAAAATAACTAACTTTTTTATAATTCACTTTTCGCTCCCGATCCATCTCTTTCAACCAGGCCTTACGTTCGGTTTGACGAACAAATCCATCTTCTTGTTTATACTGAATTACCGAACCCACAAACTGCACCCTTACCGGAATCATGGCGATGGGATCAACCGGCCGGTTTTCAGAAAGCGAACGACGTTGTTCCTCCATCATCCGTTGCACATATTCCTCCGACACCAATTGAATAAACGGATGATTCAGTTTATGAAAACGATCTTTCAGCTCTCCATCGATATGGCGATACAAACCCGGATAGCGACGAACTTCTTCAGGATAGGTTTTCAGCGCTATTGTAAGCATACCGGCTAATTGAGATTCGCGTTGTAAACCAACCACATCTTTAAAACCGGGGTCAATCGCCCTAACCTTTTCAAGCAGGTACCAGGCCGAACGGTGCCTACCCTGGTTTAGTTGCGTTATGGCCGAACGGTACATCGGCTCACAGCGCGCAAAATCGTACAACTCACGAGTGCGTTCGTAGCCCGGATCGACTTGAAGAATTCGTTCCAGGTGAACAACTGCTTCGTTGAACCGTTCCTGATCCAGCAACTTCTGAGCTTCGGTATAGTTGGAAAACTGGTAACGTTTGCGTGCTTCTTCGTACTGAATAAGGGTGCGACCAGGGATATCGACCGACACACCAAACTTATCGGCCGATGATTGCAGATTTTTCAACTGAGCATACGACTGCACAATTGCATCGTCGTGATAGGTTGCGTACGCATCATCAATTCGCTTTGTCAACTCATCGGCAAGCAAGAGCGACGAATGCATCAACCCCATGGTAGCCCGCTCGTTGTTTTGAGGTTTACGTTGAAGCGACTGAATAAAAAAATCGACGGCCTGCCCATACATTCCGGCTTGCTCGTAATCGGCTGCTTTTTTGGCCAATCGTAATGAGGCACAACCGGTTAAAAACAATACCAACAAAAAAAATATTCCACTTTTACGCATACATTCCGGCTGTTGTCTCAACAATTTATGAAACCGGAGGGTCAAACAACTTCTGGCCCCCGGAAGCTGATTAATACAAAATATCTTTTTTCACATTCACTGTCACCTGGGAATGATCGGAAGCATAATCGAACAACAGATCGCCTTTCTTAGCCATCATTTTAATATAATTCAGACCGTACCAGACAACCAATTTCCCAACTTTTATACCGGAAAGAATATCGATCTGATAATCGCCGTTGGATAGTTCGGAGATGGAAATGGTGCTATTGTTCGTTATTTTTACCTTATCGAAGGAAATATCTCCTCCATTCTCGGTAGAAACTGTAATCACTCCTTTCGAATTTTTCACAAAGTTAATCTTTCCCAGATTTTTATAGATATTCGGACAAGCTTTTTTGAACGAAGGATTGTTAATATCTAATGATTCTACAATTTGTTTACCCGTCAAACTCATTCCCATAAAGCGAACCAGCTTAATTGCCGCCATTAATCCGGCAATCGATTTTTCGGCTTGTTTTTCGACCATAAAGCGCTCGCCCTCCGATTTAAGCAGTGCCGGAATGTTAACCGAAGCTGCCGAAGCAAAAGCAACTTGTTTTTCGTTGCCTGCTAATGCCAGCGCATTATTGGTCATTCCGGAATAAAACACACCGCCCTTCGTGTCGATAAACAATCCCTGCGACCGATCGTCGAGTTGCTGTTCGGCATGATTAGTTGCCATTTTAACCCCGGCCGCACTGAACGACACCGAGAAAGCCGTTGGCACACTATCGGGCAACGATTCCAAAGCACCCCGGTTAAGCCAAATCAACTCGCCGCGGGGAGTAAACGAAGCCACAAACAAGTCGGCTTTTCCACGAGCCGACGAAATACTGCGGGAGCCCAGCCGGATAGTGCCGGTATACACTCCTGCGATAACGATATTCCCTGCCGGTGCCGTTTCTACCGACATGCCCACCGCATTTCCACTGGCAGCAATCGCTCTTGCCCATATGGTTTCGCCTGCCGAATTCAACCTGGCCACAAAACAGGTATTAGCATCGGGAGTTCCGGTAAGCATCGACGTACCCAGTTTGGACGGCTTACTGAAAAAACCGGTTAACAACGCACTTCCATCGGGAAGCACCTTTCCACTTTTACGAAAACTACCTTTATAAAAACCGGCACTTTGTGCTTTTTCCCACATCATATCCAGATTTAGTTGCTCAGCGTTACGGGTGGTAACTTCACAAATCTGCGGATTCTCTTTCAGGTACTGGGGCATCGTCATCCCGGCAGGAGCATTTATGTAGGTAGGGTCGGTAACCGTAAACCGTTCGTTTTGATGCAGCAAGTAATCGCCTGTTACCGCATTTGTAAACGAAACAGCAGCCGCTACGTGGTCGGAATATTCCAGCCCTACCACCTTCAGTCCAAGGGTTTCGCGAACCAGGTAGGTAAATAATACCGAACGGTCTTCGCAATCGGAATACGGATAGAAGAACAATTCTTCGGCAAAAAAGAATTTTTCGCGACCAAACTGCTCCGGATCCGTTTTATAATCGAAGGAAGTTTGAACCAATCGAAGTATAAAATTAACCGCATCGGTTTCGGTCATACCGTTTACGATGGGTTGAATGGCCTCTGCAAGCGATTCCTTAGCCCTCACCGAAACGGCTGCATTAAAATACACACTCAGGTCAACCAGCGGATAATCTTTGTAAAACTCCATCATATCGGTATTGTATTCCACCGGTATTTCGTAATTCTTCCCTCCGTAGTTAAATTTGAGCACACGGGTAGCTACCTTATCACTTAGATTAAAGGGCGACATAACGTTAAAATCGATTATCCGGCCGGTAGCTGCATAATCTTTATCATAGGTAAAATAACTTCCCGACTGCAATTTCGGGAAAATATAATAATTCATTCCGTTAAGAGTAAGGTAAGTAGTTTGATACACCTGTTGCAGCGCCGGAAGCAGCAAAGCCAACCCGGCATCCTGGTAGGCAATCCGAACTCCATAGCCGGAGCGAACCATTATAAACCAGGTTAGCAGGCGCGAAAGGTTTACACTGGAAGGATATAATGATTCGGAAAATTTTTTAACCAGTACAAAATAGCCATAATCGTTGGCGTTTATTTCTGTTTTCGACATCCACAATTGTTCGACCACAGGAGTATAGTTGGTAGCACTTGCTTTTTCCCAAAACGATGCAATAGCTGCCTGGTTTAATTGGGGAAACGGAAGCGATGCTAATGCTGGATCGTAGTCAACTTGTATCTGCCGGCCATAAAACTGAATCCCGGACTGGCGAAGGTTGGCTTGTTCCCCGGCTGGTTTGCGAATTGGCTCAACCACCTGTGGTACAGGAGGAACGGGCGCCGGCCGTGGAGCGGGTTGCGGGAT
>CAZLHC010000066.1:0-15140 GCA_964559265.1 uncultured Paludibacter sp. | reverse complement strand
AATTTAAACGGTACGTTGATGCCGTATTTCACCTTCAACGAATACATTGCCTGCAGATCGATAAGGTGTTGAACCGAATTGTCGATGGTTGGTTTGATTTCTACTTTCACCGAGTCGGGCAATGGCTTGAACAGATTTTGTAAATCGGTGGCCAAATAGGTGTATTCGGCTGGTTTACCATCTTGTGTAGGACTCACCCAGTAGTTGGTCTTTACAATTTCGGCAGCTGTATTAGCTTTTGGCAAGGTGAAATTAACCGATAACTTATCGTTGGTCTGCAACGAACCTCCTCTGTATTTGGTTAGATTAAGTTGTGCATTTATCGGAATTCCTATATTGCTTTCGGTGCTTAAGGTAAGTACCGGATTGGCAATATCCAGCATTACATCATCGCCCTTCAGCATATCGGGTAAATCAAAGGCTATATTGTCGATATTCAGATCTTCATCTAATTCTACATTGAATTTACCATACACTTTCTGGAACTCGAGCCCCTTCAGGGTTACTTTTACTCCCACATTAATTGGGTCATTGTCCAAATCTTCACTGTTCAGAGTTGGGTTTTCGACCCGAACCGCTACGTTGAAGTTAATCTTTTCGTCGATAACCAATTTGCCACCCAGTGCTTTCCCGTCGAATTTTAATCCGCGAAGTAAAATTGTTTTGCTCAGTTTCTGATTTACAATGGGTTCCTGAATGATCATTTCATTATTCGCGTTTACCTGTCCGGGCGCAAATACCAGTAGTTTTGGGAAACTGATTTTTATACTTGCATTCAACGGACTGCTGCCCAGGTTGGGTAGGTTAGCGAGGTTGATATCGAGCGCGATCGACGAACCTGATTTCAGAATAATGCTATCGAGCGATGCAATTTGCTCGGGGATGTCGTTAATCTGCATGTTGATGGAGGTCGAATCGTTGTAGCTGGCTTCCAGTGTTTTCATGTCAACCGAAGTCGATGCTATCAACAAATCGCTTACGATTGCCTCGGTAAACAGTTTTTTGCCACTGATATTTGCTATCTCGTCAGAATTAACCACACCCGATTCGAGGCGTATTCCCCCACTGATTTTTATTTTTTCGCTTATTGCTAGTTTTCCGTTGGTAAGATCTTTATTGATATGGAGTGCTTTAAGCTTCAATTCAATAAATTCAGGAATATTTCCATCAATGGTGAATTTATTGTTCGACAAACCGGTTTGAGGTAAGAATTCAAACATCTCCGAAAATTCGATAGCCAGATTGTTTGCCTTAATCGGCAATGGCAGAGTGGGTTGTTTGATGTTGACCCGAATTGTTGCACCGTCTTTAATATTGATGGTGTTCAGTCGGGCAACCTGTTCGGCAATGTCGACATTTAAATCGATATTCAATTCGTTTGGATCGATTTGTTCGTTGATAACATTGGTTGTGACCGTCGACGACAGCAATTTAATAGCCGATTGTGAAGTTAAATTGACGATCGGATTCACATTGTCGAGCGCGCTACTGTTTATTCTACCGTTTACACTAAGCTCACCGTTGTATTTTATTGCACCTTCCCAATTCAAAACACCGTTGTTAATTGGTGTTGTGGAAAGATCAATTTCAGATAGATTCAGATCAACTGTAAAACCGGTAGTCGGGCTGAAAGTAGCCGGATAGGTTTGACCAGCCAGGCCGCTCACTACAAATCCTTCAGGGAAAGTAATGTTTAATTTTTCAATTTTGTAGGCGAGTGAAGTCAAAGTCTGCATGTTCGAGGGAGTGAATTGCAGTTTCAAATTCGTTGCCTGAGTGGAGCCGGCTGTTTTTCCGAAGTATATTTTGTTGATAGATTTTACCTGAGAAGGTAGTCCCGATTCTTCAATTTTTATGGTTGATTCGCCATTCAGACTGGTTTTGAAAGTCGGAATATCGAAATCCATATTTTTAACCTTCACTCCTTTAACCACTACATTAATTTCGAGATCTACAAATTTAAGGTCGTAGGCTTTATTGGCAGCAATAGTTCCGGAGAACGCCAGCTTACCCGTAACGGTAATCAGTTTTTCAATGTCGATGGCATTATTAATAGCCAAAGGAAGATTATGAAGCGATGTAATAGGATAGGATTTTACCTTTTTATAGCTATTGAAATTGGTCAATGCATCTTCTTCCTGAAAAGTAATTTTATCATTGGGCCTAACCGGGAAAGGTGAGAATTTAAAAAGGTTAGTCGGGTCGATTGAAATGTTGGGTGTAAATTTCCCTTGCTTTAACGCATCGGCCGCACCTTTCACTTCCATGGTAATTTCGAGCGAAGCACCAGGTTCCAGTTCAATTTCGTAAATGTTTTTAACTCCATCGGGCACATTAATCGAATAGTTTATCTTTACCTGCAAGGGTTGGCCCTGCTGGTCCTTTATTTCCAGCGAGTCAGTGGTGTTAAATGCCATTTCAGGATTTGCCGTTGGTGCGGTTACACCGTTTAATGGCGGCACATTTTCAAAAATGTTGTCATTGGCAACCGTGGTGTCGAGGTCGGCAATATCTATCATATCGGAGGTCAGAGCAAAGTCAGATAAGCCCACCGAAAATTGTTGTGCAATACCTATTGAAGGTGCTATGTCGCCGATTTCCATTTTAGGGATATTTAAATCCATGGAGTCGCGTTTCGAAAATCCATTGATTTTAAATGCTTCCAGACTGATGTCTCCAAACGAAATAGAAGTGTTTTCAGTAAAAAGATAATCTTCAAATTTTAGTTTACTTTTATCTAAATCTTTTAACAGGTCGCTAACGTACAGCGAATCGGCAATCTTTAGTCCGTATCCACCGTCTTCCATTACCTCCAGGAAGGATAAATCGTCGGAACTAAGAAAACTGCTCAATCGAATGGTGTCGGTCGAACCGATAGGAATAGTCAGAAAATCGCCACCTACAGCTATTTCGGTGTCGATATCTTTGCTCAGGTCGTAAAGCGGATCCTGACAACTGTGAAACAATTGAAAGATACTGATTACGAGTATCAATCGTAGTCCTTGTTTAATCTGTAAGTTCATAAAAATTAGTTTTAATGAAATACTTAATTCAAAAATGAAACAGTTAATTAATATAGTTGAAATTTAGTAAAAATAAACTTTCCCACCTTACTTAACAATCCTTTAAAATAAATTGTTCAGATTCCCTTTTTATAAGTGTTTTTTTATTCTGACAGTTGAATTTGAAATAGTTGATTTTTTTATTAATTTTACAGCCGTAATTACAGCATAAAACAAAACAAAATGAAATATTTTTTACTCACTGCCGTGGTACTGTTGGTTAGTTCATGTGCCGAACTACTTCAATTAGCCGGTTCATTTCCGGTATCGGGTGTTTCATCCGTAGCAGTACCGGTAAGCAATGCCGAAAATATTGCCGGGCTTAAAAACTCACTTGAACTGGGAATAACGGGGGCTGTTGATGTGTTGAATACCGAAAACGGGTTTTATGGTAACGAGCTTTTTAAGCTCTTGTTACCCCCCGAAGCAAAGCCTATTGTTGACAATATCCGTCTGATTCCCGGAGGGCCGGAATTAGTTGAAAAAGCCATTCTTTCCATCAACCGTTCGGCAGAAGATGCCGTGAAAGAAGCGGGTCCGATTTTCAAAAACGCAATTCGTTCGATGACTATTGCCGATGCAGCAAAAATTGTATTTGGCCCGGAAAATGCGGCGACCGAATATCTGAAAGCATCAACCTATACTCAATTGCGCGATGCATTTGCTCCAAAAATTGGCGAATCGCTTTCAAAACCATTGGTGGCCGGAGTATCCACCACAGAGACCTGGAATGTGCTCCACAATGGCTTCAATAAGGTAGCTGGTTCAACAGCCGGCATGTTGCTGGGTCTGAAAAAAGTTGATATAAATTTACAAAATTACGTTACCGAACGGGCCCTCGATGCATTGTTTATCAAGGTGGCCGACGAAGAGAAAGCCATCCGTACCGATCCTAAAGCAAGGGTTAATGCGCTGCTCCAACGCGTGTTCGGGCAGCTCGACAACAACTAAATTTCGTATATCTGATACAAATGCACAAATTCAAAACAGGGGGGTGGTTTCTATTACTCTTCGTTTCGTTATCGCTTAACGCTCAAACAGGTTCGTTTTTTTCGACCGATGCCGATTTATCGAATAGTCTGATCAATTCCATCTATCAGGATAGCCGGAACTATATCTGGATAGCTACCGAAGATGGACTGAATAAGTACGATGGAGTTCGTTTTACAATTTACCGTAACAAAAAAGGCGATCCGGCGACTCTGAAAAACAACTATGTACGAACGGTTTACGAAGATTCGCAGGGCCGCATATGGGTGGGTTGTATCAATGGATTGCTGTTGTACGACCGTTCGTTGAATAGTTTTACCGAACTCCCGATTTACTTTCGTAAACAAATAATCGAACCTCATATAACGTCGATAATCGAACTTGCTACCGGCGAACTTTTAATGGCTACATCGGGGGGAGGAGTAATACGTCCTTCGGCCGATTACAAATCGTTTGAGGTGGATGAAGCCTTGTTTCCCCATTTGAGCAGCCGGTATCTAATCGATATTCATCAGGATAAATCGGGAAATATATGGATTGCTTCCGAAAACCAGGGTCTGAATTGTGTGCTGAAAAAAACGGGTGAGATAGTAACATTTAAAGCACCCTACCACATTGGCAGCAACCAGATTTCGGCCATAGCAGAAGATAAAAACGGAGAGATATACGTGGGTACCCTAACCGGAGGTTTGTATCGTTATCTACCCGACGAACAACGGTTTCAGTCGATACCTTATCGTAATGCCTCCATTGTACTGCCGGTAAAAAGTCTGTTGTATGATGCAGAAAAGGATCAGTTGCTGGTTGGAACCGACGGAAGGGGATTGATGGTATACGACCAACGTGCCCATCAACTTACCGAATACGAAATGCTATCGGCAGTTTTCGATTTTTCGAGAACCAAAGTACATGCTTTATACCAGGATAAAACCGGAAATTTGTGGGTTGGACTTTTTCAGAAAGGTGTATTTATTGCGCCCAATCACCCGAATAAATTTCAATATTGGGGGGCTAAGTCTTTTTATAACAATGTTATTGGCTCCAATTGTGTGATGTCGGTGTTGAAAGATGCCGAAGGTACGCTTTGGGTAGGTACCGATAACGATGGCGTATATTCGGTCGACCAATCGCGTCGTTCGCGCCACTACGAACTTAAAACCAGTTACAATGGAGTGTCGGGAACCATCATGTCGATGGTCGAAGGCGATGCCAATACCTTATGGATGGCTTCATTCCTCGATGGATTGATCCGGTTCGACAAGGGCAGCGGTTCGTTGAGTTATCTGAAAAACGACCTGAAGGGAAAGTATAATAATACATCGAGTAATAAAGCAACCAGTTTAGCGAAGGATGTACACGGACGAATTTGGGTAGGCACCAACGGGGCTGGTGTTTCGGTGTTCGATCCACGTGTGAATCGGTTTACCCGGCAGTATCTGTTTCACGAAGAAGATTCGTCGGGGATTGCCAATAACTGGGTCAATACACTGATGGCCGATGGCGATAGCTTGATTTGGGTAGGGACCTATGGAGGAGTAAGTTCGGTCAACGTAACAACCGGAGCTATTACAACTTATCGGAGTAAAAACGGAATTTTGCCGGGAAATATTGTCTATGCTATTGCCCGCGACCGAAATCGTAAATTATGGTTTGGCACTACGGAAGGACTTGCAGGTTACGACGAAGGTACTCAGAATGTGGAACATTTCACGCTCGACGACGGACTGCCCGGAAATGTTATCTGCGGAATTGTTGACGACGAAAAGGGTTCGCTCTGGATTAGTACCCATACCGGAATTTCGCGCTACCTGATGAACGAGAAACGCTTTGTCAATCATTATTCGTTCGATGGCTTACAGGGAAACGAGTTTTCGATGGGAGCTGCATTTAAAGCCAGGGATGGAGAGTTGATTTTTGGAGGTATAGGTGGTGTGTCATCTTTTTATCCTTCCCGGATTATCGACCAGCGCGCACCCATTCATATTTATCTTACCAGTCTGAATGTGCTCGACCGACCTGTGGTAAGCGGAGAGAAGTCGGGTCGATTCACCATTATCGATCGTTTCATAATGGATGTAGAAAAAATCAGGTTGAGTCAACACGATAATATGTTCAGTCTGGAGTTTTCGACCTTTGAATTTACTGCTCCCGAACGGGTTTATTACAAATACATGCTCGAAGGACTCAACGATAACTGGATAACCAACGAGCAGGGCAATAATCGTATTAGCTTTACGAACCTGAGTTACGGAACTTATAAACTGAGGGTGAAAGCTTCCATTCGTGACAATGAATCGGAGGAAAAACTTCTAACCATCGTTATTTATCCTCCCTGGTATCTCAGTTGGGTAGCTAAGTTCATTTACTTTGTTCTGTTTGTCCTGCTTATGTGGGGAGTTTATCGGTATATTACCGAACGAATCAGGTACCGACACGAGATGATACGACGCGAACACCTGGAACAGGTAAACGAAGGAAAACTACAGTTCTTTATCAATATCTCGCATGAAATCAGGACGCCAATGACCCTGATCATTAGTCCACTCGAAAAACTGATAACCGAAAATGCCGAGCCTGCCCGTCAACAGGTATACCTGCTGATGTATCGCAATGCGCAGCGAATTGTTCGATTGATTAATCAGTTACTTGATATCCGAAAAATTGATAAAGGATTGATGTTTGTAAAAATGCGGGAAACCGATTTAATTGGATTTGTAGATGATATAATTACAACTTTTGAATATCAGGCCAAAAAACGCAACATCAGTCTTCAGTTTCGACACGAAATGCCAGAATTGAAAGTCTGGATCGATATGAATAATTTCGATAAAGTGCTGGTGAATATTCTCTCCAATGCATTTAAATTTACCCCCGAAAACGGATCCATCAGCATAGAGCTCACCACTGGTGTGCAGCAGGATGTTCAAGGACCGTTGAGCCAATATTTTCAGTTGCTGGTATCGGATACCGGCGTTGGGCTGGAGGAAGATAAAGTAGAAAAGATTTTTGAACGATTTTACCAGATCGACCATAGTCAGTCGGATGTTAACTTTGGTACCGGCATAGGTTTGCATCTTTCGCGGAATTTGGTCGAATTGATGCACGGAATTATTTTTGCCCGCAACAGGAAGGATGAGCCCGGTTCAGAGTTTATTATCCAAATGCCACTTGGTGGCAATCATCTTAGCGAGTTGGAACGGGAGTCGATTGGCGATAAGGCCTTAAAAATTCAGTCGCCGGCCGCAGATTTGCTCGGGAATGAAGATATTTTGCAGCCCGATGTTCCAAAAGTGAGTCCGAAAACCCGTTACAAAGTTCTTATTGTTGAAGACGAAAACGAAATTCGTCAGTACCTGCGCAACGAACTCTTGGGCCTGTACAAAATTTCGGAAGCAGTGAATGGAAAACAGGCCCTGGATATGATTCTTAATGAAAAGCCCGATATGGTAATCAGCGACGTTATGATGCCCGAAATGGATGGGATTATGCTGTGTAAAAAATTAAAAGCCAATATTAATATCAATCATATACCTATAATATTACTCACGGCCCGTTCGAGCGATGAAGACAAGGCCGAAGGTTTTGATATCGGTGCCGATGCCTATGTAGCCAAACCTTTTAATGTTGAATTGCTTAAAAAACGTATGGCGAATATTTTGGAAAACCGGGAACGGTTGGGAATGAAGCTGGCCGGAAACGATGATCAAAAGGCGTTGATTAAACCTGTGGTGTTAAAATCGTCGGATCAGGTACTGATCGAGAAAGTTACCCGGATAATAAACGAAAATATTGATAATCCGGAGCTAAATGTCGAGATGTTGGCCGAGGGGGTAGGTATGAGTCGTGTTCATATGCATCGCAAGCTGAAAGAACTAACCAACCAGTCGGCCCGGGATTTTATTCGTACCATTCGACTTCAACAGGCAGCCAGCTTACTGACTTCGCAAAAGCTGTCGGTGTCGGAAGTTGCTTATGCACTTGGATTCTCCAACCTGTCGCATTTTTCAACTTCTTTCAGGGAGTTTTACGGTATGGCGCCTAAAGAATATGCCGAGAAAAACAAGAAACAGTAGGACAGAATTAAACCCAAATTCAGAAAGCCATGTTGTGAAAAACCTTATTCACACATGGTTTTTTTTGTGTCAGGTTACGTAGAGCAAACAAAAAGTAACCACAGCTGAAACAATGTAACGCTTTTATAACTCCCTGTACCTTGTGCAATACTTCTCCGGAAAGAAAAAAGCTATCTTTGCAAAGTTGACGCACTCTTAGGTGCCAGATAAACACATTCATTTTCATATGCAACAAAGACTCCTGATTTTCCTTATCACCTTGTTAGGTCTTCCTTTAATGGCTCAACGGGCTCCACTGTTTGTTAGTACATCTGTTGTTGCAGATGGAATGAAACTTACAGCTCAGGAAAGTGTGATATCCATAGTTTACGATCTGCAGGATGAACGGGGAATTGAGGCAGCACTGGTTAATTTAAGGAACGATTTGCATACAGTGACCGGTGCGGAGGTTCGGTTGGTCAGCAGTGTTGAAGATACAAAAGGTAGCGTAATTGTGGCAGGTTCAGTTTCGTCGCCTCTCATCAAAAAGTTAGTTGCCAGTAGTAAAATACAATTGAACGGATTAACCGGTAAACATGAGAAGTTTGAAATTCAGGTTGTTGATCAGCCTTTTCCGGGTGTTGATAAAGCGCTGGTAATTGCAGGGAGCGATAGACGGGGAGCTATCTATGGCATTTACGAATTGTCGGAACAAAGCGGTGTGTCGCCCTGGTATTTTTGGGCTGATGTGCCGGTGCGCCGTTCTTCGGTTCTGTATGTTAAGCCCGGAGTGTATACCGCCGGCGAGCCGGCAGTTCGTTACCGGGGTATTTTTCTGAACGATGAAGCACCTGCATTATCAGGATGGGCTCATCACACCTACGGCGGTTTCAATAATCGGTTTTACGAAAAGGTTTTTGAACTGATACTTCGGTTGAAGGGAAACTTTTTGTGGCCGGCCATGTGGGGGAATGCTTTTTTCGATGATGACCCCAACAACGGAGAATTGGCCGACCGGATGGGAATCGTGATTAGTACTTCGCATCATGAACCCATGGGACGGGCGCATGCTGAATGGAATCGGTATGGCAAAGGCAAGTGGGATTATTCGACCAATGCAAAGGTGCTCGACGAGTTTTGGAAGGGAGGGATGGAACGCATGAAAGGGTACGAGACGGTGGTGACGCTGGCTATGCGGGGCGATGGTGATGAGCCGATGAGCGAGGAGAATAATATCGCGTTGCTCGAAAAAATAGTTAAAAATCAACGTTCCATCATTCGTAAAGTAACCGGTAAAAAGATAACCGAAACACCCCAGGTGTGGGCTTTGTATAAAGAAGTTCAGGAGTATTACGATAAGGGAATGCGTGTTCCCGATGATGTTACTTTGCTGTTTGCCGACGATAACTGGGGCAATGTGCGAAAATTGCCGGAGCCGGGAGCAAAACCACGTTCAGGTGGATACGGCATGTATTATCATTTCGATTACGTAGGTGGACCCCGTAATTATAAATGGCTTAATGTAACGCAGGTGCAGCGCATGTGGGAGCAAATGAATCTCACCCGGATTCATGGTGTCGATCGCATCTGGATAGTTAACGTAGGCGATTTGAAACCCATGGAATATCCCATCAGCTTTTTTCTCGATATGGCGTGGAATCCTGAGCAGTTCAACAGTCAGAATTTGCTGCAACATACCGAAAGTTGGTGTGCAGCCCAATTTGGTGCTGCCTATGCAAAGGAATCGGCGCGACTGATTGATACCTATACCCGGTATGCGCGTCGGATTACTCCGGAGCTGCTCAACGATACCAGCTACAGTTTGCATCATTATAACGAATTCGAACGGGTCGTTCACGATTTCCGTGCGTTGGCGCTGGATGCATTCCGGCTTCACCAACAGCTTCCCGACTCCCTGAGAGATGCTTTTGATCAGTTGGTGTTGTTTCCGGCCAATGCGTTTTCGAACGTTTACGAAATGTATTATGCTGTGGCACGCAACAAGGAAGCAGCCCGCACGAATAATCCCGAAGCCACCCGTTGGGCCGAACAGGCACGTCGTTGCTTTGAGCGCGATTCGTTGCTTACCATTCATTACAATCAGCGAATTGCTAACGGTAAATGGGCGCATATGATGGATCAAATTCGTATTGGATATACGTATTGGCAACAGCCTGAAAAAGCAGTTATGCCGAAAGTAGCTTCCACTCCTACTTATAAAGATCATTATTTTGAGGAGGTAGATGGAGTGGTTTCGATTGAAGCAGGAAATTTTAATCGAAAAAGTGAGAATACCCAGATTCGCTGGGAGGAAATACCGAACCTTGGTAAAACACGATCGGGAATTACCACCTTTCCTCAGAATGCCTATCCGGCACCCGGAATGGAACCTGAGCTTGAATACGACATCGTTGTTGAAAATGCAGGTGAGGTAGAAGTGTATGTGCTTGTTTCGCCAACGCTTAATTTCAATAATAATAAGGGGCTTCGATATTCGGTATCGCTTGGTGGCGCACCCTTTCAGACAGTGAATATAAATGCTGCCTATACCAACCGTAAGATAGAGCAATGGCAAGCCAATAGTATCAACGAAACAATGACACGACATACCGTCGAACAGGCCGGGAAAACAACTTTACGTCTTCGGGTACACGATCCGGGTGTTGTGATTCAGAAAATAATACTAAACACCGGTGGGATGAAGAAAAGTTATCTTGGCGCACCGGAAACAATTCGTTATAAATAAAAATGTATGAAGCTAACTTGTTATAGCCTGAAAGTCAACAGTAGGGTATTATTGGCTGGTAAGTTTTGTGCGACCGAAAATAAATAATAATTATCGTATGAAAACCGTATCACAGAAAGTTTCTTTCGGAGAAAAAGTAGGCTATAGTCTTGGCGATGGATCAGCCAATCTCATCTTCCAGATGATGATGATGTTTCAACTTTTCTTCTATACCGATGTTTTCGGTATTAAAGCCACAGCAGCCGGTATGATTTTGTTGGTTGCCCGTATTTTTGATGCTTTTGTCGACCCCGTAGTAGGTATACTATCCGACCGCACCACTACCAAATGGGGCAAGTACCGTCCGTGGATTCTGTGGACAGCTCTTCCGTTTGCTGTGTTTTTTGTGCTTGCTTTTGCTACACCCGATCTGGGCGAGCGGGGAAAAATACTCTATGCAGGTATCACCTATACCTTACTAATGTCGATCTATTCGTTCAACAATACTCCTTATTCGTCGTTGGGTGGAGTTATGACGAGCGATATTAAGGAACGAACCAGTATTTCATCCATCCGGTTTGTAACGGCAACCATAGCTACTTTTGTTGTGCAGGGATTAACGCTGCCATTGGTTGCTAAATTCGGGCAAGGCGATGTTCAAAAAGGCTGGTCGTGGACCATCGGATTGTTTGCTGTTGTGGTTGTAGTGTTGTTGCTGGTTACTTTTTTTACCACCAAAGAACGAATTACACCACCAGCCAATCAGCAAACATCAGTAAAGCAGGACTTGAAAGACATCTTGCATAACGGTCCCTGGAGAGCCATGTTTGTGCTCACTTTGTTTCTCTTTGTAACATTGGCCATGTGGGGAAGTGGGATGTCGTATTATTTCAACTATGTTGTCGATAAGGAAGCCTTGTTTGCTTTCCTTAAAAACTTCGGATTAGTGGCCGAAGCCGGACAAAGTTACGGATCGTTTCATGGTTTTCTGAATGCTTTCGGACTCATTGCACACGATACTACTCAGGTATTTGCTGTTGGATTTAGTTTGTTTAATATGGTTGGACAGATCATTACCTTGTTAGGTGTGATTTTTCTTTCGCAGTTTTTGTCGGGTATATTCGGAAAGCGAAATGTGTTTATCATTTGTCTGGCATTAACGGCCTTGTTCACCGGACTTTTTTTCGTGGTACCCACCGATAATATAACCAATATTTTTATTCTGAATGTCCTGAAAAGTTTGGCGTATGCTCCAACCATTCCTCTTCTTTGGGCCATGATGGGCGATGTAGCCGATCATTCGGAATGGGTGAACCACCGCCGTGCTACCGGATTTGTATTTGCCGGAATCGTGTTCGCATTGAAAGCCGGCCTCGGAGTAGGCGGTGCCATTTGCGGTGGAATTATCGATTCGTTTGGATTTGTAGCCAATACTGTTCAGACCAGTGAAGCCGTTCACGGAATAAAACTAACCGCCAGTTTAATTCCCGCAGCTACTTTTGCGATTGGGGTGGTTGCCTTGTTCTTTTATCCGATTTCAAAAGCGATGAACGAAAAAGTGCAGGCCGATTTAACCGAACGCCGCTTAAAATCCAACCAATAATTAACAATTAACAATTAACAATTATATGCAAACTCCCAAATACTTAGTACCCTACCTGTATATGGCCGACCCATCGGCTCATGTGTTTAATGGCCGACTTTACATCTACCCGTCGCACGATGTGGATGCCGGAATTCCCGAAAACGATAACGGCGATCATTTCGATATGCGCGATTATCATGTCTATTCGACCGATGATATCGAGAATGGCCCCCTTGCCGATCATGGCGTTATCCTGGATGTTCAGTCGATTCCCTGGTCGGGCCGACAACTCTGGGATTCGGATGTCGCTTTTCGCGATGGGAAGTATTACCTTTACTTTTCGCTGAAAGACAGGAACGATGTGTTTCATATCGGAGTGGCTGTGAGCGATAAACCGGAAGGTCCGTTTTCGTCGCTCGATAGCTTTATTAAAGGGAGTTATTCCATCGACCCTTGTGTGTTCGAAGATAAAGATGGAGCGCATTATATGTATTTTGGCGGACTTTGGGGCGGTCAGCTCCAACGTTACCGCGCCAACAAAGCCATCGAATGTGGCCATGAACCTGCCGATGGCGAACCGGCCCTTTGTGCCCGGGTGGTGCGCATGGCCGATTCGATGATTGATTTTGCTGAAGAGCCCCGCGATTTGGTAATTCTCGACGAACAAGGCGAACCGTTAAAAGCAGGCGATCACGACCGCCGTTTCTTTGAAGCTTCGTGGATGCATTTCTATAATGGGAAATACTATTTCTCCTATTCAACCGGCGATACTCACCGCCTGTGTTATGCAACCGGCGATTCTCCCTACGGTCCGTTTACCTATCAGGGGGTAATTCTTACTCCGGTTGTTGGCTGGACCACCCACCATTCGATCTGCGAATTTAAAGGCAAGTGGTATTTGTTTCATCACGACAGTGTGCCTTCAGGAGGGCGTACCTGGTTGCGTAGCATGAAAGTGGTGGAGCTCTTGTACAACGAAGATGGAACGATTAAGACCATTGCAGGTCAATAAATAACCGGAATAAGGAGATACACCACATACAGTTTGAACAGGTGAGCTCCATATGACATAAAAATAAGTATTACCCTATGAAGTGGAAACTCTTTTTGTTGTTGATGGTTTTTCTGTTTGTGAAATCAGCATGGGCAGAAGTTCGTCTGCCCCGGCTGATTTCCGATGGAATGATTCTTCAACGCAATGAAAAAATAAAATTATGGGGCTGGGCTGATGCTGGTGAAAAGGTCCAACTCCGTATTGGAGAACTCCATCTGCAAACCAGTACCGATGCGCAGGGAAACTGGAGTGTGGTTCTTCCCCGCCAGCAGGCCGGAGGTCCCTTTCAACTTACGGTGACCGGCGAAAATGCAATTACTGTTCAGGATGTTTATTTTGGTGAGGTTTGGTTGTGCTCGGGGCAGTCGAATATGGAACTGCCTATGCGCAGAGTAAAACCCCGGTACGAAACTGAATTTGCCACTGCCAATTTCCCCCTGATTCGCTGTTTCAATGTGGGGCAGGTTTATAATTTTAAGTCGCCGCAACAGGAGGTTGCAGGGGGCAAATGGCTGGCAGCTACTCCCGAAAATCTGAGCGAACTCCCGGCGGTGGCCTATTTCTTTGCCAAACAATTGCACCAGCAACTCCGGGTGCCGGTAGGGCTGATTAATGCCAGTCTGGGTGGATCGCCGGCACAAGCCTGGATGAGCGAGGAAGGCTTGAAGCAATTTCCTTTGCACCTGGAAGAAGCGTATACGTTCAGAGACGATGTGTTGATTCAGTCGATTGAAAAAGCGGATCGTGAACGAAGTAATGCCTGGTATGCGTTGGCTACACAAAAAGACAGCGGGCAGGAAGGTCGTTACCGTTGCCCGGAAATATCCACCAGCGATTGGGCCGATTTTCAGCTACCGTCGTATTGGAGTAACTTACCTCCTTTTAAAAACGGGGTGTTCTGGTTCCGAAAAGAAATAGATATAAATGCATCAGAAACCGGAAAACCGGCATTTCTCAATATGGGCTGTGTCGTTGATGCCGATTCGGTGTTTATCAACGGGCAGTTGGTGGGAGTTACCACCTACCAGTATCCTCCGCGTTGGTATCCGGTTAAAGAAGGAATTCTGAAAGAAGGAGCCAATAGTATAGTGGTACGGGTGATAAGTAATGCCGGTAGGGGAGGTTTTGTGGCCGATAAGCCCTATGAACTAAAAACGGCCACTCGAACCATCGATCTGAAAGGAAACTGGAAAATGAATCAGGGAGCCGAAATGCCTCCGCTTGCCTCACAAACTTTTATTCGCTGGAAACCGATGGGCTTGTATAATGCCATGATTGCCCCCCTTCTTAATTACCATTTTAAAGGGGTAATCTGGTACCAGGGTGAATCGAATGCCGGGAATCCGACGGAATACAGAACCCTTTTCCCTGCCATGATACAGGATTGGCGAAACAACTTCGACCGGGGCAATTTTCCGTTTTTATTTGTACAGTTGGCCAATTTCATGGAAGCCCGACCGTTACCCACCGAAAGTAACTGGGCTGCAACCCGGGAGGCTCAGGCTGAAGCATTAAAGCTGCCGGCAACGGGCATGGCGGTAACCATAGATGTAGGTGAATGGAACGATATTCATCCGCTCAACAAAAGTACGGTAGGCCAACGCCTGGCATTACAGGCATTTAAAGTTGCCTATAACGATAAGAAAGTACTAGCCGATGGTCCGGTTTTCAA
>CAZLHC010000065.1:0-15363 GCA_964559265.1 uncultured Paludibacter sp. | reverse complement strand
ACAAATGTTTTAGGATTCGGATAATCCAGCTTTTGTACAAAGAACTTCACCGGAGTAGCACCGGCCGTATCGGCCAGGAACGCCAGCTCGTCGAGGTACTCTTTAGCCCTTTCTTCGGGCTGTTGAGGTGTAATAAGACCGACTAACACGGCCGTTTCCTGGTATATTTCAGTTTGCATACGCTACATTACTTCATGCAATAACCCGCATGTCGGTTTGTTAAACGATAAAAAAACCGTTTGGAAATTCCCAAACGGTTGTAAAAGTTGTGAATGAATTTTGATTGACCGTTGGTACAATCACATTCAGTATTACTGGAGGCGGAAGTTAACCGGCAAGGTGTATTTTACACGTACGGTTTTTCCACGTTGCTTACCCGGAGTCCAGCGGGGCATGTTTTTAATAACACGGATGGCTTCAGCATCGAGACTTTTGTCTACACTACGAACCACTTCGATGTCTACGATTGATCCGTCGCGGTTTACCACGAACTGACAGATAACACGACCCTGAATACCACTTTCCTGAGCAATTACCGGGTATTTAATGTTGTCGTTCAGGTATTTGAACAGAGCAGCATCACCACCGGGGAACGAAGGCATCGATTCTACAACAACGAATACTACTTCACTACCTTCTTCTTCAGAAACAGTACCAGAAGACGAAACAGGAGCCTGTATTACTACCGATTTATCTTTCTCATCTTCCGTGTCGATTTCGATTTCAGCTGTTTCAACATCATCATCTACAACGTTCAGAATTTCGATTACTTCCGGCACATCGGGTGGAGGAGGGGGAGGTAACACCTCGGCAGTCTGGATAATTTCAATTTCTTCCTCTTCAATCACTTCGGTTGATGTGTCTTCGTAGATCGTAACCTCGTGTTGAGTCCACTCAAATCCAATATAAAGTAACGATAAAACCGCTACGAATCCCATCAGGAGATAGATGGATTTCTTGTCTTCAAGCGAAGCTTTTGGTGATTTTTTTACGTCCATATTGATGCAATTAATTTTATATTTTTCAGATGGGCAAATGTACGAGTTTTTTTCCAATAATATGTCTTACAAACGTTTTTTTTTGAAATTATTGTTTGAAAATCTATAATTTGCTGATTTTCATATTTTTTTTAATTTTCAAATGTACTTTTTCTTCAAAATTACGTTTATAATGCCGGGTTCCATCCCGAACCAGTGGAGGTTGTTCGTCGAAAAAGCTGTATCTTTGGGCTTTGTTCGGACCGAAAACTTCCTCAATCGGGAGCAAATTAACGAAGAAATACGTATTTCAATGATCTACAGGTATAACAGAATTTTAACACTTTTGTTGTGTGGACTGTTCGGAATTTCAGTTCAGGCAGGCGATGGTGTTTTCAGTTTTCTCGAACTTCCGATGTCGTCGCGACTGGCTGCCTTAGGGACCAAAAACGTGAGTCATCCCGATGGTGATTTAAACTTTGCCATGATGAATCCGGCTTTATTGCAAAGCAGCTCTGCATCGATGGTGAGTCTGAATATGTCGAATTACCTGGCCGACATACAGTTTGGATCTGCAGTTTATGGATTTGGCAAAGGCAGGCATCACTTTGCGGTGGGGGTACAGTTTATGGATTATGGTACCTTTAAGGAAGCTACCGAATCGAACAGCATTATCGGGGAATTTACAGCGAAAGACATCGCACTCAATTTGCTGTACAGTCAGGATTTGTCGGAGCATCTGCGGGTAGGGCTTACGCTGAAACCCATTTTCTCGGCCTACGAGCGTTACACTTCCATGGGGGCTGCATTTGATGTGGGGGTTCACTACACTTCGGCTTCGTCGTTGTTTACAGCGGGTTTAGCGCTGCGCAACCTGGGATTTCAGGTAAAAGGGTATACTCTGGGTGCTGATGGCCAAAACCGGGAGTCGATACAGCCTGATTTGCTGCTGGGGATGACACAAAAACTGGCTCACGCGCCTTTCCGGATTTCGGTAACGCTACATCAATTAAATACGTGGAATTTGTATTATACCGATAATAATTCGTCGGAAACCGATTATGACTTTACTGAGCAGGCCGGAGTTATCGGGGCGGTTGATATGGCTTTTCGTCATGCTATATTTGGAGTTGAATTTCTTCCCGGCAAGAATTTTTACCTGGCAGCGGCCTACAACCACCGTCGTCATCAGGAAATGGCCATGGATGGTTTCAGGAGTATAGCAGGATTCTCGTTCGGTGGGGGTATAAAGATCAGTAAATTTCAGGTTGGTTTCGGGGTGAGTCCGTTTCAGGTGGGCACTTCTGCCTATCTGTTTTCGGTGTCGACATCGCTCAACGAATTTAAGCTTTAAGTGAACATATGATGAAGATAATTGTTGCAATTGACGGGTTTTCATCCTGCGGAAAAAGCACTATGGCCCGTCGGCTGGCCCGTGATGCAGGCTATGTATATGTCGATACCGGTGCTATGTACCGCGCTGTGGCATTGTACTGTATGCGCAAAGGCTGGCTTACGGCCGATGCGATGGATGCCGCAGCCATAGAAGCCAATATTGCCGGTCTCCGGTTGGAATTCCGGTTGCGAGCCGATGGAAATGCCGATATGTGGCTGAACGGTGAAAATGTGGAGCAACAAATTCGCACCCTCGAAATGTCGGATGGTGCCAGTAGGGTAAGTACACTGGGTCCGGTACGCCGCGAAATGGTGCGGCAGCAGCAATTAATGGGTGTCGATAAGGGAATAGTAATGGATGGCCGGGATATTGGTACCGTAGTATTTCCGGAAGCCGAGCTCAAGGTGTTTCTTACGGCAAGTCCGGAGATTCGTGCCCGCCGGCGGATGGAGGAACTTCAGGCCAAAGGTGAAAATGTGCGGTTCGACGAAGTTCTGGCAAATGTGAAGGAACGCGACGAACGCGATCAAAACCGCGTCGAAAGTCCACTCCGCAAAGCCGGTGATGCCCATGTGATCGATAACACCGATCTTACTCCCGGTCAACAGCAGGAACTGTTGTGGGATTTGTTTACTAAAACAATTGGTAGCTGAGCTCTTGCGGGCAGGTTGCCATGCAAAACGATTACAACGTGAACATAGAAATTGATAAAAAATCGGGTTTCTGCTTTGGAGTGGTCAACGCGATTAAAAAGGCAGAAGAAGAGCTGGATAAAGGTGAAGTGCTGTATTGTCTGGGCGATATTGTGCACAACGGTCAGGAAGTAAAACGCCTTGAAGAAAAGGGACTGATAACGATCGATCATGAGCAGTTTGCGCAGTTGCGCGATGCAAAAGTGTTGCTGCGAGCCCATGGTGAACCTCCTTCGACTTACGAAACAGCGCGCAGGAATAACATTACGCTGGTAGATGCTTCGTGTCCGGTGGTGCTTAAACTACAATCGCGTATTAAAACGGCCTATCAGGCGGTAGAAGACGATACTCAGATCGTAATTTTTGGCGAAACCGGTCATGCTGAGGTAAACGGTTTGATGGGGCAAACTGATGGCAAGGCCATCGTTATTGAAGATGAAAACGATTTGTCGAAAATTGATCTGAGCAAAAATGTACGGTTGTTTTCGCAGACTACTAAATCGTTGGATGGTTTTAACCGACTGATTGCCAATATCGGTGCGAATATTAAGGAAGATGCGAAATTGGAAGCTTCTGATACTATCTGCCGTCAGGTGTCGAATAGAATACCCAATATAACTACATTTGCACAGGAGAACGATATCATAATTTTTGTCAGCGGAAAGAAAAGTTCCAATGGCAAAGTGCTGTACGAACACAGTAAAAGTATTAACCCGAATACCTGGTTTGTGTCCGAACCTTCGGAAGTTGCCGCATTGGACCTGGATACAACAAAGAAAATAGGTATTTGTGGCGCTACCTCCACCCCACGCTGGCTCATGGAGCAGGTGTCGGAAGCCATTGCACAGAAAGTTCATTAATATAGTATAGCTATGGGTCATGGAATTAAATGCATCGGAATTTTAACTTCCGGAGGCGATGCACCCGGGATGAATGCAGCCATCAGGTCGGTAACGAGGGCTGCCATTTTTAACAACATTCGTGTAAAAGCGATTTATCGCGGCTACAAAGGGTTGATAACCGGTGAAATCAAAGAGTTTCAGACTCAGAATGTAAGTAATATTATTCAGCAGGGAGGTACAATTCTGAAATCGGCACGTTGTGCCGAATTTCGTACCCGGGAGGGACGCCAGCTTGCTTTCGATAACCTGGTGAAAGAGGAGATTGATGCGTTGGTAGTAATTGGCGGCGATGGTACTTTTACCGGTGCCCGGATTTTTTCGCAGGAATTTGATGTTCCAATCGTAGGTCTGCCGGGTACTATCGATAATGATTTATTTGGAACCGACAGTACGATAGGATTCGATACGGCCCTGAATACCATTATCGACGCGGTGGATAAAATCCGCGATACAGCAAGTTCGCACGAACGCTTGTTTTTTATAGAAGTGATGGGCCGCGATGCTGGTTTTCTTACCCTGAGCAGTGCGCTGGCATCGGGAGCTGAGGCGGCAATTATCCCGGAACGCGAAACCAAAGTCGATCAGTTGGAGGAATTAATACGAAACGGATTCAGAAAATCGAAAAACAGTAGTATCGTTATTGTTTCCGAAAGTGAGGTTACGGGTGGTGCCAATGGTCTTGCCGATCGGATGAAACGCGAGCATCCTGAATATGATGTAAGGGTGTCGATACTCGGGCATATTCAGCGGGGCGGATCGCCAACGGCCTACGACCGGATTATTGCCAGCCGGATGGGGGTTGCTGCTATTGACGCGTTGATGGACGGACTCCGAAATATAATGATTGGAATTGTAAACAATGAAATTGTGCACGTACCCCTGACGAAAGCGATAAAGGACGACAAACCGGTAAACGAACAATTGTTGGGTGTACTTCAGATTCTTTCGATCTGAAAAATAACACCTATTGACTGCTGGTCAAAAGCATTATCGAATGCTCTTGATCAGCAGTTGGATTGTGGTGCTACCCGAAAAGTTGTTTTCTTCGATCGTATAGCACACATCCAGGGGTTTACGGGCTTTCAGATCGCCGAAATGCCTGCCCATCCCAAATG
The DNA here is from genome assembly GCA_964559265.1 of uncultured Paludibacter sp. Classification (GTDB taxonomy): domain Bacteria; phylum Bacteroidota; class Bacteroidia; order Bacteroidales; family Paludibacteraceae; genus Paludibacter. The sequence continues at coordinate 10,281 of CAZLHC010000065.1, read as the reverse complement.
CAATTCCGTTCATTATTGTGGTTGAACTATCGTCGGTAAGGTCGAGCTTCAGGTGATCCTGGTCTTTGCCTACCAGCCGGCTGGGACCAGCATCCTTTACATTCAGTGTAGCAAATACCGGTTTTGTATTGCCGGGACCAAATGGGCTGAACTGTTTAAGTGTGTTTATAAAACGGGGAGTGATATCGCTAAACGTTAGTACAGAATCAATATCAATCAGGGGAAGCATTTGCTCTTCGGTGATAGTACTGGCAACGTATGCCTCCATGCGCTGTTCGAACAAGGGCACATTTTCGGCTTTCATCGATAATCCGGCAGCATACCGGTGCCCTCCGAAGTTCTCGAGAATGTCGCGACACGAATCGATTGCTTTATATACATCGAAACCGGGTACCGACCGGGCCGACCCCGAAGCCAGTCCGTTTGAAAAAGTAAGTACCACCGCTGGTTTGTAAAATTCTTCGGCCAATCGCGAAGCTACAATCCCAATCACTCCTTTGTGCCAGTCGGGTTTGTATACAACTATTGATTTGCGGCGACTATACTCCTCGTTCGAGGCAATAAGCCGGATGGCTTCGTCGGTAATGTTCTTATCCAGGTCTTTTCGGTCGTTGTTGTACTCGTTTATCGTGTCGCTTTTCTCACGCGCAAAATTCATATCGTTCGACACCATCAGCTCCACCGATTCGGTCGCCAGTTTCATCCGTCCCGATGCATTGATACGAGGCCCTATCTTAAAAACGATATCGCTAATGCTGATTTCCTTGTCTGATAGTCCGCAAACTTCGAGAATGCTTTTTACTCCAATGCTCGGATGCGAATTAAGTTGTTTCAGACCGTAATAGGCCAGAATCCGGTTTTCGCCGGTAATAGGAACGATATCCGAGGCTATGCTCAGAGCCAGTAAGTCGAGCAGGGGTTCAAGATCCGAAAAGGGTATGTTGTTGTGCGACGAAAAAGCCTGCAATAATTTAAATCCAACTCCGCAACCCGACAGGTGCTTGTAAGGATAGGGGCAGTCGGGACGTTTTGGGTCGAGCACGGCCACAGCATCGGGCAATTGATCGTCGGGCGTGTGGTGGTCGCAAATTATAAAATCAATGCCGGCCTCCCGGGCATAAGCCACTTTTTCGATGGCCTTTATGCCGCAATCGAGTGCCACAATCAGCTTGCAACCTTCGGTGGTAGCAAAATCAATTCCCTGAACCGAAATTCCGTATCCTTCGTTGTAGCGGTCGGGGATGTAAAAGTCCACATTGTCGTAAAACTTTTTAATAAACTTATATACCAGTGATACAGAGGTGGTTCCGTCTACATCATAGTCGCCGTAAATCAGAATTCTTTCTTTATGTTCGATAGCTTTTGTAAGTCGCTCCACCGCTTTGTCCATGTCGGCCATCAGAAACGGATCGTGCAGATCGTCGAGGTTTGGCCTGAAAAATCGGGTCGCTTCGTCGGGAGTACTGATGCCCCGTTGAACCAGTAAGCGGGCCAGGATGGGACTGATATCTAAAGCTGCTTCGAGCTTCTCTTGAATTTTAATTTGCTGATTTGTAGGCTGTTTTATCTTCCATTCAGGAGTCATTTTAGCTGTTTTTTTTAAAGTTGTAAAGGTAGTGTTTTTTTTTGATGCATCCAATAAGAAAATTTCTTATCTTTGCAGATGTGCAGTTAGCGCACCGTTTTTTACTAGTGAATGGATAAGCGTACTCTCCTGATAAAATTTATTTCCTTCGATGTGCTGGCAGCGCTGATCGTCTGGTTGTTGTTTATGGTTTTTCGTAAAACCGTAGTCGATTCCCAAATTTTCAGTCAGGTGAAAATCTTTATGCCTAACTACGATTTTGTTTCCGGCTTCGTGTTTTTCCCGCTAAGTTGCCTCTTTGTTCATTCGCTTTCGGGTTTCTATCGTCGCCCCGAACGTCAGACCAAAACCGTAGCGGTGCTCACCACCTTCGTATCGTCGCTTATTATTTCCATTGTCATCTTTTTTGTATTGATGCTCGACGATATAGTGGTGTCGTACGAATATTACTACTATTCGCTGCTGGTTTTGTTTGGATTACTGTTTACAGTAACTCTTGTGTTCCGATTGTACCAGTATTTTCAGATTCGCCGGGCCTACCGATCGAAGCGCTGGACTATCAATACTCTGATAGTAGGTACCGGGAAAAAGGCAGCTAAAATGGCGGAAGATATCGAACATAATACCGAGGAATATACGCTGAAAGGCTTTGTGCATGTCGATAACCAACCTACTGAAGTGCCCCGCGAATCAATAGTCGGGTATATCAACGGGATAGGCGAACTAATTAAAAAACACGAAATAAAAGACGTGGTCATTTCGCTCGATCAAACCGATGAACATCAATTGTTTCGACTCATAAATATCCTGTATAGCTACGATGTTGAAATTCGGTTTACACCACGATTGTACGAAATACTTACGGGAGGGTCGCGAATTAAGATGCTGGGAGTGAGTCCGCTGGTGAATATTACCACCTTAAATATGCCCGATTGGCAATTTAGTGTGAAGCGTTATTTCGATATTGTATCGGCTCTTGTAATGTTGCTGCTGGTTTCGCCACTGATGCTTTATTTTATGATCCGGATTAAGGCCGATTCACCGGGCTCGGTTTTTTACCTTCAGGAACGAATCGGGTACTTGGGCAAACCCTTTAAGATTATTAAATTCCGTACGATGTACGAAGGTTCCGAAAATGGAGTGCCACGACTCAGTAGTTCCAACGACGAACGAATCACTCCGCTTGGACGGGTGTTGCGAAAGTATCGGTTCGACGAATTGCCTCAATTGTGGAATATACTGAAAGGGGATATGAGTGTAGTGGGGCCGCGTCCTGAGCGAAAATTTTACATCGATCAGATTATCGACGAAGCTCCTTATTATTGTTTGCTGTATAAAATTCGACCGGGACTAACCTCCTGGGGGCCCATTCGTATCGGTTATTCCGATACAATAGAAAAAATGATTGAGCGGCTCAATTATGATATTATTTACCTCGACAATATGTCGTTGATGACCGATTTTAAAATATTGGCTCAAACCGTGGAGATAATATTTAAAGGTAAAGGGGTTTGAAAATTATGGATAAAAACGATTGGTATTTAAAAATGATTCAGTGGCGCGAAAAAAGTATAAGTCAGCGCCAGTTTATATTGATGTTGAGTGTGGTAATAGGGTTTGCCACATCAGTAGCCGCAAATTTGCTGAAGGGATTTATCCATTTTATTCAGAATTTCGTTACCGAAAGCGCTTCGCGGTTCGAACTCAACTATTGGTACCTTATTTTTCCGTCGGTGGGAATACTGTTGGCATCGCTTTTTGTCCGCTATATTGTAAAAGATGATATCAGTCATGGGGTTACCCGCATTTTATACGCTATTTCGCAGCGTAAAAGTATTTTAAAACTTCACAATACCTGGTCGTCGCTGGTGGGAAGTTCGGTAACGATTGGTTTTGGTGGTTCGGTAGGAGCCGAGGCTCCGATTGTGCTCACGGGGTCGGCCATAGCCTCCAACCTCGGGAAATTCTTCAAACTCGATCAGAAAACGCTGATGTTGTTGATAGGTTGTGGAGCTGCAGGGGCGATAGGAGGTATTTTCAAAGCACCCATAGCCGGACTGGTATTCACCCTTGAAGTGTTGATGCTCGATATGACCATGGCGTCGGTGGTACCTATATTGCTGACGTCGGTAACGGCCACTACCTTTACCTATATTTTTGCCGGTAGTGCATTTATGTTCAATTTTACGAATTACGAACCGTTTATGGTGGAGCGCATTCCACAGTTTGTAATTTTGGGAATTGTGTGTGGGTTGGTATCGTTGTATTTTACCCGGGGGATGATGAAGGCCGAAGGATTCTTCAAAAGAATTAAAAAGCCGGTATGGAAGTTATTGGCTGCCGGATCGTTACTTAGTTTGCTGATTTTCGTGTTTCCGCCTTTATACGGCGAAGGCTACAATACAATAGAAGCCCTGATTAACGGTCATTCGGCGGATGTGATGAATAATAGTTTGTTTCTGAACTTTGGCGATTCCATCTGGGTGATGCTGGCTTATCTGGTATTTATTATTTTATTTAAATTGCTGGCCACAGCAGCCACCAACGGGGCGGGGGGAGTAGGAGGGATATTTGCGCCTTCGCTGTTTTTGGGAAGTATAACCGGGTTTGTAGTTGCCACGTTAATCAATATTGTCGGGTTCGAAGCCTCTCCGGCCAATTTTTCGCTGGCAGGCATGTCGGGGGTAATGTCGGGAGTGATGCATGCACCGCTTACGGGTATCTTTTTGATAGCCGAGCTTACGGGAAGTTATGGTTTGTTTATGGCGTTGATGATCGTGTCCACCATTTCGTACCTGACCATCATTTTATTTGAGAAACATAGTTTGTATGCCATGCGACTGGCCGAAAAGGGCGAGTTGATAACGCACAATAAAGATAAGGCGGTGTTGACCCTTATGAAAATGGACAATGTGATTGAAACCGATCTTCAGGTGTTGTCGCCGGAAATGACACTTGGGGAGTTGGTGAAGGTGATTTCGAAATCGCGCCGGAATATATTTCCGGTAGTAGAGTCGGATACGGGTCGTTTACAGGGAGTTGTATTGTTGGATGAGGTACGGAATATTATGTTTCGCCCTGAGCTGTACAACCGTTTTACGGTGCGTAAGCTGATGATTTCGCCCCCGGCCACCATTCAGCAAAATTTACCAATGGAGAAGGTGATGCAGATTTTTGAAGATACCGGAGCCTGGAACTTGCCGGTAGTCGACCGGGAGATGCGGTATGTGGGCTATGTGTCGAAGTCGAAGATATTTAGCACGTACCGGCATGTGTTGGTCCATTTCAGCGACGAATAAAAAAACAATACGATATGGAAACGAACGAAAAAATGACCTATTCAGCAGCGCTGGCTGAGTTGGAAGAGATATTAAAAGCGCTAGAGCAAAGCGAAGAAGCGAATTTGGATCTGATAAGTTCGCGGGTAAAGCGGGCATCGGAGTTGATGGAGATTTGCCGGAAGCAATTGCACGAGCTCGACGAGGAGCTACAAAAGATAGTGGAGGGGATATAAGACTTTTTATAAGTTAAAGTATAAATTGGATTAACATACTTACGAGTTAAAAGAGTGACGAACGGATGGTGTTCGTCACTTTTTTTATACAAAAGTCCGGCATACGCAAAAAATATTTTCATTATGACAGTATATGCCTATTGTAAGTTAAAAAACTATCACTTATATTTGCGACCGTGAAATGTAAACGAGAATTAACGAACTTGAAGTTAAATTTAAAAAACGGTAAATTTATGAGAAAACTAGCGTTTTTATTGGCCAGCCTTTTCCTGTTGGGTATTGGTATGGCGAATGCTCAGACACGGACTATCTCCGGAAAGGTAGTTTCGGGGGACGACGGCGAACCGATTATCGGGGCAACGATTATGATTAAGGGGACAACACAGGGGACCATTTCGGATGCTAACGGGTCTTTTACGCTGACGACACCTTCGGCAGCAAAGGCCATTACTGTGTCGTATGTAGGGATGATTACTAAAGAGGTAGCTTTAACAAATGAAGCCAGGTATTCTGTATCCTTATCTTCTGATGTCATTGGGATTGAAGAAGTGGTGGTGACAGCTCTTGGTATGCGTCGTGAACGAAAAGCCCTGGGATATGCAGTACAGGATGTTAAGTCCGAAGAGCTTACCCGTGCAGGGAGTACTAACATCAGTTCCGCACTTCAGGGCAAGCTTTCGGGAGTTGAGATTAAGCCTTCGAGTGGTATGCCCGGAGCATCATCGCAAATTGTAATTCGTGGTGCGCGTTCGTTTTCAGGTAATAACCAACCATTGTATGTAATCGATGGTATGCCCGTTGCATCTACTGCCGATTTTAGCACTGGCAATAGTGTTACCGGTACCGACTATTCAACCCGTTCGGTTGATATCGATCCGAACGATATCGAAAGTATCAATATTCTAAAGGGTCAGGCTGCTGCAGCTCTTTATGGTATTCGTGCATCCAATGGGGTGGTGGTAATAACTACCAAAAGTGGTAAAGGAAGTAAAAGCACCAAACCTGTCGTGACTTTTAACTCGTCGTACAGTGCCGATCAGATTTCCCGCAAGCCAGAATATCAAACAACATACGCTCAGGGGGTTCCCAATGCCGCCGGACAAATACTGTTCAATCCTAACTCTTCGCAAGCCTGGGGCCCAAAAATCATTGATTTGCCAAACGATCCTGCTTATGGTGGAAGTGTAGCGAATGCCCGCAACGGTAACGATGCCACCAAGTATCCTGGTAAATATTATGTTCCTCAGTTGGCTACAGGTGGGCTTGACCCATGGGTAACACCGGCAGTCTACGACAATGTTGGAGATTTCTTTGAAACAGGTAACACCCTCAATACAGCTATCAATGTTAGCCAGGCCAACGAACGTTCCAACTATTCGTTTGGTATAGGTAATACTACACAGTCGGGTATTATTCCCGGCACTTCGATGGATCGTATCACTGCCAAAGCAGTTGCAGAGACTCGTTTAACTGAAATCTGGAAAACCGGATTCTCGGCTAATTATTCTCAAAACTATATCGTAAAAGCACCTGGCGCAAATGATGGTTTGGTTTCAACTGTTTTCGGAGCACCTTCCAACTACAATCTGAAAGGGATTCCTTTTGCCAATCCATCGGATCCGTATTCACAGTTACTTTACCGTGCAACTAACTTCAATAACCCTTATTGGGGAGTGGCCAACAATAAGTTTGACGAAAAGGTGAACCGTTTCTTTGGTAATACTTTTGTTGAATTTACTCCACGTATCAGCGATTCGGGCGACAAAACGCTGGCTATTCGTTATCAGTTGGGAGCCGATTCCTATACTACTCACGCTCAGGAAATTCACGAATTTGGAAGCAAAAACACTGCTGGTTCCATCACCAACCGTGGAGTTACCACAGCGGTTTACAATTCGTTATTAACAGCTACTTACGACATGGAGGTTACTGAAGATTTGCAAATGAATGTAGTAGTAGGTAATGAAATTAACCACGAAAGCAATAAATACTACACCGAAACAGGTCAGAATTTTAACTTTGGAGGATGGGCACATATTGGAAATGCCACTACAAAAGATGCTACTGAGTCGAAATATCAAAACCGTACAGTCGGTGTTTTTGGTAACCTGTTGCTGTCGTACAAAGACATGCTTTACCTGAATGCAACCGGTCGTCAGGATGTTGTATCGACAATGCCGCGTGGTAACCGTACATTCTTCTATCCATCAGTATCTCTTGGATTTATTGCTACCGAACTTGAACCGCTTAAAGGTAACGATATTTTGTCGTTCGCCAAGTTACGTGCTTCGTATGCTGAAGTAGGTCAGGCAGGTACTTATTACGAAAATTACTATGTAATTCCGTCGTATAGTGGTGGATTCTGGACAGGTAATCCGATTGTATATCCAATGAATGGAGTTGTTTCGTATATTCCTAATAATGTTCAGTACGACCCGAATCTGAAACCTCAGAATACACGTACACTTGAATTTGGAGCCGACCTTCGTTTCCTGAATAACTTGTTTGGAATTGATTATACGTTCTCGCGTCAGGACGTTCAGGATCAGATTTTCCAGGTTCCATTGGCTGGTTCAACCGGTGCAGCTTCGCTGGTGATGAACGGTGGTGCAATTCATACAAATACGCATGAATTGGTAGTTTCGATTAATCCTATCCGTAAAAAAGACATGGATTGGACTATCAATATCAATTATACTAAAATGGATAACTATGTGGATGAATTGGCCGATGGTGTTGAAAGCATCTTCCTGGGCGGATTCGTAACTCCGCAGGTTCGTGCCAGCATAGGCGACAAATTCCCGGTTATTTACGGTACTTCGTTCAAACGCGATACCGAAGGACGAGTATTGGTGGATGAACGTGCAATGGTAAGTGGCAAAGCTAATCCTTATTATGGTTACCCGATGAGTGGATCTCCAGCCGTAATTGGTCAGGTATCTCCCGACTTCCTGATGGGATTGTCAACTACATTCCGTTATAAGGATGTGACCTTGAGTGGAACATTGGATTGGAAGAATGGCGGCCAAATGTATCATGGTACCAATGGTTTGATGTCGTATACCTATGGTTTGGCAAAATCGACCGAAGACCGTACCTCAGAATTTGTATATCCGGGTTACAAAGCCAATGGCGAACCTAATGATATCAAACGAGGTGGAGCATCGGATCCAACAGCTTATTATTATCTGAATGCTAATACTTTAGGAAATATCGATGAGGCATTTGTATTCGATAACTCATTTGTAAAATTAAGAGAGCTATCGCTTTCGTACCGTTTGCCACTACAAAGTACTTTTAAAGTAACAGTTTCCGGATTTATGAGAAACTTCCTTTTGTGGACTAATTTGCCGAACTTCGACCCGGAAGCATCGCAGGGTAATACCAACATGGGTGGAGCGTTCGAACGTTTCACAACTCCACAGGCATCGAGTGCAGGTGTGGGCTTAAACATAGTATTTTAAACGTTAATAGTTTGAACACATGAAATCAATCAAAGTTTTATTAATGATAGCGGCTGTAGCGCTTACGGCCTGTTCGGAGGATATCATGGATGATATCAACAAGAATGTTAATGACCCCACAAAAGTAGCCAGTCGTTTTATTCTTACCGATGTAATGACTTCAACAGCTTTCTCGATAACAGGGGCCGACTATGCATTTTATTCGTCGGTGTATATGGAATACAATGTTGGTGTTTGGGGTCAGATGTATAATGCTGAAATTCGGGTGAGTGAGCCTATTTCATCAACTACTTACAACAATATCTGGAATACTCAGTATCGTAATCTTTATCAATTGAAAATTGCTATTGATAAATGTTCGACGGGTGGTGAAGAAGCTGGTAATACAGTGAATCTTGGTATCGCACAGGTTTTATATGCTTACAACCTGGCCATGCTTACCGACCTCATGGGGGATGTGCCGTATACTGAAGCGATGCAGCCCGGTGTTATCTTCCAGCCTAAAGTAGATAAACAGGAAGATATTTACAAAGAAGTGATGACGTTGATCGATAATGCTATAACTAATCTTAGTGCAGCATCCACTTTCACCAATCCACTGGGAACAGGAGGAAATCAGGATTTAATTTACAAAGGCGACAAAGCAAAATGGCTCAAAGCAGCACAAGGTTTGAAAGCCCGTTATACCATGCGTCTTACCTTAAAAGCAGGTGCAAAATACGATAAGGTGGTTGAATATGCTAACGCATCGTTTGCTTCGGCGGCCGAAGAGTTGAAATTTGTTTATAACGGTACAACTGCAGTTAATCCGTATTTCAGATTTTTCCAAAACCGCGATTATTTCGGAGCCAGTGCCAGTATGAAAGCTAAATTGGATGCTCGTACTGACCCACGCGCAGCCCGATTTTTCAAACCCTATGCAGCAGGGACTCCAATTGCGTTTGCTCCCAACGGAAATCCCGAACAGGCACAGAAAAAGTACGGATTGTCGGGTCTTACTTTGGTTACAGCCCCTACTCACCTGATGAGTTATCACGAACTTCAGTTTCTTAAAGCGGAAGCCTATGCTCGCATGTCGCCGGTAAAACTCGCCGAAGCCGAAGCAGCATTGATTGAAGGAGTAAAAGCTGCGTTTGTAAAAGTAGGTCTAACGGCTGCAGATGCTACTGCATATTATACTACCTCGGTTAAACCATTGTTTGATGCCAATCCGGTGAAAGAGATTTTGAATCAGAAATACATTGCTTTATACGACGAGGAAGCTGTTGAAGCGTATTGCGATTATCGTCGTCAGAAAGCAATTGGCGATAACTCGGTAGAGCTGACCAATCCGAATCCGTTCCCACAGCGATTCACCTATGGAAGTAGTGATGTAACCACCAATCCAAATGTGCGGGATGCGTATGGAGATGGTAGTTATGTGTACACCGAAAAAGTTTGGTGGGCAGGAGGTACTCGCTAGTAGTGAATATTAAGTAAATATTTATTAGTTTTTAACACAGGTCGTCTGAACTCAGACGGCCTGTGTTTTTTGATGTTAAACCTAAAAAGCAAGCAAAATATGCTTTACAGCATCATTTTAATGCATATTAATCAAAAAAAATTTCAGATTCCCTGAAAATACTATTGGAGAATTAAATTAAATTTTTACTTTTGCAGTTCGTGAAAAGAAATTAACAATAAAAAGAAACTTGAAGTTAAACAAAAAATGGTAAATT
>CAZLHC010000064.1:9150-15445 GCA_964559265.1 uncultured Paludibacter sp. | reverse complement strand
CAAGAAGGGCTGTCTCACGACAACCCAATCTTTTGTTAACCTTAAATCTAATACCATGAAAAACACAGTGCAAAGATAAAGCGTTTTTTTATGTTGTACAACATGTTTTCGATGAAAAAGCATATACTTAACATTATTTAATGATTTTCGGATGTGCACAATATTGTAATAGATTGAAATTCAATAATTTGTATTATTTGGCCTTTACCCAGATTTGTGTGCGGCCGATTAGACCCCGTTTATCCAGTGATCCTCTGACGTTTAATTTGCCGGTTTTAGTGTCGAGACTGATATTGCATTTATACACTTTGCCGTTGTTGGGGTCTAAAATAGTACCTCCCGAAAGCGTTCCATCCTTTTCGGTCATTCCATTTATTACCGTCATTCCCAAAATTGGCTTATTTTTCAGTTCCCCTTCACATTCAGTGCATAGCTTATCCGGATTTTTGAAAAGGTGTTCAATTTTTCCGTAGTATTTACCGTTGGTAGCTTTGAAAATATAGACGATTGATTTTTCGGAACCATCGGCATCGTCGATGGTTTTCCATTTGCCGAGAAGTTGGGCAACCTGAGCCGAACTGCTAATGCTTACTGCTATCAAAACCAGTAAAGTGAAGAGTGATTTTTTCATACATGTACGTATTAAAATTAGTAGTGGCGACAAAGATAAAAATAATTTGTAATTTTCAATGCCGGAGGTTAAACCGGGTTTTATATACGGAAATATTTCCGTATATTTGCGCATTTTTAAAGAGCCTGTTACCTGCGCATCAAAGTCGGCTAACAGGCGGTGCAACAATGTATTCGCTCCAATTTTCGTGGCAAAGTAGTTAAATAATTCAAATTGAAGGATTCATCAGTCCTGTAAATGGAAATAAAGATTAACTTTGTCGTGAAAATTTAATTAAATGAACATATTAAATTTTTAAATCAATTAGTTATGTCGAAAGTAACAGTAGTCGGAGCCGGCAATGTCGGCGCAACATGTGCAAATGTTTTAGCATTCAACGAAGTGGCTGATCAGGTAGTAATGCTTGACGTCAAAGATGGTATCTCGGAAGGTAAGGCGCTCGATATGATGCAGACTGCCACCTTGTTAGGATTTGATTCAACCGTAATAGGCTGTACCAACGATTATGCACAGACAGCAGGATCGGATGTGGTGGTGATTACTTCGGGAATTCCCCGTAAGCCGGGTATGACCCGTGAAGAGCTTATCGGAGTGAATGCCGGAATTGTTAAAACCGTTGCTGAAAATATATTAATGTATTCTCCAAATGCAATTTTGGTGGTAGTAAGCAATCCGATGGACACAATGACCTATCTGACGATGAAGTTGAGCGGACTTCCGAAGAATAAAGTAATCGGTATGGGGGGTGCATTGGATAGTTCACGCTTCAAATGTTACCTGAGCAAGGCCCTGAATGCACCGGCCAACGAAATTGAAGGCCTGGTAATCGGAGGTCATGGTGATACAACGATGATTCCACTGACTCGTTTTGCCCACTACAAAGGTCGTCCGGTAACTGAGATTCTGGATAAAGCAAAGCTCGATAAAGTGGTGGCCGATACGATGGTAGGAGGTGCTACTCTAACCGGATTGCTGGGAACTTCGGCCTGGTATGCACCGGGAGCAGCAGCAGCCTATTTGGTAGAATCGATTTTGCACGACCAAAAGAAGGTAATCCCATGCTGTGTAGCGCTGGAAGGTGAATACGGACAAAACGATATTTGTATTGGTGTTCCTGTGGTGATTGGTAAAAACGGAGTGGAACAGATTCTGGATTATAAACTGAATGCTGAAGAAACTGCGCTCTTTGAGAAAAGTGCGGCTGCTGTGAGAGCAACGAACGCGGTTTTGTCCGAAATTAACATATTGTAATTCGATACAGTCCGTTTTTTACGATTGCCGGATTACATCTTTATTTTTCAACTTAATTTAAAGTAAATGATGTCATGACTTACATGCAAGCTCATCGTTATTTAATGCAGTTCGCAATACGCCCTTCGGTGCAACGTACTGCAGTCATGGAGTATCTGATGAATCACAAGACTCATCCAACGGTAGACGAGATCTACCTGGCACTTAGTCCGGGAATTCCGACTCTCTCGAAAACAACAGTGTACAATACGCTGAATCTCTTTATTGAGAAAGGCGCTGTGCAGATGCTGACTATTGACGAAAAAAATGCTCGTTATGATGCCGATACATCGAAACACGCTCATTTTTATTGTAGCAGTTGCGGAAAAGTTTACGATTTTATGATTTCGAAACCTGAAGTCTACGAATTCCCGGTTAATCCGCAATTTAACATACATTCGATGCAGCTTTCATATTATGGTACCTGTAAGAATTGTAACAACTAAAAAGAAACGTGCTGAATAGTAGGCTTTTAGCATCTGATAAAGTCTGCTTTAGGCAAGACTTGCAATAATTAATAAAAGAACGCGCTGAAAGGCGCGTTTTTTTTGGCGGGTGATTACGAGAAGTGGTTGCTCCCTTTTTTGGGCGGAGATTACAAAAATCGATTGCCGCTTTTTTAAGGATTACTGTTGATGGTTGTCGCTTGTTTTTTTTATCTTTGTCACCTGCTCGGTTTTCATCTGTTGACCGATTTCCGGGGGCGTTACTCATAAACTTTAAAACACATCATTGTATGAGATCACTACTTATTGCTGGTTTTGTGGCGATTATACTTCTTCCGTTGGGAGCAGCCGAAAAAGTAAAAACAGGACTTGGTTTCGGAGCATTACCAGCCGTATCATTCGATTCGGACCTTGGATTTCAGTACGGGGCTATTGTAAATTTATATCAGTATGGCGATGGTGCTGATTACCCTAAATACGATCATTCGCTCTACCTCGAATGGTCGCGCTTTACAAAAGGCACCGGGATAAACCGAATGATGTATGACTCAGAAAAGCTAATAAAAGGAATTCGCACAACGGTTGATATTACTTATCTTACCGATCAGATGCTCAATTTTTATGGGTTCAATGGTAGTCAATCGACTTTCGACGAACTGGCTACCCGTTCTTTTTATAGCTACGAACGAAATATGTTTCGTATTAAAGCTGATTTTCAGGGTAACTTTGGAGATACAGGGCTCGGATGGGTAGGTGGCTACACTTTCTATGACTTTGCAATTGGTTCGGTCGACTATGATAAACTTGAATTGCAACCTGATGCTAATGGTGCGCTTTACGATCGGTATGTACAGAAGGGATTAATTCCGGTACAGGATGCCAACGGAGGAAGTCTTAATTATATAAAGCTCGGATTGAAATACGACACCCGCGACCAGCGTGCTTTTCCAGCTAAAGGGATGTGGACTGAGGCTGTGATTCAAACGGCTCCATCTTTTCTTAACGAATCTCCCCATACCAAATTTGCGCTTATCCAACGCCAGTATTTCCCTTTATCGAAAGATATGGTGCTAGCTTACCGACTCGATTATCAGGCAACGGTGGGAAAGGGGACGGTTCCTCATTATGCTCAGCCTTTGTTAATTACCAGTTTTCTTACAGCAGCTTCGAACCAGGGATTGGGAGGGGCTAAAACGCTTCGTGGAATTTTACGCAATCGTGTTGTGGGCGATGCAGTGCTCTTTGGTAATTTTGAGTACAGGTATAAATTCTTCCGGTTTAATTTATTTAATCAGAATTTCTATCTTGGGACCAATTTGTTTTTTGACGCAGGAGTGATACTTGAGCCGATGGAGATTCCCGGATTTGAGAACTTATCGGTACAAGATAAAGAGTTTTTATCGTTAGGAGAATTCAACGCCAGTGAGGTATATAGCTCTGCAGGATTGGGATTGAAGATTGGCTGGAACGAAAATTTTATCATCTCGGTGGATCATGGCCGTTCGTTTAACGCGCAATACGGAAAGGCAGGCACGTATATATCCCTAAACTATTTATTTTAAAATCCCGATAGCGTTTTCGCCAGGATGCAAGCCGACTTATGACCATGCCGAAAGTTGGAGGTATGAGCAGGCTCTGGCACAAAAAAGCATTACCGGTAAATGTACAAAAAATCGTTCTGAAGCTGTGTTTTATAGCGTTTCAAGGGATGTTTGGAAGGGCCTGAAACGGGTTCGCCAAATCCATAACCAACGTTATACACCGTCTCGCATTCCGGGCATTTTACTTCGCCTAACCGGTCGGGCAGGGGAGCCACGCGCACAGTGGTTTTTACTTCATGCGGACAAGCCAGGTCGAAAGCAAAATACTGACTGTTGCCATAGCTATCGAGCATAATGCCGGTGCAAACCAGGATCCCCCCATATCCTATCAAATCGGTGGCCTGAATAGGTTTCGTAAATACCAGCTGCTGACCCACCGAATTTTTAAATATCGGGTAATTTGCTGTCAGATTAAGGTTTAGCGATACCGGATAATCGGGTACCGGAGAAATATAAGGCCCCTCGCATCCCTGGAAAATCAGGAACAGGAGAGGCCAGATATGTTTTTTCAATTGGATCATCTTAATGCCTAAAGTCGCATTGAATATCTTTGTTGTATTTTTATGGGCTACCGGTTAGTAATGACGCGCTTATTGCGCAGCCAGTTCACCAATATTCCACAACTCCTCGCTGCTGAATTCCATATTTGCGAGGGCGGCGATATTATCTTTTAATTGTCCAACCGAGCTGGTGCCAATTATCACCGAACTTACTTCGGGCCGGTGGAAGCACCAGGCCAATGCCAGTTGCGCCAGGGTTTGACCACGCTGTGCAGCTACTTCGTTGAGACGGGCCGAACGTTCGACAATATCGGGGGTTACCTGGCTGGTTTGCAAAAAGCCATAACTAAGTGCCGCTCTCGAATGTTCTGGAATCCCGTGCAGGTACTTATCGGTTAATAACCCTTGTGCAAGGGGCGAAAAACCAATAAATCCCACCCCTTCTTCGGAGGCTGCCGGCAACGCATCGGTTTCAATTTCGCGGGAAAAAAGATTGTATTTTCCCTGGTATATCAGGCAGGGAGTGCCGTTTGCTTTCAGAATACGATAGGCTTCCCGGGCTTTATCTTCGGGGTATTTCGAAATGCCCACATACAAGGCTTTTCCCTGGCGAACCATGTCGGATAATGTGCCCATGGTTTCGTCGATAGGTGTATTAGGATCGTAGCGGTGCGAATAAAAAATATCGACATAGTCGAGTTTCATCCTGTGCAGACTCTGATCGATGCTGGCCATCAGGTATTTGCGCGATCCCCCATCACCATAGGGTCCGGCCCACATTTCGTGACCGGCCTTGGAACTGATGATTAATTCGTCGCGGTACGACTTCAAATCTTCTTTCAGAATTTTTCCGAAGTTTTTTTCGGCACTTCCAAACGGTCGGCCGTAATTGTTGGCCAGATCGAAATGGGTGATGCCGTGATCGAACGCATAATGAATCATTTTGCGTGCTTCATCCTTATCGTCGGCATCGCCGAAATTATGCCACAAACCCAGCGAAAGTGCCGGTAAAACCAGTCCGCTCCTGCCTACCCTGCGGTAGGGCATTTGTCCGTCGTAACGCGCTTCCATAAACTTAAAATTCTACGGTTGGCGCATTCTCGCTCCCTTTTTCGGCTTCGAAATAGGCTTTTTTATCGAAACCAAACATACCTGCCAGAATATTGGTGGGGAATTTCCGGATTACGGCATTGAACCCGTTGGCCAGGTTGTTGAACTGGGTACGTTCGTTGGCAATACGGTTTTCAGTACCTTCCAGTTGAACCTGTAAATCCCTGAAGTTCTGATTGGCCTTTAAATCAGGATAGTTTTCGGTAATCATCAGCAATCGTCCGAGGGCCGAACTCAATTCGCCCTGTGCTGCCTGAAATTCTTGTAACTTTTCAGGAGTTATGTTGCTGGGATCGATGGTAACCTGGGTTGCTCTCGAGCGAGCCGAAATCACTCCTTCGAGTGTCGTTTTTTCGTGCGAAGCATAGCCCTTTACGGTGGCTACTAAGTTTGGAATGAGGTCGGCGCGGCGCTGGTACTGGTTCTCCACATTGGCCCACTGGGCGTTTACTTGTTCGTCCATCACCACTAATTTATTGTACTGACCGATAGCACCGGCTACCAGAATCACCACTGCAGCTACTACTGCTAAAAGAATAAGAGTCGATCGTTTCATAAGGTACTCGTTTGTTTTAGTATAATCGTATTGAAAATTCGATTCAGATGCTATTTTATCCCACACTCAGTGGGTTTGAGTAGTACCTGCCCGTTTGATTAAGAAATCGGTTGTTAAAATCGTCCGGTAGCACCACCGCCACCAAAACTTCCGCCTCCGAA
>CAZLHC010000064.1:0-9050 GCA_964559265.1 uncultured Paludibacter sp. | reverse complement strand
AAACTTCCGCCTCCGAAGCTTCCTCCACCGAATCCACCTCCGCCACCGCCAAAGCCTCCCCGGCCGCTAAACAGACTTCCGGCTGCCGAGCCGGCAACAAAAGCGCCCGTCGAAGTGCGGCGGAGTCGCGGCAATTGCTGGTTGTTGTTTTCTTCGTAACCGCAGAACTTGCATTTGTAGGTAATGCGCTCGGTACCGTGGTTCACATAGCTGGGTGCCACAACTACCCGTCGATCGTGCAGGATAAAAGCCTTGGTTTTACAGCGCGGACATTCGGTGTACTGACTGGGTTTGTCGAGTGTAAATATTGCCTCATTACCACAGTCCTTGCATACAAATACATCGTAATCCACTGCATGCAGCTGCTCTTCAAATTGCTGCGATAATTTCAGGTACGAATCTTCTTTTTTTTCCGAAAGAATATGCATGGTACCTTTACATTCAGTACATGGAATGGGTTGACGGCGAATAGTCCGCATCATCCATTTTCCATACATATTTGCGGGAAGTGTAGCAATTGGGATTCCTGCTAAAAGTAACAGTAACAGTGGTTCTTTCAATAAGACAATTGCAAAAACCCCTATGGCCGGAATTAATATATTCAAGATGAGCATAATCCCCGACTTCTCGCTTTTCAGGGCCTTGTAACGTGAAATATTGGATAACGCAGCATTTTGAGTTTTGTATTTTCGAACCGGGACACTGATCCAGAAAAATGCGATCATCGCAATGATTATGTAGATGGCCACAGCATACGGAATAATTTGCCCCCAGGGGATTTCGTTGCGAACCGGCTCAAAGGTTTCGTTACGAAGTACCGAAACGGTGCGTTCCACTCCTTTTAATAATCCTTGTTCAATTTCGCCGGCTTTCATAAGTGGAAACATGGTTTCCTCCATGATTCTATTGGCAAGTGCATCAGGCAACACACCCTCCACACCGTAACCGGTTTCGAAACGAACGGCCCGTTGGTCGGCTACGTAAAGAATTACTAATCCATTATCATCCTTTGCTTTACCAACTCCCCATTCACGGGCAATTCCGATGGCAAAATCTTCAACAACTGCATCGCCGATCGATTGCACGGCCACGATGGCCACTTCGGTTTGGGTTGTTTTCGAAAGCGAATCGAGCAATAGATTCATCTGGTCGACGGTAGCCTGGCTAAGAATTCCGTCGGGATTGCTGACATAGGTCCGGCTATCGGCCACTTTCGGATTAGGAATCGTACTGATTGTGTGCGGTGCTCCTGTTAACAAAAGCGAAAATGCAACACTTAAAAGCAGAAAGACAGATTTCATACAGCGTTTATTATTTTCGAACGTTGAAAACCCGCATGTAGAAGCAGCGTGTTTGTATCAACCGTATCAATTTATAGATTCAAGAAGTGTTATGTCAAAAATTAATACTGAATGAGGTGGAATTGTTCCCTGACCTTCTTCTCCATAGGCAAGTTCAGCAGGTATATAGAATTCGAAACGAGCTCCGCCTCTCATCAACTGCAAACCTTCCTGCCAACCGGGAATGGCTTCGGCCAGGTAGCGGTAAAACTGACCACTGTCGAATTTGGTACCGTCGATAAGTTTACCGGTATAATCGGCTTTTACAGCACTTCCGGAATTAGGGCGGCGAAGATAGCCCTGATGGATAACCCGGTAACAAAGACCACTTTCGGTGCGAAAAAAACCGTCGTCGTCCTTGTGTTGCTCATACCATTTCAGGTTCATGGTTTTCCAATCGCCATACTCATCTTCTTCACAGGCCGATAAAACCACAATTCCCAGTATCAGTACAATCAAAAATTTCAGCTTCGATATCATATAGTAGTATTATTTTTTTTCTTCATTTGTTGCGAAAACGATTCCTTTGCAAACACCGGCATAGAGCGCTTCGGTCCCCAGCCTGCAAAATTGAGCGGTAAAGTTACAATATTTTTTAGATTTCCCGATACCTTGCTGAATCCTGCCGGTTGCGAAGCCATGTATTGGTATCCCTTCATCATCAGCTTTTCGGCTACGGGGCGTAATCCCTGCTCTACGGCTTTTCGACGGTTCGACAAGAGAATATCGGTAAGCGGAATTTTTACCGGACACACCTCCACGCATTTGCCACAAAGGGTAGAAGCGAAACTAAGGTGCGAGAAATCCCTGAATCCTTTCAGAAAAGGGGTCAATACCGAACCAATCGGGCCACTGTAGGTCGTGTTGTAGGTGTATCCACCTATGGTTTTGTATACCGGGCAGGCATTCAGGCAAGCACCACATCGGATACAAGCCAGGGCTTCCCACGATTCGTCGTCGGCATATACTTTAGTTCGTTCGTTGTCGAGTAAGATTACATAGGTTTTTTCCGGACCTCCCGTTTCTCCTTCAAGGCGTGGGCCATTGAATAAAGTATTATAGGCTGTAATCTGCTGACCGGTTCCGTGAGCTGCCAGTACCTGGTAGAAGAGACCCAGCTGCTCCAGGCGGGGCACCAGTTTTTCGATACCGGCTATCGTTATATGAATTTTTGGAAAGGCAGTGGAGAGTATCGCGTTGCCTTCGTTTTCGGTAACCGAAACGCTTCCGGTGTCGGCCACCAGAAAATTGGCACCTGTAATTCCAATGTCGGCTGTCAGGTATTTCGTTCGAAGCAGTTCCCGCACATAGTTGGTAAGTGCTACCGGATTTTCGTCGGGAGCTGTGCCGAATTTTTCGTGAAAAAGGGCTGCCACATCTTCTTTCGACTTGTGCATAGCCGGTGTTACAATGTGGTAGGGTTTTTCGCCGGCCACCTGAACGATAAATTCTCCCAGGTCGGTTTCCAGCGATTCGCACCCTTCCTTTTCGGCCAACCGGTTCAACTCGATTTCCTCGGTGGTCATCGACTTGCTTTTAACAATCAGTTTAGCCTTGTTCTCCCTGATAATTTCCCTGATATATTCACCGGCTTCTTCGCTAGTGGCGGCCCATAGCACTTCGGTACCATTGGCCCTGCAATTGCGCTCAAATTCGAGCAGGTACTGTTCCCAGTTGGCCAGTACCTCGCGTTTAATCGCCGCAGTTGCATCTTTCGCAGCCTCCAGATCGCGGTAACGTGCCCTGCCCTTTGCCACAGCCACATCGTACCGGCCGATATTAAAATCGATGGTTTTGCGGTGACGAAGGTCAAATGCAATAGCTGTTGCGTCTTTCTGAAACTGCCGGTTCATCTTCTTATTTTTTCAACACAAAGGTAAAACTTCCGATCAATTCGCCATCGGTAAAGAATTCGGCTCTATAGCTTCCCTTTTGAATAATTTCTTCTACTTTCCAGTAAATAACATCGTTGTGCGATTCGCCTCCGTATTCATATTCCTTTCGTGCCGAATATTCAATATCGCGGTTTTCGAAACGAAAAGTGTGCGATGGATTTTTAGTAAGAATTTCACCATCGGGACGGGAGAGCCGGAGGTACATCATTTTCTTACCAGGCTGAGCGGTAATGTTTTTAGCTATCGTATAATTGAACTGAAGATTAGCAATACGACTAAAAATGCCGGTTTTACGGTTTTTATCGTTCAGTGTCGTGACACTAAAATCGACCACTTCCAATTTTGAGGCCCGTGTAACCACTTCACTCAGATTTTCTTTTTCTTTGGCAAGTTGCTGTACGGTTTGAGAGCTGGCTTCGTATTTCTGACGAATCTGCGTGTTTTCGCTTTTGAGGAGCTGATTTTCGGTGTTCAATGAATCGATTTGCGCCACCAGGTGCATCATTATTTTACGAATGGAGTCGAGTTCATCTTTCAGTTCCTGAATACGTTTGGCATTTGTAGACTTGGTCTGACGCAATTCTTCAAGCAATTCACGTACCCGTGCCTTCTCGGTGTCGAGTTGTTTGAGTAACGAATCGTTACGGATGGTCGATGTATAGCCATCAAATTGAACGGTAAGGTCCTCAAATTCATTTTCAACCCGTTCTTTTTCCTGGTTCATCAGTTCAACGACCGCCGACAGCTCGTCTTCTTTATTTTTGGAGTCGTTGTACAGGTAGAGCCCAATCGCTGCCAGGGCAAGAATGAGCAGAACTAAAACTACGATAATACTGTTTTTCGATTTTGACATATTTAAACAAATGGGATTATTTTTTCTAACTGAATTCCCCGCGATCCTTTAATAAGGATGAGGCAATTGCGGAGCGGATGAGCAGTAAGGTGTTCCTGCAGTTCCGTAACGTTGGCAAAACGGGGGAAGTCGGTTTTGCAGCTTTTGAATTCATTACCAACCAGATATACCTGAGTGAAGCCTTTGTTTTCAAGAAGTTGCAGGATGGCCTGGTGCTCAGTTGGGCTGTCGTTGCCCAGTTCGAGCATGTCGCCTAAAATGAGCACACGGGCATTTTCATCGAACAATGAAAAGTTCTGAATGGCAGCCTGCATGCTACTTGGATTGGCATTGTAGGCATCCACCACCAGCCGGTTGTGGGCTGTAATGGTAAGTTGAGAGCGGTTGTTGGAAGGAGAATAGGCTTCTAATCCACGACGAATTTCGTCGTTAGTGAGTCCGAAAAACTGGCCAATGGTAACAGCAGCCAGCACATTTTCGGCATTGTACGAACCAATAAGCTGTGTTTGTACTTCAAATTCTTCACCGGTGTTACAGCTCATTTTCAGCAAGGGATTGTTTGAAATCACTTCGCCATATACCGAAGCCGGATCGTCGGTAGTTCCCAGCAGGTAATAAATTCGTTTATCTTCTTCAATTCCGGCAGTTTCGGCCATTTCCATCAGATGTGGATTGCCCTGATGAATAAATACCGCCAGCCCTTTGTCGGCAATAAACTGATACAATTCGGCCTTCGTTCTTTTTACTCCTTCCAACGAACCGAATCCTTCGAGATGCGCCTTCCCTACATTGGTGATGATGCCGAAATCGGGCCGGGCAATGGAGCTCAGCAATTTAATTTCACCGGGATGGTTAGCGCCCATCTCAATTATTGCCAATTGATGGTGGGGGCGAAGTTGAAGCAGAGTAAGGGGAACACCGATGTGATTGTTCAGGTTTCCCTGTGTATAAAGAACCTCGTACCGTTCTTTCAAAACTGCCGCAATTAGTTCTTTGGTGGTGGTTTTCCCGTTACTTCCGGTAATGCCAATGATTTTTGCAGGCATCGAGCTGCGGTGGCGGGTAGCCAGTTCCTGAAGTGTTGTGAGCACATCGGGCACTACTATAAACCGCTGGTCGGTTGCATAGCTTTCGTCGTCGATTACAGCATAACTGCAGCCTTTTGAAAGAGCGTCGGCTGCAAAAGCATTGGCGTTGAAGTTA
Organism: uncultured Paludibacter sp.; assembly: GCA_964559265.1. GTDB lineage: Bacteria > Bacteroidota > Bacteroidia > Bacteroidales > Paludibacteraceae > Paludibacter. Next base: position 3,759 of record CAZLHC010000064.1, on the reverse strand, counting down.
TCGCCTTTAAGAGCAAAGAAAATGGAGCCTTCCGGACACGAACGACTATCGGTAGTTACGACCGGATGTTGCAGGAAAAGATCGTACAAATCCATGGCGAAATTTTACTTTAACTGATATACAAATGATACATGCCAGTTGCGCTGGAGCACCCGATCGTACCCGGTGCGGTCGAGGTTGTTAATCCCCCAGTCGAAACCTCCTTTGAGAATGTATTTTTTCCATTGAAAACCACCTCCTGTACCGAGTTGGAGGTTGATGCGGCGAACGCCTTCATCGTAGGTGTAGAGGTCGCGATTTCCCGAACTAATGCCGGTAAGTTGTTCGTAAGTGTCGCTTAAACTGGAACTTATTTTTTGTGGTTGAAAAAGTCCGATTTGAATATTCGGACCCACATAGCCAAACATGCTGATTCCCCAAAATAATTTCTGATGGTAAACGATACGGGCAGGGATGTCGATTCCTACATTCCAGGTGGTATATTCCACGCTGTCGGGTTTTTGCCCGTAGAGTTGGTACTGGTGCGAATAACCCGTGTTAAGCAAAATTCCGGTTTGAACTCCGAAATTGTATTTCAGATCGTATTCGGCGAGTACCCCGAGTCGCACGGCATCAAAATAATGATCCGATGTTTTTTCACCATATCGATAGGGGTTCAGGTAACCGCCTTCGAGGAAGATTTTCTGGGCGCTGAGCGAAAGAGAAACAGCAAGTAATGTGAGTAATACTAACTTAGACTTCATACGATAGTTCTATTTTTTGGCTGACAAAGATAGCTTTTTCCCGTGGGTTTACCACATTTTTTGATGAATGTTAAGTTTTGCCGAAAGCCAGTGGAGTTGGTGAATGTGTTTAGGCTGTATTGTGCTAAAAAAATGGCGGTAATCCTTTCGTAATTACCGCCATGGAACCATTATTTGATGAAATTATTTTCGTCGAGTTCCTGAAAAGCAAGCATAAGTTCGTCGCGTGTATTCATTACGATAGGGCCACCCCAGGCAATAGGTTCGCGCAGAGGTTGACCCGAAAAAAGCAGAAAACGAACCGGTTTCTCAGAGGTGTGAAGTTTAAGAGCCTCGCCGTTATCGAATAATATTACGTTTTTGGCACTGATGGTACGGGGGTAATCGTGACCGAAATTAGCTTTTCCTTCCACAATGTAAATAAATACGGTATGCGAGGGAGTGGTGTCGATTTCCCATTCCGAATCGGGTTTCACGGTAACATCAAGGTACGAAGCTTTCACATAATCGCCCTCGGTCGCTCCTTTATGTTCGTTATAGGTGCCGGTAAGAATGCGCACCGTAGCGTTCTTTTCTTCAATAACCGGAATTTCCTGTTTCACAATGGGCTTGTACTGAGGTTTTGTCATTTTATTTTTTGCAGGCAGATTGAGCCACAATTGTCCACCCAGCAACCTATTGGCGGGCCGGGGCATTTCCTGGTGAACGATTCCCGAACCGGCAGTCATCCATTGGCAGTCGCCCGCCTTAATTACATCCACGTTGCCCATACTGTCGCCATGTTCAATTTCTCCTTCAATAAGATAGGTGACGGTTTCCATTCCGCGGTGAGGATGCCATGGGAAACCTTTGATGTAAGTGGCAGGGTCGGTTGAGTCGAAGGCATCGAAAAGCAGGAAGGGGTCAAAGTCTTTTACATCGTTGTTACCAACCAGTCGTACCAGTTGAACTCCTGCTCCATCGATCGCCGGAATACCGTTGACCAATCGTTTAATGTTGCGGTAATTTTTCATGGGTATAATATTATTGTTTTCGAAATAAAGTTACGCATGTGTGAAGTGTCGCAATGGGTTAGATGTCTCGGGATAAAAAGCCTCCGGGTGTTTTTAGGGTGGTCTGATTGTCCGACAAGCATCGTAGTGCAAATATATCGAATTATTTGAAAGGTTTGAGCAAACGATAAAAAAAGTGTAGTTTTGCCGGAAATTTATAGTGGTTATAAGTATGAGACAACTTGCAATTTTCATTTTACTCGTAGTAACCCTGGGTGTTCGGGCGGCCGACAGGGTGGTGTATACCTCTTTTGTAAACGGGCAGGAGCAGTCGCGGGGAGGAAAAACGGTGCTGGAATATTCCGATAGTACAATAAAAATAGCTACCGAAATGGCAGGTGTTCAGCAGATGCCACTGCCGATGCAGGAGGCAACGTATGTTGACTTGCGTAAACAGCTGATTTACCGCACTATGGTAAATAAAGACGGATCATCCTATACCATAAAAACCGCCTTTTCGGAACTTCAGCCTTTAACCTACGAAGATGAAGTAGCAGAGATAGTGGTTGGAAAGAAAAAATACACCTGTAAGAAAGCCAGGGTAGTACTCTTCTCGAATACAATAGAGCTGTGGTACACCGACGAAATACGCATCAAGGGAAGTCCATCGCCCCGTAATGGTATGCCGGGAGGCCTGGTGCTGAAGTGGGTTCGCAATGGGAATACAGAATTGAGGGCGACTGAAATTCAGTTGGAAAAGAAAGCCCCGCGAATGTCGTTGTTGCCCGCTGGTTTTGGCACATTTACCGACGATGCCGGCTACTATGCCCGTTCGGTAGAGAATTTTGTGACCACGGTAAAGGTGTTCGACGATGAGCAAATCTGCTGGGGATGGGAGAAGTCGAACCCCACGGATGAAAATTCCGATCAGGTGTTTCATTTTGTAAACGGTACTGTTATTGCGCGGAAAGTTCGGTTGCCTGAAACGACCGATGGACATTCGGTGTATGCCGAATTAACACAATATTCCAATGGCGATGCTTACGACCGTACAGGAACCGTGTTTATGATTCCGGTGGCTCAGGAGCGAAGTTTTTTAGAGGGATTACGAAAGGGTAAAGATTTTTTGCCTGTTTACAAAACTTCGACAACAGATTATCAGGGAGTTGTGCGTACTGCCAATTATGAACCATTGGTAGAGTTGATGCGGTTTTTTACTTCGTTTGGAGTAGGGCATTTCAACGAAAAGCGGAAGGTAGAAGGGATAGTGTGGGAAGATAAATCGGTATTTAAGCAGGATATTTCGCAATTCCGCAGTTTATTAACAAAGGAAGTTTGGATTGGGGTGTTTATTGGCAATTACGATAAGGGGGGGCACAAAGTGAGCCTCGATTTGAAGTTTCATCCCAACCGGATGCGCCCTTCGTCGGTAACTGAAAAGAAACCATTTATTTTGCCATTGTTCAACACTTTAAATGTGATGGAGATGGGTGGCCAGAATTACGGAACTATGTTTGGCAAGGATTCGCTGAAGGTGGAGTTTGAGGTTCCGGAAGGGTTGAAATCCTTGCAGTTAAGATACATTACCACCGGACATGGAGGATGGGGCAACGGAGATGAATTTGTGCCGAAAGAAAATACGATTTTGGTAGATGGAAAAGTAGAATACCGGTTTACGCCCTGGAGAGAAGATTGTGCTACCTACCGTGCGTGGAATCCGGCATCGGGAAATGCCTGGAATGGGTTAACATCTTCGGATTACAGTCGCTCCGGCTGGTGTCCGGGCACCATTACTAATCCTGTAACCGTCGATTTGAGTCATCTGAAGCCGGGCAAGCACCATATGCAGGTAGCTATTCCGCTGGGTAAGCCGGAGGGAAGTAGTTTTAGTTCGTGGAATGTGTCGGGGGTGTTGGTGGGGGAGTGAGCGCTACGCTAACGGGGCGTTGCGCACTTCGTGCTTCACTAGTGAGCGTTGCGCTTCGCTCCACTAACGGGGCGTTACGCACTTCGTGCTTCACTAA
>CAZLHC010000063.1:13742-15610 GCA_964559265.1 uncultured Paludibacter sp. | reverse complement strand
AGTTAAACAAATATAAATCAGTTAGTTATATGTGTTTAGCTGCTTGCAAATATTTCCATTCCTTTGTAAGTTTGTACCATAATTAAAACACTAATTATTAGAAAGATATGCAGTCCAAAACAAACAAAGCACTCTCATTATTCAGCTCCGGTGATATAGCCGGAGCATTGAAAATCTTCAAAACATTCCGGATAGGACTTACCACCGAGGAAAGACGCATTCTTCAGATAGCCCAGGAATCATTAACCGGAAAAGAAAGCTTCTACCAGTCATTACAGCTCAATACAGAAGCAATCAAGCAAGAAGCAATACAAATCATCAAACAGAAGTATAGTCTTTAAAAATATGCCCTTATGATAACATTATCCCAAATTCAAAAGCGGTACATGAAACCTATCAACCGTAGTTTCAAGATGCAGATTGAGAAGTACATCTCCGTTCCCGAAGTTCAAGACTACATCGAGAAAGCAATGTATTATGCACTCGAAAGGGAGGATTACCGGAAACTTGGTCAAATCGGTGGACACAACGGCAAATACCAGTACTTGTACTGGCTATGCTGCATTTACATTCACCCTCTAACAATTGCTCAGCACATCGTAACAGAAGCATCAAAAATCAAGTAAAATGGAAACGAATACAGACATCAAACCGTTCTGCAACCTATATCTTTGGACTGATGTTGAACCTTACGAAGTTGTGGAAGTAGTCAGCCCGAAAAAAGTAATGATCCGAAAAATGGATGCGGTGCTGAAGGTGGCACCTCAAACTTTCCATCAGGGTGGTTTTGCTGCCCACTGCGAGGATAACGATTCTCAACGTTGGGAGTGTACCAGTAATCCGGAATATCCACTTGAAACAATCACTCTTACCAAAAAAGGCTGGGGAAAGCCCGGCAGTCATGGTAGGTATAAAATGAGTGATAAGCCAGTGAAGTTTTACGATTATAATTTTTGAAAGCTATGAAAACAGTCAATGTAGTAGTAATGGATTATTCATGCTGCAAGGTAACTCACCTGCAAAACATCATCTTGCCTGAAGAGAACGACGTTGTTGAAAGCACCTTGATTGAAAATTACCTTTCCGATAACGGATTCCACCTTTCCAATTAAAATACTTATTAAGTATCCATGAACGAAAAGATTTTAGCGCTGTTGACTAATAAATTCACACAGGCACGAAAAGACGGATTACAGCAGTTGGCACGCTCACTGGCGTTACAGGTTGCTGATGAATCCGAAGCACAGGCACTCATCGACAAACTAACGGTTGAGAAAGTTACTGATTACATCAAAGAATGGAGACGTGAGGTTGATTCGGAAGTTTCCAATGCCAACAAAACCTTTGAAAGCACACTTCGCTCGAAGTATGATTTTGTTGACAAGAAACACCAATCGGAAACACCCAAAACCGACACTCCCAAACAAGAAACTCCTGACGAAGTAGCCGAGATTATCAAACAATCCATTCAGGCTGCCGTACAACCCCTTCAGGAGAAAATCTCACTTCTTGAGAACGGAAAAATCACCGATTCACGTAAGCAAACTCTTGAGCGTAAACTCAAAGCAGCTCCGGAAGCATTTAAGAAAACTGTAATGAGCAGTTTTTCAAAGATGCAATTTCAGAATGAGGAGGAGTTCAACTCTTTTATTTCTGAAACCGAGCAAAATCTTGAAGCATGATTGAGCATTTAGCACCGAAGGTACTGTGGTTCCTGCCGGAATTCCAATCGGTTTTGACGATACCACACGCAAAGCAGATGCACTATAATACTTATGATGATTTATTTGAAAAAGGCAGTCGGGCCACTACGAGGATGAGGTATTATGATCCGGGGTTGAGTGTGTGGATGAGTGTGGATACGCTTG
>CAZLHC010000063.1:0-13642 GCA_964559265.1 uncultured Paludibacter sp. | reverse complement strand
TCGCCAAACACGGAAGTAAAACACCGCCAAACACGGAAGTAAAACATCGCCAAACACGGAAGTAACTGTGCGATAATTGGAAAATTGTGTTATATTTGCACTTTATTAACACCAATTTATCATGCCAAATAAGTCATATCTTCCACGTTTATGTGACAAAGAACTGCAGAAAGCTTTGCAGTCCTCAGGAGCTGTACTAATTGAAGGTGCAAAGTGGTGCGGTAAAACCCGAACAGCAAGTATGGTGTCGCAAAGTATTTTGTACATGCAGGATCCCGATACAGCAGCTTCAAACAAATTATTGTCCGACACCAAACCGTCATTACTATTGAAGGGAGAAACACCCCGATTGATAGATGAATGGCAGGTTGCTCCCGTTTTGTGGGATGCTGTTCGGTTCGAGGTAGACAAACGTCAGGATAGCGGACAGTTTATACTTACCGGATCAGCAGTTCCTTCCGATAACGTCACTGCTCATACCGGCACAGGACGTATATCACGCCTGAGGATGCGGACAATGAGTCTTTACGAGTTCACTTGAAACAAGCAGACATTGAGGCTACTGATGCGTCGCTATCCGAAAAAACGATGAGCTCTTACATCAATGCTCTTCGTCGAATTTTTGTAGTTGAGGACTTGCCTGCATGGGCACCATCGTTGCGTTCCAAAACAGCTATTCGAACTTCCAATAAACGTCACTTTGTAGATCCTTCGATTGCTACAGCTGTTCTGCGCACCAATCCTGATGGAATTTTAAAGGACTTTGAATATTTTGGATTTCTTTTCGAAGCTTTATGTACACGTGATATAAGGGTATATGCTCAGGCCAATGATGGTGATTTTGTAGTTCCAATTGGATGCTTACGGGATTGAACTTCTTTGATATATTGATCTGTTCAGCCAACTACAATGTTTTGAAGTTTGCGAAGCTTCACCTACGATGCGAATGGGAATGGGAATACGCATCGAAACGGGACGTTTACCTGTCCGGCAGATGCGACCTACACGGGCAATAAAAAATTCTTTTGTCTCACAGACTTCTACTTCACCCAAAATATCGGCTCACTGGTTGGCTGTGGTTCGGCATAAAACTGCACGGCACTATCGTTCATCTTCGGATGCGCGCGCGAAGCCAACCGTATCATTTCGCCACCGGCCAGCAGTACCGGTCCGTAACCATGGGCTGCATAGCGGTGCACGGGGCGGTAATAGTAAAAAGCAGGATCGAAGCCCATACCCGTTCCTACACAGGTATTCAGCACTTCGCCTTTTTCGTTTACCATGGTGGCAACGGCATTCCATCCCAGGGTGACTACCGGTCCGTAGGCCAGTGCATCCACCCAGCCTTCGTTGATCGAGCGGGCAATGCAATAGGTAAAAATGGCAGTGGCCGATGTTTCCAGGTACGAATCGTTACGATCGAGCAATTGGTGCCAAAAACCTTCGCCCGACTGACAGGCGGCCAATCCGCGAATATGGCGCTGAAGCAGGCTCAACACTTCGTCGCGGCCCGGATATCCCACAGGTACCGCATCCAGCACTTCTACCAGGGTAAGAATAGCCCAACCGTTGGCGCGTCCCCAATGAAATGCAGGATGATCGCTCATACTCTCGACCCAACCGTGGCGAAACAAATTCTTTTCGGGTACAAACATGCGATTGGCAAACAGCTTCACCTGACGGATCGCCTCATCGTAATAGCAATTTTCGCCACTGTAACGCCCCATATTGGCGATGGCAGGAATAGCCATGTACATATCGTCGAGCCACACCGTATTGTGCTGAGGACGGTTGCGGGCAAAAATACCATCGGCCAGCCGGTATTCCTTATTCATTATATAGTCGATATAGGTCGAAATTCGGTCGGCCAGCTGCAACTTCATCCCCTGATTTTCGGCCTTGATCATGGCAGCACACATGGCTCCGGCATCGTCGAGCGCTTCCGGATGCAGCATTTGTCGCATTTGCGGCTCCACGATCCCTTCTTTCCGCAAGATTTCGAAATAGGGAGCTACCGAAGCCAGAAACGCGAACCGGTCGGATACATACTTCAGGTAACGCGCATCGCCTGTAGCGTTGCCAACGTGCAACATAGCCGAATAAGTCACCCCCCATTCGTAGCTGGCCAGGCGAAAGGTGCCCCGTTCGAGCATCGAATTTTTAGTGATTTTCTTCCAGTTATCCAGGGCTTTCCCGCTCGATTTATCCACCACCCGGGTTGGAGTGGCCTGTTCGAGAAACACCAGCACACGATCGGTAACTTCCTTTACCTTAGCTGCGTCCACCACACCATACGGAACTTTATACGAAGGTTTCATGAGGTGGAGCGGGGTGTTGAAATCGTTGCTGTGCTCGTTGGTTTCGATTAACTGAGCCTGCATTGCAACAGCCGACAGGACAAGGCAACTTACTGCCACTAACGAAAAACGGAAGGTATTCATAAAGAAGTCGATATTGGATTACTAGCTGAAAAATCTCATTTTTTACGCGATCGCACCAACGACCATTTCGACACCGGCAGCTGTTTCTGTTCCGACAGCAATTCCGCTACGATACGGGCATTGAGCTGTGCGCCAGCATAAGAAGTATGGGTATGGTCGCCATGAAACATGAGTTGAACCAGGTTTTTGCCCATGCTTTCGTACTCGGTGGCAATGCGGTCGTTCAGGTCGATATAGATGCCCTTTTCCATCGAAGCCGCCTCTTTCGACCATTTGCCGAAACCTTCGGTATTGCGAATAATCTGCGTACTGTCGAGCGTCTCGAAATTATTACGCGGAATGTGAGAAAACACTATAGGAATCGCCTTTTTAGCCTTAGCCTCGCGAATGTATTTACACATATACCAACCAAACGAATGAACCGTATCGGGCAATTGGGTACTTTCCATGATCACCACTGTATCGCGATCGTGATTGCCTTTGAGCGAAGCCCGTCCGCGACCGGTATTGAGCGGACCCGCATCGTTGTGGCCAAACTGAATGAGCACATAATCGCCGGGCTGAAGCAGATCAAGCACCCGCGTCCAGCGCCCTTCGCTGATAAAGGTACGGCTACTGCGGCCCCCCATCGCATGATTATCGAACTTCACCTGAGTGGTATCAAAATACTGCCAGAGGAAACTCCCCCACCCCCACTGTCCGTTATTACCATCGCCCCGACCGTTTTTCACCGTCGAGTCGCCAATCATAAACACAGTTGGTTTACTTTTCTTTTTCTTCGCCGCAAGCGGTTCGGCCACAGCCCCCATCATCACGAAAGCCACGATGGCCATCCACATCCATTTCTTCATTGGTATCTTACTTTAAAATAAATCAATTTTGGAGTACAAAAAAAACAATAAAAAGTAAGACTATCAAGTATGATGACCCAAAAACCAGCAATCTGCAACACACTCCATACCTTTGTACTATATTCCATGCCGGGTTGCCTCCGGGACTGCCGAAAAGCAGTATATTTGCGGACACAAACATCCCTTAAAATCAGATCCATACCATGCGTAATTTTTTACTTATCAGTCTGATAACAACCCTTGCAGGCTTGCAGGCACAAAACACTTTTTTCGATCCCGAAAAGCTTACCGAAACAGGCGTATATTACTATCCCGAAGCCTGGGACCCGGCTCAGTGGGACCGCGATTTAAAGAAAATGGCCGATATGGGATTTGAATTCACCCATTTTGGCGAATTTGCCTGGGCGCAAATGGAACCATCGGAAGGCAGGTACGATTTCAGCTGGCTCGACAAAGCCCTGGAGTTGGCACATAAAAACGGGCTGAAGGTAATCCTGTGTACGCCGGTGGCTACTCCGCCGGTGTGGCTGGTGCGTAAGTATCCCGAAGTGTTGGTAAAGATGGCCGACGGACAGCTGGCACAACACGGCACCCGGGCACATTTCTCGTGGTCGAGCCTCAGGTACCGTGAACTTACCACCCGAATTGTAGAAGAACTCGGCAAACGGTATGGCAACGATGCCAGAGTATGGGGATGGCAACTCGACAACGAACCCTCGCATTACGGAACGATTGATTACAGTGATGCCGCTGAGGAAGCGTTCAAACTATGGCTGAAGAAAAAATACGGAACCATTGAAGCCCTGAACAAAGCCTGGGGAACCGCTTTCTGGTCGGGCGTTTATTCCTCATTTTCCGAAATTGAGCTTCCGAATCCATCCCGAATGTATTCAGGAACTGCATCGCCCACCTCGATGGTGGATATGAAACGCTTTCATGCCGACGAAGCAGCAGCCTTTTTGAGTCTGCAAAACCAACTACTGAAAAAACACATTTCGCCGAAGCAATTTGTGACCACGAATTTCATGCACGAATACACCAATGTAGACCCCTGGCGCAGCACCGACCTCGATTTTATCAGCTACACGGCCTATCTGGTAGCCGGTCATAACAAAGGCGTAGGACCACAGGGTTTCCGAATGGGTGATCCCTGGCGCATTTCGTTTGCCAACGATTTCTTCAATACCCTGAACGGAATAACCGGTGTGATGGAATTACAACCCGGTCAGGTGAACTGGGGTCGAATAAATCCCCAACCCTATCCGGGCGTGGTACGTTCCTGGCTTTGGAATGCATTCGCAGGAGGATTAAAATTCATTTGTTCGTACCGGTTTCGACAGCCGCTGTACGGAGGCGAACAATTTCACTACGGCATGGTAGGAACCGATGGAGTCACCGAATCGACCGGAGGCAAGCAGTACCGGCAGTTTATGACCGAATTACGGGAACTGCGCAAACACTACAAGCCAGGAGCCCAACTGCCCGCCGATTATGCCGCGCGCACCACTGCTATTCTTTACAATGTTGAAAATCTTTGGGAGACCAGCATACAGCCACAAACCTATCAATGGGATCAGAAAGCCTTCACCTTTAAATATTACGGAACATTAAAGGCGCTATCGGTACCGGTGAAATTTGTGCGTGAAAACGATGATTTGTCCCAATTCCCCTATGTCGTGATCCCCGCCTACCAGATGGTAACCCCCGAAATCGTACAAAAATGGGAAAAATACGCCCGCGAAGGCGGTCACCTCATCATCACGCTACGTACCGGATTAAAAGATAAGAACGGACATTTTTTTGAGGCCCCCTGGGCAAACACGATTCGCCAGCTAACCGGTGCAAAGATCAGGATGAACGATATGCTCGATGGCGACAGAAATGCATTGGTAAGCATGGGCAATAAAACGTACAACTGGAACAACTGGGGCGATATGCTCGAGCCTGCAAAAGGCACCGAAACCTGGGCCACCTACGCTGATCAGTTTTATGCCGGAATGAGTGCTGTAACCCATTACAAACTGGGCAAAGGTACAGTAACCTATATAGGCACCGATACCGACGATGGGCTGCTGGAAAAGGACGTACTTAAAAAAGTATACACCAGTACGGGCGTTACGGTGAAAGAATTACCCGAAGGAGTGATTGTAAACTGGCGGGATGGATTTTGGGTAGTTAACAATTATTCATCGGAAACCATTCAATATCCCTTACCGCTTAGGGCTAAAGTAGTCGTTGGCAGCAGTGGGATAGTGCCTGCCGGAGTAATGGTTTACTGCGACCCTCATTAATATCAGGTAAAAAAAAACGCTGTGCGACAATTCAGGAACTATCGCACAGCGGGGATAACTGTTTGGGCACTCAACAGTCCCGACGTAACGACTGCTGCTGCAATAAAGTAAAGCTTTTTCATGATAGTGTTGTTAATTATTAATAATTGAACGACAAAAATAACGGTAATATTATCATCAAATGCGGATGAATTCACAATTGCGGTGGATTTTTATGTACATAAAAAGCGAAGTTGACGCATTAATTATTCAAATAAAATCACTATTTTTGCCCAAATAATAATATATTTAGAAAACAGCCCCATAAACTGTAAAATATTAAAACAACCATGCGACACATTTTCACTTTATTTCTTGTTTGTTGTACTATCTCAGCTAACCTAAGTGCACAATCGTCTACCGAATGGAAGCTGATTTTTGAGGATGAATTTGAAGGATCAACATTCGATACAGACTACTGGAGTTATTGCAAGCGAGGCACTCCCGCCTGGAATAAATACCTGGTAAGTTCGCCTAAAACTGTATTGGTAGAGAATGGAGTATTAAAAGTACGGGCCATCAAAAACACCAATACAGATTCCGATCCGGTACCCTACCATACCGGTGGAATTGAGAGCCGGGGAAAATTTAATTTTAAATATGGGAAAGCTGAAATCAGAGCGAAGTTCGACAATGGACAAGGTTCGTGGCCTGCGATCTGGATGATGCCTGAAAATAATATTGGAGGTTGGCCGGCAGGGGGAGAAATTGATATAATGGAACACCTGAACGCCGATAATTTGATTCATCAGACTGTACATTCGGCCTATACATACACGCCGGGCTATAAAAACAATCCGACCAGCACAAAAACAACTTCCATCAACAAAGACGATTGGAATGTATACGGTTTCAACTGGTATCCCGACCGAATCGATTTTACCCTGAATGGAAACATAACATTTACCTATCCGCGTATCGAGACAACGATTGCCGGCCAATGGCCTTTCGATAAAGAGTTTTATTTTATTCTGAACATGGCAGCCGGTGGAACCTGGGGTGGACCCGTGACCGACAGCCACCTGCCATTTGAAATGCAGGTTGATTGGGTACGCGTGTACCAATCGGAGGGCGAAGTGCCCTACTTAGTACCGGCCTGGACTTCATCCAAAACTCAAAATGATTCACACTGGGCCAACACTTTCCTTCGTTCAATTGCCATAACCGGTTCAGAAACCGGTTATCAGTACTCGGCCAATCAACGTCCTTCATCCTATTACACTTTATTGGCCGACACCCTGAATGTACATCCGGGGCAAAATTTCGAAATCACTGCCGAAGCTTTTTCGCTGGGCGATTATTCCACCACAGTTGTAAAACAAGACCTGCGGTACACCTGTGCCTATGTCTTTGCCGATTTCGACGGCGACCGGTATTTTGAAACATCACTTCCGCGTGTTGGTAAAGTTCCACCTACCGACAGCAAAGGAGGTAATATGGAAACACTTTCGGTTAAGTCGATCTTGCAATCGGGCTCTCCACATCTTACTAAAACCGGTCGTATCCGGTTGATCTATCACAATGCCTGGTCGAACCGTACCGACGCTTCTTCAGCTGTACACGAAGGTTTGGTATACGACATTCCGGTACGTACTGTATCCGTCAAAACATCGGTTACAGAAAACCTTTACAACGAAAAGATAAGTCGTAGTGGAAACCGGCTAACCCTATCTAATGCCAGATCAATCCACCTTAACATTTTCGATTTGACCGGAAAACAAATGCACCGCGAATTAGTAACCGAAAATTTTAAAGAACTTTATCTTACTGAACAACCCCTTATAATTCAGTTTATTCGACCTGATGGAAGTTCATTTACACAGCTTATATAACAATCAACAAATAAATATCCAATGAAAAAAATCTCTTCCGTACTGCTGCTCTGCTGCATCCTGCTTAGCGCATCAGCCACACCGGCCCTCAAAGGGTTCCGGTATGCCCGCGAACTGGCTCCTGCCGGTAACGAATGGGAATCGCCTGAGTATTTATCGCTCAACAAAGAACAACCCCGTGCCTGGTTTTTCTCGTTCCAGGACGTAGAATCGGCACGCAAAGTACTCCCCGAAAACTCAAGCTATTATCAGTCACTGAATGGAAACTGGAAATTTCATTTCGTAAAAACTCCTGATAAGCGTCCAACAAATTTCTATCAGCCTGCTTACGACGTATCGTCGTGGGATGAAATTTCTGTCCCCTCCAATTGGCAAATTAAAGGAATTCAGAAAAATGGAAGCCTGAAATACGGTGTACCCATCTATGTAAATCAACCGGTTATTTTTCAACACAGTGTACGGGTCGACGACTGGCGTGGCGGTGTTATGCGCACTCCTCCCACCCACTGGACCACCTACGAATACCGCAACGAAGTAGGTTCGTACCGTCGGGATGTGGAAATTCCCGCCAACTGGGACGGACGCGAGGTTTTTATCAGCTTCGATGGAGTTGATTCGTTTTTCTACCTTTGGATCAACGGCACATACATTGGATTCTCCAAAAATTCGCGCAACACAGCTAACTTCAACATTACCCCTTTTCTGAAAAAAGGCAAAAACACCATAGCTGTCGAAGTTTACCGAAGTTCCGACGGCTCTTTCCTCGAAGCCCAGGACATGTTCCGTCTTTCGGGTATTTTCAGAAATGTAGCGTTGTATTCTACTCCAAAAGTACAAATTCGCGACCTGCAAGTGTTTCCTGATCTTGAAAACAACTACAAAGATGGTAAAATAACGGTGAAAGCCGAAGTACGCAATTACGATAAAAAAGCAGCAAAGGATTACACCATCAGTTATTCTTTGTATGAAAACAAGCTCTATTCCGACGAAAATGGCCCGGTAGGTGGTGTAAGCGCTTCAGCAAAAGTGAAAGCTGTTGCCACCGGCACAATCGTAGCTGCCGATATTGCGGAACTTCGTCTTTCAAATCCTAAAAAATGGTCGGCCGAACATCCCTACCGCTATACGCTGGTAGCTCAACTGAAGGATAAAAAAGGCAAGGTCGTGGAAACTGTATCCACTTATATGGGTTTTGCAAAAGTTGAACTGAAAGAAACGAAAGCCGAAGATGATGAATTTGGCCTGGCCGGTAAATATTACTATGTAAACGGAAAAACAGTAAAACTTAAAGGGGTAAACCGTCACGAAACCAACCCCGGAGTAGGACATGCCATTACCCACCAACAAATGGAAGCCGAAATCATGTTGATGAAAAAGGCCAATATAAATCACGTACGTAACTCGCATTATACCACCGATCCGCATTGGTACTACCTCTGCAACAAATACGGTATTTACCTCGAAGATGAAGCCAATATCGAATCGCATCAGTATTATTACGGCGCAGCTTCGCTTTCGCACCCCAAAGAATGGGAAGCAGCTCATGTAGCCCGTGTACTCGAAATGGTGTATGCTAACATAAACAATCCGTCGATTGTGATTTGGTCGCTTGGTAACGAAGCGGGTCCTGGTAAAACCTTTGTCACGGCCTATAACGCTTTAAAGCAAGTTGACACAACCCGTCCGGTTCAATACGAGCGCAACAACGACATCGTCGACGTAGGCTCCAACCAATATCCTTCTATTGCCTGGGTAAACGGTGCTGTAAAAGGAAACTACAACATTAAATACCCCTTCCACATTTCCGAGTACGCCCACTCGATGGGCAATGCCTGTGGTAACCTGATCGACTACTGGAATGCCATGGAAAGCACCAACTTCTTTATGGGTGGTGCAATCTGGGACTGGGTGGATCAGTCGATGTACCATTACACTAAAGAGGGGCATAGGTACCTTGCTTACGGTGGCGACTTTGGCGACACTCCCAACGACGGACAATTTGTGATGAACGGAATTGTGTTTGGCGATTTGGAGCCCAAACCACAGTACTACGAAGTAAAAAAAGTATATCAGCATATTGGCACCAGCGCCATTGATTTGATGAAAGGATCGATTGAAGTATTCAATAAATACTATTTTAAAGATTTAGTGGATTACGAACTTCGCTGGGCCCTCTACGAAAATGGTACTGAAGTTAAACAAGGTGTAATGCAGCTTCCGTTTATCGGTCCCCGTAAAAAAGCAACCATAAAGTTGCCTCTGCTGACCGGAAATCTGAAACCTGCGGCCGAATATTTTGTAAAAATACAATACCTGCTTAAAAAAGAGCAGCCCTGGGCTCCCAAAGGCTACGTTCAGGCCGAGGAACAACTCAAACTGAAAGATGCTGAAGCTCGTCCGGCATTGGCTGAGGTGGCTCGTAAAACAACTGCTACCAAACCGGTAACCAGCGATGGAGCCGATGGCATCAAAACCATTCGTGGAGAGCAGTTTGTACTTAGCTTTGATACAAAAACCGGAACTATTCACGAATTAAAGTATGGAAATGAATTAATTATTGCTCCAGGCAATGGTCCAAAATTAAATGCTCTGCGAGCCTTTGTCAACAATGACAACTGGTTCTACAGTCAGTGGTTCGAACGCGGACTTCATAACCTGCGCCACAAAGCCATCAGCAGTCACTTTGTTACCAGGGCCGACGGCGTTGTTGTAGCCTCGTTTACGGTTGAATCGCAAGCACCCAATGCTGCCCGTATCCACGGTGGTACCAGCTCCGGCAAAAATACTATCGAGGAACTTCCCGCTAAACCGTTCGGCGAAAACGATTTTAAATTCACCACCAATCAGGTATGGACGGTGTATCCCGATGGTTCAGTGGAACTTCAGGCCAGCATCAGTTCCAACCAGGAAGGCTTGATTTTACCCCGACTGGGATATATGATGAAAGTTCCGCAGCAATACGAAAACTTCAGTTACTACGGACGTGGCCCTATCGACAACTACCCCGACCGAAAGAGCGGACAATTTGTCGAACTACACAAAAGCACCGTAAAAGATGAGTTTGCGAATTTCCCAAAACCGCAGGACATGGGTAATCACGAAGAAGTACGCTGGGCAGCACTCACCGACAAGGGCGGAAAAGGAGCTGTATTTGTAGCTGCGGGCACCCACATGTCGGTTACGGCATTACAGTACTCGGCTGTTGATATGATTCTGGCATCACATCCCTATCAGTTACCTCCGGCCGGCGATACTTACCTGCAACTCGATGTCGCAGTTACCGGATTGGGTGGCAATAGTTGCGGACAAGGCGGTCCGTTGGAACACGACCGCGTAAAGGCGGTGCAGCAAAACTTTGGATTTATTATCCGACCAGCCGGCGACGATATTTCGGAAACAGCCCAGGTTGCCGCTTCCGGCGAAGTACCCCTGAGTATTACCCGGAACCGTGCCGGCGATGTTTCACTCAGCACCAGCAAACTCTTTGCAAAAATGAGTTATTCGGTCAACAAAGGAAAAGCCCGCCCGTACACTACGGTGATTCCGTTGCGTGAAGGTGGCGAAGTTACCGCCTGGTTTACCGATAAACCCGGACTGAAAACCACACAGCGTTTCCCCCGAATCGAAAACATTCCAACAACCGTTATCTTTGCCAGCAGCGTTGAAGCCGGCGAAGGCGATGCCAGTCATTTGACCGATGGCGATCCAAACACAAAATGGCACACCATGTATTCGGTTACAGTAGCCAAACATCCGCATTGGGTCGATCTGGATGCCGGTGAAGTGAAGAACATTAAAGGGTTTACCTATCTGCCCCGGGTGGATGGGGCAAACGGAAACATAAAAGATTATTCTATTCAGGTAAGCATGGATGGCAAAGAATGGGGCGATCCTGTTAAAAAAGACCGCTTTGCCAATAATCAAAACGAAAAAAAGGTACTGTTTGACAAACCGGTAAAAGGCCGTTACATCCGGTTTACAGCTATTAGCGAACAATCGGGACAGGACTTTGCTTCAGGAGCCGAAATCACCATACTGGCCGAATAAGATGAAAGCACCGGTTTAAATTAGCATTTATCTAAAAAGGGAGACTAGTAACCAGTCTCCCTTTTTAATTCGTTATACACCTCATCAACTTCACTTTCAGTAGCCAATGGAATCGTAAATTGTATTTCCGTTCCTTTATCAGGCTCACCAACCAAAGTTATCTTCCCGCCGTTTTGTTCCACTAATTCACTACAAACCACCAGACTTAACCCTGTTGCCGGATCGTTCAGATTTTCTCTTTTTTGTAATAAACTTTCGATTTTAAAAATATCATCCTTGTAGGCCGATAGAATACCTTTACCCTGATCAGCAATAGCGATTCGTAAAAAATCACCCTCCTTCGTACTGGTTATGGATATTTCACCTTCCCGGGGAGAATAACGGATGGCATTGCCCAAAAGAATATTAATAACTTTGCTTAACTGGCTACTATCCCCTTTGACCCACACATCCTTAGTTTCCTTATCGTCAATCCGGATTAAATTGGTATTCAATTGTGGGAAAAATGCACGGACAGTATCGTTTATTAACTCAATTACCCTGAAAACTTCGGCAGTATAATGAATATCGCTTGTTTTCAATTGAGTCCACAGCATCAAATTCTCGAGCAACTGATTAGTTTGCACCGCTGATTGATGAATTTCGTTATAATACTCTTCCAATTCACTGGTTAATAGCTGTGTATGTTTTGAAACCAACAGTTCGGAATAATTAAGAATTGCATTCATCGATCCTTTTAAATCGTACGACAGTAGATTCAGAAAAATATCCTTATTTTTGTTCAGCTCCTGTAACCTCCGTTCATCTTCTTTTCGTCGGGAAATATCACGGGCCATAGCCAGTATGTAGTTGTGTTCAAGCATCACTACCTTTACTTCGACCTCTACAATTTTTCCCGATTTAGTTTTATGCGCCACTTCAAACAAACCTCTGCCATTTCGCACTAATTCATGCGTAATTTGAATCACTTTCTTTTCATCATATTCGTAGTCGATGTCTGCAATAGAAAGTTGTTTAAACTCCTCTTCGGTATAACCGTATATTTCGCAGGCAGCCTGATTTGCGGCCATCACTTTTTGTGTTTTTGTATCAACATAGAAAATAGCATCAGCAATATGTGAATACAAATAATAAAAGAATGAATCCGGCTTACCTAAAAAACCTTCATCAATTAACTCTTTATCGTTCGAGGGATCACTGGCCGAGGCAATCGAATCGATATGACTCCCGTTCATTTCCGGATTACTCTCAAGCATATGAGCCAAATCGGTTTGTAAAGTGTCGCGAAAATGCCGGAGTAAATTAACTTTCTGATCGCTAAAATAGGTTTCTTTTCTATCGAGAACACACAAAGTACCAAAAGGAGTTCCATCGGGATAGTTCACCGGAAACCCCAGATAGGCAATCATTCCTAATTCAATATCCGGATTTTTATCCCACAGCGGATCCTTCAGAGCGTTGGGTATCATTAAAAATTCCTGCGACTCAATTATGGTTTTGCAATACAAACCGCTCCAGTGGCTTTTTTCACCCACATGATAAGGATTGCCCGGACTGTTGCTGGATAAAAACACTTCCAGGGTTGAAGTGTCGTACCGCATAATAAGCACTGCCGGTACATTCATAAGCGATTCCAGCAAATCGGTCATTTCCTGCCACTTCCGGAGAAACTGGTCGGGCACTGTCGCACCCCCCCTGCCAGAAACAGCCTTAGCATTGTTGTCAGTTAAATTCATACGATGTATCCTGTTTGATTCCATGACAAATATAGATTACTTTTTTAATATCTAACGCTTATTTCATTAAATATTTTTTCTTTTATTGAACAAAAAATCACTTTCACATCAGTTTATAGCTAACTTATATATATTATTGTTATTTTTTGTTTATTTTAATAGCTAATATGATGTGTCGGTTCATTTTTTTGCGTTCCTTTGTATCCGAAAGATTAGGTACTATTACGTCAGATAAATTTCTTCTCCGCTTTATAACCGGCTATGAATTACCTACGCGATTACGCTTCTCTTTTAAAGTATAATTTTATTTACCAGATTTTTTATGAACATTTACGTAGGTAACTTAAGTTACAAAGTGAGAGAAAACGACCTTCGGGAAGTTATTGAAGAGTACGGTCAGGTTGA
>CAZLHC010000062.1:0-16255 GCA_964559265.1 uncultured Paludibacter sp. | reverse complement strand
CTCGGGAGAGCCCACAACTACGAAAGCGAAGCGTGTAGTTATAGTGGGCTATAACCGGAAGCCTTTCGGTTTCTTGGATAGTGTATCATTCCTCTTTTTGACAGATTGCGCTTGCTCTTTCCTATCGGCTATTCGTTTCTGTAAATATTCGTTCAGATCTTTACATCCACTGTAGATTTGCGAGGCGTCACGTATATACCGGGTAGCATCATACTCCTTTCTGATTTGCTGTATTGCTTCCATTCCTGCACGGTCATTGTCAAAGAAACAGTGGATGCGCTCATAGCTTCCCAACGGATAGAGTGCCTTGGGAACATTGGCTACGGAATTAAGAACTATGTAATCCTGTCTGTCGAAGTCGGGTGATTGCGGACAGCTTTCCAGTCTTAAGGTCAGAAAGGAAAGGTAATCCATAAATCCCTCAAAAACGTAACATGCACTCCTTGGCTTTCCTGACTGTCTGATATGGGATATTTCTTTTGGTGCGATACATCCCTTGAAATATCGGTTGCGGATTTCATATCCACCCGATATGTTCGGAAAAGCAATGGCGAAATAACGTTTGCCGTTGTGGGTGAAACGGGCTTCCTTACATTCTCTTTTCGCCAGTGCCGTGTTTATCCCTCTTTCCTGTAGATAGGCAAGCAGGGCAGGAGAAGTCAGCTGTACAATGTCCAACTCCTGAAAACTCGGTTCGGAAAATGACTGCTTGCCAAAAGAGAAAGATACGGGACGGATGTGCGGAGTCTGTTCCTCGATTTTCTGTAGAAGATAAGGTACATAGTCGGAATAGTAGAGTTCCTGTGCCAGTGCAATGATATTTCCACCTTTACCAATTGCAAAATCATACCATTGGTTGCGTTCGGTATTTATTTTGAACGAGGGCTCTGTCTCTTCCCGTAACGGGGATTTATACCACAGGTTGATACCTTGCTGCTTGACGGGAGAATGTCCCAAACTGTACAGAAAATCCGCTATCCTGATTTGTTTTGCTGTTTGTATATCCATAATAAGATGAGTGTTTGAATAATGGTTGGAATATTTATTTCTCTTTTCGCCCGTACCTTTTTATGAAGTACGGTCTGTATAATCACTTCACTTTATTTTCGTATATATAGGATACGGTAATAAAGTGAAGCGGTTTTACATTCTCTGCAATCGCTTCGCTTTATCCTTAATATATAGACCTGCCGAATAAAGTGAAGTGATTACAGGTTAGACGGTCTAATAGTGAAAGTCTGGCTTGAACGTGTATTTCCTGCCGTTCTCCTGTACTATCATCCGTTTGTTCCGGAGCATGGTGATAAGTGATACCGCCTTTTGATGGTTCAGTTTTACACCTACTGACATATAAGACTTGATTAAGGCGGTTTCCAGATCCTTGTAGCCGTATTCCTCTTTCAGTCCGAAAGCCGCTTCTAGTGCTATGCGGTGCTGTTGTTCGGTAATATGCCTGTAAGGGTCGAACTTTTCCTCTTCCGGTCTTCCGGGTTTCTTCGCTTCGGGTCTGTACCCCTCTATGAGTTCAGGCAATGCATTGTCGTTGATACGGAAAGCGAAAGGCTCGAAATCCATTGCACGTATGTGCATGGCCGAAACATTGCTTATATCCCCGTTGCTCTTGTCCTTTTCCACGAGAAGAACGGTTTCCGCCTTGTTGTTCAGCTCCGTACCGATATGCCCTCTTGCGTTTTCATCGCCTTTGTTCTGGTGGAGTATCGTATGGATGTGTATTTGCCTGTCATCCGTCCACTGCATCAACTTGGATATGATGCGTGTCGATTCTCCCGGACTGTTGATGTCATATACCATATCACGGATGCCGTCTATGATTACAAGCCCTATGTCCGGTGTATTATAGATAGCCTGTTCGACAATCCTGATGCGCTGTTCGGGCGTGTATTTCCTCAAAGCGAGAAACTCCAGATGTTCATTGTCCCTGTCATCAGGAAGACCGGCCAGCCGTAAAATACGTTTCATGACTTTCAGGCAGTGATAATGGCTTTGTTCCGTGTCCACATAAAGGACTTTCCTTTTGTTCTCCGGAAGTTCTGCCACATACCGTAGTACCGTACCGTTTTTCAATGAGGCGGCTACAATAGCCGACACATTGAAAGTCTTTTTACTTTTGGCTTTGCCTATGGATGCACTGAAATTGCCCAGTGTGCCAATGACCGAACCTTGCACTTTTAAAATCTCAGGTGCTTTCTCATAGATTTTCGATAGGCTCAGACGTGAGGCTTGCCAAAGGATTATCGCCTGTTCTGCAGATATTTCCTTTATTTCTCTCATATAGTCCATAAGCATACCTCCCATTATTTCCGTCCTCCTGTTTTCTTTCCGGCAAGTTCAAGAGCCAGTTCTGCATCAACTATAATCTTGCGCCCTATCTGGGTAATCGCCTTGTCTATCTTACCGCTTTTCTTTATGCGGTTGGCAGTGGGCAGACTGCACCCGAACAGTTTGGCTATACCGAGTATTCCGTACACATACTTCTTTTCCGTGTCTGTAACGGGTTGCGGCAATGCTTCGGCCTGACCTGAAGCGTGCTTACTCAGGAATATGAATTCTTCGCCTGTCATTTGCCAGACGGGTTTTGATAATAATTCTTGGATATTTGTCATCGTCCAATCTATTTAGTCGTTAAACAATCAGCCCTGCGCACTGGCTGTTATTTCTGTTCTCGAACGATGCAAAATTAGGTAGGGTTATGAGTGGTAAGGATGGGGACGGTACAAACTGAATATCATTGTATCTTATTGAATATCAGAAAACAAAAATACCACTCAAAAATTATTTTGAGTGGTAAAAGTGGAACTTTCGTAAAGTATCAGGATATATCACGGATTATCTGAATATATGTTCCATTTCCTTGGCGAAATTTTGGTTGCTGTCACTGGGGAAATCTGAAACAGGCTCCTTGTACTTGGATTTGTAGTAGCTGTCGTCAATATCCAGCAGTTTCAGTATTCTGTCTTTCCATTTGTCCCTGTCCTGTTTGGAGAGTTTCTCGCTCATCAGGAATATCAGATAGCATACACGTATTTTCTCTCTCGGTTTTATTTTCAGCTTACAGTTGCAGGGGTGAAGATTCATATTGGCATAGAAATCTGGTGCGGAAATTTCTTCGAACTGTTCTCCTTTGCACACCTCATGAATGAGCGAAAGTAATTTCATGCTGAAATATTCCTGTTGTTCTTCTGTCGTTTCCTGCTGACTGATTGGCTCGCTTGATTTATTCTCTTGCTTTCCGTCAGGAATGTATTTCTTCAATATATCCAGAAAAAGGCAGCTTTGACGGTATATGTCCGCACAACAGTTCTTCATATATTGGAATGCCTCTGTTCTTGTAGCCTTTTGCTGGTCATAGAGTTTGTTCAGTTTGGCTTTTTCCCTGTCATATTCAGCCTTGCAGCGTTCATATTCTTTCTCTGCCTGTTTTTCCTCTTCGGCTGTATGCTCCCTGTAACCAATGGAATCATACCTGTTGTTGGCTTCATTCAGCGGCTTGCTCAGACTTCTTGTAACATCCAGCTGGGCTTCAATTTCCTGAGAATACCTTTCCATGTGCTGATAGCAAGCACGTTCTATGGCTCTGTCACTTAACGGGCGTATCTCATAAGCCTGTATGCTCTTTTCTATTTCAGTTTTCAGACTGTTGAGTATCAAGGTGTATTGCTCTTTTTGCTTGTCAAGCACCAGTTCAAGGATAGCGGCTTCAAAGGATTTCATGTCATTATACTCCTGATAGAAATCCGATATGAATTTCTGCCTGTCAAAAGAAAAAGCGTAATTATCTATATAGTCTCTGTATATTCTGTTAAGTTCTCCATATTGGGGAATCATCGTCTGTATCTTTCCTGCCATATACTTTATATTATGGGTTCTTGTCCTTGTCAAGGAATAAGGTCAGTTCTTCTTCCACTTCTTCTATACTCGGTAGGGCAGATTTCAGATTTTCGGGTACTGCCTTGCTCAATTGATAGTCGCTGATACCTATCGGCTGGTCATATCCAGCCAAGGCATATTGTGCCACGACCTCATCCTTACCCCTGCACAGCAAAAGACCGATGGTCTTGTTATCATTTTCTCCCCTCAGTTTATCATCTACAACATTGATATAGAAATTTAACTGCCCTGCATATTCCGGTTTGAATGGCGTTGCTTTCAATTCCACGACGACATAGGCGTGGAGCTTGATATTATATAGAATCAGGTCGGCGAAAAAGTCACTGTCCCCAATCTGGAAATGTTTTTGTCTGGCAACAAAAGCAAAGCCGTTACCCATTTCCAGCAAGTAACGGGTTACATGCTTTACCAACTGTTCTTCTATATCCCTTTCGTCAGCCTTTTCCTTTGCTCCTGCCAAGTCAAAGATATACGGGTCTTTTAACAGATAATTGGCAAGATCGCTTTGAGGTGCCGGAAGTGTGGCAGTGAAGTTGTTTACCTTGTTACTCTTGATTTGTCTGTCATACAGATTACTTTCAATCTGCATTTTCAGCACATTACTGCTCCAACCCATTTCTACAGATTGTTTCATATACCAATACCTTACACCTAATGGTAGCGGATTATTGAGTATGACCATATGGCTTGCCCAATTTATTCTTGCAATCGGTGACGCCAAGAATAAATCTTCTATATCCTCTATTTTTATTTTATAGATGGTTGCTACTGTTTTTTCTACATTCTGAAATTGCGCAGGAACCTCCTGCGTAATTTCTAAAGATTGATTATCAGCTGATTGTATTTGCGCAGTAAGCTCCTGCGTAAATTGCCCGCTGTTGAGTTTAAGGACTTCATTAGTAATGTTTTGAATATTAGGGACTGACAGTATTGAATCTGTTTCAATAAAACTACGAAGTACATTTAACGGATATAAACGGGCAAACTGGCACATATAAGTAAGATTACGCTCCGAATATCCCTTCTTTTCAGGATAATTGAATCTGATTGCCTGTGCCAACTTCTTGATAATTTTACCACCCCAGCCATGCAGGTTTTGGTGGTACAGTATATAATTGCCCATTTTCCAGTAATGGAACAACATCTGGGCATTGGCTGCGGTAATGAGCCGGACTTGTGCCTGTTCTATTTCCGAACCGACAGCATGGACAAAGGCATCAAAATGACCTTTCTTTATATTATGTTCGTTGTTATTTTCCATATTACTAACTATTACTTAACAAAGATAACTCTAATAATGGATAATCTGTGAAACAGACTGATACTTTTATAGTTGGTTAAACTTGTTCATTGCATTAGCCTTAATATCATCGGCTATGTCAATGTAGGGCTTCATGGCTTTATAATCACTGTGTCCTGTCCATTTCATTACAACCTGTGCCGGAATACCTAGAGCCAGCGCATTACAGATGAATGTTCTTCTTCCTGCATGAGTACTGAGCAATGCGTATTTCGGGGTAACTTCATCTATGCGCTCATTCCCTTTATAGTAGGTTTCACGTATAGGTTCGTTAATTTCTGCCAGTTCTCCCAGTTCTTTCAGATAATCATTCATTTTCTGATTGCTGATAACAGGCAATACCATGTGGTTTTCAAAATGGATGTCCTTGTATTTTTCAAGTATGGCTTTACTGTACTTGTTCAGTTCAATACTCAGACTATCTGCCGTTTTAACGGTGGTGACTTCTATATGGTCGGACTTGACATCACTTCTCTTTAGGTTGCGAACATCTGAATAACGCAGACTGGTAAAGCAACAGAACAGGAAAACATCCCGGACACGTTCCAGATACTGTTTGTCTTTGGGTATCTGATAGTCTTTAAGTCTGTTCAGTTCTTCCCATGTCAGGAAGATTACCTTCTTGGGGGTGGTTTTCAATTTCGGTTTGAACGTATCGTATGCTATATTCTGGTGATAGTCTTTCTTGAAGCTCCACCGCAGGAACCATTTGAGGAATCCCATTTGTTTACCGATGGTACTGTTCCTCATATCCTTTTTGTCGCGCAGGAAATTGACATATTCGTTCAGTCCGAATTCATTGAAATATTCAAAGGTTAAATCTTCCTTGAACTCCTTGAGGTGATTTTTAACGGCTGCAAACTTTTCGTATGTGGATTCAGTCCAGTTATTCTGGTTGCCGCATTCTTTTACAAATTCATCGAATACCTCCCAAAAACTTATCTTTACGTCTTCCTGGTCTTCACTTGTATCTTTCATCCGCAGGTTGAATGCGTCCTTTAGCTGTTGGGTAGTGGGCATGGCTTCCTGTACCTCAAATTCCTTGAACACGTTTTGAATTTCGGTATAGTATTTCAGCAGATCGGCATTGATTTCAGATGCACTTTGCTTTAGTTTGTTGGTACACCCGTTCTTCACTCGCTGCTTGTCAGCATCCCACTTGGCTACATCAATGCGGTAACCCGTTGTAAACTCAATGCGCTGACTTGCGTATATGACACGCATACGGATAGGCACGTTCTCCACGATTGGCACACCGTTCTTCTTCCGGCTTTCCAATGCAAAAATGATGTTTCGTTTGATATTCATAATTGGGTGTGTTTGAAATTCTACACCCAAATATACACCCAATATTTGGAATAGCAAAAGATATTCAGAAAGATTTAGATTTACTATGTACTCCAAATAGTGCTTGATTATTAATGATTTGCAATTTTATGATATTTCTTGAATATGTAGGTTCGAGAGCCTCTCTCTCCGCCAATTACACTTAGAAATCCTGATGGTTGATTAACTATCAGGATTTTTTTCATTATACACTACTTAAAGTCGGACTTTTTCACATAAACAAGTTCTAGTGAATTACTGTTACAGTACAAAAATATAGCATATGAACACCATTAAGGACGCAACTTCAATATTTCTGAAAGGTTTTGCCATGGGCACTGCCAATGTCATCCCCGGAGTATCGGGTGGTACTATTGCCCTTATTACCGGGATATTCGAACGACTCATTAGCAGTTTAAAATCACTCAATCTGCATGCACTGAAATTGTTGCTTAACCGCCAGTTTAAACAATTGGCCACCTATATTGATTTTCGCTTTCTGGCACTGGTTCTTGCAGGAGTTGCTGCCAGTATATTTACTGTTGCAAAATTGCTTAGTTTTCTGTTTGAGCATTACCCAATATACATCTGGTCATATTTTTTCGGTCTGATTCTGGCCTCTATCTGGTTGGTTGGAAAAACGATTTCCCGATTCAACAGCACCGTGGTTATTTTTTTAATTCTCGGAACAGCTGTTGCTGCATCAATTACCATTTTGAGTCCGGCCCACGAAAACGATTCTTTCTTTTACCTGGTGCTTTGTGGCGTAATTGCGGTATGCAGCATGATTTTACCCGGCATTTCAGGAAGTTTTGTACTGGTACTAATGGGAAATTATGAGCTGGTGCTCCGCTCGATTACCGAATTAAATATTACCAATCTCGCAGCTATTGCTTTGGGATGTATAATCGGACTTCCTGCCTTTTCGCATTTTTTATCGTGGCTCTATACGAAGTTTAAAGATGCTACGATTGCTTCTCTTACCGGATTTATTCTGGGCTCGCTGGTGGTAATATGGCCCTGGAAGTTATCGTTCGACGCTACAAATCGGTTGCTTACGGCTAACGAATTCGGTGCTCTGTTGGATTCAGGTGAAAAAGTGATTCGTTACGAACGTATTTTACCGGCTATCGATATGCACTTTGCTGTTGCCCTGGTCATGGTTATTATTGGATTTGCTACCATTTATCTTCTCGAAAACAAAGGACGAAACTAAACAAGCTATACGGCTTCAACAACAGGTAGCCACACTAACCACCCCACCACCTCTCACCACCCTATTCCGTAATCCTCTCCATGATTACTGGATCCGCCCCAAAAAGCACCGTTGGCACGATCGAAAAGGATTGCGTTAACGGGACCGCTTGTACGATCCCTGAACTGAAGAATATATCCTTTACGCTGTAATTCGGAACGGGTCCATTCCGGAATTTTAGAATTTAACACCAGGGAACCCGGCTGACGAAGGTGATCGCCAAAACTGGCATACATCTGATGAGAAATAAAACCTGCCGACTCACATGCTTCCTGAACCGTCATTCCAAATTCAACTATATTTAAAAAGAACTGAAGCAATAATTGATCTTGTTCGTCGCCCCCTTGTTTTGCAAAGGCCAGGAAAGGCTTACCATCGCGTATTGCAAGCGAAGGAGTAAGAGTAACCCGGGGGCGTTTACCGGGCTCCACCACATTAAATGGATTTTCGGCCGGATCGAGCACAAAACTTTGCATACGCTGGCTCATCCCAATACCGGTATTTCCGGCAATACAAGCAGGTATCCAGCCTCCACTCGGAGTCATCGACACTACCCATCCGGATGAATCGGCTGCAATAACCGATGTTGTTCCGGCAATGAAATCACGGTAATATTGGTCGTCGATGTTGGGTGACATGCCGGCAGATCGCGCAACTAATTCTTTCCAGGGATTAATCTTATCTTCGAAAATATAAGGATCGCCGGGACGATAGGCGGTATCATTCCGTTCATACTGAATTAAATTTGCTCGTTGGCGTGCATATTCTTTCGATAAGAGTCCTTTCAGAGGTTCAACGGGAGGGAAATAAGGATCGCCATAATAAAAATCGCGATCGGCAAAACTAAGGTTCATCGCCTGGTATAGCGTATGTATATAGCGCGAGCTATTGTATCCCATTGATTTCAAATCAAAGTTTTCGAGGATATTTAAGGTTTGAAGCATCACCGGCCCCTGTGTCCATTCTCTTAACTTATACACCCCGGTACCTTTATAATCCGTCATCACCGGCTCCTCCACAATTACTTTCCAACGGGCTAAATCGTCGGTAGTAATTAAACCTCCCTGCTCCTGGCATCCCCGTACAAATTCCCGGGCAATATCACCCTTATAAAAACGGTCGTAGGCAGCATATATAGCTTCTTTGCGACTTTTTCCTTTTTTAAGAGCCTGTTGTTCCGACTCAACCATTTTAAGCAAGGTGAGCAGCAAGTCTTTTTGCACAAAAATTTCGCCCGGATAGGGAGCTTCGCGCGATTGGCCGGGGTGAGTCAGAAACACCCTGGCCGAATAAGGCCATGCGCGAATGCGGTCCTTTTCCCGTTCAATTGAATTAGCTGCCTGTGCTTCGATAGGATAGCCGGACGCCAATTGTATAGCAGGTGCCAGAACTTCTTTCAGACTTTTAGTTCCATATTCGGCAAGAATGAGCAACAACCCACCGGGTGTACCGGGAGTTACAGCCGCCAGGGCACCATACTGAGGAGGATACCTGTAGCCTTTTTGCTTAAAAAAGGAAGCAGTAGCTCCGGTAGGGGCTACACCTAATGCGTTGATGGCAATTACTTTCTTTAAAGTTGGATGATAAATAAGGGCTTGAGTCTCCCCTCCCCAACCCAATACATCCCACATAGTGCAGGTAGCAGCCAACATAGCACACGAAGCATCGATGGCGTTTCCCCCCTGAATAAATAAGGTTGCACCGGCTGTTGCTGCCAGAGGCTTGCCGGTGATAGCCATCCAGTGACGACCATGCAAAGGTGGTTTTTGGGTGCTTACCGGAAAGGTATTGAACGTTGTTTGCGCTGACAACAACTTAACCAACAGCAAAAACACTACACAAAAAATCGATTTTTGCGTCATATAAAATTTTTATTCCTGAGCAGTCTTCACTTCCTTAAGACATTGCTTTGCCTCCATTGTTGCTGATTGTATCGACAACACGTGAACTATAGAGATAAACAATAAAATCATGGACAGCACTGCAACGGTTGGTCCGGCAAAAACGAAAGCAAAATAACCTACCAGCACATGGAGCAACGAAATACCAACTATGGTAACTGTAGCTAGTGCATGCTTAAATCCAAGAGCCAACACCAGGTGATGCAAGTGATTTTTATCGGGAGTAAACGGACTTTTTCCGGCCTTTATCCGGATACGGAAAACGCGCACTGCATCGAGTACCGGGAGCATCAATACCGCAATTATTCCAATTAATACAATCATTTCGTAATTACTTTGGGTGGACGATTGTAGCAACTGAATCCCTCCTACTACCATTATAAAACCAAGAACCAGCGAACCGGCATCGCCCATAAATATTTTCTTCTTCCGACTGAAATTATACCTCAAAAAAGAAAGTAGTGAACCTATAAATGTAAGAAACACCAGGGCTAACTGATACTGTCCGGTTAGAAAAGACAGTACAGTAAACAACGCTAAACCTGCTATGGCCATCCCGGCAGCCAGTCCATCAATTCCATCCATCAGATTAAATGCGTTCACAACTCCCGCAATCACCATTACGGTAACTATATTCTGAATCCAGGGAGCCAGCTCGTAGATCCCAAATAATCCATGAAGCGATTCAATCCGAATACCCGAAAGAAACACCACCTGAGCCAATATCAACTGGATTACTAATTTATGCCATGCGCGCATATCTTTCCGGTCGTCGATAGCCCCCATTACCAATAAGATAAGGGCGAGAACAAACATTAATTCGAGCGAACGAACCGATTGATCGAAAAATAAAGAAGCTAAAATTGCTAAATTGGCCGACAAAAACACAGCAATACCCCCCACCAGGGGTACCGATTTGGCGTGTACCTTTCGGAAATTAGGATGATCGACCAGCCCAATATAATTTGCCAGTTTACGTAACGAAGGAATCAATACCCATGCAAGCACAGAAGCAAGTAAAGGAGTGACTACGAACAAATAAGATTTAGTTATCATAGAGTTTTAACAATTCAGATATAAAGTGTATAGCAAAATGTACATTTCAATTCAATTTACACTATTCTGTTTAACGATTTGAAAGGCTATTTGTTTACACTGTCAGTTTATTTCCAGTTAATGGTGCAAATATAGAACAATAAATGGAAATATTCAACTTAATTAACTAAAATGTCATCCTTTTGTAGCAAGTTTTTTTTTATCGTTTTGGTGTAAACTTTTAAATGTAGTGCTATCCGGTTTTTATCGTTTTATCACAACGCAACAATCTCCTCCTTCAATATTGTTAGCTTCTCAATTCCGTTGGCATGTACTGCAAATGAATTTTCGACCCCCACCGCTCCTACTCCCGGAATTACAAACTTGGGCTCGAGGGCAAACACATGGCCCTCGAGCAGCACCTCGCGCGAACGGGGAGCCAGCACCGGTGCTTCGTTGATTTGAATGCCGATACCATGGCCGATAAAACCCGCTTGTTGGTGGTAGCCCATAAAATACGGAGCAAGTTGGTTGTGTTTCACTTTTTCGAGTGCCCGGTGGTACAAGTCGGCCGTAGCAACCCCCGGGCGGGCAACTGCTTCTATGTCCGACTGAATTTCGAGTGCCGTTTGGTGAGCTTTGTAGGCTAATTCGCTCACTCGCCCCAGCGAAAACACGCGCGACATATCCGAAATATAGCCGGTAAATGTACCCCCCATATCCACCATCACCGTGCAGCCGGGTTCAATAACGGTACCATTGGCACTGATGGGCATCGATTTATGGGGTCCGGCACCTCCCATGGCGAAGTCGTAGGGAGATGCATTGCTGGCATTGTCGCCGGCAATAACGCTTCCCATAAAGAGTTCCATAGTTTGGCCAAAAACCCGGAAATGACCGGTAGCTCCTTTTTGGCGAAACAGGCGCTCAATTTCGATGGAGAAGTCGAGGTCGGTCATGCCCGTCCGGTATAAACCAGGCACTTCGGCATAACAGGAGGCATGCAAGGCCCCCGAATGGCGGAGCAACCCGATTTCGTAGTCCGATTTCACTTCGCGCAGACGGCGAATGGCGGTGGTAGCATTCAGTAGTTTTTCGGCACCAAACACCGTTTTCAATCGTTCCACGTCGTTGTAGGGTAGTTCGTCGAGTTCCAGCATCAGGGTGCGGGGAATTGCAAGCCCTTTTTCGGAAAGCACCTCCGGCAGTTGCTCCGGCTTACGGATGTAATGCACATTTTCGCCCTTCAGTCCCGTGGGTCGTTTAACAAACAAGATGGGCTCCCCTACAGCCGGCAGGTAAAAATAGCCATTATAAATGGAGTCGGTAAGATAAAACAAATTCACATAGATTGTAGAAATGCATGCATCGGCACCGGCAGTATGCATTTGTTGCTGCAAAGCCAGCCAACGGCGCGAAAGTTCGGGGAGAAAATCAGGTTGAAACATAATCAATAAAAGATAGTGGAGTGCAAAGATACGAGAAATACACAAAATTTTTCCGTTAACCAGGGGATAAATAATCTCAAAAAATGCTTTACAACACAAACTCATAGTTTAACCTGAAAAATACAACAAATAAGTAGTAAAATTTTTTCTCATTGTCATAAGATGTCATTTTATAACACTTAATTTGCCTAAACTAATGCCTACAAATATGGATCAACCAAAAATTGAGCGACTGTTACGGGTGATGATGATTTTGACGTCCAACACCAATAAAACTATTGAAGAGATTGCCAGGGATTTAAACATCTCGAGCCGGTCGGTGTATCGATACATCGACACCTTTCGCGAAGCGGGTTTCGTTATCAAAAAACAAGGAAACCGGGTGCGCCTCGACAAAGCTTCTCCATACTTCCGCGAAATAAGCGAACTGGTTCACTTTACCGAAGAAGAAGCTTATATTCTCAAATCGGCTATCGAAAGTATCGATCAGAATAACCTTATCAAACAAAACCTCCGGAAAAAGCTGTACTCTATTTACGATTATAAAATCCTGGCCGATACGGTGGTTAATTTCCAGAATGGCCTTAACATCCGGAACCTTTCCATTGCTATTGAACAGAAACGTAAGGTAATTCTGCGTAAGTATGCTTCGGCTAACAGCAGCGAAATTCGCGACCGGAAAGTGGAGGCCTATGCCTTTACCACCAATTACGTGCAACTGTGGTGCTACGAAATTGGTCACGATGATCATAAATTG
The DNA here is from genome assembly GCA_964559265.1 of uncultured Paludibacter sp. Taxonomy (GTDB): domain Bacteria; phylum Bacteroidota; class Bacteroidia; order Bacteroidales; family Paludibacteraceae; genus Paludibacter. The sequence goes on along the minus strand of CAZLHC010000062.1, from coordinate 3,324 downwards.
TTTACCGTATCGCGTATCGGCTCAGTCGAAATTCTCGAGGAGCCCTGGGAGTATGAACACAACCATGTGCAACACTTTATCGATGTGTTTCGCATGCACTCGCACGAACGTCATCCGGTTAAACTAAAAATGAGCCTGCGGGCAGCCAGCCTGCTTACGGAGGAATATCCCCTGGCAGCTCAACATCTTACCAAACTATCCGATAATGAATGGATATTTGATGCCGATGTTTGTTCGTTTGAAGGCGTTGGCAGGTTCGTTTTGGGACTTTTCGACGACATTGTGATTCTTGAAAACAATTTATTCGCTGAATTTATCCAAAAAAGACTCGAGAAAATGCATTTGTCATCAATTGACAAAAAGAGCTCATATCTTTGTACTCCATAAAAGAGACACAAATTTAGCTATGAATTATTACTTTTGCAAAACTGATAAAGCTATCAACGCTTTATCAGTTTTCTTGTTCTGTGGTAGTATAATTATCGAATTTACCCAATAAATTAAGAATTTTATCGCGCGATATGGGCTTGGCTACATATTCAACGCAACCTGCATCGAGAAATTTCTTTGCATCTCCCGTACGTGCATAGGCAGTGGTAGCTACGATAGGTAAACCGGGTCTGAATTCTCTGATTTTGCGGGTAGCTTCCTCCCCGTTCATCAATGGCATTTTTACATCCATCAGAACAAACGAGATATCTGGATTGTTGCGACACAGTTCAACTGCTGCCTTGCCATTTTCGGCATGTATATAATCAATTCCTTCAGCATCAAGCAAAGCCATCATGTATTGTGAGTTTAGATCATCGTCTTCGGCTATCAATACCAGACTACGATGAGGTATCGATGAATCCTCACTGTCGTGCCAGGCCTTAGCTGTCGACGCCTCCTCTACGATCCGCAACGGAACAGCGAATGTGAATACCGACCCCTGCCCTTTTACCGACGACACGGTGATGGAGCCTTCGAGCAACGATACCAGTCCTTTGGCAATGGCCAACCCCAGCCCACTCCCTTCGTACCCCCTTGACAACGAGGTATCGGTTTGCGAAAACATTTCAAATATTTTCTCAACCATGTCGCTATCAATTCCACAGCCAGAATCGCTTACCGAGCACTCGAGCTTGCTGTCGGCAAGGTGTATAGCAACTTCCACCGTACCGGTTTCGGTAAATTTTACTGCATTATCAATTAGTTTACCAAGTATGCGGAGCAAGAAATTCCTGTCGGTGTAGGCCACAGCTCCGGCCACTCCGGTTGAACTTTTCAACCGGAACTCCAGATTTTTGCGGGCACAGCGCCAGGCAGCATCTTCCGAAATCGCATCAACCACCTGGTCCAGGCCAACATTGGTTTTATTCAACACCATCGTTTTGGACACTATCATGGCCATATCCATATAATCGTTCATCGTGTTCAGCAGTCGGTTGCACGACTGATTCAGAAACTCGTACAACGACGCTCTTTCCTGCTCTGCCACATCGGGGCGGGCCAATAAATGTGCAAAACCGAGAATCCCATTCAGGGGAGTACGTATTTCGTGCGAAATATTGTTTATAAACGAAGTTTTCAGGTTATCACTTTCTTCAGCTTTTTCTTTAGCTCTCACCAACTGTCGTTCTATATCTTTACGAAGATGAACGTTGGCCAGTAACTGGCCAAAAAGTTTAAGCAACTGAGTCTCCGAATCGGTATACCGGTGATGCTCCCTCACCGAGTCGAATCCCACAAAACCAATGCAATTGTGTTTATGCATCATGGGTACCGTAATCATACTTTTAATACCCTGAGCTTCGAGAATCCGGCGGGAATTCTCTTCGGGTATTGCCGAAATATCCGAAATATATTCCGACTCACCTTTCCGGTGACTTTCAAGCGTAGCCCCCATCATGTCTACCGGAAGTGATTGAAGATTACTAATTTCGGAACTGATTCCTTCGGCACACCATTCGTAGGTGTTATTACTAACCCTGTTCTCCCAATCGTACTCAAAAATGTATGCACGATCGGCTCTTACAAACAGAGCCAGTATTTTCAATACTTTATTCACTTCTGCATCCACCAAATCGAGCGGTATATTCACAAATCCTGCTGAAATCTCCATTAGTAAATCGCGTAACTCCGACTGATGAATCAGATTTTGCTCCAGTTCTTTTGCCACGGTTACATCGCGCGCCGAACCGACTATGCCTATCAGCGTTCCGTCTTCGTCGAACAACGGAGCTTTGTTTACATCTAAAAAAAGAAATTCGCCTTTGGCATAACCCATTTCGTCGAACTGCATGTGTTTCATTGATTGCAAGGTAACCGAATCGGTTTCCGAACAAATTCGACCGAATGTATGCCAGTGAGGATTATCGGGATGAGCTTTGTTTTCGCGTTCTGCAAAAAACTGATCGGTTTTACCCAGTGGTTCTTCGGTATCAGTCGCATTAAGCAACTTAGCACTAATGGCTTTGTTGACAAAAATATACTCCTTTTTCAGATTTTTAGCCCATATCATATCGGGCATCGTATCGGCCATCATCCGTAGCAACGACGATAGTTTACGATTTTTTTTCTCGCTATCGAGCAATGCCTTTCTATCGCTCAACCGTTGCTCTTCACTTCCCAACGCTGATGCCAGCATACTCAATACTCCCAATTCGTGCGCATCAAGATTCCTTGAGTTGTTATACACCACACTCAGCGCACCAATTGCCTTTCCACCTAAAAATACAGCATAACCCGCATACGATTTGAGGTTGAAGTTAACCACATCGGGGTCGGAAAGCATGTATCCGCTTTTTGTCAAATCATTCAGGAGTACCGGCTGGTGTTGTCCGGTCGCGATAACATCATTACAGATACGTCCTTCAGGAGCTACAACTGCATCATAATCGCCGGGGATATTCCATTGTCCGAAGGTGCACAGCATTTTACTGTCCAAGCGGTTATAACGCGCAAAAGTTGCATTCAATAACTGGCCACAAAGGGCGGTCAGTTCGTTCACATTTTTGTGGTAATCCGACCCCAAATTGATAAGACAGCGATTGATTTCACTAAAAAAATGTTCGCTTTTAGGTGTTGAATTACTTTTATCTGCATTGTTTTCAGCATCAGGCAAACCAGTCATCGTTATCTATTTAATTGGTTAGTATAGTGTCCCCGTAGTTTTTTCGCTTCTTTTTTGGTAAGATGAATTACTGCTCCATGCTTCTGAATCTCAAAACCGGATCGTTTCATTGCTCCTTTATCAAATTTGCTGAGCAATGGTATCGCCGTCAACCACCGGCTTCCCGTTGTTGACATCGGTAAAGGTATACCCATCGTCGCTAAGGGCAA
>CAZLHC010000061.1:0-16662 GCA_964559265.1 uncultured Paludibacter sp. | reverse complement strand
TATGGACGGGACTCGAACCCGCGACCCCCTGCGTGACAGGCAGGTATTCTAACCAACTGAACTACCACACCGTTGGGCATCTTTTCAAATGCGTTGCAAAGATACGGGTATTTTCGGATTCTGCAAGGGCCTGAAGAAAATATTTTCGCTCCAGGCCCCGTTTTTGCCGGATTTTTTCACTTTTTAACTTTAATGCCACATCCTATGGCTGCTGTGGTGGCCGTAGCTACTGCTTTTCCGCCCAAAAGGGCATCTACAGCCGATTCCACGTACTTCTCATCTACATCGTTCGCATCTTTATAATTGTTGTCGATGGCCCCGATATAGCGCACCACCATATTCTTTTTGTCTTTTTGCAATACATATACATGGGGGGTCTTCGTGGCACCGTATTGCGGATAAATCTTTTGTCCTTCGTCCACCAGGTAAGGGAAGGTGAATTTCTTGTCTTTTGCCTTCTTCTTCATCAACTCATAAGTATCGGAAGTGCTTGCTCCCGGATCGTTGGGGTTAATGGCAATCACCGGATATCCCAGCGGCGCATACTTTTTATCCAGCGCTATAATCCGATCTTCGTAAGCTATTGCATACGGACAGGTATTGCAGGTGAAAATGACTATAAATCCCTTTGCGCTCTTGTAATCGGCCAACGACACCATCTTACCATCGGTATTCTTCAACTTGAAGTCGGTGGCCACATCGCTCGGTTTGTACCCCTGTGCCTGAACGGCCATGGTTAAAAGCGCCAACAGCGCTACTACTCCTGATATTCGTTTCATACGTTTCAAAAAAAATGTTTTTGTAAATTTGATGGATACTAACAATGGCTCTTTTTTATAAAGCTGATACTTCTTTTATAATGGTTTCTAATTCATTTCGGTGCAGTTGCTTCTCTACAAAGCGCAATTTCTTCCCGTTCTTATAAAAAACGGTCGCAGGTATCGAACCCATCCACTTTTTATCAACCCGCGGAATCCAGTAATTCATGCGGCGTAATTCATCCAGCAGATAAATATCTACATGCAGATTGTTCTTCGTTGCAAAAGGAATTACTTCCGACTGCCAGTTCTCTTTCTCGTCGAGCGATATCAAAATCATCTTAAAATCTTTCCGATCCTTCATCGCCTCGTTTACCGCCATAAAATCGGGTAATTCCTTCACACAGGGCCCACACCAGGTGGCCCAAAAATTAATAACATACAACACATCATCCTGTGTATCGATCAACTTTTCGAACCGATCAAACTTAATAATTTCACGCTTCAACTCCGTTTGCGCCACCACTAAAGGTGAAACAACGAGCAATAATGCAATAAATAGTCGGGTCATACTTTCTTCCTTTTTATACTTAAGAGGCTTTCGACATTCATCTCCGGCCCTACACTAGTTAAACTATAGCTACACTTGCTGTTAAACTCAACAAACTTACTATTTGTTCATCGAAACAGCATCTACACGGTCCGATTTTAATATTTTTACCGAAACACACGAAAAAAGCACAGAAATTTACGATTTTTCAATCCTAAACTTCTGTGCTTATACCTGTAAATACAGCTTGCTTGTCGCTGTTTTTTTTATGGGATCCGGAACTACAACAAGCTGTTAATATCCGCGAATGGCTTCAATTCCCGGAAGAATCCGTCCTTCGATAGCTTCCAGCAAAGCGCCTCCACCGGTCGAAACATACGAAACCTGATCGGCGATACCGAATTTATTCACGCAGGCTACCGAGTCGCCACCACCTACCAGCGAAAAGGCTCCGTTTTTAGTAGCTTCTACAATCGCAGTTCCTACCGAACGCGAACCGGAAGTAAAGTTTTCGAATTCAAATACCCCGGTAGGTCCGTTCCAGAGAATGGTTTTCGAATTTTTGATGACTTCGGCAAAAATCTTTTCTGTTTCCGGACCGATATCCAGCCCCTGCCATCCATCAGGAATTTCGCTAACTTTCACAAACTGAGTCTGAGCATCGTTACTGAACGAATCTGCGGCTTTAGCATCAACAGCCAAAACGATATTCACGCCCTTTTCTTTTGCTTTGGCAAGCAATTCGAGCGATAGTTCCAGCTTATCGTCTTCGCAAATGGAAGTACCGATATTACCTCCCTGGGCTTTGGTGAAGGTATAGGTCATACCACCGGTGATAATCAGATTATCCACTTTAGTCAGCAGATTTTCGATAATTTCGATTTTCGACGAAACTTTCGAACCACCCATGATAGCCGTAAACGGACGAGCCACATCGGTCATCACTTTTTCAACGGCCAGCACTTCTTTTTCCATCAGGTATCCAAACATTTTGTTGTTTTCGTCGAAATGCTTAGCAATAAGAGCTGTAGAAGCATGCGCACGGTGAGCGGTTCCAAAAGCATCGTTTACATAGCAGTCGGCATAAGAAGCCAATTTAGCTGTAAAGGCTTTCTGACTTTCCTTCACTTCTTTCTTGGCAGCCGCTTTTTCTTCGTCGGTAGCAAATTCGCCCCGGGGCTTGCCTTCTTCTTCGGCATAAAAACGGAGGTTTTCGAGCAATACAGCTTCACCTGGCTTCAATGCGGCACACAAGGCAGCCGTTTCGTCGCCCATACAATCGGCTGCAAACTGAACAGGAGCACCGAGTAATTTTGCCACATGATCCACAATTACTTTCAACGAATACTTAGGATCCGGATTTTTCTTCGGACGGCCCATGTGAGAAGCCAAAATCAAACTACCACCATCGGCCAGAATTTTTTTCAGGGTAGGCATCGCCGCACGGATACGGGTATCGTCGGTAATAGCCTGGTTTTCGTCGACAGGTACATTGAAGTCAACACGCACAAAGGCTTTCTTGCCTGCAAAGTTAAATTGATCAATTGTTTGCATATCATTAATTGGTTTTAAATTCGTAATTCACTTTTTTCAATTCTTCGTTGGCCTGAACGATTTTCTTTTTCAGATTTTCCTTGTAACCGGCCAGTTTTTGCTGAAGTTCTTCATCGGCTGTAGCCATAATTTGTACCGCGAGCAAAGCTGCATTCAAAGCGCCGTTCACCCCCACAGTAGCCACCGGAATTCCCGGAGGCATTTGTACAATAGCCAACAGCGCATCCATCCCTTCCATTCCCGCATTGATGGGCACACCAATCACGGGGAGAGTAGTCATGGAAGCAATCACGCCCGGCAGATGCGCCGCCATACCTGCTGCAGCAATAATTACCTGAATGCCATTTTCGCGAGCATTGGAGGCAAAAGCCTCTACTTCTTTGGGTGTACGGTGAGCCGATAGCGCATTAATTTCAAAAGGAATCTGAAATTCGTTGAGCAAGGCAGCCGCTTTTTCCATCACCGGAAGATCGGACGTGCTGCCCATAATTATACTTACTTTAGCTTTCATTACTTGCATCAAATTACCCGATTAAAGCTGCATACGCTTCAGCCGAAAGCAATTCGTCGAGCTGAGCACTATCCGAAATGGTAATTTTAATCATCCAACCTTCGCCATAAGGATCACTGTTGACCAATTCAGGAGCATCTTCCAGAGCAGCATTTACTTCTTCTACCGTTCCTGATACCGGCATAAATAATTCTGAAACTGTTTTTACGGCCTCTACAGTTCCGAATACCGCACCTTCATCCAGATTTTCACCTACCGTTTCCACTTCAACGAAAACAATTTCGCCCAGTTCGCCCTGTGCATAATCGGTGATCCCAATTACGGCTGTATTACCTTCAATACGAACCCATTCGTGTTCTTTCGTGTACTTTAAATTTGTTGGAATGTTCATAATATTATTTTTTGTGATGATTTGTTATAACTGAAATTTACAATACAGTGGAAAATGGTCCGAACCTTTCTCCTCATTTTCGAGCTTAAAAGCTTTAAGCTGTATAAGTGGATCAAACAGGATATGGTCGATCCGGAATTTAAAAATGGATTCGTTAAAGGTATAATCAAATCCAAATCCTTTTTCCTGAAAAGCATCGTTCATACGGCCACGAATACGGGTGTAGGCATACGAATACGGCACATCGTTAAAATCGCCAACCACCATTACCGGATATGGCGAACGCTCAATACTTTGGGCGATAGTATCGGCCTGTGCGGCACGAATCCGATAAGCAGTTCCCAGCTTTCGCGACAAATGAAGGGTGGTACCCGTAAGAACTTCGGTGTCGAAATCTTCACGAAGTCGGGTAGCCATTTGTTTATCGCTTTCGGTTAATTTATTCGATTCGAGATGGCAGTTGTACAACCGGATTACCGTATCGCCCAGCTGAATATCGGTGTAAATAGCTGTATTGTAGGTCGAATTCAAATCGATAACACCCCGGCTTACAATCGGATACTTCGAAAAAGTAGCTACCCCGAACGACGACCACCCCGAATTGACATGGTAATGAACCATCTGATAGGGATATTTGCTGAAAATTTCCTCCAGCTCCCCCTGATTGATGTGCTCCTCGGCGACACAGGCCGAATATTCCTGAACACACAAAATATCCGGATCACGATCGAGCATATATTGAATCACCGGATTAGGATTTTCGGCTGTATGTGTGGCCATCATTGCATTGGCCATTGTATTGTAGGTTATAAGACTATAGCCCTCAGCCGATTCAATATCCTGTAGTTTTTGGGCCGAAAAATGAACCGGTAATGCTACCCGTACGGCATCAATTCCCACAATGAGGGAAATGAGCGATAGCAGGAACAGCCATTTTTTGAAAACTGCCCAGAAAACAACAAATAACAGATTTGCGATTATATAGAGTGGCAGCGCCAACGAAAGATAGGCGGGTATAACCATTTTTTCCGGACTGATATGAGCTGCCAGCAGTGTAAGCAGAAACAGCCCTGCAACCACCAGATTTGCACTAAATAGCAGGATTTTAATCAGATTTCTACCTACATTCATACCCCTTAATAAGCCAGAGTACCGGCTAATTTTTACGTTGTTGAAATAATGTATTTTTTTCGTCGTCGGTTAAGCTACTATAGCCCGAAGCCTTAATCTTGTCGAGAATCCGATCGACCTCTGCCATATTCCGGACTTTCTGCACATTGTAATCGGCATCCGACATTTTCCCGGCTCGGTAAGTTCCTCCCTTTTTCACCTTCAGTCTGCGAGGTTTAAAAAGAGTGTTCACCCTGTCGAGCACCCGGGAAATCCATCGGGTAGTATCGCTTCCGCGACGCAAAGATACGATAAAAAAATAACCATACAAAGCGCCCCCGAGGTGAGCAATTTCTCCTCCTGCATTCGACGAGGTGATACTAAAGAAACTAATGAGTACGGCTACAATGGCGATGTATTTTAATTTAATATTTCCGATGATTAAAAAACGCATCTCCATATCGGGAGCCTGCATGGCGGTGGCTACAATAATGGCCATAATTGACCCGGAGGCTCCCATGAGGCTGCTGAATTCGGTAAAGCCCGAGAACAAGGGGAATATATTGTAAGCAGCGATATAAAGCAAACCGGCTACTACTCCTCCAACCAGATAGAGACCCGTGAGCTGCTTTCCGGTATGATACATCAGAAACAGTTTGCCAAACCAATACAGGGCAAACATATTAAAGAGAATATGAAATATATCGCGGTGCAGAAACATGTAGGTAATGAGGGTCCACGGTCTGTCGAGCAATTGATAGGGATGTGCCGGAAGCGCCAACCACTGGTAGATAAACCCTCCATCGAGCGTAAACAGACGAAAAGCAATCAGAAATACCTGCAAAAAAGCATAAACAGCAACGTTCACAAAAATCAGCCGGATAGTTGAACTACCCTGCCGGTAAGTTGCCTTTAGGTTATCCATCAGATTCATACACTTCTTACTTTAAAGGGTTTACCAGGTTTTAAATTGATTTTTCTTCCAGAGCATTATAAGAACAATACCGAACAACATCCCCCCCAGGTGTGCAAAATGGGCTACACTGTCGCCCGAAAAATTGGCTACTCCCAAAAATAATTCGGCTACCCCGTAGATAATTACAAACACGCGGGCACGAATGGGTACCGGAAAAAACAACATCATCAGGCGTACATCAGGAAACAACCAGCCGAAAGCCAGCAACAAGCCAAACACCGATCCGGAAGCGCCTACCGTTACCGGTAAATTTAAAAATAGTTGTTTCAATTCGATAAGATCGGGGGTACTAAGAGCCGAAAACGCACCAAATCGAAAATAACGCTCCAGTACTGCCTGCGAATCGGCAAGTCCGGCCAGCGAACCCGATTCGATAGCGGTATTGAGCGCACTTACCACCGAATGATACTCAACTGTCCAGAAAAGTTGCTGTACGATACCCGCTCCTACTCCGGTAACCATATAGTATATAAAAAACCGTTTGGGTCCCCAATAATTTTCCAGAACACCTCCAAACATATACAAGGCGAACATATTGAAGAACACGTGACCAATGCCCCCGTGCATAAACATATAGGTCATCAACTGAGCCGGATTAAACTTATCGGCGGCCCAGTAATGCATTCCCAGAATATCAGTCAAATCGACATCGACACCCCAGCGACGCAACACCGGTGGGAGGGCAATCGTGGCCAACCACATAATAACGTTTATAGCAATCAGATTTTTCACAACCGGAGGTATAGAGTCGAGAAAGGAAGATCGGTAACTGTTCATATTGTTGTAATATTATAAGCTGCAAAAATAAACAATTTCCAGCCTAAAACATGTTTTCTAACATAATTTTTGTTTCGGCCAAAAAAAAATGAGGATTTTTTGCAGTAAAAATTTGTTTTTCACAATCTATCTATTACATTTGTGGGCTGTTAAACAAATACTTGTGTCAAATCTTATAATTTTTACATCATTATGAACAAAGCGGAGTTAATCAATGCAATCGCCGAAGAGGCTGGTTTGAGTAAAGCAGATGCCAAAAAGGCACTTGATGCTACTGTTAAAGCTGTATCCGATGCTTTAATTGCCGGAGATAAAGTTAGTTTAGTTGGTTTCGGAACTTTCTCGGTTTCTGAAAGAACTGCTCGTCAGGGCATTAACCCAAAAACGAAAGAGGCTATCACTATTGAAGCCAAGAAGGTTGCTAAATTCAAAGCAGGTGCAGAACTGGCTGCTGCAGTGAACTAAATACGGGTTTAACCTTTTAAGAAATTTAGGAATATGAAACTTCATATTCCTTTTTTTATGTATGATACTTCTACTATCTCCGGCTAAAATTCAACAGTTTGCTCCACAGGTGCCGACTCAGCATCATTCATTGCCCGTTTTTCTGCAGGAGGCTAACCAGCTTGTGGAGCTCATGCGTGGCTTATCGGCCAGCGAACTCAGTAAATTACTGCAAATCAACCGCGACCTGACACAGTTGAATCTCGATCGATTAGTGCAATGGCACCTTCCATTTGCACCCGACAACGCACGACAGGCTGCTGCGGTGTTCGACGGGGAAGTGTTTCGCGGATTAAACGCTACCCGATTTACCGACACCGACTGGGCGTTTGCACAACTTCATTTACGAATCTTTTCCGGTTTGTATGGCGTGCTGCGCCCCCTCGATCTTATTCAGCCCTATCGGCTTGAGGTAAGTTCAAAATTAAAAAATCCCTCGGGGCGCGATTTGTATCCTTTCTGGAAAGAGAAGGTCAGTGCATTGCTCCTCGGGGAGTTAAAAGCGCAAGCGGGTGATGTGTTTTTTCTCAACCTTGCTTCGTCGGAGTATTTCAAAATGACCACTTTCGACAAAGCTGATGTGCCGGTTGTGGATGTGGAATTTTACGAATACAAGCACGATACGTTCCGTCAGGTAGTTATGTATACCAAAAAAGCCCGGGGTTTGCTGGCCCGCTATGTAATCACCCACCGTATCACTACCCGGGAGGAATTGAAAGGCTTCGATACCGAAGGGTATTGGTTTGACCCTCAAAGGTCTACCGAAAACAAATTAGTCTTTGTTCGATAATTTATCCATTTTTAACCTCCCGTGCCGGATTTATTTACTATTTTTGCAGGTGTGTTTTAAAAAATACTGATATATGAAGAAGTTAAGCATTTTACTAACGTTGTTCGCTTTTGCCGGAATGCTGGCCGCTCAACAACCAGTTATTTCTATTGAGAAAACCTCTCACGATTTCGGAAAAATAAAAGAACAAAACGGTATTGCTTCGGTAACCTTTACACTTACTAACAAAGGCGAAGCTCCGTTAGTTATCAATCGTGTACATGCCTCCTGTGGTTGTACTACTCCTACCTGGACCAAAGAGCCTATTCTCCCGGGTAAAAAGGGTACAGTTACTGCTGCTTACAATCCGCAAAACCGCCCCGGTAGCTTTGTAAAAACCATTTCGGTTTTCACCAACGCCAGCACCAACGCAACGGTACTTACTATTAAAGGCGATGTAATCCCCAAACCGGCTGTTTCAAACTAACCCGACATGGAGGCTCATCATCATCCCGAAAACGATCCGGCTTTCAAAGCTCTTTCGGTCAACAAGGGGATCAGCGATGTTCCGATAGTGAACCCTTACCAAACAAAAAAAGCAAAACGGCGGAATTTTTCCGTCGATGAGTACGTTGCGGGAATTCGCCAGGGTAACATTTCAGTGCTCAGTCAGGCTGTAACCCTGGTCGAAAGTTCGCTCCCCGAACATCAGGCTGTGGCTCAGGAGGTAATAGAGCGCTGCCTTCCCTTTACCGGCAAGTCCGTCCGACTTGGTATTACCGGTGTTCCGGGCGCCGGCAAAAGCACCTTTATCGAAGCGCTGGGAATGCACCTGACACGCAAAGGGCATAAGCTGGCAGTACTGGCCATCGATCCCAGCAGCGAACGTTCCAAAGGCAGTATTCTGGGCGACAAAACCCGCATGGAAGAACTTTCGGTGGCTAAAAACGCCTTTATCCGACCTTCGCCCTCTGCTGGTTCGTTGGGAGGAGTGGCCCGTAAAACGCGCGAAAGCATCATCCTTTGCGAGGCTGCAGGTTTCGATACTATTTTTGTAGAAACTGTTGGAGTGGGACAATCGGAAACCGCCGTTCATTCCATGGTCGACTTTTTCCTGCTGCTTCAACTGGCCGGAACCGGCGACGAACTCCAGGGAATTAAACGGGGCATTATGGAAATGGCCGATGGTATTGCCATCAATAAATGCGACGGGTCGAATATTGAAAAAGCAATGCTTGCCAAAGCGCAATTTAAAAACGCGCTGCACTTATTCCCTCTTGCCGAGTCGGGCTGGTCGCCCGAAGTGATTCCCTGCTCAGCTATCGAAAACAACGGTATCGATGATATATGGAGTATGGTGGAACGTTTTGTTGAGTTTACAAAACGTAACGGCTACTTCGAATACCATCGCAACCAGCAATCGAAGTACTGGATGTACGAAACCATCGACGAACAATTACGCTCACGCTTTTACCGCAATCCGTCCATTCAGGAGTTAGTTGGCCAATTGGAGCAACAAGTTCTCTCCAACGAAGTAAGTTCGTTTATTGCAGCTAAAAAGTTGCTCGAAGAATATTACAAAACCGTATAATATACAAAAAACAGGAACGGCAGGTAAAGTAACCTGCCGTTCCTGTTTTTGTATTCTATCCGTTCATCGGCTATAAATCATCCGAAGGCAAAAACCTGCGAAGTGTTAATGAATCGTATCCTATCCGTTCATCGGCTATAAATCATCCCCGATGCTACCTGAGCTGCTACTTCCTTCCCTTTGAGTTCTTCCACCAGCCGGAGAGCAAAATCAATAGCTACACCCGGACCTTTGGCCGTAAACAAAGCACCTGCTTTTACTACACTATCGGTCGAAACGGTAGCTCCTTCGAGGTAACGCTCGAATCCCGGATAGCATATTGCTTCTTTGCCTTTCAACACCCCCATCTTACCCAGAATAGAAGGGGCTGCACAGATGGCGGCGATCTTTTGACCCCTGTCGGCTTGTTGACGAAGAAGGGCCTTCAGCCCATCGTGCGCTTCCAGGTTTAGCGTTCCGGGCATTCCACCGGGCAAAAACAACAGGAAATCACCCTCAAAACGAAGCTCTTCAAACAAACAATCGGCGGCTACTGCTATGCCATGTGCACCCTCCACCAGTTGGTCGCCACTCACCGAAACGGTGGTAACTTTCAGTTCAGCCCGACGAAAAACATCAATCGGAGCGATGGCTTCTATTTCCTCGAAACCATTGGCAAGAAAAACATAAATCTGCATACCTATTTGAGTTTAAAATTGTAAGTTATAGTTCCAACGGATACCCCGTCGCCCGAGGTGAACCTGGTCTGTCGGGCAGCATTTTCTGAATCCCTATGCAGAGTGGCGATCGAAATATCGTATCGGATCACTTTGGCCCCTACCACCTTGCCTGAGGAATCGACTCTGATTTCTACTGTAATAAAACCTTCCACATTCTGATCGTACCTCGGTGTTGGCATCGATCCCATCAAATTCCGACCACTCAACGACCACGAATTTCCTCCCGATGATCCGGAACCTACGGGATTTCCGGCTGTCTGATTCGAACTCGTATTGCCACTTCCCGAACTGGTCGACGAACCAAACGAACCGCCAATTAAATCGTCGGCCTTTTGCAGCGCTTCCTGTTCACGACGCAATTGCTCCCGGGTGTCGGTTTTGGCCGATTGTGTGGCCTCTGTTTTTTTCTTATTTTCGGTTACACTTACCGACGGTTCGGTTTGTGTAAGCAATTTTTCTTCCTGCGAAGGTACTGGTACCGACTGTGTGGCTACATTTTGTGAAGGAGCCGGAGCCGTACCACCCCCATCGGGCGATTCACCGAAACTGATCATCACCCCATCATCTTCCGGAGTTGCCTGCATCCCCGGCATTACTACCAGGAACAAAATGAGCAGAACCACCAGCAAAAAGGCTGCAGTTCCCGAATAAGCATAGATTTCTGATCGACTCATACTGAAATTATTTTATTCATTTATCCGATGCCCGGGTGGCCACCACCAACTTCAACTGATGCTGATTAGCGATGTCCAATACGCGCACCACTTCTTTATACGCAATTTCCTGGTCGGCGTGCAAGGCTATATAGGTAGTCGAATCCTGTGCTACCAGATCCAGAATAAAAGTCTCCAGCATTTCAGGAGCTATTTGTTCTGGCTTGTCGGTCCCCCTGGCAACAAAAAATCGTCCATTTCCGTCAATCGACACTTTTGCCACCACCGACCGGGTCGATGTACTGGCCTTACTTTGCGGCAGATTTAGTTTGATATCATTAGGCGACGACATGGTAGACGCCATGATAAAAAACAAAAGCAGCAAAAAGATGATATCGGTCATCGACGACATCGAAAAGCCCGCTTCGACCTTAATTCGTTTCTTTAATGCCATAATGTTATGCTGGTTCGTTTAATAAATCAAGAAACTCCATCGTACGTGCTTCTAATTTCCGCACAACCGAATCAACTCTCGATACCAAATAATTATATCCAAAATAGGCGATGATCCCTACAATAAGCCCTGCAATAGTGGTCACCATCGCCTGGTACATCCCCTGCGATAAATCCTGTAGTTGAATGGTACCGGTATTGTTGAGCGACATATTGTAGAAAGTAGTCACCATTCCCGTAACGGTTCCCAGAAAACCCAACATGGGAGCTCCCCCCGATATCGACGCCATAATTACTAACCCTTTTTCCAGGTTAGCGATCTCCAGGTTACCTACGTTCTCAATAGCCACCAACACATCGTTCATCGGACGTCCCAACCGGCTGATGCCTTTATCCACCATCCTGGCGGTCGGACTATTGCTATCTTTACACAACTTACGGGCTGCTTCAATTTTCCCATCGTATATATAATCTTTGATCCGGTTCATAAACGAGCTGTCCTCCTGCATGGCATGCTTAAGGGTGATTAGTCGTTCGATAAACATATATACGGCCAGCGCCAACATCAGCGCCAACACAATCATAATAGGACCTCCGTAGGTAGCCATTGTCCAGAGATTCATTTCTCCGACAGGTTGCACACCATCGGCAACGGGGGCCGACTGTAATAATACGAGCATAAGATTATTCATTTTTATAAGAAATTGATGTTATTTAAGTTGATCTTTATACAGTTGAATTGTTTTTTCTAACCCAAAATAGAGTGCATCGGCAATTAAAGCATGTCCGATTGAAACCTCGTTGATTCCAGGCAGACATTGCTTCAGGTAAGCCAGGTTTTCGAGACTCAGGTCGTGACCTGCATTCAGCCCCAATCCCAGCGAAAGAGCTCTCTCGCCGGCGGCCACAAAAGGCGCCACTGCTGCTTCGCGATTGGCTGAATACTCACTGGCATAGGGTTCGGTATACAACTCTACCCTGTCGGCACCTGCCTTTGCAGCAAAATCAATATGTTGAAGTTCGGTTCCTACGAACACCGAAACCCTGATCCCGGAGGCTTTAAACCGGGCTATCACTTCTTTCAGAAACTGCTGATGCGTCACCGTATCCCATCCGGCATTCGAAGTGATTGCTCCCGGGGGGTCGGGTACCAGGGTTACCTGTGCGGGTTTCACCGAACATACCAACTCGATAAAACTGGCTGAAGGATAACCTTCGATATTAAATTCGGTGGTGAGAAGAGGTTTCAAATCGTGTACATCCTGGTAGCGGATGTGGCGCTCGTCGGGCCGGGGATGTACTGTAATACCCTCAGCTCCAAATCGCTCGCAGTCGATAGCAACCTTACACACATCGGGAATCGAGCCTCCCCGCGCATTGCGCAAGGTAGCTACTTTATTTATATTTACACTCAGTTTTGTCATATCCGTTTTTATTTAATTTGCAAATTCAATTTTTAAATGTTTCCTTTGCAAATCGATTAAAGTTATTCGTATTGTTCCACAAAAATAGTTGAAATCCACGAATTATAAAACATATGACCATCGCCATCTTCGGGAATACTTTCCGGCCAACCATCATTGCTCAACTGAAAATGCTTTTTCAGCACTTCAGGCAACGGGAGGTACAGTTGTTGCTCGACAACCAGCTTTTTGAGTATTTCAGAGCCAACAGCGAATTTCAGCCCAACGATCTTTTACTAATTGAGTCGGACGATTTCCAGGCCGACCTGGCATTGAGTATCGGGGGCGACGGTACTTTTCTTACTACTGCGGCGCGCATAGGGTCAAAAAATATACCAATTTTAGGCATCAACACCGGTCGTTTAGGTTTTTTAGCCGATGTGCCCGGCGATCAACTCGAAAAAGCACTCGACGCCATACTTCATAATCATCTGAATATTGAGGAACGTACCTTGCTGAAAATTGAAATCTCGGATAAACGAAACATGCATTATCCAACAGTGCTCAACGATGTCTCTATTCTTAAACAAGATAGTTCGTCGATGCTAACCATCCACACAGCGCTCAACGGACAGCCATTTAATTCGTATCATGCTGATGGGCTGATAGTAGCAACTCCGACGGGCTCTACGGCCTATTCGCTGAGTGTGGGAGGGCCTATCCTGGTGCCTCAATCCAAAAATATTATCCTGTCGCCCATTGCTTCTCATAGTCTGACGGTTCGTCCGCTGGTGATTCCCGACGACTGGACGGTCGATTTGGAAGTGCGAACGCGTAGCGGGTATTACCAGCTGTCGCTCGATGGCCGGTCGACTGTATTGGAACAGGAATTAAAAATTCGGATTTCAAAAGCCGATTACACCATCAAGGTTGCCCGCCAACTTCATCATTCTTTTGTCGACACCTTAAAGAGTAAACTCATGTGGGGGGTTGATAAACGAAACTAACCTACTTCCTGTAAATATTATTCATCGAAAGTTAACTTTTCAGTTTAGGCATCGAACATGCAAACAAGGGGACCAATTGGAATTTTTGATTCAGGCTACGGAGGACTGACCATTTTAAACGAGATACGCTCACGTTTACCTCACTACGATTATATTTACCTGGGCGACAATGCGCGCACTCCCTATGGCACACGTTCCTTTGAAGTAGTATACCACTACACCCTCGAATGTGTCGAAAAACTATTCAGCATGGGATGCAGCCTGGTCATCCTGGCTTGTAATACAGCATCGGCAAAAGCCTTGCGCACTATTCAACAAAAAGATTTGCCACGCATCGATCCCTCGCGAAGAGTGCTGGGCGTTATCCGTCCCACCGTCGAATACCTCGATCAGTTAACCATCACGAAACATGTTGGCGTTTTAGCTACGCCGGGTACAGTTCAGTCCGATTCCTACCCTATCGAAATTTTCAAAATCAATCCCGCTATTAAAGTCAGTTCCGTGGCCTGCCCGATGTGGGTGCCACTTATCGAAAACAACGAACATCTCTCGGCAGGTGCCGAATATTTTGTAAATAAGAACTTAACTGAATTATTGGAAAAAGACGGGAATATCGATACTATTATTTTAGGTTGTACTCATTATCCGTTACTAATCCCGGTTATCACTAAATTTTTGCCTTCAGGTGTGCAGCTTCTTTCACAGGGAGCATTGGTGGCTGAGCGATTGAGCGACTACCTGTATCGTCATCCTGAGATGGAAATACGTTGTAGCAAAACAGGGAGTTGTCGGTATCTCACCACCGAATCGACTGAAAAGTTCAACACATCAGCTTCTATTTTTCTAAACGAACCTATTGAGGCTGAACATATCGTGGTTTGAAATCACGAGAGATGATCTGACT
Source organism: uncultured Paludibacter sp. (assembly GCA_964559265.1). Taxonomy (GTDB): domain Bacteria; phylum Bacteroidota; class Bacteroidia; order Bacteroidales; family Paludibacteraceae; genus Paludibacter. The sequence continues at coordinate 2,032 of CAZLHC010000061.1, read as the reverse complement.
AAACGACGCCACAATCAGATAAGAACTATCCATTTGAATCTTTGGACGATAAATACCATTGCCGGGGTGTCAACCCTTTTATTGAACGAAAAGTTGATTCGAAATCATCACTGGAAATAAATCCCGCTTTTTCGGCGACTCCTTCCATCGAATACAAATTTTCAGGATTTCTCATCAATTCGCACGCATATTCAATTTTGAACTCATTTATGTAATTGGCTACCGTTTTGCCAAATTGAATGGAGATACAAAGCTGAACATGATGGGGAGGAATATGTAACGCATTAGCCAGATTAGTAACGCTAAAATCGGACTTTAAAAATGGTTTTTCGCGCTGCATGTATTCACTTATTTCAGCACTCAACGACTCTATATTCTGAAACACATGCGATGAATAATTATTCAGGGTAATATGCGTACCAAGCGGGGTAGATTTACGATCAACCAGTTGGGGCTTACGAAATCTAAACGTAGGGAATCCGTAGAGAAAACGTGGGTAGGCCATCAGAATTACAGGAAGTAACGCATAAACAAATATTCCACTTTCGAAAATAGCTGTTGCCCGTTGTGTTGCAATCTTCAGATTATCAATAAAAGAAACTTGTGCAACCATTACCATTTGCATCAGAGCAACGACCAGCATGACGCCTACAAACAGAAGAAGCCAATTAGCCGAAAAACGATATAATTTTTGCAATTCTCCGGTGATGGAACGAATCGATTTTTTGAATTTCAATAGAAGTAAGAACGACAGCAACGCATAAACAACCATTTGGAAACCTCTGAAATAAAGATTGTAGGTATGAGGATAGGGATACTTCAGGTCGGTTAATGAATACAATTCAGGGTGATTAATCAGCGATTGGGTAAGTGCCAGTTTTTCAGAAAAGGGTGTAAAAAGGTAGGGAATAATTAGTAGAAAGTGAAGAAAAGCAGGAAGAAAATGCCAGCGATCAGTGGTTGACAAAACATGATTATCGCGAATATTTCCACGTATAAAGAAATAAAGCAGGGGTGCCTTTAGGGTATATAGCGGAGCCACATGATTTAACAACAAAGCAAAAACGAAAGGATTACCCTGAGCATGATAATTCCATGAAGTAAAGGCTTCAATACAAAGAATAAAAAGAAAAGCTGCAAGATACAGCGCATTTTTGTTGGTATGCCTGTTATTGATCACCATCATAACGGACAATATAGCACCCAACAACACAATTATAAGAAACGCATCAGCACGCATAAATTACCCAATCTTAAAATTAACAATCCTAAATAAACCCTGATCAATTGGTAGTTTTTTTACGAACAACCTGATTTATGGCAACACTAACCGTACATCCTAATTGTTCGAGGTGTAACAGTAGATGTGTTTTATTGATCTTTTTAATTTTTCCGGAAATATCCTTCATTGGCCCACAAGCAATTATCAATTCATCGCCAATTTCATAAATCAATTCCTTTTCACGTGCTTTCAGGAGGAAAGAGCGGATTGCCACAATCTCGCTATCACGAATTACAGCAGGGGCACCAGAATGAAAAACGATACGAACCACTCCATTGATACGGAGCAAATTGCGTAATACTGAATCGGTAGTATGTACAAATATATAGGAAGAAAATAAAGGCATTTCTACATACTTTACCCGATCGGACCATTTCCTGGGGCTCACATGAACAGGAAGAAAAGTCTCAATACCAGCGTCGATTAATCGTTGTTCGACCTGCTTTTCGGCCCTGGGGGTAGTATATAGAACATACCATTTACGTGGATTTTTACGAATAGGTAGTGTAGAGGTATCTTTCATTGTTGCGATTGATTATTGAAAGCACAAAGATACAAAAAAAAACAAAAACGCCCCGTTAGTGAAGCACGAAGTGCGCAACGCCCCGTTAGTGGAGCACGAAGCACGTAACGCTCATTAGTGAAGCGAAACGCAACGCCCCGTTAGTGAAGTGCGAAGCACGCAACGCTAACTAAAAAAAAACACCTCACAAGATTTCTCCTGCAAGGTGTTTTAAAAAACGGCGGCTA
>CAZLHC010000060.1:0-17200 GCA_964559265.1 uncultured Paludibacter sp. | reverse complement strand
CCTCGGTATAGTTTGCTGGATTGTTCATATCATTATCAGCAGCGGCGTTTGTCCAGTAAAGCGAGTCGCTTGACGCTGCAAACGCCAGCCCCGGCAGCAGCGCCAAGATCAAAAGTAATTTTTTCATTCAGCTACCTCAATCAGGTTACATTTTAATAGCGGTTTCAACGATACGGTTTTTGGGTAGAGCACGGGATCAATGTAGGTTTTATGCCTGATCCAGATTGAGTCAACCCCTTTTGCAGTTTTGCCATAGTAAATAGCGATAGTAATAGTGTCGCCGGGCTGTAACGCTCTCATATCCTGCAATCCTAATCGTATTGCGTCGCGCCGGATTCTCTCCGGTACATTATTGATAACGGTATCGTACCGGATAATGCTGTCGGGTTTTTTAGGGTCGTAGACGGGCACCTTGACGGTATCTTTCCGCGCCAGTTCTTTTACGGCGTCAGTTGCAACGATCAGTTTCGCTCCGGGTAGTACAGGTTCTCTCGCCGGGTCGATTAGTTTCACAGCTTCGGTGACGCTGAGAATTACCGGCCCAGCTTTAGGAGCGATTTTTTGGCCGAAACACACCGCCGCCAACATACCCACCGCCAGAATGCAAAGAATCGCTCTCATTTTTTGAGCCTTTCGATAATTGTTATACTGTGATTCGATACCGGATACCAGCCAACCGGTTTATCGTATTTGTCATAGAGCACGTACTGGCCGCGATCAATTTCAATTTGCGTCACGGTGTCGATGAACGAACAGCCGTATTTTTCTTTTACCTGAACAACGGCCCCAGCAGACTCGAACAGGATTCTCTGTCCGGCCCACGCCACCGCCGCCAGCAGCGCGAGTGCTAAAATTGCATTTTTAACCATTGATAACCTCGCGTTCAGTTTCGTCAATTTTTCCGTCCTCTGCCGCATGGCTGGCATACAGAGTATCGATAATGGTTTCAACATTAGCCATGGATCGCTGCGCGATAGCCAGTTCCTCTTTAGCCTTAACGAGCATTACGCTGTCGATTGTCATTTTTTACGTCCTTTCGCTTTTGTTTCCTTGTGTACCAGCTCGTACATGTCGCCAGACGTGCCTGTCGGGTAGTCACAATGTTTGCAGCAGTACCCAAAATTTTTATCTCGCCTCCACTCGTGAGCGCACGTCATTATCGCCAACTGTTCGTCGATTATGGCGCGGCATTCGATCGTTACCATTTTACGGCTGTCCATTTTTACGCTCCTTTACCAGTTCCCACTCCGCCCGGCTCAACCCATAATGGCACCCGCTCGGCGGACCACGCCACGCCATACGGTTAGTCGTTATGCACTTGTCGCGCTGCTCCGGGCCGCAGACAGAGGAAGTGCAGCGGTAGGTGACTTTTGGATCAATCATCGTCGCGCCCTCCATAGGCTATCAAGGCTGTCCAGAGTGCGCGTCCATCGCGTAGTGTGCGGCGACCACACCACATACGCATTGCACAGGGTATCGATCGTGCCTGATAGCCTGCTGTCAGTTTCCGCTGCCGCCGCCTGCAATAGGCTGTCCCAGGGCCGCACTATGCTGGCACGGTGAATCCCGGCGGGTAGCTCGGCGCGGGAGAGGCAAACGGCTATCACAAGCGCCCATAGCAGCGTCATGATAAACGCCGCTATGGCGAGTGATCGAATGGCGCGAGGGTTCATACTTGCTCCCATGCCTGATTATTTACAACGTCATCCCATATGTCATCCGGCTGTACCAGTATAGGGTCGATCCGGTTGAATTTATATCCTGTTACCCTATGATACGCAAACGCCGGAATCCATGAGCATATCGGGTAATTGCTGCTACCGACCATGCGGCGGAAAACATACTTACCGCCAAGGAAATAATCAAACATGTGAGCGACTAAAATATGATACCCGTATTTCCGTCCCTTGTAGTCAAGGGCTTTTAAAACAATCTCTACGCGCTGTAAATCAGTTAATTCAGTGTTGCGAAACACGACGATAGAATGACCTGCACCTAGGTAAGCAGATACCGGGCGCACCACTACACGGTGCAACGCCTCGATCATCGTAGCTTTAAGCGGATTGCCGTCATCAACAACCATGGCGGCGTGAGTTACAACACTCTTACGCTCCCCGCGGTGCCGCTGGCATTCCAGTATTGCACGTGACAACAGGTTGTCACCACGTTCGAGGATTATGTCTCCTGGTAGTAATGGTTTCACTTACCAGCCCCTATGATATTTACCTTGAACCATCGCCACATCCCGACAATTCCACCGGCCTTGACGATCTTATGGACAACGCCCCATACAGTAAGCGCGGCACCCGGCAACGCTGAAATGATGATAATGGATGTCTGATCGTCAATACCGTACCTACGGAGCAAATAAAATGCCCCCATAGTGTAAATACTGCCACCTGTAACAGCTACTCCTGCCGCCGTCTTATTGCCGTTCGCTACTGGATTGATGTTCATGTTATACTGTCCTTTCAAAGTGGTTGGTATCCCATCCCCATTTAATACCACACTGGTTTTTAGCGTCAAGAGAGCACCAATAATCACCAAGATCTTTTAAATTTTCAATGCTTTCCATAAGCGTCGGCTTACCGTCAATCATCTTAAAAAAGTTAAGGTCAATCGCGCACCTATTTAGATGTTGGCTTTTACGATTCTTAGATTTACCATTACGCATATATATTTCCTGTTGCTCATAAGTTCGGTGTAACTCACCACCAGTAACAGTGAATCCGAGAGAACATGCATATGCAATAAGTTTGCACATGTCCTGCAAAAATATTGCTTGTTCGTTTACTAAGCTCATTTGTTACTCAATTTCGCTACGTCGCTACGTAAAAACTTAACGTCCTGTATAAGAAGTTCTGTCTTCCCATTTGCCCTTTCCATACTAACCTTCATCTCGGCAAGCATACTCATTATTTCAGATTTTTCTGTCTCTCTCTGGTCACATATTTTCTCTACCTTTTTAGCGGTATCATTTGCCTGGTATTTTGTTACTGCAAAAGACCCTATTGCTGTGGCGAATAACGCAATAATCGTAATCAGAGCACTTAATGGCCACTTGTTCATAGATCAACCTCCTTCACCAATAACTGCGATATAAGCACAACGGCAATTTATTATTTCTTCAGGAGGTCCATCCGGATCACGTGGAAAACGAAGACCATTGCCAAATCTCGCCATAATATCTATTACTTCACCATCAACACTATTATGAGAATCACGTACTTTATCATCCTTTGCAGTTACCCACTCGATTCTTTTTATACCCTCAGACTTGAACATATCAAACCGTGCCATAGAAGCAATCGTACCCATCTCAGTACGCGCAATCGTCATACTTGAAGACATTCCACCAAGGTCAAAGTCACCATGCGCTTCAACTGGTCTTCCCATGCGAACTTCATAAACAGCATGCACAGCTTCTTTTATTTTCTTTGCAGTTTCTGGTGGTGTAAGATTATCAGTGAGTGATTGCTTTATAGTAGAGTCAATTGCATCACGCGCAACATTAAATGTATTTGTGTTAATGTCTTGAAGATATGGAGTTCTTCCGCTTGCCATTATTTGAACTTTTTGATCGTTTGCTTCCCACTTGATACCTCGCTTCAATTCAGATTCTACTTGCTGCTTCTCAAGAACAGCCTGTGCCTTCGCATTTGAGGAATAAAGACGCATCAACTCAGTATCCTGCTTTATTTCATCAGGCAAAAACTCCCAAGCTGAAACATCCTTTATAATAGATTTTATTCCTTTCTGTTTATCTCGCCATCTGTCCACATTGTCCATGATAGAATTACGCTGTGCAATGAAAAATTTATCTAAGTCTTTCCTAAAACTACGCTCAGCAGGTTCAAGTACACGTTCAATGTACTCTTCTGAATAATCTCTTACTTGTATTGACTTTGATTTTACAGGAGAATCATCCTCAGGAGGTAGTTGATTTGCAACAGGTGCTTTAATCGGTTGCTCAGCAAGATGAGGCCATTTTTCAATATCCTCTTCCATAAGAGGTATTTCCATAATCCGCGAAGCAAGCACAGGTGGATAGTTCAACTGTTGCGCCATCATACCGGCAGTCTTTACTCGCTCCTGCATGTCCCCTTGTAAAGCTGGTACCTTTGAGTAATCGGAGAATAGCCGGTATTTTCCATTCTCTATATAATTAATCATCTGCCCATTAAATGCATCAAGCAAAAGTCTGTCGATAGGCATATACGTATCATACCATAAAATCTTACGACCTTCCCTGATAGTAGCCATATTAATATCTTCATAATCACCCACGCCTATTCGATTCATGCCATATGCACCAAGGATCTTCTGCCTTGACCACTTTTCTTGGTTCACATAGTCAAGGTCAACAGATGAAAGTGAGTGCTGCACATACTTAAGTCCACCAGACAAGAAAGCAACACGTCTTCGGTCAGTTCCGGTATAGGTCTTGTACCACTCATCACGCATTTTATCAAGTTCATCTTTTGGAACAAACTGATCGCTTGTTACTGAACCATTCAATTGACCGTTGTTCTCAAAGATTGCTTTATTGTAAAGATCAGCTTGTGCGTCAAGTTCGACAACTTGTGCTATTGGAGAAAATGGCGACATGCCCTTAAAAAGATCATAAGGGTTTACCATATAGATACGAATAATCTCACCATGATCAAAATCTATCTCTGTGCCGGGTCGTTTATCAATACTAAAACGCCAACCCTTTAATGACCTACGACCATTACCCGCATTCTCAAACAATGGTTCAAAGTAATTATCTGGGTAAGGAAATAATTCATCCGGTAGTTCACCTTTATCAAGCCTTACTTTTTCATCACGAGCTCTGTTCCAAGGAATAATGAAACATTGCCCTCCGCTCATGGCGCCTTTTTTAGCTATTGGAAGTAACAACATAGACAATATTAATTCAAGGAAAGGGGTTTTTGTCATGAGCATGTTTGGTCTCTCAAATAAACTAAGCACAGCATGCTCATCAATAAACTTTCCTCCTTTCTTTTCTTTAAGCAGCCTATCCAAAGGTACGACGCTATTAATGGTGGCCCTTACACAACGAAACACCCATGTATGATAAGCGTATGGTTTATCTGCTACAGTCTTTGCATCCTTCTTACGGTCCTGGCCCATCGTAAAAAAACCAGGGTCTAAGTTAGGCGCCCCAGCACTCTTCAAGACAAGTGGATTTCCCAACCTGTCCACAAGTGAGGTTGTAGTAATCGTACTCATACTTTCACATGAATCCCTATTGAGGCCGTTGTCCCAGCTACTCTAATACCATGAATGCCTGGAATAGTGTGCCAACCTGTTTCTGCAAGGGTAAGTGCCTTAGCATCTGCTTGCGTCATACCTATTCCCCATATACAAACAGCGCCAGCTGAAGTCAGTAAGATCTTAGATACTTCCGAATCTGCCCCTTTACTATCAACAAACTCTACGTCATTCCCTGCATCAATATGCTGTGAAACATTTTCAACCCAACCCCTTAAAGTAGCTTCACTTTCATCTACCGGCACCGTAATTTTTACTGTTGACATGTTAAACCTCCTATACGCTAATTGATACTCCAGAACCAAGCCTGTCACGTTCAGTCGCATAACGTAATGCAGCAATACAATGATCGTTTTTTTCGACAGGTTGGTTTATTGTTTGACCGTCTTTTGTTTTCTGCCATTGATACTGAGAAAACTCATTGATCGTATGAGGACATTTATTCTTATCTATAATTATATGCCACTGCTGCAACCACTGAAGGGAGTGCCAAACCGAATCTCTACCTTTGGCAACTGGATAAGAGGATATTGAATTTTCACCTTGTGCATGAAGTTCCGCGATTGATTTTGGCTCAGCTGAATCACACCATACTGTATTACCACCTACCAATGGTTTTGCTTTTGCAGCAAGTACATCGTTCGTCATGCCATGACCATAAATCTCATCCAATATATAAATAATTTTTTTTGACGGTTGTATTGATACATCAAGTACTGCACTTGGATCATTTGTAAATCCAAAGTCTAGTCCATACCGATGTGAATCAAACTGCATACCACTAAGGTCCGCTACTTCCCAATCAGTAAAAATCAAATCACCAAGTACACCCCATTTTCCTTCCGCATAAACATCGTGCATGTACCCTGTCATACCATCTATCGTCTTTATATCATCAGCGTCAAGGAACTTATTGTCTTTATAGGTGGTATGGAAGATAAGTAAATCAGGGGTACGCTTGTATTTTATAAGGGCACCATTAAACCATCGCTTGGCAATCCAATGTGAACGAAGTACAGGGTTAAATGAAAGAACTCTTCTTTTAGGTACACCTGCAATACCACGAGCCGTTCTAAGCACCAACTGGTCATAATCATTCTCTGCTACTTCTGTTGCTTCTTCAACACGTAAATCCGTTATCGTTCCAACAGGTACCGTGATTGACTTCAATTTTTCAACATCATCAAGACCACGAAAAACCATTTTATTTCCACGCGGCCTATAAACAATTTCCATCTTGCTTTCGTTTATATTAAATAAATTACGAAAGTAAAACTGATTGATTGCTTTTACACGTTCTTCAAAAACAGATGAACGCAGTGTATTCGCTACTGCGCGTACTATGAGAAAATTACGACATTCGTTTATGCAATCAAGAACATCTCGTTGTGCGATTGAAACTGACTTTCCAGAGGATGCTCCCCCATAATATATCTGAGTAGGGACAGAACGGCAGGGTTCACCAAAAGTGAACTGATACGCTGGATTAATGAATCGCTCAGCTGGTATGTTGATCGCTGCCATCAGCAGTATCACCATCAGGAGCGGGTTCTTCGCCATGTGCTACTCCATTCAACATTGCCTGAACTTCTTCAGGGTTGAAGTCAAGTTTAATAGTAGAAGCAACTTTTCCTTCGGTGCGATCGCTGATATGTGTGTTAGCCCAACTCTCACCTTTCAAGGCGTAAACATAATTGAGCGATTCACGGGCTTCTTCTACGGTTATATCTTCACCAAGTTGCATGAGTAGACGTTTTAAACGTGGAGGGAGAATAGCAAAGTCTTTGACTTTACCATCACCTATCTTTCGGAGTATTTCAGGGATACGCAGACCAGAGGGTGGACGACCGCGTGGATTGCCAGATTGACCTGGTTGAAAACGTTTCTCTGGTGGTACTGGGCAATTGTCACCCCAAGGATATTTTGGTACACCTTGGGGTTTACTGCTTTCGCTTTTGCTCATCAATACTCTCACATTTTTCGTCTGCTAACTCTTGAGTAAAATCTGATGGCCTTCCACCTTCGTTAATTGCTTCCATAATTGATTTTAATATAATTCTGACCGCGTTAAAAATCAATAGTTTTTAAAAGTTAACTTAAATTAAATTAATTTACTCAATATAATAGTTCTTTTACCTTTCCCTACCTACCAACTACCTACCTAACCCAAGTAAAAAATATGTAAAAAATATTACACACTTGGTCTGGAATTGATTATATTATCAGCATGGTTCGCAACCCTGTTTGCAAAAATTACGGTAAATAACGCTGGAGCCAACGTCCTCCCGGATGTTTCCCTGTGTCACTGGCGCGAACCAAGTGGCACGGGGACCAGCTTTTTCTTAGGCGTAGATTGGTATGTGTATGGGGTTTACTAAATTGGATGATGGTATAATATATTCGTCCGTTATGGGTGAAGACGATTCTGTTTTTCGTGTATGGATTATACTACTTGCATCATGCAAATCAAATGGAATTTCGCCTTTATCACCTATATTTATCAAAAACATAACAGGTAAAACAATAGAAGAAATAAATAGATGTTTGCATATATTATCTGAACCAGATATAAATTCCAGATCAAAAAATGATGATGGCAGGAGAATACGATCTGTTGATGGTGGTTTTTTGGTTATAAATTATAAAAAATACAGAGATTTTACATATTCTGATTCTCCTGAGGCTATTAAAAAAAGAATGCAAAGGGACAAAAAGGGACATGTCCCGGACATTTCGGGACATTCTGCTTCTGCTTCTATATCTTCTTCTGCTTCTACTTCTGTTGAATCTAAAGAGGGGATGCAAGGGGAGATTGAAACATTCGGTAAAACACCGCAATCAAAACTTATACCTCCTTTGCGTGAATGGGTTAAAAAATACTGTGAAGAAAGAAAAAATGGTATTGACCCGGACGCTTTCTTCGACCACTACGAAACCAGGGGATGGATTCCAAAGGGTGCAACGAAGAAAATGAAAAACTGGCAAGCAGCGGTGAGAACATGGGAAGGCTTTAAGAAAAAGGATGAACCACTAAAAAACGAAAACTTTTTTCCTACCGGCTGTTGGAGACCACCACAAAATGCGAAAATATGAGGAAATGGCTTTCGAGCAAGATATATCGACAGAGCGGCACGTTCTCTGCTACATCCTGATAACAAGAAAAATGATTCCCGACTTATTGCCGGAGTATTTCACTGGGGAGCGTAAAACAATTTACGAGAAAATTAGTGCTCAATGGGATAATGGAGAGATCGACCCGGTATTAATTAAGGGCGATCACGACATAGAAATAAAAGAAATTATAAGTGGTGAATCGACAAACAGCCAGCAAGCTGTTGATATACTACATGCACGATGGAAAACCCGCGCCATTGCTCAACTGGTTTTCGAAGCGCAAAATAATGAAACCACCGACGAAATGGTTTCACACCTTCAATTCAAACTTGGTGAAATAGCATTAAGAAAATCAGGAATTAAATATAATCACCACGAGGAATGTTTAAAATTAATACTGGCGCTTGAATCGGCACACAAGAACAAAAATAAATCTTCAGGGTATGAAACCGGCCTTGTTGAATTTGACAAAACATTAAATGGGATTGAAAAGGGAAAAATGTACGCAATTGGTGCGCTTAAGAAAACAGGCAAAAGCCGGTTTGCAGTGTTTCTTTCTGTGATGCTTAACAATGCGGGTGCAGGAGTGCTTTATAATTCCTGTGAGATGAACCCGTTTCAATTGAATAGCTGCGCCCTCGCCCACTTCATGCAATGCGACAGTAGGTGTTTTGGTAGAGAACTGCCTAACGGATATTATCAAAAAATGCATGATAGCCTAAATAATCTTTATGGATTGAACTGGATAATATCATCTGAAAAAACAGTAAGGGATTTACGCGCCAGAATAATATTTGAGAAATCGAAAAGAGAAATTGACGTTGTTGTTGTTGATTTTATTCAGCGCATGAGCGAACCAGAATTGCGCAGGGACAGGGTAAGAGAGGTTGAACACATAGCAATGGAACTTGCTAACATCAGCCGTGAACAGAACGTTGCCATGATTGTTTTAAGCCAGCTTTCCGGTATGGCGGAAAAACTTGGCGACGAAATGCCGAATATGTCACACTTTAAAGAATCCCAGGGAATACCAGAAAACGCTGATGCAATTATCACCCTTCACAATTTCAAGCGGCGTGATACCCCGTTCGATGATTCAGGATCATACCGATTGCCTGAAATACACGTTTTAATTGAACAACGGTATGGTTTTTCTGGCGCGTGCTTTCGTATCCTCGGAGACATGCAAACATGCACCTTTAAAAATCACAGTGACCCTTATGGAAAATAAATACGACTGGAACTGGATACGCGACGAGATTAAAAATATGTATGAATTAATGCATGATGAATCATTACCCGCAGCGTTACGGGCTTCAATCAAACGCGACTTGATTGACATAAAAAAAGAGTTTCAAAAAATGGCGATAGAAATAGGTTAAATCAATGACTCTTGACCAGCACAAAAAACTTTTTGATATAATTTTTCTGTGTTACTGTTGCGACCGCGGAAGCAAAGATGATGATCTGTACGAACTAAGTAAACGCGAAATTGAAGAACTGAACCTAACACCCGACGAATACGAATACGCCGTTGCCAAGGTAGCGGCGATTGTGGGAGTGTGAGTTATGGAAAAATTACGGGAACAGTTTTTAGAAGAAACAGATATTTATGCTATAAACAGCCAAGGGGAACCAGATATTGATTATGTCCTGTGGCTTGAAGAAAAGGTATTAAGTAAATCAAAACTAACCGCGCCTGACCGCGCATAGGAGGAATAGTATGGCGAAAGAGAAACCTATTTACCGCGTAGTAACTCAAGGCCGTGCCGTTATTAGTTTTGCTCGTGTAATTACTTATACGCCGACACTTGCAGCGTTAGAAATTGACATGAAAACAAAGTGGTGCGATATTATTGAAACAACGGATTATAACAATGGAAATATAGGGTTATTTATTACAGATACAGAACGGTCTGTTGATGTTAATAAGAGAAAAAAGTGTGACACTGAAATAGACTTTCCACGCTTCAAAGGGTGGGATATTTTTTGCTCATCTTGCAACCGCTATACATTGCGCGTGGTGTTTAACAAGGTGGAATTTTAATGCCCACCGACTACGCGACGCTGAAATCCGACAAGGTACGTTGGCAGCGGCACCTTGCGCGGAACCGGGAATGGAATCGGCGGAATAAGGCGCGCAAGGCTGAGTATATGCGGGAATATAACAAAGAGTATAACAGGATAGGCAAATGAGAAATTTACTTTTTTACTTCCCGGTAATAGGCATAACGTTAAACGTAATAGCGGTATTTTGCTTTATTTATCTCAAAGACTACCCGCGAGCATGGTACTGGTTAATGGCGGCGGGGATAAGTATTTCAACATTATTCATAAAATAAGGAGGATTAACTGGTGAATAATTATTTTGATTACCTTGAATTAAAGCAACAGCGCGGAACCGATACCGGATTTGAACCATTGTGGATACCATACTTTTTGTTCGACTTTCAGAAGTCTCTTGTAGAGTGGGCCATACGAAAGGGCCGCGCAGCACTATTTGAAGATTGCGGGTTAGGCAAAACTCCGCAACAGCTTGTGTGGGCTGAAAACGTGGCAAGGAAGACAAACAAACCAGTATTAATACTTGCCCCTCTCGCAGTATCAGCGCAGACTATTAGAGAAGCAGAAAAATTCGGAATTGAATGTATACGGTCTGCTGATGGGAAATCACATAATAAAATAACGATAACAAATTACGAGCGGTTGCATCTTTTTAATTGCGATGATTTTTCCGGAGTAGTATGCGATGAGTCAAGTATATTAAAATCTTTTGACGGCGCAAGGAAAGACGAAATAACCGCTTTTATGCGTCGAGTACCATATAGGTTACTTGCAACAGCGACAGCAGCGCCTAACGATTACATTGAACTTGGTACGTCAAGCGAGGCATTAGGTTATCTCGGTTTTATTGACATGCTAAACAGGTACTTTAAAAACGACAACAACAATTCAGGATTGCGTAGAATGTTTGGCGAGGCTCCTAAATGGAGGTTTAAGGGCCACGCTGAAATACCCTTCTGGCGTTTTGTTACATCGTGGGCGCGAGCGTGTCGTAAGCCTTCTGACCTTGGCTATGACGATAAAAAATTTAAATTACCAGAGCTAAAAGAGGTTGAACATCTTGTTATACCGAACGAACTGCCAGACGGTTGTATGTTTCATTTTGCGGCGAATACTTTATTGGAACAACGCGACGAAAAAAGGCGGACCATAAAGGAACGGTGCGAAAAGGCTAAAGAGATAGTAGTCGGCGTCAATGGTCAATCTGTTGTGTGGTGTCAACTGAACGATGAGGGCGATTTTCTTGAAGAAATTATACCAGACGCGATACAAATTTCAGGCAAAGACAGCGACGATAAAAAGGAAAAGGTTTTTACAGATTTTTCTCTCGGAAACATAAAAACGCTTATCACAAAGCCAAAAATAGGCGCTCTCGGTATGAACTGGCAAAACTGTTCCAATATAGTTTATTTCCCGTCGCACTCATACGAGCAATATTATCAGGCTGTCCGGCGGTGTTGGCGTTTCGGTCAAAAAAATACCGTTACAGTAAATCTTGTTTTGACAGAGGGCGAACGCAAGATAATGAAAAACTTACAGCGCAAAAACATTGCCGCTATGAAAATGTTTGACAACCTCGTTTCAGAAATGAATAATTCGATAAACATTCAGAAACAAACGCATTTAAACAAAAAAGAGGAGGTTCCAACATGGCTGTGAAAGAACAACTGATAACCGACAGGTATGCGCTTTATAATGGAGATTGTATAGAAACTATGAAATCATTCCCTGATGAAAAAATACACCTTTCAATTTACAGCCCGCCTTTCGGTGGATTATATCACTACTCCAGCAACGACCGGGACCTGTCAAACGCATACGATTACAAGGATTTTTTTGAACATTACCGGTTTGTTGTGAAAGAGTTAAACCGTATAACGCTTCCCGGTAGAATATCGGCGGTCCATTGTACCGATATTCCATCCAGCAATACCGGCCATGATTACCTGACCGATTTTCCCGGCGAAATAATAAAATTGCACGCTGAAGAAGGATGGCATTTTATAGCGCGGCATACGATATGGAAAGAGCCGTTGTGGGTAAGAAATCGCACCATGACGAAAAATCTTTCTCATTCAACCGTTGTAAATGACGCGGCGTATGGCGGCGTTGCTTCTGCCGATTACCTATTAATATTCAGAAAAAAAGGACAAAATAAAATACCAATACAACACCCGATAGGGTTTGAGTTTTACGCCGGGGAATGTCCTATACCGAAAGAATACGCTGATTACAAAAACTTTGTTGGAGACCAAAAACAAAACAAGTGGTCCCACATGATATGGCGGAGGTACGCTTCATCGGTATGGGATGATATTAACATGGCGCGAGTACTTCCTTTTCAAGATTGTAAAGACCCGGACGATGAGAAGCATGTTCACCCGTTACAATTGGACGTGATAGATCGTTGCGTTATGTTGCGATCTAATCCAGGAGAAAACATATTCACTCCATTCATGGGTGTTGGATCCGAGGTTTATGGGGCTGTTATTCAGGGACGTAAAGGTATAGGTGTTGAACTTAAAAACAGCTATTACCGTCAGGCCGTAAAAAATATGGAAATGGCCTTACAGGACAAAACATATCAATCAGAACAGGTTTCTCTTTTCGACAACTAACCACCCAAACCGAGGAGGCTGCAATGTACCACGCGAATAGCTACTACTACAAGGCGATCGAGCGCGACGGACGGACAACGGATTTCAGCGGCCCGTTCGATACGATTGACGAGGCGGAAATGTGGCTGACCGAGAAGCACGACGGAACGAGTAACGGTAAGTTTTGGGCAGCGCGGCACGTCAACCTTGTACTGTTCCTGGGAGCGCGGCGGGTGGAGCTGGTAGGGGAGGCGTGCCATGCCTGAACGACAGGTAGGGGTGAACTTATCGCAATGTTGTGACGCTCCGGCGATACTGACAGATGAATACACTTGGAACTTTATCGAACCGGCCAAAAAGTTTTACACCTGTACGGATTGCGGGAAACCGTGTTCCGTTAAATTCGAGGAGACGAAGGAATGAACTACCGCGATGCATATTTGACATTACGCAAAAAAATACGCCTATACTGTCTGCGCTGCTGCGGAGGATCGCATAAAGGTGTTGCCGAGTGCCATGATACCCTATGTCCCTGGCGCGCCGAGCGCATTGAGGCGGTACAGGTGGATCTTTTTGACGACCAGTACCGGGAGTTGTGGATTGTATCGACATGCAATGCAATTGAGTTATTGCCACTACCATTGCATTGGAGCGCGATCAGGGCGGCGGTTGTCAGTGCCGGTATCCACGGCCCCGGCCACCCGAACTGGTGGGGCAGCGTAGCGTCTCGCCTGCTAAAAACTGGCCGGTACGAGATCGACCGGAACGCCGGGCGGACCAATCCGGGACACGGTAGCCGGGAAAATTTGTGGAGGAGAAAATGAACGACATACACGATAACCAGCGGTTAAAGGATTTGCAAGCCTTGCCACTTGAAAGAAAAATAGGATTTACAGCGGCGCGTATATCAGAATGGTATGCGCGATGGCAAGGGAATGTATATGTTTCGTTCTCTGGCGGAAAGGATAGCACACTGCTTTTGTATTTAGTGCGTAAACTATACCCAGATGTACCAGCAGTTTTTTGTGACACAGGGCTTGAATATCCCGAAGTAAGGAAATTTGTAAAAAAATTTGATAACGTAGAATGGGTAAAACCTACTCGAACATTTGCAGAAGTAGTTTACAATTACGGATACCCTGTATTTTCTAAAATTGTATCCGATAGTGTTCACATGGCGAGGTCAAAGCCAGATGGGTATTACGCTAAAAAATTTGACCCCGATAGCGACATATCAAAAGCCTTCGGCGGTCGTTATTGTGTGGCAAGGCACGCCCATTTGTTGACAGCGCCTTTCAAGTGCAGCGCTTTATGCTGTAAAATATTTAAAAAAGACACCACAAAAAAATACGAGCGTATTACAGGTAGACACCCGTTCATCGGAATGATAGCAGCCGAATCATTGGAACGCCGTAGACAGTGGATAACTCACGGTTGTAATGCGTTCAATAAATCAAGGCCCACTTCGAATCCTCTTTCTTTTTGGACTAAACAGGACATTCTGCAATATCTCTATCTCAAAAAAATACCGATAGCGGAATGCTATGGGGAAATAGTGCTTGATAAAAACGGTTATCGAACCACCAAATGTGAGCAAACTGGATGCGTGTTTTGTCTTTTCGGTTTACAGAGAGACAAAAAACCAGATAGAATAGAGCGGTTAAAAACAACACACCCTAAACTTTACAGATATTGCATGAGCGGCGGAGCGGTTGACCCTGCAGATGGGTACTGGAAACCGACACCGGGAGGACTCGGCATGGCACCGGTGATGCAATACATATACGATCACTACGGTAAAAAAGATAAAAATCAGCAATTTTTACCGATTTAGCGATATGAAAACGCGACTATCTGACGACACAAGCGCAATTTTTGTATTGCACTTTCACTACAGGCTAAAAAAAGTGTCTATTTTTAATTATGGGACACTTATTTGGCAGGATAATGTGGCGAGGGTAGGTTATTGCGCAGGATGGTTACGGTTGATTGTAGCCCCGTTTCCGGCGGTCGTTTTGTTTACAAGATGTTGTAGTCAAATGACCCCAATTTTCAATAGTGCTACAAGGCTTTATAGTTTAATAACTTGCAATGGTTTTTATGCAAATGTCAAAAAAGTTGTAGTCAAATAACCACAATTTTCGATATTTTACATAACATTGAATTTATTAAACTTATGAATAATTGTTGCCATTTGTTAAAATTCCTGGGGTGAAATGACTACAATTCACGTTTTAGAGATGGCGTTTTTGAGCTAAAAATGGCGGTTTTGGTTGGCATCATTATCGCTTATTATACAGGCATAGGCAAATCACCAAAACGAGGAGGATGTATGAGTAACAGTAAGCTGACTTGGAGCAACGGTTGGGAGTGCCACTATGGAGATACTACGGTAGTCATCGATCACGACTACGATCTCAGTGCCGATTATGACTACCCTCGCACCCACAAGGCCATCACTAGCGATGGTCGCTCCATCCGAGTCGTTATAGACCACGACGCAACTGGTACGGCTACCACGGGCACCGGGGATACGGTTGTGCGGTCTGTGCCACGCGGATGGACCGCTGGAGACAGGAGATATGCGGCATGAGCACATCAATCCACAAGTACCTTGCGGAGATCGGCCGTCGCGGCGGGCAAAAGTCCCGACGCACCCTGACCCGAGAGCAAGCCCTCGCCATGTTTGATTTTTGAAATAGTGCTTCCCGGCAACCCGAACCAAGGAGGTGACAGGCAAGAAAAGGGTACCGAACGTTGGACACAATGCCGAAGCGGTCTACCGGCACAGCGTCCAACAGCGATGGGAGGCGCGATCCTCCCCAAATAGGAAAGCGCGGACAGCTGGAACCCGGGGCGAGACCGCGAAACGAGAACGAAAAACGAGGAAATTACGTATGAACGGACCATGTTATCTTGGAGATAGCGTATACGGGGATTATTCAACCGGCGACTTGCGGCTTTATACTGATAATGGCTGTGGTGCTAAAAACAATATTGTTATAAACGGCGAAGTTTTAACGGCACTATTAAAATACATTGAAAAATCTCTTGACATTACAATAATAGTTAAACCAATAAGGCGCATGTAAAGCAATGAAAACCACCCTCACCATAATCGCTGGACTCAACGCGGCAGTAGTCGCTGGCCTGATCTCGCGCGGCACGGCTGACGGGGTTATCGACAGGATGATAAAGGAGACAATCGTATGACAGCGTACACACAGGCAGTACAGGCGATGGTGGCGGCGGCAGGCGCGATAGTGTCAGAGGCAGCATACGGCGATATGTACGACCGGGCAGAAACCGCAATGAGGCAATATGTCCAAGCGGAGATCGACCTGGCGAACAAAAAAGAGACCGACAATGGCTAACACTCAATACGCCGACCTGCTGAAAATGCAACTTGTACGCGTGGTGGGGCACATTATCGGCCCAGAGCACGAGGTTATCGTGGTTGTAAAAAACACTATGGACAATCTTAATCTATCATACCGCGTATCGGTAAGCGATTTCCTGTCCAGCCGGTTTGAAGAGGTCGCAGCGTGACGTATCTTGACGATCTATCTGCGGCATACGACCGCTTGACAGCAATAATTAACGCGCCAGATTCGGACCAGGAAACCATATCGGTTGCGTGCAAAGCGCAAACGGAAGTTGTGGAGAAAATGGCGAAAATTAAGTTTAATCTTAAAGAGGAGGAATGATGTGTAATTTTTTATCAGGCGTAACAATGGAAAATGGCGACGTTCTCATCAGCAAAAACACTGACTCGCACCATGAAATTTTAAAAGAGTTTAACGTCCGCGATACGGAACTCCCCCCTGCTTTTTGCGCGTGGGAGTTTGTACCACCTATTAAAAACAAACGGTACGATTATGCCGCTCCGACGGATCAATGGATGTTCAATATTGACAAAAACTTTCCGACGCCGGAATGGTGGGATGCTGGCATCGAAAAACTGACAATTGACGAGTGTAAAAACCGTGTTAATGAATTTATCGTACGCAATGACGTTGCGGAAATAATTTCAGGCCGGTGGATTATTGTTGCTGGTTGTGTTGGCAACGTGCGGGACAACGCGACCATACTGAACGTGCGGGACAACGCGACCATACTGAACGTGCGGGACAACGCGACCATACTGA
>CAZLHC010000059.1:0-17922 GCA_964559265.1 uncultured Paludibacter sp. | reverse complement strand
AACGCCCCGTTAGTGAAGCGAAGCGCAACGCTCACTTCTTCAACGCCTCCAACTCTTCCTGTGTCTTTGCCTTCATCGCCGGATTCTCTTTTACCATCTGGCGTAAATATTCTTCCGGATAACCCGGACGAATCACTCCCGGAGGTATCTTCTTGTCATTCATCAGGAATTTTCCATCCGCTTCTTTCTTTATTACCCCATCCAGGTGCTTCACCAACAAGTATTCTCCCAGCTTCTTCCAGGCTAATGTAGAGTTTTCGGCCTGCGTATGACTGAAGGTAGTCAGGAATTCACGGGCGTTGGCTTCCGGTAATCCAAGCGCTGTTTTGTCGATACTGGGTATCAGGGTGTGAAAGTTATTCTCCCAATGCTGCTGAGTCTTCTTTACATCATCAATCATCAGACTGTATTTCCCATATGCATAATTGGATACCATATTATATACCCAAAATGCGGAAGTAGGCGAGTATTCCAATAAACTGCCGTTCGTTTCACTGTAACATTCGGGAACTGCCGTGATGCCACAGTACATGGGTGTGTAAATGCTAAATGCAGCATCGTCGACTCCAAACCATAAAATTCCTCCCACATAGGGGGGGAGCCAGTTGCGCATCTGGGCAACAAACGAAAAGCCGGTTTGCTGCGTAGCAATCGGACGCTCGTGGTAGTATTCTACCCCATCGAGCTTAAAACTAAGTGGACTTAGCCGTAATTTTGTTCCATAAATTCCTGCTCCATACCCCTTTGTGATGTCAAGGGCGGTTCCTTCGTACTGATCGCGCATAAACGACTTCATATCCTGAACACTCAGCTTTTTGGCGGGTTTTACCCACAATGGCATGCGTTCGGCCGATTCGCCCGAAATATAACTCTGGTATTTCTCCATGTCGGTGCTGGCCTGGCGGAAAAAACTCCATACCCTGGCTTCGCAGGCCCGCAGCGCTCCATAATCGAGCGGAGCATATACATCCGAAAAACTAAAATCTTTATTGCGTCCTTTGAAATACCCTTTTTCACGGGCAAATGCAATAACATCTACCGAATACAGGCAGTTGTTCTTATCGTCGTAAGGGAAGGTGGTGATTCGTGCCTGATTGGCATGTGCGGCAATGCAATCGTCGGGGATACGCTGAGCCACCCATACCGCTCCTTTGTTTTTCGGACCCTTACCAATCATTTCCATGATCCATACTTCATTGGGGTCGGCAATCGAAAACGATTCACCCGAGCTGTAATACCCGTATTCTTCCACCAGCGATGTCATTACCCGTATCGCTTCGCGCGCCGATCGCGAACGCTGCAAGGCTATGTACATCAAACTACCGTAGTCGATAATGCCGGTAGTATCTACCAGTTCTTCCCGACCGCCAAAAGTGGTTTCGGCAATCGCTACCTGGAACTCGTTCATATTGCCCACCACCGAATAGGTTTGGGTGGCTTGTTTGATCTGACCCAGGTATTTTCCGGTATCCCATTCGTAAATATCGAGCATCGTACCTTCGGGATAGGTGCGTGCTGGATAGTGGTACAGGGCCCCGAACAACATATACGAGTCGGCAGCATAGGTAATCATGGTGGAACCGTCGACGGTAGCCATCTTACCAGCCAATAAATTGGTACAGCCGATGGCTTTAAATCCGGAACC
Source organism: uncultured Paludibacter sp. (assembly GCA_964559265.1). Lineage (GTDB taxonomy): Bacteria > Bacteroidota > Bacteroidia > Bacteroidales > Paludibacteraceae > Paludibacter. Next base: position 16,277 of record CAZLHC010000059.1, on the reverse strand, counting down.
AAAAAGTAGAAGGAAAAGGACTATTTTCTTCATTCGTGACATATTCTTTAAAAAAGGAAAACAAAGATAATACATTAATTTTAATTTTTGTAATTTTGGCATCCGAACATGGTTTATCCACTTAATTGTTTGTACATGAACATCTCGCCTGTTTTCAATTACTTACTGGTTGCTCTGGCTTCACTACACACAGTAACTGCACTGGCTACCGTTGGGCCCCGGCCGGCTTCCGATTCGCTCACGGTAGTGAAACAACTATCGGAGATTACCGTAAGCGGTATCTTAAACACGAAACTGAATCTTCCGGTTCAGACCATACCATCGCGGGAAATTGAAACCCGGGCTATGGTGACCCCCGCCGATGTGTTGCATCATGTGCCGGGTGTGATGATGACGCGCGATGGAGCCTGGGCAACTTCGGTTAATCTTCGTGGTTTTTCGGAAGCTAAATTATTGTTTCTGAACGATGGCGATCGAATGCAAACGGCTTCGGATATTGCAGGGGTTTTGTCGGTGGTCGACCTGAGCAACCTCGAACGAATTGAAATTGTGAAAGGTGCAGGTTCGGTATTGTTTGGTACCGGTGCCCTGGGGGGAGTTGTCAACTTTGTGTCGAAGCGACCTGCCTATGCCGGTTCGCGCACCGTTAGCGGGAGGCTAGGTGCTGGTATACAGGCGGTAAACAACCTTGTCCAGACAAATGCAGCCCTAAGTATGGCCGATACAAACTGGTACCTGCAGTTCGACGGATCATTGCGTACTGCTGGTAATTATACGACTTCACAGGGTGAAATGCCCAATAGCCAGTTCAACGATGCCGGATTTAGTGTGAGGGGTGGTATGCGCTACAACGACGATCAGGAATTGTTGGTGAATTATCAGCACTACGAAGCCTGGAATGCAGGATTGCCCGGTGGTAGTGTTTTTCCGGCTGCTGCCAGTGTGCGCTACCTTGGTTTTGTACGTAATCAGTTAAGTGGCGAATATGTATTCAACGACCTTTCGGAAATAGTAACTCAATTGAGGTTTAAAGCTTACACACAGAATATCTCCCGGGAAGTTGAGAATATTGTCAACCCTACTATGGCCATCTTCCCCGGAAGTATGAATACTACGTCGGGTATCAGAGCAACCGCCGATTTGTATTTCAACGATTATCACACCCTTACGGTGGGCACCGAGGGATGGTTGAGGGAGCAATCGACTTCGCGGGTAAAAATATCGACGGCTACCGATACAATATTTACCGGCGAACAACCAACGCCGCGGGCAACCATGTTCGACGCGGGTGTGTTTGGTCAGTACCGTTGGGTGGTCGACCCGAACCGCTGGGTTGTAAATACAGGTATGCGCATCGATTTTCTTCAAACTGAAAACGATACGGCATTTAAAGAAGTGTATCGCTATAAATTAAGCCTGGGAGAACGAACTCCGCTGGCCTACGATAAAAAAGTGCTTTTTTACGATCGGCAAACCAACGAGTTAGCCTATGCAGCTCATGTGGATGTTCAATATACGCCCTCCCGGCAACACCGGCTGGTGTTGTCGCTTGCGAATGCTTATCGGGCTGCATCGATGGAGGAACGGTTTAAATACATCGATCAGAAAGGGCTCCTGGAAGTGGGAAATCCCGACCTGCGTCCCGAAAAAGGAATTTTTGCCAACCTGGGCTATCAGTATTCTTCGCCCCGGTTTTTTTTGAAGGCCGATATATTCACTAATTATCTTTTCGATATGATTTCGGAAGAAGTAAAGAGCTATACAACTACCGATGGACAGGTGGTGCAGGCGCTGGTGAATAAAAATGTGGATCAGGCCTTTTACTACGGTGCCGAACTGGAACTTAAATGGCTGTTTGTACGTGGATTTGATGCCGAAGCCGCTGTAGCTTTTACCCGCGGTGAAGACCGGTCGACCGGGCTGCCTATGCCCCTGTTGCCCCCGCTCAATGGAATGCTGAAAGTTAATTATCACCTGCTGAAAAAACTGAATACCTCGCTGATGCTCGAATGGGAATACCAAACCATCGAACCAGCTCCCACTGCCGAACGTCATCAGTATGCTATCGTAAACTGGATGTTCGACACGGCTCCCCGTCAGCTTGGGTTAGTCCGGATTTACTTTACCGGTGGCGTTCGTAATCTGTTCAATACCGGATACAAAGCCTGGTACACTTCCTACCGTGGAATTAATCGCCTTGAGCCGGGACGCAATATTTACCTTCAGGCAACGGCCTCTTTTTGAAAACAGAGAGTTAATACGATTTTTTAAATGCCCATTAAGCCGTTGCCGGGCGAAGTCTCAATTCCGGTAATAGCCGTTGCCGGGCGATGTTACAGAATCGGAGTCAAAAGGCCCGCTATTTCTTCCAAAAATTTCAGGTCGGTTTCGTCCAGCACGTCGTATCGCTCACTATCCACATCCAGCACACCGGCCACTTCGCCTGCCTGGTTGAAAAGCGGAACTACAATTTCGGAAACCGAAAGCGAACTGCAGGCAATATGTCCCGGAAATTTAGTCACATCGGGAACCAAAATAGATTGCGCACCGGCCCAGGAAGTACCACAAACGCCCTTCCCTTTTCGAATGCGGGTACAGGCAATTGGCCCCTGAAAGGGACCCAGTACCAATTCGTCGTTACGTACCCGGTAAAAACCTACCCACCACCAGTTAAAGGTTTGGTGGAGAGCTGCCGATACATTGGCTAAATTGGCAATGAAATCGCTTTCGCCTTCCATAAGTGCCTTCAGTTGCGGAATCAACAACCGGTATTTTTCTTCTTTTGCAGCATCGGCTGCAACCAGTAATTCGTCTGCCATAGGTGATGTAGGGACTAAGTTTTAACTTTTTTGATAACGAGGGGGCAAATATATGCATTTTTTCGTTGAGTATTCAAAATTTATTTACTTACTTTGCAGGTCTTTTTAAGAAAAAACGAGTCGAAAAACCGACTCCTTAAACATAATTTTAAGCATATGAAAACTGTTTTCAACTTTCTCTTTGCTGCCGCGCTGTCGGGTATCAGTTTGTTTGCCTCAGCACAGCAATTGGCTCCAGTCCCTATGGATCCACAAATTCGCTATGGAAAACTCGACAATGGGTTGACCTATTACATTCGTTTCAATCAACAACCCAAGGAGCGAGCTGAGTTCTATATTGCTCAAAACGTGGGAGCAATTCTGGAGAATGACGACCAAAACGGGCTGGCGCATTTTCTGGAACACATGGCTTTTAATGGCACCAAAAACTACCCGGGGAAAAAATTAATTCAGTATTTTGAATCGATCGGTGTAAAATTCGGTACCAATATTAACGCGTATACTTCGCTCGACGAAACCGTATACAATCTTTCGGATGTGCCTACTACCCGGCAGTCGGTTATCGACAGCGCTTTGTTGGTGCTACACGATTGGTCGGGCTTCATTACCCTCGATGGAAAAGAAATTGATGCCGAACGGGGTGTAATCCGTGAAGAATGGCGTACCGGTGCCGGTGCCGAACGTCGCATGTGGAAAGCTGCGAACTACCTGAAATATCCGGGCTCGCAATATGCCAAGCGCGATGTGATTGGCGATACTGCTGTCATTAATAACTTCTCGCACAAAACCATCCGCGATTATTACGAAAAATGGTACCGTCCCGATCTTCAGGCTATTTATGTGGTAGGAGATGTGGATGTGGAATGGGTAGAGCAACGTATTAAAGCGATGTTTGCCGATATTCCTGCCAAAGCTAATGCCGGCGAACGTCCTGTTTACGAAATTGCCGACAATAAAGAACCCATTATCTCGGTTGTAAAAGATAAGGAAGCTCGTATGACCCGTATCGAACTGGAATACAAGCATAAGAAATTGCCTCAGGAAGTGAAATTGTCGATGGCAGGTTACCTTACCGGTGTTATCAACCAGATGGTATCGACCATGATGGGCTATCGTTTCGACGAAATTACCCAGCGTGCCGATGCTCCTTTTGTTGGCGGCTATGCCATGTACGGCGAATTGGTAAAATCGACCGATGCATTTATGTTGCTGGTGGTTCCTAAAGAAGGTCACGAACACGAAGGGTTGAAAGCAGTGCTCACAGAAGCCGAAAAACTGCGCAAGTTCGGATTTACCAATTCCGAAGTCGAACGTGCGAAAACAGAATTGCTCAAATCGATGGAAAATGCATACAACGATCGGGATAATCAGAAAAACCGGAATTTAGTTCAGGAATACATTCGCAATTATCTCGATGCTGAACCTATTCCCGGAATCGAATGGGAATTTAAAACCCTCCAGCAAATTCTTCCTCATGTAAATGCCGAACGAATCAACCAAATTGTAAAAAATTACGTCACCGACGAAAACCTGATCATTTCGTTCATGGCTCCTGATAAGCCATCGGTGCAGATTCCTTCCAACGACAAAATTCTGGCTACTATAGCCGAAGTAAAAGCTGCTGAACTTACAGCGAATAAAGAAGATGACCTGAATCGTCCTCTGATTAACAAAGTACCTAAGGCCGGAAAAATTAAATCGGTTACTACCAATCCTGTTTTTGGTACCACCGAATGGGTACTTTCCAACGGAGTAACGGTAGTGTTCAAACCAACTGAATTCAAAAAAGACGAAATTTTAATGTCGGCTTTCAGCGAAGGTGGAGTTTCGAAAGTTAAAAACACGAAGGACCTTATTTCGGCAACCCTTTCGGCATTAGTGGTAACCAACAACGGATTGGGCTCGTTCTCGCAAGTCGACCTTAATAAGGTACTGGCAGGCAAGGTAGCTTCGGTTTCTCCTCAGATTGGTTCGTATACCGAAGGCTTCAGCGGTCGCTCGTCGGTAAACGATTTTGAAACCATGATGCAGCTTGTTTACCTTTACTTCACCGAACCCCGCAACGATCCGGAAGCCTTCCAGTCGCTCCTGAATATGTACAAGGCTTCGCTGGCCAATGCGGCAAGCGACCCCCGCATGGCATTCAACGATTCGGTTACTGCTATGGTCAACAATCGTCACCCCCGCACCGTGGTGCTCAATATGAATACCATCGATCAGCTCGATCATAACAAAGCCGTAGAAATTTTCAAACAACGCTTTAACTTACCCGCCGATTTTACATTCGTACTTACGGGTAACGTGAATCCTTCCGATCCGGCTCTACAAAAGGCAATCCTTACTTACCTGGGTGGTCTTAATTCGGGTTGGTTCTGGAAAATGCGTAAAGAAACCTTTACCGATGTAATGATTCGCAAGCCGCGTGGTTTGGCCAATAGTCATTTCACCCGTCCAATGGAAATCAATAAAGCATCGAATTTTATTTTGTACAGTGGCCAGTTGCCCTACACAATGATCAACCGTACGGCCATGACGGCTATCGGTAATATCCTCAATATGCGTTATCTCGAAAGCATCCGCGAAAAAGAAGGCGGATCGTATGGAGTGGGCGTTCGTGGTTCGGCCAGCAATACTCCTATCGAGGAAGGTATCATCCTGATGCAGTTTGATACAGATCCCGAAAAACAACAACGCCTGATGTCGATTATTCACCAGGAAGTTGACGAAATTGTGAAAAACGGTCCTCTCGAAGATGATCTGCAGAAAGTGAAAGAAAATATGCTGAAGAAATATACAGAAGATTTACGCGAAAATAACTGGTGGCAAAGTGCCGTGGTGAGTCTGTATCAGGACAACCTTAATTTCGTGGAAGAATATTCAGCAGCTGTTAACGCACTCACTCCTCAGTTTATCCGTGAAACACTTAAACGCATTGTCGATCAGGGTAATGTGATGGAAGTGGTGATGAAACCGGAAGTCAAATGACGGGTGGTTAGTGAGTAGTGGTTAGTGGAGTACAACGTTGTTACTTCTTCGCGCTTTATTAAATGGCGGGTGGAAGTAACAACGTTTTTTTTGGGCATCTTCGTGTCGACAGAATGGCAGCAATTTGCACCTTAACATTAAAATTCTGAAATTAAATTCTCGAAATTTGGAAGATACAGATTAGTTTTTGTTATTTTGCAGCCGATTTTTAACATAACTGCCTAATAATATGTCGAAAAACCTGGTAATTGTTGAGTCGCCTGCCAAGGCGAAAACTATTGAAAAATTTCTCGGGCCCGATTTTACAGTAATGTCAAGCTTTGGTCACATCCGCGATTTAGCGGAAAAGGGGATTGGAATTGACTTTGAGAATAACTACGCGCCTGTATACGTTGTTTCGTCCGACAAAAAGAAAGTGGTGTCGGAACTTAGAAAGGCTTCTAAGTCGGCCGAAATTGTGTGGCTGGCTTCCGATGAAGACCGGGAGGGGGAAGCTATTGCCTGGCACCTGTTCGATGAGCTGAAATTAGATACAAAAAATACTAAACGAATTGTTTTTCACGAGATTACGAAAGATGCAATCTTACGTGCCATCGAAAATCCGCGCGCTATCGATCTTCATTTGGTCGATGCACAACAGGCTCGCCGTGTACTCGATCGGATTGTAGGTTTTGAGCTTTCGCCTGTGCTTTGGCGTAAAGTGCGCCCGTCGCTTTCGGCAGGGCGTGTTCAGTCGGTGGCAGTGCGACTGATTGTGGAGCGCGAACGGGAGATTAATCAATTTACAGCCGAATCGGCCTACCGGGTATCGGCTGAGCTAACCGGACCCGATGCCAATGGTAATCTGGTGACCTTGAAGGCTGAACTGCAACATCGGTTTGCAACGAAAGAGGAAGCGCATGCTTTTTTGGAGCATTGTAAATCGGCCGATTTTAAGGTGGAAGATATTGTTACCAAACCTTCGAAAAAATCGCCGGCCCCACCTTTTACTACTTCTACCCTCCAACAGGAGGCTTCCCGTAAATTGGGATTTGCTGTTTCGCAAACTATGCGGGTGGCTCAATCGCTCTACGAATCGGGAAAAATTACCTATATGCGTACCGACTCGGTAAATTTGTCGGATCTGGCCCTCAATACGGCAAAAGCAGAGATTATATCGATGGCAGGCGATAAGTATGTGAAAATTCGCAAGTTTACCACAACCTCCAAAGGAGCTCAGGAAGCTCACGAGGCCATTCGCCCTACCTATATGAATGCGCATACCATCAGCGGTACCGCTCAGGAGCAAAAACTGTATGAGCTTATCTGGAAACGAACCATAGCCTCGCAAATGGCTGATGCTCAGCTCGAAAAAACCTCTATCGTAATTGGCTGTTCGTGCAATCAATATAAGTTTGTGGCTTCAGGTGAAGTGATTATTTTTGATGGTTTTCTGAAAGTATACCTGGAATCGACCGATGATGAAGAAACCGAACAAGAGGGCTTGTTGCCACAAATGAAATCGGGCCAGGCGCTGAAAGCCGATGTTATTGCAGCTCAACAGCGTTTTACCCAAAAGCCGCCCCGCTACAGCGAAGCCAGCCTGGTGCGAAAACTCGAAGAGCTCGGAATCGGCCGTCCGTCGACCTATGCTCCCACAATTACTACTATTCAGAATCGTACCTATGTTGAAAAGGGCGATCGACCGGCCGAAAAACGAAATTATAACCTGCTAACCCTCAAAAACGGAAAAGTAACCGAGAAAGTACTTGCCGAAAATACCGGAGCCGAAAAATCAAAATTGTTTCCGACCGACATAGGAATGGTGGTGAACGATTTTCTGACAGAATATTTCCCATCGGTATTGAGTTACGATTTCACAGCCCGTATCGAAAAAGAATTTGATACTGTAGCCGAAGGTACCATTGAATGGGTGAGCCTTATTGATTCGTTTTACAAGAAATTTCACCCTATCGTAGAAGATACCCTTAAAAATTCGGAGCGTCAATCGGGCGAGCGGGTGCTGGGTACCGACCCGGTAAGCGGCCGTCAGCTGGCCGTTAAAGTTGGTCGTTATGGCCCTGTTGCACAGATCGGCACGGCCGAAGAGGAAGAAAAACCGGTGTTTGCTTCGCTTCGTAAAGATCAATCCATTGAAAGTATATCGCTCGAAGAAGCGTTGGAATTGTTTAAGTTGCCACGTACCATCGGTGAGTTCGAAGAAAAAGAAATGATAGTGGCTATAGGGCGTTTCGGACCTTACGTTCGCCACGACGGAGCTTTTTATTCGCTCCCCAAAGAGGTCGACCCGATGGCCATCGGAGCCGATGCTGCCATCGAAATCATCCGGCTGAAACGGGAGGCTGAAAAAAATAAGGTGATTAGTGTGCTGGGTGCCAACGGCGAATACCAGGTGCTGAACGGTCGCTTCGGACCGTATTTTACCTTCGAAAAGACGAATTTTAAGATTCCAAAGGGCACCGACCCGGCTACACTTACGGCCGACGATTGTGCAACACTGGTGGCACAGCAACCTGCCGCCGGGGCTAAGAAAAAGCCTTTTGCCCGTAAAAAGAAATAAACAACTACGCACACGACGATGGTTAGAGCTGAGTGAAGTGCGATTCGTATATATTTATATTTTTTGCCATATGAAGAAACTACTAATTTTCGGATGGTTGTTGGCTTTTTCAGCGTATACAACGGCTCAGGGTACTTTTTCGCTTACCGAGGGCGTACCCTCCCTGGTTTATTCACTTCCTGCAACCGAACTGGTGTTTGAAGTTAAAGTTGAAAAGAGAGTCGAAAAGCCGGGCGTGTTTTATCAATATTCGCAACGCTATCTGGCTACAAGCCAGGTTGTTACCGAGGAGTCGGTGAATTACCAGCTTCGTTCGGTTCGCATGCACATCCAATCGGTTGCCGACACGGCTCGCCGGTTTGTTGTCGATCCTAAGTTGATGAATGCGTTGGTGGTGAACGAAAAAGGAATTCTGGTGGGTGTTAACTGCGACGCATCCCGCCGGCAGGTTATAAAAGAACGAAAAATTTTAGATAAAACGGAACGGCTGTCGCCACGACCCGAAGGTTTGTTACCGCTGAATCAGGAATATATGATGGCCGGATCGACAGCAAAGATGGCCGAAGGCGCTGCTTATCAGATATATGCCTTACGCGAAAGCCGTATCAATCTGTTGAGCGGCGAAATGGACCATATGCCGTCCGATGGCGATGCGCTGAAACAAATGCTTCAGGGAATCGATCGCCAGGAACGCGAACTTACAGAGCTGTTTACCGGTTCGATACGCACCGAAGTAAGCACTCACCACCTAACAATGGTACCCGATACTGCCGAACTCGAAAAGGTGTTATTCCGCCTTTCGGCTAAACGGGGTGTGGTCGATAACGACGATTTGGGAGGTGAACCGTATTATGTGGTATTCGACCCCGAAACTATTCCGGTTCAACCTCAATACGATCTCAAAGCAAAACCGGTAGTGCCGTTGCTGTATTCGGTGGTTCCTGCTACAACTACCATCGAAGTTAGCGACGGGGTTCGTACACTTCTTAAACAGAAAGCCGAAATTCCTCAGTTCGGCGTGTTGATCCCTTACGATGCATCGCTGCTGAAATCGAAACAATTCAGCATGGAGCTCGATCCAACCACCGGAAGATTGCTGAAATTTCAACGGTAACTCTGTACGAATAAAAACCGGCTCTTAATCAGTGTTTGACAGACAAAACACTGATTAAGAGCCGGTTTTTTATTCGAACTAACTCCTATTTCTTACCTTATGTAAAGGATACAGAAAAGGCCTGCGATATTTTACAGCAACCTCAGCGACTTACCCTTATACATTGAACCTGAAATGCATGATGTCGCCATCCTGCACCACATATTCCTTGCCTTCTACCGCCATCTTGCCCGCTTCCTTACAGGCTGCCTCGGAACCCAGCGCCACGAAATCGTCGTACTTAATTACCTCAGCCCTGATAAACCCTTTTTCGAAATCGGTGTGAATCACACCGGCACATTGAGGGGCTTTCCATCCCTGGTGGAAGGTCCATGCGCGAACTTCCTGTACACCCGCTGTAAAATAAGTCTGCAAGGTTAATAATTTATAGGCCGAACGAATCAAGCGGGCAACTCCCGACTCTTCCAGACCAGCTGCTTCCAGAAATTCCTGACGTTCTTCGTAGGTTTCCAGCTCGGCTATGTCGGCCTCGGTAGCAGCTGCAACCACCAGAATCTCTGCATTTTCGTCTTTTACAGCTTCGCGAACTGCATCTACATAGGCGTTGCCCGTGGCAGCACTGGCTTCATCCACATTACACACATACATCACCGGCTTATCGGTGAGCAAGTATAAATCTTTAACATAAGGACGCTCCGCTTTGTCGAGCTCTACCGTACGGGCCGATTTACCCTGCATCAGCGCCTCGCGGTAACGTACCAGGATATCATACACCATTTTGGCCTGCTTGTCGCCACCGGTTTGTGCCTGCTTCTGTACTTTGTTGATACGGCTGTCTACCGTCTCTAAGTCCTTGAGCTGAAGCTCAGTGTCGATAATTTCCTTATCACGCACCGGATTAATACTGCCATCCACGTGCGTAATGTTTTCGTTTTCGAAACACCGCAGCACGTGCAGAATGGCGTCGGTTTCGCGGATGTTGGCCAGAAACTTATTGCCCAGTCCCTCGCCTTTGCTGGCGCCTTTTACCAGGCCGGCAATGTCTACAATCTCCACGGTTGTAGGAACAATTTGCCGCGGATTCACCAGCTCGGCCAGTTTCGTGAGCCGCTCGTCGGGCACAGTAATAACGCCCACATTGGGTTCTATAGTGCAAAACGGGAAATTAGCCGCTTGTGCCTTCGCATTCGATAAACAGTTGAAAAGTGTCGATTTTCCCACGTTGGGGAGGCCGACGATACCACATTGTAAAGCCATTTTTTTAATTGTTAATTTTTAATTGTTAATTGTTAGTCTCCGTTGTAATTGATAATTAACAATTAACAATTAACAATTGATTGAATTGTTTTTGGAAAATATTTGTATTCTAATTGATGTACTTTTTCGGCTACCATGTCGGGCGTATCGTCGGGCGTAACTTCGCACCGTGCCTGAAAAATAATAGCTCCCTCGTCGTAATTTTCGTTCACAAAATGAATGGTGATTCCCGATTCCCGCTCACCCGCAGCCACCACGGCCTCGTGCACATGATGCCCGTACATCCCTTTTCCACCGAATTTTGGAAGAAGTGCCGGGTGAATATTGATGATTTTATTCGGGTAGGCCTTCAGAACCGGAGCTGAAATTTTCAACAGAAAGCCGGCCAAAACGATAAAATCGATTTCGTTGGCTTGCAGCAGTTGAATAATTGCACTACCTTCGCGGAATTCTGCGGCCGAAAAAGTGAACGAAGCCACCCCCAACCGTCGGGCACGCTCGTGAACATAGGCATCGGGTTTATTCGATACAATAAGTGGAAAAATTATCTCCCCCGATCCTGAAAAATATTCGATAATATTTTCGGCGTTCGATCCCGAACCGGAGGCAAAAAGGGCTATTTTTAGGGCCATAGAAGAGGGTATTCTGCTCAATTAATCGCATTTTGTGCAAAAATAAGCTTTTTTTTCGACAAAATTTAGCGTATGTCGGGAAAATTACTTTACTTTGCACCGCAAAATTAAACAACAAATTTTATTTATCAACTTAAAAAACTAAAATTATGTCAGAAGTTGCAGCTAAAGTAAAAGCTATCATCGTTGAGAAATTAGGTGTTGACGAAGCTGAAGTAGTGCCTACAGCTAGTTTCACCAACGATCTGGGTGCAGATTCATTAGACACAGTAGAGCTGATCATGGAGTTCGAAAAAGAATTCGGAATTACCATTCCAGAAGATCAGGCTGAAAAAATCGGCACTGTGGGTGATGCAATTGCATACATCGAGGCTTTATAATATTTATTCCTAATTTACAGTATGGAATTAAAAAGAGTTGTAGTAACCGGGCTCGGTGCCATTACTCCTCTTGGTAATACTATTCCGGATTTCTGGAATAGTATTATCAATGGAAAGAGTGGTGCTTCCCCGATTACCCGATTTGACACTACCCTGTTCAAAACGAAATTTGCCTGTCAGATAAAGGATTTCGACCCCAACCAGCATTTCGATCGTAAAGAGGCCCGAAAAATGGACATTTATGCACAATTGTCGTTGGTAGCCGCCAAGGAAGCCATTGAGCATAGTGGTCTCGACCTCGAAGCCATCGATAAAAATGAGGTAGGGGTTATTTTTTCGGCAGGTATCGGGGGTATTACCACCTTCGAACAGGAAGTGGCGTACTATTATCAAAATCAGGAAAATGGCCCGAAATTTAATCCGTTCTTTATTCCGAAAATGATTTCGGACATTGCTGCCGGATTAATTTCAATGCAATATGGTTTTCGGGGTCCTAACTATTCCACCGCTTCGGCTTGTGCTTCCTCTACTCATGCGCTGATCGATGCTTTTACTCATATCCGTATGGGTAAAGCCAACATTATCGTGTGCGGCGGTGCCGAGTCGGCCATTACTCCGGGTGGAGTAGGTGGTTTCAATGCACTTACTGCATTGTCGACCCGCAACGATTCGCCGGAAACCGCTTCCCGTCCGTTCAGCAACAGCCGCGATGGTTTTGTAATGGGCGAAGGTGCCGGATGTCTCATTTTCGAAGAACTGGAACATGCACTGGCCCGTGGCGCCAACATCCTCTGCGAAGTAGTGGGTGGTGGAATGTCGGCCGATGCGTATCACCTCACGGCTACTCATCCCGAAGGATTGGGTGCTACCCTGGTGATGAACCGCGCTCTGAAAGATGCCGGATTGAAACCGGAAGATATTGATTATATAAATGTGCATGGAACCGCCACTCCGGTGGGCGATGTATCCGAAGCAAAAGCGATTAAAGAAGTTTTTGGCGAGCATGCTTATCAACTCAATATTAGCTCTACCAAATCGATGACGGGTCACCTCCTGGGTGCTGCCGGAGCCGTGGAAGGTATCGTAGCTGTTCTTTCGGTAGTGAACGATATCGTTCCGCCTACTATCAACCACGAAGAGGGCGACAACGATCCGGATATCGACTATAATCTGAATTTCACTTTTAACAAAGCTCAGAAACGCACAGTAAATGCTGCCTTGTCGAATACCTTCGGCTTTGGTGGTCATAACGCCAGCGTTATTGTTAAAAAATTTGTGAAGTAACGTGATTCAGTATATCTTACGCAAAATAAGACTCTTTTCGCGCGCGCGAAAAGAGTCTTATTTGCAATTATATCGTATCCTTGGTTTTTATCCCGACAAACTGGCTTATTATCAATTAGCGCTCCGCCATCGTTCGTCGACGCCTCACTCGGCTCGTGGGCATATGCTCAGCAACGAACGGCTCGAATTTCTGGGCGATGCAGTGCTTAATTCGGTGGTTACTGATATTCTTTTTAGTCATTATACGCATCAGCGCGAGGGTTTTCTTACCAATACCCGCTCCAAAGTAGTGAGCCGCGAGTTTCTTAACCGTCTGGCCGTGGAAATGGGGCTCGATAAGCTGGTGGTTACTTCTCGCAATATGAACCGGTCGGCCAACCGGAATATCTATGGAAATGCATTTGAAGCGCTGATGGGGGCCATCTACCTCGATTATGGCTATAAACAGTGCAAACGATTTGTGGAACAGCGGGTTTTTACCCGATTGGTCGATATCGACGGACTGGCCACCGACGAACGAAATTATAAATCGCGTATCATCGAGTTATGCCAGAAACACCATCTCCCCTACGATTTCGAACTGGTGGAAGAAAGCGTGGAATCGGCTAATCAGCATCTTTTTACTACCCGCCTTGTAATTGCCGGACAGGTGATGGCCGAGGCCCAGGGTGCCAGCAAAAAGGTATCGCAGCAGAAAGCTTCACGCGAGGCTTTTCATCAACTACTGAATAATCCGTCAATTTTAGAGGAACTTCAAACAGAAGTTAAGTAATTTTTTTATCTTTGCCGGGCTACACTCAAATTAATTTAATCATGGAAACGCTACATTTTTCCGAAATTATTGCGGGACAGGCTACGAAATACGGCGACCGCACTGCATTTTATCACCGAAAAAATATTACCGACGAATGGATTTCGCTAAGCTGGAATTCGATGTCGGAACAGGTTAACGCTCTTGCCAAACGTTTGTTGGAAATGGGCCTGAAGGAAGGCGATAGGGTAGGACAGTTCTCGAACAATATGGTCGAAAACATGATTAGCGATTACGCTATTTTTGCCAACCGGGCAGTGGTGGTACCTATGTATGCTACCTCTACTGCTCAGCAAATTGAATTTATTATCAACGACTCGGCCATCGAAATTCTTTTTGTGGGCGACCAGCTGCAATACGAAATTGCGTTGGAAGTGAAACAACGCTCGTCGGTGCTGAAAACGATAGTGACCTACGATCCGGAAGTGGAATTGAAAGAGGCTGAAACCCTGCGTTTTGCCGATGTGCTGGCCGCGGGACGTAAATCGAGCCGTCAGTTGGATATACGCGAACGTCAGCAAGCTGCTACGGAGGACGATTTGGCTTGTATTCTGTATACTTCGGGTACTACGGGAAATCCCAAAGGGGTAATGTTGCCTCATTCCTGTCTCGACGAGGCGGTTCGCATTCACCGTATCCGCATTCCCGAAATGACCGACCAGGATACATCGATAGCCTTTCTGCCGATGTCGCATGTGTTCGAGCGGATGTGGTGTTATCTGTGCGTAGCCAATGGCGTGACGGTGTATGTAAACCTGCGTCCTATTGAAGTGAGCGAAACCATCAAACAGGTCCGTCCCACCATGATGTGTGCAGTGCCGCGTTTCTGGGAAAAGGTGTATTCTGCTGTTCAGGAGAACATATCGAAAATGCCGCCTTCGAAACAGGGTATTGTTACCTGGGCGCTGGCGGTAGGTAAGAAATACAATATCGATACCCTGCGTAACGGGTTGAAGCCGGGACTTGGCTTGCGGATGAAGTATAAAATTGCCGATACGCTGATTTACTCGAAAGTAAAAAAGACAATCGGAATTGAAAATGCCCGGCTATTTCCGGTGGCGGGTGCACGTTTGTCCGACGATATCAACATCTTTTTAAAAAGCATGGGAGTGCCCATTGCGTATGGCTACGGACTGACCGAAACCACTGCCACGGTAAGCTTTTTTGAACCGGAAGGGTATGAATTTGGAACAGTAGGTCGTATTATTCCTGATATTCAGGTGAAGATAGGTGCTGATAATGAAATTCTGCTTAAAGGACGCACCGTTTTCCGTGGTTATTACATGAATCCGGAGGCTAATGCAGCTGCTTTTACCGAAGATGGATTTTTCCGTACGGGTGATGCCGGCTTTTTGCGCAACGATTGCATTATTCTTACCGACCGGTTGAAGGACCTGTTTAAGACTTCGTATGGCAAATACATTGCTCCGCAGGAAATTGAGACGCGGTTAATTCTGGATAAGTACATCGAGCAGGTAGCGGTGATAGGCAACGAGAAGCCTTATGTGACGGCTCTTATTGCCCCTGCAATGCCCGCCATTGAAGAATACGCCCGTAAGGCTAAGATTTCGTACAGTAGTACCGAGGAATTGCTGGCAAAGCCACAGGTGATTGAGTTGATCGATTCGTGTATCCGCAAACAGCAGGAAGGAATGGCTGCCCACGAATTGATCAAGAAGTTTGCGTTACTTCCCACTCCATTCAGTATTCAGACCGGCGAATTGACCAATACGCTGAAGCTCAAGCGCCCGATTGTGGAGCAGCGCTACAAGGTGTTGATCGACGAAATGTATGCTAAATAGCAGTTTTTGTGTTAAAATTCGGTTTAATTGGCTGTTTACATGTGTTTTATAACATATTTATAGTATCTTTGCAGTGTAAAGATTAACTAATTATGATAAAAGAAACAATTGGTAGCAACGCCGGGCTTATCTGGTCGGCGTTGGAAGACGGTTCAAAAAGTTTGAAAGCCGTTAAGAAAGCCACTAAGCTGAAAGAAGCCGATTTGAACCTGGCCTTAGGCTGGTTGGCACGCGAAGGCAAAGTAGTTTTCACCGAGGTAGAAGGCGAAGTGTTTGTGAGCCTGGTGTAACAATTGGTTAGTAGGGCCGGAGGGGGATTAACAGCACCCCCATGCGATACCAATCGCACCCTTTGGCTTGACCGACCGACCACCACTTGCCGGGGAGGAAGGACACAAACTCCCGGCGAGCGTAGAGATTAAAAAGAGCGGAGAATACTTTTCCGCTTTTTTTGGCGATAAGATTTCGGAATTCAAAAAAAAACAGTATATTTGCAGCCGATTTGCGAAAATAGCTCAGTTGCCAAAGGATAGACACAAAGGTGCTCTACCAACTGAGTTTCGAAGCAAATTTAACAGTATGCGAAAATAGCTCAGTTGGTAGAGCATAACCTTGCCAAGGTTAGGGTCGCGG
>CAZLHC010000058.1:0-18322 GCA_964559265.1 uncultured Paludibacter sp. | reverse complement strand
TCGTTTAAATCGACGCTCGATGAAGTGCGCGAAGCCGATTTATTGATCCATATCGTGGATATCTCGCACCCGAACTTCGAAGAGCAGCTTCAGATTGTACAGCAAACCCTACAGGAAATCGATCCTCAGGAAAAGCCAACTTTGCTGGTGTTCAACAAAACCGACGCGTTTACCTACACTCCTAAGGAAGAAGATGATTTGCTTCCATCCACCCGCGAAAATATCAGTTTAGAGGAACTTAAGGCAACCTGGATTTCGAAGATGCACGAGAACTGTATATTTATTTCGGCAAAACAAAAACATAATATTGAGAACCTGAAAGAGCTTATGTACCAGAAAGTGAAAGCCATTCATGTGGAGCGCTATCCGTACAACGATTTTCTCTTTCAACGTTACGAAGAAGAAGAAGAAACCCTTTAAAAACAAGTAGAACAATGAAGAATTTCCATTTTTATAGCCCTACCTATTTCGTGTTCGGCAAAGGAAAAGAAAGCGAAACCGGCCCGATGGTGAGCCGTTTCAATGGAACCCGTGTACTGCTTCATTTTGGCACCGGTTCGGTGGTTAAAAGTGGCTTGCTCGATCGGGTAAAAGCATCGCTTACAAAGCAGGGAATTTATTTCACTGAACTGGGAGGTGCAGTGCCCAATCCTCGCAGCGGGCTGGTATACGAAGGTATTGAATTGTGCCGCAAGGAGAATATTGATTTTATAGTAGCCGTAGGGGGAGGTAGTGCCATCGACTCGGCAAAAGCCATTGCGATGGGCGTGCCTTACGAAGGCGATTTCTGGGATTTTTACAGTGGTAAGGCGGTTTGTAAGAAAGCGGTGCCGGTGGCAACGATTCTCACTATTGCCGCAGCCGGTAGCGAAGGCTCCAACAGTTCGGTGATCACGCACGAGAATGGCAATTTCAAGCGCGGCTGTTCCTCGGAGCATATACGTCCGGTGTTTTCGGTTCTGAATCCGGAACTTACGCAGAGTTTGCCCAATTACCAGACGGCCTGCGGGGCGGTGGATATGATGGCGCATGTGATGGAGCGGTATTTCACGAATACGAAGGAGGTGGAGATTACCGACCGCCTGTGTGAAGGAATACTGCTAACTGTAATTAAAGAGACTCCAAAGGCACTTGCCGATACCGGCGATTACGAATCGCGGGCGAATATTATGTGGGCCGGAATGGTGGCCCACAATGATGTATGTGGCGTAGGGCGCGATCAGGACTGGAGCACCCACGGTTTGGAGCACGAACTTTCGGCGCTGTACGATGTGGCACACGGTGCCGGTCTGGCGGTAATGTTCCCGGCCTGGATGAAGTATGTGATGCACCACGATGTGATGCGATTTGCTCAGTTTGCTGTGCGGGTATGGGGTTGCGAGATGAATTTTCAAAACCCGGAAGTTACAGCCCTGGAAGGGATTTTACGCTACGAAAACTTTCTGCGTTCTATAGGTATGCCGGTACGGTTCTCCGAAATCGGAGCAAAAGAAGAAGATATTCCGTTGCTGGTAAAGCAAACCGGGATTGGTGCCGGCACTATGGGAAGTTTTGTAAAACTGACTGCTCAGGATATTGAGAAAATTTACCGGCTTGCATTGTAATTTTAGAGTTCTACCCATCATTTCTGCATTTACACTATGACGCTTTATTTCACGGCTGATTCGTTGCAGGCAAAAGTTAAATTGCCTGCTTCTAAAAGCATTAGTAACCGTGCACTTATACTGAATGCACTGGCCTATAGTTCGCACGATATTCAGAACCTGTCGGATTGCGACGATACGCGTGTATTAATCCGTGCACTCGATTCCAACGATACCCGTTTCGATGTGGGTGCGGCCGGAACTTCGATGCGTTTTCTAACTGCTTTTCTGGCAAAAACCGTAGGCGAATGGAGCATCACCGGTAGTGAACGGATGAAACAACGCCCGATTCGACTGCTGGTGGATGCCCTGAATAGTCTGGGAGCGAAGATTGAATACCTCGAAAACGAAGGCTTCCCACCCCTGAAAATTTATGGCAGCGCCCTGATGGGTGGCGAAATTACCCTTAACGGAGGCGTTAGCAGTCAGTATATTTCGGCATTGATGATGATTGCACCCTACATGGTCAACGGATTGGTAATTAAACTCGAAGGAAAGGTTATTTCGGTTCCGTACATTGAAATGACGCGTAGTATGATGGCCGAATTTGGTGTACATACCAGCTTTGAAAACAATACCATTTCAATTGAACCCCAGCGTTATACTCCAATAGCCTTTACGGTAGAGTCGGACTGGTCGGCTGCCTCCTACTGGTACGAGCTGCTTTCGATAGCCGGAAAAGGGGAAGTATTTCTGGAAGGATTGAAGCAAAACAGTTACCAGGGCGATTCGCGGGTGGCCGGGCTCTTTGAGCAGTTGGGCGTAACAACCGACTACCTGCCTGATGGTGTACGCCTTACTCCTAACGACAACTATACCCAACATTTCAGTTACAATTTCATCAACGAACCCGATCTGGCGCAAACCTTTGCTGTAACTTGTTGCATTAAAGGTATTGCGTTTGAATTCAGCGGATTGCAAAGTCTGAAGATAAAAGAAACCGATCGGGTGGCTGCGTTGATCAATGAATTAGCGAAATTGGGCTTTGTAATTGAGGAACCTGCCGAAGGAATGCTGGCCTGGAAAGGAGCAACCAAAGCGGCTCAACAACCATTACCGGAGATTAAAACCTACGACGATCACCGCATGGCAATGGCCTTTGCACCCGCAGCGCTCGCACAGAAGCTGGAAATAGAACATCCGGAGGTAGTAAGCAAGTCGTATCCCCACTTTTGGAAAGACTTAGGAATGGTAGGTCTTTCAGACGAGATATAAATTGATAATCTCCGGGTGACTGCCGGTACTGATTATCATCCAAAACAGAAAGGGCTTGCAGGTAAAATCGCTGCAAGCCCTTTCGTTTAAGTTATTCTATAATCAGACAGCTCAACCGGCTAATATACCTGGCCGGCATAAAGCATTCTTAATCTACCACCGTCACCCAACCGTGTGTATCGGGCTCATCGCCGCACTGAATCGCTGTGAGTTTATGGTATAACTTATCGCACACTACACCCGGTTTGCCCTCTTTTGTAAATACATACGACACACCGGTATCGTAATCGTCGATACGTTCAATAGGACTGATTACCGCCGCCGTCCCACAGGCACCCGCTTCTTCAAACGTAGCAAGCTCCTCCACCGCCACATGCCGACGCTCCACCTTTAGCCCCAAATCTTCGGCCAATACCATCAAACTTTTATTGGTAATCGAGGGTAAAATCGAAGTCGACTCCGGCGTTACGTAGGTATTGTTTTTAATTCCGAAGAAGTTGGCAGCACCACATTCATCAATGTATTTCTTTTCTTTAGCATCGAGGTAGAAGATATTGGAATAGCCCAACTCATGCGCATGCTGACCGGCTACTAAGCTGGCAGCATAATTACCACCCACCTTATACTTACCGGTTCCCAGCGGTGCCGAACGGTCGTACTGACGCATGATAACAAAAGGAGTAGTTGCAAAACCGCCCTTAAAATAAGGTCCAACCGGAGCTACAAATACGATGAACAAATACTCCGAAGCCGGACGAACTCCCAATTGCGGACTGATACCAAACAGGAACGGACGAATGTACAAGGTAGCACCCGAACCATAAGGAGGAATAAACCGCTCGTTGAGCTTAACCGCTTTTACCACTGCCTTTTCGAACAATTCCTGTGGAAACTTTTCCATCAAAATACCCTCGCAGGAGTTTTGCATCCGTTTCGCATTCTCATCCATCCTGAAAATGCGAACCTTCCCGTCTTTCCCACGAAAAGCTTTCAAACCTTCAAAAACTTCCTGTCCGTAGTGCAAACAGGTAGCTGCCATGTGCAATTGCAAATATTCTTCATCGTGAACTTCGAGCTCACCCCATTTACCATCCTTAAATGTACAACGCACATTGTAGTCGGTTTTCATGTAGCCAAAACCAAGGTTGCCCCAATCGATCTGTTCCATATCCTATATTTTAAAGTTCTTAGTCGTATTTTTCACAAAAATACTGAAAACTTACGGTTTTTAAAAGAATGTAAGTATAAAATTGCCTCATTTCCACAATTCATCACCAAATCGAGGATACTCAGGTTGGGAATAAACCCTGTTTTGGCGGCAAACACCTGATAGTAAGGAGCAATATCCGGGAAAATCTCCTGTTTTTTAGGGTGAAGTTCGTTTCGCAGCGATAGTGTACCTTCGGGCATCCCGCCAAAGGTAGAGGTACCTGAAGCAGATGAAGGAAAATCCAGCCACGAAGCCAGCAGGTTCATCAATCGCTGGTTGAAGTCCCACAACAACTCACCCGGGTTGTCGTACACCGCTTTAAGCTCATCGGCCAGAAATTCGAAATACGGACTCGACTGGTAAGCCGCCTCGATTGCTTTCCAGTGCTGCTGCGTCCAGTTGCCGTGATCCGACAACCGCACCTCCTGTATCAATGTGCGATTGCCCGAGGGCCGCTCCACAGGGATACTCAGCTCCATCATCCCTGTCGATGAAGCAATACGGCAGCGCGTTCGGTAGCTTTGCTTCTCAAAGTACTCATATTGCTCCAGCCAGCGAGCAGGCGCATGCATCCACAAAGCCATGTAGCTGATGGGGGGCAAATAAGCAGTACTGAAACCAAGGGGTGGCAAACCGGTCATCTGAAAAATGGTCATCCCATCAGCCCCGCTTCCTGCTTCCGCCGAATTACCGGCGGGCATCTTTAAAGAAACGATTGAACCGGATTTTTCCTTCAAACCAACCTTTATCTTTATCGAGCGAAAGCCATACAGCCACCGGACGACCCACCACATGATCCTCGGGCACAAAACCCCAGAAACGTGAATCGGCCGACTTATGACGATTGTCGCCCATCATCCAGTAATAATCCATCTTAAAGGTATATTCGTCGGTTTCTTTTCCGTTGATATAGAATTTTCCATCCTTCTTTACCAGGGTATTTTTCTCGTAAACGCGGATAATACGCTCGTAAATCGGGAAATTCCATTCGTTCAGTTTCAATTTACTTCCTTTGCGCGGAATATAAATGGGTCCGTAATTGTCGCGATCCCAACCATGACCTCCTCCGTACGGAAAAACATCTCCCCCCATAGCCGAAGGTTCTACCTGCACTTTCTTAACCATTGCCGACCTGCTTAACTTATCGTGCATCTCTTTTGTCAACGGGAAATGATACACCGGCATCGAAGGATCCATTCCGAGGTATTCAATCAATTGCCTGTCATTGGTAGCGTGCATCATCGTTTGATCTTCAACACTGATACCCATCTTGCTAAGCGTTTCACGCGAAAAAAAACTGCCGTTGGTTTGTACATAGTAATTGTGCTGAACACCCGGATGTACCTCCTCGGGCTCATTGTTGATGTAAATAACATTTTCGCGCATCTCGAAAAAATCGCCGGGCACTGCCACACACCGTTTTACGTAATTTTCGCGCCGGTCGACCGGGCGGTAAACCAATTCGCCATACACATCCCTGCGCGAACGAATAACTTCGCGACCGCGGGCCAGACACTGCTCGGCAGTAGGTTCCAAATCGGGATTCTGATACTTCAAACTACTGTATCCTTCGTAGTAACTGCTTACATAATAATCGGGATTCTGAACCTTTACAGGTACTGTGTCGCCGGTAGGAAAGTTAAATACCACGATATCGCCCCGATCAACCGTATCAAATCCCCGAAGGCGTTTGTATTCCCATTGTGGATTTTCGAGATACGATTTGGTATTCAGAATCGGGAAAGTGTGCTGCACCAACGGAAACGAAAAGGGAGTATTGGGAACCCGGGGGCCATAGCTGGCTTTGCTTACGAAAAGGAAATCGCCTACCAACAAGGTTTTTTCAAGCGATGAAGTAGGTATCTGGTAGTTCTGAAACAAATACAGATTGATGAAATAAACAGCAATAAGTGCAAATACAATAGCATCGATCCAACCCATAACGGCCAGCACCGTTTTGTTCTGCGACTTTTTCCACCAGGTCCAGGGTATAAACCGGGTAATAAATGCATCGAATACCAGCGGCAATAACAACAGCCACCAGAAATTACCCACCCATGCGATAAAGAAGATGTAGAGCAAGCACCACGAAATAGCCTTAAGCCATTGCTTCAGGGGATGTTGAAACCGCTCACCCAACGAAATCGGCGCCCGGTATGCACGGTTATCGTTATTTTTCATATCTATATAGTATTTACAATATTAATCGAATTTCATCAAATCCGTCATTCCCAACAAACCTTTTTTGCCGGCTGTAAATTCGGCAGCTACTACGGCGCCCAGGGCAAAACCTTCGCGCGACTTCGCATCGTGGGTCATCGTGATACTATCTACCTCCGACTCGTAACGAATAGTGTGAATGCCCGGCACCTGGCCTTCGCGGATCGACTTTATAGCCATGTGAGCGGGGCTGTCTTCCAGCTCCTTCGACCAGGAGGTTTTACGATCCAATTCTTCCAGAATACCTTCGGCCAGGGTGATGGCAGTGCCACTGGGAGCGTCGAGCTTTTGAGTATGGTGAACCTCGGTCATCTCCACATTGTATTCGGGAAAACGATTCATGAGGCGGGCCAGGTACGAATTTACCTTCATAAAGATGTTTACCCCCAGACTGTAATTGGAACTCCAGAAAAGGGTGTATCCACCTTCTTCAATTTCATCGCGAAGCTCGGGAAGTGCCTCCGTCCAGCCGGTAGTGCCACACACCACCGGAACCCCGGCAGCAAACGAACTGCGGATATTGCTCACCGCCACCGACGGCACCGAAAATTCAATAGCCACATCGGCACTTTTATAGGCTTCGGAATTAAAATCGTCGCGGTTGTTAATATCGATTATGCTCACGATTTCATGTCCACGCTCCAGGGCAATTCGTTCGATAATCCTGCCCATTTTACCATATCCAATTAACGCAATCTTCATATACTACTTATTTCCGGCTCCTGACCGGCCATTATTGTATCCTTAATATTGTCCGGTACCCAGCATTACCAGCGTACAAGCCACTTCTACTTCTATCCCTTTTTGAGCGAGCAGTTGCTCAAACTCCGGATTTTCGGTTCCCGGATTGAAAATCACCCGCTTAGGATGTAACGATGCTATATAATCGTAATACTCCGGCTGATTTTTCGGTCCAACATAAAGCGTTACCGTGTCCAATCCGGCATATGCCTTCTTTTCGGTATCGATGGTGCGACCAAAAACAACATCAGGGCGCAAGCCCAGCAATTCAATGTCGTGACCATATTTCAGTAATTTTTCGGCCGCTTTGTACGAATACCGCTCGGGGTTATTGCTGGCCCCTACCACTAATGTCTTCTTCATATCGTTAAATAAAAATCAAGTGTTTCAAAAATTTGCTCTTTGGTAGCCGAACAGTTAATCCGGATGTCGCCAATACCACCCAACAGCGTAAAATTAACAAAACCCGAATCGTTTTTCTTGTCGTGTGTCATCAACTCATACAGCTCATCATAATCGCCACACGAAAAATCCAGTTTGCCGTAGTTTTCAATCATCATGTACTTAAGTTGGAGCAACTCTTCTTTCGGAAATCCGAGTTGCACATGCGACAAATACAGTTCGCACAACAAACCCCACATCACGGCATAGCCATGCAGAGCCGGGCTATGTACCCGGTGCGAAAAGGTTTCGAAAGCATGTCCGAAGGTATGTCCCAGGTTCAGCGCTTTACGAATATTCTTTTCGGTAGGATCCTGCGCCACTACCCGCTCCTTAATTCGCACACTCCGCTCCACCAGGGTGCTCAGTATTTCAAAATCAACTTCTTCCAGATCAAACGCCAGCACCTCCTTCCATTCTTCGGGAGTATCAATAAGCGCATGTTTTACCATTTCGGCATAACCCGAGCGCAGATTTTTAGCGTCCAGACTCTTAAAGAAATGCACATCGATAATCGTCGATTCCGCCGGATTAAACACCCCTACTTCGTTTTTCAGGCCCATCAGATTGATGCCGGTTTTTCCGCCGGTAGCTGCATCGACTGCACCCAACAGGGAAGTAGGTATATTAAGGTAACGAATTCCCCGTTTAAACGTTGAGGCTGCAAACCCACCGAGGTCGGTAATCATGCCTCCTCCCAGATTGATAAACAAAGACTTACGGGTTGCACCACTACTACTGAGAAATTCCCATATCTGTACGGCTGCCTCAATATTCTTGTTCTCGTCGCCCGACTTCACGGTAATGATCCGACTGTCGGCAGGCAAACCACAGCTGTATAAATACGGCAAACACTGTCGGGCAGTAATGGTATCGGCAAGCACGTAGCAATCGGTTCCGGGATGAGCTC
The DNA here is from genome assembly GCA_964559265.1 of uncultured Paludibacter sp. Lineage (GTDB taxonomy): Bacteria > Bacteroidota > Bacteroidia > Bacteroidales > Paludibacteraceae > Paludibacter. The sequence continues at coordinate 9,942 of CAZLHC010000058.1, read as the reverse complement.
CGATAGCACGCTTAAGTTCAGCAGGTAAATCGCTGGTTATGATGGTTGGATTGGCACTGGTCATCTTCCTTTTTTCTTCAGAAATGCAAAGATAAAACTTTTCTTGCGAAATGACTCTAAATTGATATTTATTCATCATTCCGGAAGATTTTAACTGCTAATTGCAAAATATTTCGCGTCGCTTATTAATATTTCTGAAAATGTTATGTATATATGAAGATATGTTCATATATTTGCACGTGATTAAAAAAACACGATAGACATGCAGGAATTATTACAAATGGACGAGGCCGCCTACACACTAAAAGCCATATCGCACGGAACCCGGTTGTGCGTGATATCGCTGTTGGCCGATACCGAAGAAATGAACGTATCGGAAATAGGCGAAAAGCTGAAATGCGAACAGTCGCTACTGTCGCATCATTTGACCGACATGCGGGCAAAAGGAATTTTAAATTGCCGAAGAGAGGGGAAGAATTGTTTTTATTCCTTAAAGAACAAACAAATCACCCGAATTCTGGATTGTATTAAAAGCTGTAATTGCGAAGAATAAATATGGACATACAAGCATTACTTAAAAAACATTACCTCAAACTCATCGGCGTTGCGGTGGGGCTAACGGGAGGTTATCTTTACTATTATTTTATTGGATGTAACTCCGGCACCTGCCCTATTACCTCCAACCCCTGGATAAGCACCCTGTATGGTGGTCTGATTGGGTACCTGCTGTTCGATTTATTCAAACCTAAAGCGAAGAAAACGGATGACAACAACTAAGGTAACTGATTGGGCAAAAAAGTATATTGCCGGATGGAATTTCACACGAATATTGCGGTTGGTGTTGGCAATTAGCTTGTTTGGCGCATTTTTTTCAACAAAAGAGCAACTTTATGCGGTAATCGGTTCGTTTTTGGGCATGCAGGCTATTCTTAATATGAGTTGTCCGGGCGGAAACTGCGAAACGACAGCTAAACCGACTCAGAAGCACGTAATGAAGTTTAAAAAATTAGAATTAAAAAAATAAGATGTATAGTACTTTTCAGGTATCAAAGTCGCAGTGTATGACCTGTAACAACGAGGTACTCAAGCAGCTTGGTTCGTTGCGCGGAGTATTTGGAGCTGAGATGGACCGTATCGACGGCTCAATAGTGGTAAATCATACCGATGAAATTTCGCGCGAAGAAATTGGGATAAAACTCGATGAGTTGGGCTGGAAAGAACTACCAAAAGAAGCTACAGAAGAAGTTCCCTACGACGACCCGTCGATTTGGGGATGTGCCCTGTAACAATTAATAATTAACAATTAACAAATAGTACTGTATGAAAAAACTGGTAGTCGCTTCATTGGCACTGATTCTTATTGCGTTTACAGCATGTGGTAATCAGTCGAAAGACAAAGTAACAGAGCAAAAAGCTGAAAAAATTACAACTAACGAAACAAAAAAAATGGGAACAATTAAATTGACCAAAGCCGAATTTCTGACCAAAGTGGCCAATTATGAGGCAAATCCTTCCGAATGGAAGTACCTGGGCGACAAACCCTGTATTATTGATTTTTATGCCGATTGGTGTGGACCCTGCAAAACCATCGCTCCGATTTTGGAAGACCTGGCTAAGGAATACGACGGGCAAATTTACATTTACAAAGTCGACACTGAGAAAGAACAAGAACTGGCTGCTGCATTTGGTATCCGCAGCATTCCTTCTTTACTTTTCGTACCGATGAACGAACAACCGCAGATGGCTCAGGGTGCTTTGCCAAAAGAAACGTTCAAAAAAGCAATTGAAGAAGTACTGTTGAAAAAAGCAAATTGATTTTCAGTAACTCTATATATACGCACAAGCCCGGATTGGTTCGCCATCCGGGTTTGTTTTTTTTTATGCTGTCGGTTAAACTTTTAGCGTGCCGGTGAGTCTTAGGTGCTGATAACTAAAAAAAAATCACTAACCCGATTGCTGATCCTGCGGGAGTAAAAAGCCCGGGCTTCAGCAATTAAAAAAAAGAGAAACATGAAAAGAAGTATTTTTGTAGTAATGATGGCCCTGGTAGCATTTTCGCTCCAGCTAAGCGCACAACAACCGCAACAACCCCGGGGCGATCGTGCAAATCGTCAGCAGTGGAGTCCTGAAAGCAGGGCCGAACAAATGGCAAAAGACCTGGAATTAAGCGCCGATCAGCAAAAACAAGTAAAGGAATTGTTTGTAAAACAACAGGATGAAATGACCAAAATGCGCGAACAAAATCAAGGGGGTGACCAGACTGCCCGTCGCGAACAATTTACGGAACTTCGTAAAAAATGGGATGCCGACCTCGAAAAAGTGATAGGCCCCGAAAAAATGGCTAAATGGAAAGCATTGCAGGAAGAACGGGCACGTAACCGTCAGAATCGTCAAAACCAACAATAATTATCTGTTTTGCATTCATTTTATCAACAGGGAGACCGAAGGCTAAGACCGGAAGTCTCCCTGTTGGTTGTATATACTACCAGAGCAGCAGCCTGTTAACCAACTAACCGCTTCAATCAGTCTTGAATACTTTTCAGAAAAAAACAAAAATTTAGCATATTGAAATGAACTTTTACAGATTTACACATGTTTATCCAACAAGCTGTATTTTTTGTTGTCAAATAGTTAAATTTCTTCCTGATTTTACAACAAGTCCGGGTAAATATACTTCAAAACGAGCAACAAACAGGTACTTACAACTACTAAGCTGTTAAATTCGTATTCAATAAAAAAAAATGTACGTATGAGAAAATTAATCTTTGGTCTTCTTCCACTCCTGTTTATCGGACTCACCAGCAGGTGTACACTGGCAGAAGACCTCGAAAAACTGAAAGGGGCAGTCGACTCGCTGCAGTTGGTAATTGGCACCCCCTCATTTGAGACAGGGGTCCATCTTGATTTTATTAATGCCAAAACCAAAAACTACATCAACGAGGTGGAAGTTAAAGTAACCGTATCGGGCATTAACTCGCAGGATGTATACAACAATCTGGGAGTTCGCGAGAATCCATTTCTATCGCGACACGGTATGATGGAGCTGATTATTGATCCGCGCAAGGTGGATACAACAGCTATGAAAACAACACCGGTAGATTTCAATGTAACGGTAGAAGCTTCGGGCTACAATCCGGTTACGCAACGGGTGAAGCTGTTTGGAGCAGGGATGGAGAAGATTGCCATCACTATGATTAAATTAACCGATGCTCCGGCCGGAATTTCGGCAAAAAGCACCACCAGTTTCACTTCGACCAATTCAGCGGGACGAACAACTACGCCAAGTGTAATGAGCATGAATTCGGGCCAGCAGGCTGTATCGATCGGTACGGGTGTGGTGATGCGCGATGCTGCAGGCAATCCGGTAACGGGTACCGTTGCGGCCAACGTTGTGTATTTCGATCCTACTTCCCAAGCAGCCCAGGATGCTTTCCCGGGAGGCTTAAGTGTAACGGCCGATATGGGCAATAACGCCACCGAAGAGATTCAGTTTGTATCGGCAGGGATGTTTGATGTGCGCCTTGCTGCTAACGGCAAAAAAGTTAGTTCGTTCGAGAATGGTGGAATTACACTAAAAACAGAAATTCCTGCCGATATGAAGCATCCAAAAACAGGCAACCTGATTAAAGAAAATGATGTTATCGAGCTGTGGAGTCAGAATGAAGGTACCGGCAAATGGGTGTTCGAAAAAATGGATACCGTAAGGAAAGTAAACGGGAAACTGGTATTGGAAGAAACGGTAACTCACCTTAGTTTGTGGAATTGGGATTTCTATTACGATATGTGCGAAAACGGACCGCGGTTCGTCTGGAGAGGCAACCTGACCAGCGAGTGGACCTACGGAAAAATTTCGGCAAAAATCGACAATTACTGGTACGACAAAGTTACCTACCAACCTGTTAGTACACTTGCTGATAGTTACTACAACTATGTACAACTATATCGCGTACCTACCAATGCAACTGCCCGGTTTACTTTTTCTGATGCCGGATGGGATCCTTACCGGAAGCTCGTCTTCAATCCCTCGACCCTGGATATAAGTAATTTATGCGATGGTAAAATATACTATATTAATGTAAGCGAACAACTTACTCCCGTTGAAAACATAACCGTTAATTTTGATGTGTCGGCAAGTTCGGCTACCAATTCACAGCTGATAATTCGACCAAATGCCAGTTTGTACTACCGACAAACCAACAACGATTTCTATTACTGGAACATGATGTACCTGAACAATGGTAAGGCCACAGTGACACTGGAACTCGATAAGACTTACGAAATTCTGGCTACCTTTGGGAATAACTATGGCAGTGGTTCGCTCCGCATCGAGAAATCGGGAACTACAAAATTGAAAGTTATTATGACTCCGAGTATTCAAATTGGTTCGGCAGTTAATGCTGGTCAGCCTGTCACGCTGGAAGTCGATCGTCCTGCTGATAATGTGGTTACGGTAAAATACAATGCAGTACTCCCCGATAATATCTTCGGTCAGCTACGCGTAAAAGAGTCAAACTTAAATTAACAACCGGAATTGAGCTTCCATAACAAGTAATGATATGAAACGAGCATCTAACACATCACATCCGAGCTTAGGATAAGGTGGGCATGCGAGTTCCATACGACCGTTAATAAACAAATTAGTACCGTATGAAACGAGCATGATTGCAGTCAATCGCCAAAGTTGATGAAAATCTGACATGCGAGTTCCATGTGACCTTTAAAAAACAATTATTTACACATGAAAAAGTGGATTTTTTTACCCGTATTGATGCTGATTTTCAGCAGTACCGCGCTACATTCGCAAAACGATGGCGCCGAAAAAAAGCCGGGATTCGGAATAGCTATTGGCGGTAGCGCCTCAACCAACGGATTGGGAGTAAACCTGATTGCCGCTCTAACTCCGTCGATTGCTATCCGCGCAGGTTACGAAAAATTCGATCGTAGTTTCGTTAATGTGGCAGAATATACGATCGAAGATAATACCTTCTCGATAAGCCCTGCTGTTAAAGTAGGGGGTATTTCGGCTAACATCGACCTGTACCTGGCTCGTGGCCTGTACCTCACCGGTGGTGTGGTGCAAACCGACTTGAACCTCGGTATTAAACTTCAACCAACCGAATCGATGACCGTAGGCGATCTTACCTACGAGCCCGAAGACCTGGGTGAACTGAACATCTCCATTCTTCCCGAAAAGAAACTGGCCCCTTATGCAGGCATTGGTTTCGGACGCACTATTTCGCGCGATAAACGACTGGCGTTCAACATGGAGTTTGGTGCTTACCACATGGGGTCGTACGTAATTAACATGACCGGAACCGGCTTACTGGAAGGTAATTCGGACAACGAATCGGTACAGCGTATCAACGAGGTACTGCAGGATATAAGCTGGAGTGGAATTTATCCGGTATTCAAAATAGGACTTTCGTTCCGGATTCTATAAGAAAATGAAATCTGAACTGTCCTCCTGAATTTTTTACCGTTTTTAAGAAGATAGTTCAGACTTCAGGTTTTGTTTTGTTTGTAGCCCGCTGATGTTCACGTCAGCGGGTTTACTTTTAGTTTAAAAAAGAGTCATCTGACCGGTAATTTCATCGATCAATCGTTGCTGATCAATTTCCTCGTCGTCGGCCTCTGCAGCTTCCGCAGGTGCTCCATCGAGGGGGGCTACCGGTTGCGGATCGTCGCCCGGACCTTCCCCGCCTTCTTCTTCCTCATTATCTTCGGGATCGGGAGTAGTATTGAAACGCAAAGGCTCCAGTTCGAGAATCTGTCCTACATCGTAAGTTGCTATGCGCTTGCCCTTGGCTTTGAAACTCTTCACCCCGATAAATTCCTCAGCATCAATTTCGAGTGGCTCGCGGTACGAATCGTGCCCGCCGAAACGAACCTCAAATCGAGGATAATCCTTATCCGAAATCACAATCAGCTTCGATCCTGCATTTTCGCCCAGGATATTCTGCAATTTCTGCGACAGCTCCAACTGGAAGCGTTTCAGGTAATAATATTGCTGATCGGCATCGTAGAGTGCTACCGTCCAGACTTTATGTGCGTTGAATTTCTCAAACACTACAATATCTTTTTCGTAGTGGTTGGTAAGCTCGAAATTAGTAGTGCAGTAATCGCCATTTCCATACACCACCAGAATCTGATCGTCGCTCTGGAATTCACCCAAATACGTGCCTCGACCATCGTAATTGAGGCGCAACACATCGCGGTCGAACCACACCTGACGGCCGCCGAGTGTGGAACCCCCTTTTTGTTTCAACGCAATTTTGTGAATATCGTTTTTGGTAAGAATATTACCCATCGACTGGCGACCCTTGATGGCGATATCGCTGAAATCTTTCTCAAATACCAGTTTTGATATACGGGGTTTGGGCTTCAGCGTAATACGTATCACTTCGGCCTCGGCATTGGGATTCGTGGTGAAATACACGATTTTCGAACCGGCGGTTCCCTGCGTCACGTCGTATTCCTTATCGCGGGTTATTCCGTTCACTGCAAAGCGTTTAATGTAGTATGCACCCAGTTTACCATCGCGGTATACCACATTATAAATGGTACGTTTATCGTTTTTGCGGAACACATCCAGGTGCAGAATATTTTTACCCACAAACAGTTTGTCGGTTACCTTCACCACCTTGTATTTTCCATCGCGGAAGAACACAATCACATCGTCGATATCGGAACAGTTGCACACAAATTCGTCTTTCTTGAGTCCCGTGCCGATAAAGCCCTCTTCCCAGTTCACATAGAGCTTTTCGTTGGCTTCAACCACTTTGGTAGCCACAATGGTTTCGAAATTACGGATTTCGGTGCGACGCGGGTAATTTTTACCATAGCGCTCCTTCAGACCCAGGTACCAGTTGATCGTAAAATCGATCATATGTGCCAGGTTGAAATCAATTTCTTCGATGCGTTTTTTTAACGAAATAAGCGTATCGTTGGCCTTGTCGGAGTCGAACTTAGTAATACGCATCATCTTGATTTCGAGCAGCTTCAAAATATCTTCGCGTGTAACTTCGCGGATAAAATCCTTTTTGAAAGGCTCCAGGCGCGCATCTACAAAAGCCACCACCTCGTCCTGCGAGGTACTATCCTCAAACTTCTTATCTTTATAAATCCGGTTTTCGATAAAAATCTTTTCGAGCGATACGTAGAAATACTGCTCCAGCAATTCGCGGCGCTGAATCTGCAGCTCCAGCTCGAGCAGGTCTTTGGTATGGTCGCAACTAATCCGGAGCATATCGCTCACCCGCATAAACCGTGGCTTCTTGTTGTGAATTACACAGCAGTTGGGCGAAATGCTCAGTTCGCAATCGGTAAAGGCATACAGCGCATCGATGGTTTTGTCCGACGACACACCGGCTTGCAGGTGCACCAGAATTTCGACATTAGCCGAAGTATTATCATCTACTTTACGTACTTTTATCTTTCCTTTCTCCGCCGCCTTTAGTATCGAATCGATAAGTTTGGTGGTATTGGAGCTGTAAGGAATCTCGGTAATTGCCAGGGTTTTATTATCTACCTTGCTTATTTTAGCCCTGATTTTCACCGCCCCACCCCGTTCGCCATCGTTATAACGACTCACATCGATGGAACCACCGGTTTGGAAATCGGGATACAACACAAAATCTTCTTCCCGAAGGTGAGCAATACAGGCATCGATCAACTCATTAAAATTGTGCGGAAGAATTTTAGAATTCAACCCTACTGCAATACCTTCAACGCCCTGCGCCAGCAGCAACGGGAACTTCACCGGCAAAGCGATGGGCTCCTTATTACGGCCGTCGTACGACTGCTTCCATTCGGTGGTTTTGGGATTAAAAACCGTTTCGAGGGCAAACTTCGACAGTCGGGCCTCAATATAACGGGGAGCCGCCGCCCCATCGCCGGTGAGGATATTCCCCCAGTTTCCCTGGCAATCGATGAGCATATCTTTTTGCCCCAGCTGCACCAGCGCATCGCCGATGGAAGCATCGCCGTGGGGGTGAAACTGCATGGTATGCCCCACGATATTGGCCACCTTGTTGTAACGCCCGTCGTCGAGCCGCTTCATCGAATGCAAAATACGCCGCTGAACAGGCTTCAACCCATCGTATATTTCGGGCACAGCACGCTCCAGAATCACATACGAGGCATAGTCCAGAAACCAGTTCTGGTACATCCCCGTGAGATGATACTTGGTATGCTCATCGGATATTTTCGGAACTTTGTAATTGGAATGCCCGGCAGTCTCCTTCTCCTCTTCCTCCGGGATAGTTACTTCATCCTCAATAATTTCATCGGTACTCATGCTATTACCCTCAATTTTGATTTTTCAACCTGCAAAAGTAACAAAAAAAGAAAAAAAAACCGTACTTTTGCAGCTTTAATTTTTGAACAGTTTAGTATGGCTTCACAGGAAGATGTTTTTAAGAAATTGATTGCGCATTGTAAGGAATACGGCTTCGTTTTTCCTTCGAGTGAAATTTACGATGGCCTTGGCGCTGTGTACGACTACGGACAAAACGGAGTTGAGTTGAAAAACAATATCAAGAAGTACTGGTGGGACAGTATGGTATTGCTGAACGATAACGTAGTCGGGATCGACTCCGCTATCTTTATGCACCCTACCACCTGGAAAGCTTCGGGCCATGTGGATGCGTTCAACGACCCGCTCATCGACAACAAGGATAGCAAAAAGCGTTACCGTGCCGATGTGCTCATTGAAGAGCTGCTGGCGAAGTACGACGATAAAATTCAGAAAGAAGTGGATAAAGCGGCCAAACGTTTTGGCGAAAGCTTCGACGCAGCTGTGTTTCGTTCGACCAACGAGCGCGTGCTCGAAAACCAGGCCAAACGCGACGAGATTCACGCCCGTTTTGTAAAGGCGCTCAACGACTCCGACCTGGCCGGGCTCAAAGCTATTATTGAAGATTACGAGGTAGTGTGCCCCATCAGCGGTACCCGCAACTGGACCGATGTGCGCCAGTTCAACCTGATGTTCTCCACCGAAATGGGCTCCACGTCCGATGGCGCAATGAAAATTTACCTGCGTCCCGAAACGGCTCAGGGTATTTTTGTGAATTACCTGAACGTGCAGAAAACCGGCCGCATGAAAATTCCGTTCGGGATAGCTCAGATTGGAAAGGCTTTCCGCAACGAAATCGTAGCCCGTCAGTTTATTTTCCGGATGCGCGAATTCGAACAGATGGAAATGCAGTTTTTTGTACGCCCCGGCGAAGAGATGAAATGGTTTGAATACTGGAAAGAATGGCGCCTGCGCTGGCACAAGGCGCTCGGACTGGGCGATCACAAGTACCGCTACCACGACCACGACAAGCTGGCCCACTATGCCAACGCCGCCACCGATATTGAATTCGAAATGCCTTTCGGTTTTAAAGAAGTAGAAGGAATTCACTCGCGCACCGATTTCGATTTGGGCAGTCACGAGAAATTCTCCGGAAAGAATATTAAATACTTCGATCCCGAGCTCAACCAGTCGTACACTCCGTATGTGGTGGAAACCTCGATTGGACTCGACCGCACCTTCCTTTCCATCATGGCCGCTTCGTACGAAGAAGAGCAGCTGGAAGGCGGCGACAGCCGCGTGGTGCTGAAACTTCCACCGGTACTGGCCCCTGTAAAAGCCGCCATCCTGCCGTTGGTAAAAAAAGACGGTCTGGCCGAGAAAGCCCGCGAAGTAATGAACGACCTGAAGTTCGACTTCAAATGTGTGTACGACGAAAAAGACTCCATCGGCAAGCGCTACCGCCGCCAGGATGCCGTAGGTACGCCCTTCTGCATCACGGTGGACCACCAGACGCTCGAAGACAACACAGTGACCGTTCGCTACCGCGATACGATGGTGCAGGAACGCGTGGCAGCATCGGAGTTGAGTAAGATAATTGGCGAACAGGTGAATATGAAGAACTTGTTTAAGAAGATAGTGGAGTAAGA
>CAZLHC010000057.1:0-18594 GCA_964559265.1 uncultured Paludibacter sp. | reverse complement strand
CACCACGAACGCGCGGACGACGACCCAACCAACGGGAACGTCCGGCTTTACCTGAAATTTCAAGTGCATGGTCGGAATTACCAACTGAGCCAATAGTGGCCTTGCAGGTAGCTAACACCTTACGCAATTCTCCCGAAGGAAGCTTAATAATCGCGTACTTATCTTCACGTGAGTTCAACTGGGCAAAAGTGCCTGCCGAACGTACCATAGCAGCTCCCTGACCAGGGCGCAGCTCAATGTTGTGAATAATCGTACCCAGCGGTATGTTCTGCAATGGAATTGCATTACCAACTTCTGGTGCAGCAGTTTCTCCCGAAACTACAGTCTGACCAACTTGCAATCCGTTTGGTGCAAGAATGTATCGTTTTTCCCCGTCAGCATAAAACAACAAGGCAATACGAGCCGAACGGTTCGGATCGTACTCGATGCTGTTAACTGTTGCGGGAACACCGTCTTTGTTACGCTTAAAGTCAATTACTCTGTATCTTCTCTTGTGACCGCCTCCTAACTGACGAACAGTCATCTTACCATCATGGTTGCGACCGCCGGACTTTCCTCCGCCAATCACAAGAGATTTCTCTGGTACACTCGAAGTAATTGTTTCGAATGTGCCAATAATCTTGTGTCGTTGCCCCGGTGTAGTGGGCCTTAATTTACGTACAGCCATTTTTTTTATTATATATTGCTATAAAAATCAATTACTTCTCCTTCTTTCAATGTTACAATAGCTTTCTTGTAGGCCGACGATTGTCCGTTGATTACACCACTCTTGGTGAAACGGCTTTTCTTCTTCGGAGCTACAATCATTGTATTAACTTCCAGCACGGTAACATTATAAAGGGCTTCTACTGCTTGCTTGATCTCAATCTTGTTGGCTCCTTTGTCGACTCTGAAACCGTAACGGTTCAGCTTCTCGCCCAACTGAGTCATCTTTTCAGTTACGATCGGTTTAATGATAATTGCCATTCTTTATGTCTCCTTATGCTTTAAAAATTTGTTCTATTGCAGTCACTGCTTCTTCTGTTATAACAAGAGTTTTTGCATTAAGCACTATGTAAGTGTTTAATTCAGAAACTGTTACGACATCTACCTTCGGTAAATTTCGAGCCGACAAATATACGTTTTTATTTCCGGATGCTAAAATAATTAATGGTTTTTTATCTGCAACCTTCAAATTTCGTGTCAACGCGATCATTTCCTTGGTTTTAGGAGCTGCAAAATCGAGCTTATCAACCACTGTAATGAGGCTTCCCTGAGCTTTGTAACTAAGCGCCGATTTACGGGCCAGCTGTTTCAGCTTCTTGTTCAGCTTAAAGCTATAATCGCGGGGTACCGGACCAAAAATACGTCCACCACCTACACGAACCGGCGATTTGATGTCGCCCGGACGAGCTCCACCTCCACCTTTCTGACGACCCAGCTTGCGGGTCGAACCGGCTATCTCACTACGACCTTTGGTCTTGTGTGTTCCCTGACGTTGATTGGCCAAATACTGCTTTACATCTAAATAAATAGCATGGTCGTTTGGCTCAATACCGAAGACTGCATCGTTCAACGAAATTTTTCTTCCGGTGTCTTCTCCTTTAATATTTACTACACTTACTTCCATGATTACTTATTGATGATAACGATTGAACCTTTAGCACCCGGTACAGAACCTTTGATAAGAATAAGATTGTGCTCGGGAATTACTTTTAATACTTGCAGGTTTTGAACGGTCACCTGATCTCCCCCGGTACGACCACCCATGCGCATTCCTTTAAATACACGGGAAGGATACGAAGACGCTCCAACCGATCCCGGTGCACGCAAACGGTTGTGCTGTCCGTGAGTAGCCTGTCCAACCCCTCCAAAACCATGACGTTTAACAACGCCCTGATGTCCTTTACCTTTTGAAGTTCCGACTACATCCACAAAGGTGTCGGCTTCAAACATTTCCACGGTGATAGCATCACCCAATTTGAATTCTTGTTCGAATCCTTTGAACTCAACCAAGTGTCGTTGCGGTGCTACTCCGGCTGCTTTAAAATGTCCGGCTTCGGGCTTGGTGGTATGTTTTTCCTTCTTTTCTCGGAAACCTACCTGTACAGCTTCGTAGCCATCAATTTCAACAGTCTTAATCTGAGTAACCACACAAGGACCAGCTTCGATAACAGTGCACGGTACGTTTTTACCGTCGGCACTGAAAACGGATGTCATTCCGATTTTTTTTCCTAATAATCCTGGCATTTCAATTAATTTTTATTTTCACACTTTAATTTCTACTTCTACACCACTGGGCAATTCCAGCTTCATCAATGCATCTACTGTCTTTGCCGATGAATTGTGAATGTCGATCAATCGCTTGAACGACGATAACTCAAACTGCTCCCGCGATTTCTTGTTTACGAAAGTCGAACGGTTTACGGTGAAAATCCGCTTGTGTGTTGGAAGTGGAATTGGACCGCTTACATGTGCACCTGTCGACTTTACAGTCTTTACAATCTTTTCTGCCGATTTGTCGAGCAGACTGTGATCGTACGATTTTAATTTAATTCTGATTTTTTGACTCATGTCTTTGTTTAAATGAATAATTTATATACATTCAGCACCCCGGTTAAGAGTCATTCGCTAACCGGGGTAACTGTTTGATTTTTACAATAATTCGACGTGACCTTTGGCTTCGGCTACTACTGCTTTGGCAATTGCATTCGAAACTTCAGCATAGTGTGAAAACTCCATCGATGAAGTTGCACGACCTGAACTGATGGTACGAAGGGCTGTTACGTAACCGAAGGTTTCGGCCAACGGAACTTTTGCTTTAACGATGCGGGCACCGGTGCGGCTCGATTCCATTCCTTCTACCTGACCACGACGTTTGTTGAGGTCACCAATCACATCTCCCATGTTTTCTTCCGGAGTTACAACTTCCATCTTCATGATGGGTTCAAGTAATACCGGTTTAGCTTTGGCACAGGCGTTTTTGTAGGCGATCTGAGCACAAATTTCGAACGAAAGCTGATCAGAGTCAACCGCGTGGAATGAACCATCGAGTACTGTTACTTTCAGTTTGTCCATCGGAAAGCCTGCCAACACCCCGTTTTTAAGGGCTGACGTGAATCCTTTCTGGATCGATGGAATAAATTCCTTTGGAATGTTACCACCTTTCACTACATCGACAAACTGCAGGTTACCATCGAAATCAGCATCAGCTGGCTCTACACGTACAATAATATCGGCAAACTTACCACGACCACCCGACTGTTTCTTATATACTTCGCGGATTTCTACGGATTTGGTAATTGCTTCTTTATACGATACCTGTGGACGACCCTGGTTACATTCTACCTTAAACTCACGTTTCAAACGTTCGATAATAATTTCGAGGTGAAGCTCACCCATACCCGAAATAATGGTCTGACCCGATTGCTCCTGAGTATGTACGGTAAAGGTTGGATCCTCTTCGGCCAGTTTCGAAAGTCCCATGCCGAGCTTGTCGAGGTCCTTCTGAGTTTTTGGCTCTACCGAAATTCCAATTACCGGTGCAGGGAAATCCATCGACTCGAGGGTGATAGGATGTGCTTCACTACACAGCGTATCGCCGGTACGAATATCCTTAAAACCTACACCAGCACCAATATCACCTGCGTTGATAACATCAACGGGATTTTGTCTGTTGGAGTGCATCTGGAAGATACGCGAAATACGTTCCTTCTTATCGGAACGCGAGTTGTAAACGTACGAACCAGCTTCCAGTTTACCCGAATACACACGGAAGAAGCAAAGACGGCCAACATAAGGGTCGGTGGCAATCTTGAACGCCAAAGCGGTTAATGGCTCTGTTACATCGGGGTGACGAACCACTTCTTTTTCGGGATCACGGGGATCGGTTCCGATAATTTCGGGAGTATCCAGCGGGCTGGGCAGGTATGCACAAACTGCATCAAGCATCGTCTGTACACCTTTGTTTTTGAACGAAGAACCACAAATCATTGGATTGATATCCATTGAAATAGTAGCTTTACGAATAGCACGGCGAACTTCTTCTTCGGTAATTGTTGAAGGATCATCAAAATATTTTTCCATCAACACATCATCGTGTTCAGCAACAATTTCGAGCATCTTATCTCTCCATTCTTTTGCTTCGTCGAGCAAATCGGCGGGAATTTCTTCTACGTGATACTGTGCACCCATCGTTTCATCGTGCCAAAGATAGGCTTTCATTGTCACCAGGTCGACAACCCCTTTGAATTTCTCTTCAGCTCCGATTGGAATCTGAATCGGACAAGGTGTAGCACCCAGTACTTCTTTAACCTGGCGTACCACTTCGTAGAAGTTGGCACCCGAACGGTCCATTTTGTTCACGTAACCAATACGTGGAACATTGTATTTATCGGCCTGACGCCACACGGTTTCCGACTGCGGCTCTACACCACCTACGGCACAGAAAGCAGCAACGGCTCCGTCGAGGATACGCAACGAACGCTCTACTTCAACAGTAAAGTCAACGTGTCCCGGAGTGTCAATCAGGTTAATTTTGTATTTTTCGTCCTGGTAGGTCCAGGAAGTTGTAGTTGCAGCCGACGTAATCGTAATACCACGTTCCTGTTCCTGTTCCATCCAGTCCATGGTGGCAGCACCATCGTGAACCTCACCAATCTTGTGAGTCAAACCGGTGTAGAACAAAATACGCTCTGAGGTAGTTGTCTTACCGGCATCAATGTGGGCCATGATACCGATATTTCTGTTGTAACTTAAGTCTCCTTTAGCCATCTAATTTAGTCTTTCTTTTTTATATCTTAAAAATTTGCTGCACAATTAGAATCTGAAGTGAGCGAATGCACGGTTAGCTTCAGCCATGCGGTGCATATCTTCCTTACGTTTGAAAGCACCACCCTGGTTATTGAACGCGTCAACAACTTCGGCAGCCAATTTATCGGCCATCGAGCGTCCGCCACGTTTACGGGCATATAATATAAGATTCTTCATTGAAACTGATTCCTTCCGGTCGGGACGGATTTCGGTGGGAACCTGGAATGTAGCACCTCCTACACGGCGGGATTTAACCTCCACAAGAGGAGTAATATTTTCGAGGGCTTTCTTCCAGATATCGAGAGGGGTTTTTTCTTCGTTCGGCAGCTTGTTCTTTACTACTTCCAACGAAGAATAGAAAATGTCGAAGGCAGTTGATTTTTTGCCATCATACATCAGGTGGTTAACAAATTTGGTAACCATCGACTCATTGAAAACGGGATCCGGTAAAATGATCCGTTTTTTTGGTTTCGATTTTCTCATTTTAATACAATCTTTTGTTTTTTGGTTGCTCTTTTTAGTCTTACTTCAACTGCTCCTCTGAGCTGTTTACTCAACCTTCATCTGCTACCTCTAAAACAAGTTTTTTAACTTTGTTTTTTAATTCTCTTTAGAAAAAAGATGGTGGTCAGAAATTATTTCTTCTTACCTTTTGCTGGAGCTGCTGCTGGCTGTCCTGGTTTCGGACGTTTTGCACCATACTTCGAACGACGTTGTTTGCGGCCGTTAACACCTGCGGTGTCGAGCGTTCCACGTACAATGTGATAACGTACTCCCGGAAGGTCTTTTACACGACCACCACGTACCATCACAATCGAGTGTTCCTGCAGGTTGTGTCCTTCGCCCGGAATGTAAGCATTCACTTCCTTCTGATTTGTCAAACGTACACGCGCTACTTTACGCATCGCCGAGTTTGGCTTTTTAGGAGTGGTGGTGTACACGCGAACACAAACACCTCGACGTTGCGGACACGAGTCCAACGCCGGAGATTTGCTCTTGTCGATCAGCTCTGCTCTTCCTTTTCTAACTAATTGTTGAATTGTAGGCATCTCAATTTTTGTTTTAAACTTTAATTAACTTATTTATATGATTTTGGTATATACCCAAAATGGGCTGCAAAGTTACGAAAAGATTTTTAACCCACCAACCTTTTTTTTGAAAAAAATCTGAGAATCAAGAGTCAAGAACCAAGAACCAAGAGTCAGGAATCAAGAATGGGTAACATCTGGTGCCTCTCGTCTCTACTCCTGACTCTTGGCTCTTGATTCCTGACTCTTGGTTCTTGGTTCTTGATTCTTGACTCTTGGTTCTTGATTCTTGATTCTTAATTCTTAATTCTTGACTCTTGGTTCTTGATTCTTAATTCTTAATTCTTGGTTCTTGATTCTTGACTCTTGGTTCTTGATTCTTGATTCTTGGTTCTTGGTTCTTGATTCTTGACTCTTGGTTCTTGACTCTTAATTTCTATTCCTCACCTGTTGCGGCGACTGTCCGGTTAACTTCTTAAACATGGTTGAAAACTGATTCGAGGAAGAGTATTGCAACATATAGGCAATTTCCTTTACCGACAAGGTGGTCTCGGTTAATAACTCGCGTGCCTTGTTCATCCGCAGTTCACTCTGGTACTTGGCAGGTGCCAGGCCTGTGTACTTCTTGAAATTTTTGCGAAAAGTAGTGTAACTAATATTCAACCTCGACGCAATTTCCTGTGGTGCTAACTCGTTGCACACCTGCTCGTTCATCATCATCCGGGCTTGTTCGATAAGTTGCTTCTCACGTCGTTCCTGTACGTTATTACGCGTCTCGGCAATGATCAGCCCCAAAATATGCAATAAGATACCTGATAAATAAACCTGCGACGATTTCAATCCATTACGAACCACGTCGATCGACCGCTGAAACAAACGAACTAACTCTTCGTTAAATCCGACCTCCACCACCTGGTATTCATTAATAAATAAGGTACGAATAAGTTGGTGATACAAGGCGTCGGCTTCAAAACGTATAAAATACTCTTTCCATTCGTAATCGCTCTCGTGATAATACTGATATTTCTGATTGGGTAGAATCATTAAAATATTCCCCCGCTCCAAGCGGGTTTCGGCTCTCCCCTCGAAGCACACGTAGCCGACTCCCTTCGTAATATAAATAATTTTAAACTCGTCGGCTACACGACCTTTCTTAAAATGATAGCGGTGATCGCTTACTTTTTTCTCCCGTTGTTCTTCATTTTCGGAATGAATCGATTTCACTCCTACCGAATTCACCGATAAACCAAAATTCAAACGGTGGTCGTCGCGTATTGTAAATTCCGACTGTATCATAGACGTTTCTTACTCATATGATCAACCACTACCGAGCAGGCAGCATCCCCTGTGATATTAAGTACTGTTCGCAACATATCAAATACACGATCGAGTGCGTAAAGCAAGGGCAATCCTTCGACCGGTATGCCTGCTGAAACCAGCACGGCAACAACCAGCAAAGTAGGTCCCGGAACTCCGGCCTGACCGATAGCTCCGATAGTGGAGGTAACCGTAATGGCCACGTACTGCGCCAGGCTTAGTTCTATCCCATACAACTGAGCAAAAAACAGGGCGACCAATGTATAGTAAATCGCACTTCCTGTCATGTTGATGGTGGCACCCAGTGGAACCACAAACGAAGTGGTTTCTTTCGACACTCCCAGTTTTTCTTCACAGGTTTTCAGCGTAACGGGTAAAGTAGCCAGCGATGAGGAGGTGGATAATGCAACCAATTGCGGTCGTATCATTTCTTTAAAAAACACCGACAGCTTTATTCGCGAGAACAGGGTAAGTGTGAGTGGATACATCCCCAGGAATAAAAGCATAGCTGCCAGAATGTTGGCCCAGAAAAGATTGGCTACCTTCAATAACAAATCGTATCCAAACGAACCTGTCGCATCGGCCATTAAGCCAAACACTCCGATTGGCGCCACCCACATCACCTTACCAATACACCATATTAAGGCATCAAGCATTGTATTAAACCCACGCAACACACCGCCTTTTTTCTCTATGGGCAACGCGCTTAACCCAAAGCCAAAAAACAACCCGAAAAAAATCAGATGTAAAATATTGCCTTCGGCCATCGACTGAATAGGATTTGAAGGAATTACCGACAACAACATGGGCCAGAATTCCATTTTACCGGCTTGCAGATTGTAGGTTTCAGCAGGAATAAACGAACGAATCATTTCGATCGGAATACCCGCCCCCGGTTTCATCCAGGCTCCTACCAGAAAAGCAATACTAACCGAAACAATAGTTGTTAGCAAAATATAGAGAATCGTAACAAGCCCTATCCGGCCAGCTGAATTAGTAGCACCTAAGGATGCCGAACCGGAAACGATCGATACAAATACCAACGGCACTACCAGCATTTTAATAAGTTGAATAAACAGCGTACCCAAGGGAGCAAACATCGAAGCTGGCTCGCCCATCAAACGCCCCACTACTATTCCGGCCACCATTGCCACTAAAATCTGAATACTTAAATCGCCCGATACCTTTCGTAATCTGGTTATAAATGTCATACTAAAATCTTTTTTTGGTGAATATAGCAGGCAGTAAAAAACAACATCCCTACATTTAGCAGCAAAAGTACAAAAAATACAAGAAAACTGTTCTCCGGTCGTAGTATATTCACTACCGAGAACAACAAGGTGCCCAATAACACAAAAACAAATACCATAATATTCATGTAAGCAAGCAATTGCCCGACTCGTGATCCCGAATCGGTCTGTTGTAATAAGGTCAGCCAGGGCACCTGGTAAAAACCTCCCGAAAGTGCCACAAGTGCCACCGTTACTGCGAAACCAATCACGCTCAGTTCAAAAAATGTCAGCACCAAAAAACCGGCTGTCATACCCACCAATCCACCTATAATCATTTTCGACTTCCCGGTATGATGTAGCAATATCCCTGCTAACCAATTTCCGGTAATAATACCAACGGCAGCCATCGCCATACTCATCCCGGTGGATGCATTTTGCATCTTTAATACGGTAGCAGCATGGACCACAATATTCATCTGCAGCATTCCTCCTACCATCCAAAAAAATGAAACTCCAAGCACAGCCATGTTGGCACCCGGGAATTGTCTGCTAAAAATATAACTCGATCGAATAAACCGTAAAGGATTCAACCGTACAGTGCCAGAATGATCGTCTTCGTAGGCTTGTTCCCGGAGGTTTAACAACCGAACGCTCAGGTATCCTAGCAAAGCAAGCACCATAAACAAACAGACCAATTCCTCCACCCTGTAACGATCGCTCATCCATGCAGCCACAACTGTTCCGGCTAATATCCCGGCAAAAGCCATTGCCTCAAAAAGCCCACTACCACGGGCACTTCCTTCCCTACCACCAATTTCGCGAATCAATCCGTATTTGGAGGGCGAATACAAACAGCTTTGAATCCCCATCAAAACGACCGAAAATAAAGCTAAAAATACATTCTCTGTTATAAATGCTACCGATGCCAGTATCATAATCGGAAATTCCAGCAACTTAAACAACCGGAACACCCGCAGTTTTGAATGTTGAATTGCCAACTTTCCTCCTAAAGGCGAAAAAATTAAATACGGAAGCACCAGGGAGGCCGATACCAGTGAAATTAACTGCGAACGAGTCAACCAATCGGGAGCCGCCCATCCTGCTGCAATAAAAATGAGGGCATTCTTCAGCAAATTGTCGTTGAACACACCGGCAAAATTACCGGCATACAAATACAACCATTGTTTCTTCATACGCTAATAATTATTTTTAAACGGTCGTATGGAACTCGCACACCAACATTACCATAAGCTTTGATGTGAAGTAGTTACATGCTCGTTTCATATGGTAGCCCTGGCTTTAACCGGATTTGCATGGAACTCATAGGTTAGCACCACCCTGTATTTGATTATTAGGGAACAACATATCCATTTCATAAACTACTTAATTTATATTCGGCAAAAGTACTATTTTAATACTTCCATTCAAAACTGCTCCATCCAATGGCTTCAAATACCTCGTTTTAACATAATAACCATCGTTTTAACATCATGTTGTTAATTATAATAAAACAGTCGTAAATAACGCGTTATATTATGTTAATCTTTAAGAGGATATACATTTTAACGTTTTAATAACTCCTATATTTGTGCTGTTATGAAAAAAACAACGATTGTAATATTGATACTTTCCATGCTGTTTACCTTTATCGGCTTGACGCTTATACAAGCCAGGTACGTCATGGTTAACGCTGAAATGATTGAAAATCAGTTCAATGAAAGCGTCAAGCGTAGTTTGTATCAAACAGTTAGGCTGGTAGAAGAAAACGAAGCCCTCGAATTCATGGCGATGACTCTTGAAGGAACCGACTACCACAGAAATCCTAACAAGATAGCTAATCTATCCGATTTCCAGTCGGGACTAAAAAATCAAATCGACACCACAGGCAGAAGTCTTGAGGTAACCACCCAACCAATCGAAAAGCCGGAAATAAAAATTTCGACCCATCATGGTAAGGCAACTATCGAAGAAACTTCGCGATACCTTCAAAACAAATTCCGCGAAAATTTCTCACGTTCGAAAACCATTCTCGATCAGGCCGTATTCAGATGGCTACGTGAAAAAGACCAAAAAGAAATAAGCGAACGCGTTAACTTTGTCGAACTTAACTCAATAATTGAAAAATACCTGCTTAGCAATGGTATCGACCTACCCTTTTACTACAGTATAGTAGATAAATTTGGCAACGAAATATACCGGTGCGACAAAGAATTTCACCACGAACCGCATGCTCACAGCACCAACTTTTACACTCAAAAAATGTTTCCATCCGAAAATACTACTAAAGAAGCATTTTTGGAGGTTACCTTCCCCACTAAGAAAAATTACATTTTAAGTTCAATGGGACTCTTGTATCCTTCCATTGTTTTAGTAGTGTTAATATTACTCGTTTTTATAGTCGCTCTGATTGTTATTTTTAAACAAAAACAGTTGAACAATATTAAGAATGATTTTGTTAATAACATGACGCATGAGTTAAAAACACCAATATCGAGTATTTCTCTTGCCTCACAAATGCTACAGGATCCGGTAGTAGGTAAAACTCCGGAAACAATGAAGCACATTTCCAAAGTAATTCTCGACGAAACCACCCGGCTAAGCCGAATGGTAGAAGAAGTATTAAAACTATCGCTCTTTGAATCGGAAAAAGCTACTTACAAAATGAAGGAGATGGATGTAAATGAACTAATTGCTCATACTTCTGAAATCTTTTCACTTAAAGTTGCAAATAAGGGAGGTAAAATGACCACTGTGTTGAATGCTACCGACGATCTGATCTTAGCCGACGAAGTGCATTTGACCAATGTGATTCACAATCTGATGGACAATGCACTTAAGTATAGCGATAAGCCCCTGTTGCTGACACTTGAAACCTGGAACGAGAAAGACAAACTGATGATTAGTATTGAAGACAATGGAATAGGCATACCCAAAGAGGATTTAAAGAGGGTTTTTGAGAAATTCTACCGGGTACCTACAGGCAACAAGCACAATGTAAAAGGCTTTGGTCTTGGCCTGGCCTATGTAAAACGAATAGTGAATGAACATAAAGGTACCATCAAGGTAGAGAGTGAACTCAACATTGGTACTAAATTTATAATAGCATTACCAACAATAAAAAGTTTCGATTATGAACGATGAGAAAGTGAAAATTTTATTATGCGAGGACGATGAAAACCTCGGCATGTTATTACGGGAATATTTACAAACCAAAGGTTACGACGCTGACCTTCAGCCCGATGGAGAAGCCGGATATAAGGCTTTCACTAAAAACAAGTACGACTTGTGCGTTTTTGATGTAATGATGCCTAAAAAAGATGGATTTGCATTAGCTGCCGACATCCGTAATATCAATTCGGAAGTTCCGATTATTTTCCTGACTGCTAAGTCGATGAAGGAAGATATACTGCAAGGCTTTAAATTAGGTGCCGACGATTACTTGTCGAAACCTTTCAGCATGGAAGAACTACTATCGCGCATTGAATCTATTCTTCGCCGTGTAAAGGGTAAAAAAGTAAAAGATGTGGTTGTTTTCAATATCGGCGGATTTGTTTTCGATGCTCAGAAGCAAGTGCTTACCTTCGATGGGGAAACCAAAAAACTGACCACCAAAGAGTCGGAACTTCTTCGCTTACTGGCTTCGAATGCCAACAGCATTCTGGAGCGAAACTACGCACTAAAATCGATTTGGGAAGACGACAATTATTTCAATGCCCGTAGCATGGATGTATACATTACCAAGTTGCGTAAGCTGTTGAAAGATGATCCGAACGTAGCGATTATTAATATCCACGGAAAAGGATACAAACTGATTACTCCTCAAGCAGGAGAATAAAAAAAACCGGCACTGGATGCCGGTTTTTTTTTAATTAAAACGATTAGCCAATTCGTCCTGGCTGATAATTATCATCACCGTACGGCCATCGGGTGTATGTTGGTGAACCGGGCAGGCAAACAATTGTTCCACCAAATGTGCCATTTCATCATTCGAAAGCCTTCCGGTAGAAGGTATAGCCGATGTTTCGGCCAGCGACAAAGCCATTTCTTCACGGATTTTTTCGGTCGAATCGCCGTAGGCATTTTTAACCCGCACCAACATATCGTGTATTAACGCCATCACCTGCTCCGACGACCGTAACCTGGAAGGCATTCCATTCACCAGCAAGCGATTACCGGAATCGAGTTCAACATCAAATCCCAGCACACGCAAATCGTCACGTATTTGTTCAAAAAACGGAATATCTTCGGGCATCAGACTTATTTCCTCGGGAAACAGTAACTGCTGCGAAAACCCTTTACGAATCAACAACTCTTTCATACATTCGTCAAATAAAACACGAATATGAGCCCGGCGTTGATCAATAACCAACATCCCCGATTTTACGGAAGTAAGAATATATCGTTCTTTCAACTGGAAATAACTACCTGTCGTTTCAACAGTGTCGTGTAAAAGCTGCTGTACAGGCACAGGTTCCGGGTCCGGCTTATCAAACTTATCGTTTTGCAGAAACAAAGTATCCCAATTAACAGGTGGGCGCGAATAGGAATTCCCGCTTCCCTGAAATGGATTATACGAAGGATTAAAACCCGATTGAGGAGCAACTACCGGCATATCATTGCGAAGAACCGGAATATCAGTCACATCTTCACGATCAAAATCAATAGAAGGCACCACGTTAAATTTTCCGAGTGCTTCCTTTACTGCTGCCGAAAGAATGGACCAAAGCGCCTGTTCATTTTCAAACTTGATTTCGGTCTTGGTGGGGTGAATATTTATATCAATGGTCTGAGGATCTACTTCGAAATAAATAAAATAGGGAGGGTTATCACCGGCAGAAATGAGTTGGTTGTAAGCCATTATCACCGACTTATGAAAATAGGGATGTCGCATATACCGTCCGTTGACAAAAAAATACTGCTGCGATGATTTTTGGGCATATTCAGGCCTGCCTATAAACCCCTTTAACGATACTATCGACGTTTCAGCTTCTATGCTCAAGAGCTGCTGACTCATCTTACGACGCGAATTGGCAAAAACCTGATCGATACGAACTTTAAGATTTGATTCCGGCAGGTGAAAAAGCTCCTCGTCGCCATCATAAAAGAAAAACTCCACCTCCGGATTCACCAACACAATTCGGTAAAACTCGTTAAGCAAGTGGTTTTTTTCTACACTGTCGCTTTTTAAAAACCGGCGACGGGCTGGAACATTGAAAAACAGATTTTTAACTAAAAAAGTAGTACCTGCATTACATTGAATTGCTTCCTGGCGAAACACCCGGCTTCCGGCGATTTCCAAAAAAGTACCTAATTCGTTTTGCTCCTGCCTGCTCCGCATTTCAACCTGAGCAACAGAGGCAATAGAGGCCAGGGCTTCACCCCGGAAACCCATCGTGCGAATATGAAATAAATCCTGAGCATCAGTTATTTTCGAGGTGGCATGGCGCTCAAACGCCATACGAGCATCGGTATCACTCATTCCCTTTCCATTATCGGAAACCGAAATCAACGTGCGACCGGCATCTTTTATAAGCACCTGAATAGAACTGGCTCCGGCATCCAACGCATTTTCAACCAACTCCTTCAATACCGAAGCAGGACGCTGAATCACTTCACCGGCAGCTATCTGATTAGCAACGGAATCGGGTAACAACCTGATAATATCACTCATTCGATACCTTGCATAATTACGAAATCAAAAAATACATCACCAGCAACAGAAGTGCAATGATTATCAACAAACGTATATTCGATTGCATTACCGACGACTTTCGCTGAGCATGACGTTGATTAGCCATCTCCCGAAATGTTCCCCGTTGAATTGTACGCTTATAACCACCTTCCTGCTCCCCGGCATTCATCTTTTGCTCCCGTTCCTTCTGAGCTTCCTTCTTTGGATCGTAATAAATATACCGATACTTATATTCCAACGGTTTATGTAACTTGAAAAAACCCATTAACTCTTACAATTAACAATTGATAATTCACAATTAGCTGTATTTTCCATCGTAATTAACAATGGCATCATTTACAAACTGACGAATCCTCGCTTCCTCGTCTTTCTTACAAATCAACAACACATTATCGGACTCAGCAATCAGATAACCCGAAAGCCCTTCCACCACTGCCAACTTACCTTGCGGAAGAGCTACAATATTTTGCTCACTTTCGTAATACAGTGTGTTACATTTCAGAGTAACATTTTCGTGTTCATCTTTATCCGACATTTCGTATAGCGAACCCCAGGTCCCCAAATCGGTCCACCCGAAATCACTACACAACACATGTACATTCGCTGCTTTCTCCATGATTCCGTAGTCGATAGAGATATTCATACAGGTTGGATAAATCGAATCGATAAATTGCTGCTCTTTATCAGTATTATAGAATTCACTACCGGCAGCAAAACGAGAATCAACCTCAGGTAAAAGTGTTTTAAATGCAGTCGAAATAGTAGTCAGATTCCAAAGAAATATTCCTGAGTTCCAGTAGAATTCGCCTGTTTCGTAAAAAATCTGAGCCAATTCTGCGTTAGGTTTTTCGGTAAAGGTTTTCACTTTACGAAGCGGACCGCTACCTTCGTCAATCTGAATATATCCATATCCCGTTTCCGGCCGACTTGGCTTTATCCCCAACGTTAACAAACTATCGTTTTTACTTATAAAATCAATTCCGGTTTCCAGCACTTCGATAAAATCATTTTCTTTCAAAATTAAATGATCAGAAGGAGCAACTATAATATTCGCGGTATCGGTAATTGACTTGATCCTGTGTACTGCATATGCTATACAGGGTGCCGTATTACGACGGTGGGGTTCCAGCAACACCTGCTTTTCCGAAATCTCAGGCAGTTGCTCAAGTATCATATCTTTGTAGATTACATTCGAAACAATAAGTATATTTTCGGCCGGTACTACCCGGCGAAAACGATCATAGGTCATTTGCAGCAACGAACGACCGGTGCCAAAGAAATCAAGAAACTGTTTCGGACGATTGTTCCGGCTAAACGGCCAAAAACGACTACCGACGCCGCCTGCCATAATGATGCAATAATTCTGATTCATTGAGTATTAAATTTTATCTTAAACCACAGAAACTCTTTCTCAAAAAACAGCACTAAGATAGTGAGAAAATTCTTGTTAAACAAATACCGGGGCGAGATGTTTAACACTTCTCACCCCGGTATATGCTTACTTAAGTATTCTCCTTATCAGGCCGGATTTCCGTCCTCCATATCGAGCACATTCCGACGGGCATCTACTTTTTTATCGTATTCGTCGCGCGAATAGACAATCAGTTTTTCAAACTCACGCTGACCGGTGCCGGCAGGAATTAAGTGACCACAAATCACGTTTTCCTTCAATCCTTCCAAACGGTCGACTTTTCCATTGATCGCTGCATCGTTGAGCACTTTGGTAGTTTCCTGGAAAGAAGCTGCCGACATGAAACTGGTAGTTTGTAGCGCAGCCCGCGTGATTCCCTGAAGTATCTGATTGGAAGTCGCCGGAACTGCATCACGGGTTACAACCAGGCGTAAGTCGCGACGTTTCAAGGCACTATTCTCATCACGAAGTTTACGAGGTGTTATTATCTGACCTTTTTTGAGATTAGGCGAATCGCCGGTTTCCAACACAATCTTCTTGCCCCAGATACGGTCGTTTTCTTCCATGAACTCATTTTTATCAACCACTTGCTTTTCGAGGAAACGAGTATCCCCCTGCTCGATGATTTCGACCTTACGCATCATCTGACGCACAATTACCTCAAAGTGTTTATCGTTGATTTTCACCCCCTGAAGGCGGTAAACGTCCTGAACTTCATTCACAATATAATCCTGAACAGCAGTTGGACCTTTAATCATCAGAATATCGGTCGGAGTTGTAGCTCCATCAGAAAGCGGTGTCCCTGCACGAACAAAGTCGTTTTCCTGTACCAGTATTTGCTTCGATAGCGGAATCATGTATTTCTTTTCCTGACCGGTTTTCGAAGTTACTGTTAACTCGCGGTTACCACGTTTGATCTTACCAAATGAAACTTCACCATCGATTTCGGCAACAACGGCAGGATTCGAAGGGTTACGCGCTTCGAAAAGCTCAGTAACCCGCGGAAGTCCCCCGGTGATGTCACCGGTTTTACCAACGGCACGCGGAATTTTCACCAATATCTGTCCTGCGCGGATAGAATCTCCATTGTCGATAACAAGGTGAGCACCAACCGGTAAGTTATACGTGCGCAACAATTCGTTGTCGACTCCGATAATCCGTGCGGTAGGAACTCTGTTACGGTCTTTCGACTCAATAATAATTTTTTCGCGCAATCCGGTAGCATCGTCGATATCGGTTTTAAAGGTGACGTTTTCCACCACATCTTCAAACTCGATACGTCCATCGTTTTCCGATATAATTACAGCGTTGAAGGGGTCCCATTCGCAGACAATCTGCCCTTTGGTACCCGTATCGCCATTTTTAACAAACAATTTCGAACCGTAAGGCACGTTCTGAGAAGTCAGCGTGATACCTGTATTCGAATCGATTACACGCATTTCGGCCAGACGGCTCACCACCACTTCAAACTGGTTGCCGCTTTCGTCGAACGAAGGCACGGTACGCAATTCATCAAATTCGAGGCGGCCATCGTAGCGCAGAGCAATTTTCGACTCTGCAGCAATGTTCGATGCAATACCCCCTACGTGGAACGTACGAAGTGTAAGCTGAGTACCCGGCTCACCAATCGACTGAGCAGCAATAACCCCCACAGCTTCTCCCATATGTACCATTTTACCGGTAGCCAGGTTACGGCCATAACATTTGGCACAAACCCCTTTCTTCGACTCACAGGTAAGTACCGAACGAATTTCAACACGTTCGATAGGCGAATCCTGAATTTTACGAGCCAGCGTTTCAGTTATCTGATCACCGGAAGCTACAATAAGTTCACCGGTAAGCGGATGATATACATCATGAACCGATACGCGACCCAGGATACGTTCGTACAAACTCGAGATTACTTCTTCGTTATTCTTCATCTCGGTTGCAATCAGTCCACGCAAAGTACCGCAATCATCTTCGTTGATAATCACATCCTGCGATACATCCACCAAACGACGCGTCAGGTAACCTGCATCCGCTGTTTTCAATGCTGTATCCGCAAGACCCTTACGGGCACCGTGGGTTGAGATAAAGTACTCGAGCACCGACAAACCTTCCTTAAAGTTTGAAAGAATCGGGTTTTCGATAATCTGACCTCCTTCGGCACCCGACTTTTGCGGTTTGGCCATAAGACCACGCATACCCGAGAGCTGACGAATCTGTTCTTTCGAACCACGAGCACCTGAATCCAACATCATATATACGGAATTGAATCCCTGATTATCGCTGGCCAGCTGTTTCATCAGGATATTCGACAATTTGGAGTTCACATGCGTCCAGGTGTCGATTACCTGATTGTATCGTTCTTTATTGGTAATGAATCCCATGTTATAGAGATTCATAATTTCTTCTACTTCTGCATTTCCTTCTTTTACAAGCTCTTCTTTTTCGGCCGGGATAATTACGTCGCCTAAGTTAAACGACAGTCCGCCCTTGAAGGCCATGAAGTAACCAAGATCCTTGATATCGTCGAGGAACTGAGCCGTACGGGCAACCCCGCATTTTTCGATTACCACACCGATAATATCGCGAAGTGATTTTTTTGAGAGAAGTTCGTTGATATATCCTACTTCAGAAGGCACACATTTGTTAAACAAAATACGACCAACTGTGGTTTCGATCAGTTTCTCAATAGGATCACCTTCTTCATCGATATCGAACGTACGAACCGTGATAGGAGCATGAAGAGCTACTTTCTTCTCGTTGTAAGCAATTTCGGCTTCTTCGGGAGAATAAAAAATCAGGCCTTCACCTTTGGCGCCCTTACGGGGTTTGGTGATGTAGTAAAGACCAAGCACCATGTCCTGCGAAGGAACGGTGATAGGAGCTCCATTGGCAGGGTTCAAAATATTATGCGATGCAAGCATCAGCATTTGAGCTTCCAGAATTGCCTCGTTACCCAGCGGAAGGTGAACAGCCATCTGGTCGCCGTCGAAGTCGGCATTGAAAGCCGTACACGATAGCGGGTGCAACTGAATTGCCTTTCCTTCAATCATTTTGGGCTGGAAAGCCTGAATACCTAAGCGGTGAAGCGTCGGGGCACGGTTTAGTAATACGGGATGTCCTTTCATCACGTAC
>CAZLHC010000056.1:0-18755 GCA_964559265.1 uncultured Paludibacter sp. | reverse complement strand
TTATTTTGAGGATCGAAAGGAGCAAGTTCATCGAGTCCCAGCGACTTAATAGCTATCTTCAAAATGTCGGCATCGGGAATACCCGTCGAACGTTTTTGTTTCTTCAGGAAATACCTTCCGGCTTCGAGCATCAGTTGCAAAGGCACAACTCCCACCAGTTCGGAACCCGTAACGCGCACGCCTCTCAGGGCTGCCCGTTCGCATGCCAGTTCAAACAGCTGATGGAGTGAAACCTGTGTGGTATCGGTTATGTTAAACGACAACTGAGCGATACCGTATTCCTCGATGTACCAGCCAATTCCTTTGACGCCCCTGAGCATACCCGGCACATACAACGGTTCACCCTGAGCGTCTTTTACAATTTTCCCGGTAAGCGGATTACCTTCGCGTTTCACCCGTCCTTTTTCACGAATATCGAAAGCGATGGCATTGGCCCAGCGGGTAGAGGTAGTGTTGAGGTTAATATTGTATGCAACCAGAAAGTTGCGGGCACTCACCGCTGTGGCACCGGTGCGAGCCACTAGTGGAGAATATTCCGCAGGACCAAAATCGGGTTTCCAGACGGGATCGGCAAGTTTTTGCGGAAGACCTTCGTATTCCCCCGCACGGCAATGGGCCAGGTTGCGCCTTTTTTCTTCCGAAGCAGCAAATTCGTAACAATATACCGGAATTTCGAGTTCAGAGCCTATCCGTTCGGCCAGTCGGCGAGCATAGGCTGCTGTTTCTTCCATCGATATTCCTTTGATGGGAACCAGTGGCAGAACGTCGGTAGCTCCGAAGCGCGGATGCTCGCCCTGGTGTTTGCTCATATCGATAAGTTCAGCCGCTTTTTTAACGGCTCTGAAAGCCGCCTCGCAAACGGGATCGGGTTCGCCTACAAAGGTAACTACGGTTCGGTTGGTTGCTTTGCCGGGATCGACATCGATTACCTTAACTCCTTCTGCTTTTCTAATTTCGTCAACAATACGTTGGATGACAGACTTATCGCGGCCTTCGCTAAAATTGGGCACACATTCTATTAATTTCATTATAGTGATTAGTTTTTAGTGATTAGTGGTTAACGGTTAACGGTTAACTGTTAACGGTTAACGGTTAGTGGTTAGTTGGTGGGGTATTCCATTTTTGAATACCAGTGAGGGGCGGAGTTCGCCCTGGCGATATAACACTTCGCGGTAGTCATTGGTTTGAAAAGCAATAAAATCTGCTTTTTTGCCGGGTTGGAGGGTGCCCCGGTCGTTGAGTTTCAAAGCGGCTGCAGCCCTGAAGGTAATAGCAGCCCACACCTCAGCCATCGATAATTTTTGCGCAGCACCCAGAATAGCTGCCTGGGTAAGCAGATTTCCCATCGGAGCCGAGCCCGGGTTCCAATCGGAAGCAATGGCCAGCGAAGTGCCGGCATCGAGTAATTTCCGGGCCGGTGCGAAGGGTTCGCCCAATCCTATCGATGCCCCCGGTAAGGCAACAGGAATGGTTGTTCCATTGGCAAGGGTAATAATTTCACTGAGGTCGGCCGCTTCAAGATGATCAATACTGATGGCCTGTACTTCGTTGGCCAGCTCGGCAGCTCCTCCCGAAAACTGATCGCCGTGAATCACCCGATCGAAACCCATATCGCTGGCTGCGAGTAAAAAACCCAAAGCTGCATCGAATGAAAAGGCCCCTTTTTCGACAAAGACATCGACTCTGCTCGAAAGATTTCGTTGCTTAACCACCGGAAGAAGCTGGGTAATCAGGTCTTCGAGGTAACGAAATTCCGGCGATTCAGCTGCAGAATCATCCATTTTATATTCCGGTGGAACTATATGTGCCGCCAGGCAGGTGGCAATCAGATCGGCTTCGCACAGCCTGTTTGCCTCTTGTATTGCTTCGAGTAGTTTCAACTCATCGTCGATGGTTAGCCCGTACCCGCTTTTCACTTCAATGGTAGTTACTCCCCTGTGCAAGTGCTCATTGGCCCGCTGAACGGTAAGTCGCACCAATTCCTCAAACGAAGCAGCCCGTGTTTTCTGCACCGTATCCCGAATCCCCCCTCCGGCTTTTGCTATAGCGAGATACGAGGCACCGGCCAATCGCCGGGCATAGTCGCCTGCCCGCGTTCCGGCCCAACAGATATGGGTATGTGCATCTACAAGCCCGGGAAAAGCCACATAATCGCCTTCCAGCAAACTAAGTTCTTCTTCAGGATAACGCAACCGCAACTCCCTGAAATTACCAATTTCAACGATGAGTCCATCATGTATTACGATTCCTGCATCCGGAATAATTTCCAGTTGGTCGTCGGAAACAGGCCCCCGCAACGGCAGAGACGAAAGAGTGAGAAGTTGGGCAAAAGAACCGATTATCATATTTATTAATTGTTAATTATTAATTGTTAATTGTTAATTATGAGGCGGAGTGGGTACTTGTTTATGCATAAATTCGAGGGAAGATAAATTGTCAATCAATCATTCTCACCCCCCAATTAATAATTAACAATTAATAATTAACAATTAATCCTGCGTCTTTGTGCCGGTATATCCCCAGCGCCGGATCGTTGAACAGTACCCGGTGCAGACAGGCAGCGGCACGGTCGGTGCCATCGGCCACTATCACCATACCGGCATGTTGCGAATAACCTATACCCACGCCACCTCCGTGATGAAACGAGATCCAGGTTGCACCTCCGCTGGCATTGGCCATGAGGTTAAGCAAGGGCCAGTCCGATACGGCATCCGATCCATCGGGCATGCCTTCGGTCTCGCGGTGGGGCGACGCTACCGAACCGCAATCGAGGTGGTCGCGACCAATCACGATGGGAGCTTTAACCTGCCCTGTTCGCACTAATTCGTTAAACAACAATCCGGCTTTTTCGCGTTCGCCGAGTCCCAACCAGCAAATGCGGCTTGGCAAGCCCTGAAACGACACTTTTTCCTGTGCCTTCCGGAGCCAGTTGTGTAAGTGAGTATGCTCCGGAAAGAGCTCCATCAATGCCTTGTCGGTGGTGTAAATATCTTCGGGATCGCCCGAAAGGGCCACCCAGCGAAACGGGCCTTTGCCCTGACAAAACAAGGGGCGGATGAACTTCGGAACAAATCCTTCGAAATCGAAAGCATTAGGCTCCCCTCCCTGGCGGGCAAATTCGCGCAGGTTATTACCATAATCAAAAGTTATACTCCCACGGCGCTGCATTTCGAGCATCAACCCTACATGCCGGGCCATGCTTTTGAGCGAACGACGTTTGTATTCTTCCGGATTTTCGACTCTGAGCGTAAGTGCTTCGACCAGCGTATGCCCGTTGGGGACGTAGCCATTCAGAGGATCATGGGCCGAAGTCTGATCGGTAAGTACATCGGGAATAATATTGTCGCTGAGCAATTTCTCCAGCAAATCGCCGATATCGCCCACCCACCCTATCGAAATCGCTTCTCCTGAAGCCATCGCTTCAAGCGTCCAGCGTTTCGCTTCTTCGTAATCGGTCGTCATTCGATCGATATAGTGGGTATCCAACCGCTTTTGGATCCGGGCTGCATCTACATCGGCACCCAGGTACACCGCTCCGGCCATGGTGGCTGCCAGGGGCTGAGCCCCACTCATTCCTCCTATCCCACCCGACACAATCAGCCGGCCTTTCAGATTGCCCTCAAAATACTGCCGACCGCATTCCACAAAGGTCTCGTAGGTTCCCTGCAAAATCCCCTGCGAACCAATGTAAATCCAGCTTCCCGCCGTCATCTGCCCGTACATCATCAATCCTTTCGCCTTCAATTCCTCAAAATGCTCCCAGGTTGCCCAGGCCGGCACCAGATTGCTGTTGGCTATGAGTACCCGCGGTGCTTCGGGGTGCGATCGAATAAGCCCAACCGGCTTGCCCGATTGTACCAGCAGGGAGTGATTTTCGTCCAACTCCAGCAAGATGCGGATAATTTCGCGAACAGCTTCTACATTTCGGGCGGCCTGTCCGGTTCCCCCGTACACAATCAGGTTGGTCGGATCTTCGGCTACTTCGGCATCTAAATTATTAAGCAACATGCGGATAGGTGCTTCGGTAGTCCACGAGCGGGCATGAAGTTCGTTTCCACGGGGTGCCTGGTAACGGGGATGCGAAGCGTAGGTATCAATAAATTCCAAATAGGTCATGGTCTTCATTTTTAAAATCAATTTGATGGTGACTTGCCGTGGCGTTTAATTCCTGAATGAGTTCTTTCGAACGTAAAAGCTTTATTGCCTTCTCTATATCGGTATAAAACACCCGGTCGGTATCGGCAAAAGTGATCGTGCGACGAATTACTTCGTGTGCTTTTTCAATCAGCACTCCCGACTTCAGTGGACGACGGAACTCAAAACCCTGGGCGGCCGTGAGCAGTTCTATCGCAAGAATTTTCTCGAGATTATCTACAATTTTTAAACTCTTGCGTACGCCCACCGAGCCCATGCTCACATGGTCTTCCTGTCCGAGGGAGGTGGGAATACTATCGGCACTGGCCGGAAAACAGAGTGTTTTATTTTCGCTCACCAGGGCGGCGGTACTGTATTGCAAAATCATAAAACCGGAATTGAGCCCTGTATGTTTGAGCAACAATTTGGGCAGACCAGGCACCGATTCCATCATCGACAGATACACGCGCCTATCGGATACATTGCCCAGTTCGGCTGCTGCCAGACCCGCATAATCGATGGGCAGGGCTATGGGTTGTCCGTGAAAATGGCCACCACTAATGGTTTTATCTTCTGTAAAGATAATGGGATTATCGGTTACCGAATTCATTTCGGTGAGCATAATTTCTTTCAGGTGAAGCCAGGCAGTACGCGAGGCCCCGTGAATTTGTGGGATGCAGCGCAAGGAGTAAGGATCCTGGACGCGGTGGCAATTTTTGTGAGAGCTAACTATTTGCGAATGAAGCAACAGCGTTCTCATCCGTTTGGCTACATAGGTAGAACCGGCATAGGGCCGCAAGCGGTGCAATTCCTCATCGAAACATTTTACCGACCCGAGCATTGCTTCGTGGTTCATGGCGGCAATGATATCGGCATGGTCGAGGCAATTCTGCAACTTTTCTAGCAAAACAATGGCGTGAGCACTCATAAACTGCGTACCGTTAATGAGGGCAAGACCTTCTTTGGGACCCAGTTCAACCGGAGTCAAACCGTGTTGCTGTAAAACCAGCCCCGCATCTACCGGCTTATTGGCCACCCACACCTGCCCCAGCCCTATCAGCGGCAGAAACAGGTGTGAAAGTGGCGCCAGATCGCCCGAAGCTCCTACCGACCCCTGTTCGGGAACGCAGGGAATTACTTTATTTTCAATATGCCAGAGGATGCGCTCCACCGTTTCGATAGCGATTCCCGAATAGCCTTTACAGAGAGCATGTACCTTAAGAATCATCATCAACAGCGCAATTTCGGGATCGATAAAATCACCCACCCCAACGCTATGGCTCATCAACAAATTATACTGTAACTTCCGGGTATCTTCCTCATCGATAAGCGTAGTACAGAGCGGACCAAATCCGGTATTAATTCCGTACACAATTTTCTGTTTGTGCACTATGCGCTCCACTACCCTCCGGTTACGGTTTACCCGGGCACGGGCATGTGGCGAAACAACTCCCTGAACTTCGCCCCTTGCTATACTCAGGGCCAGGCCAATGGTGAGTTCATCTTCGCCGTACAGAAATTCGCGAAACAATTTCTCGTCTCTCATGGGTCGATTCGATTTAAGGATTGGAATGATTATTCCAATTACTTGCAAATATAAACGAATGTTTTGAAAAATCGAACCACACCTCAATTTTATATAAAAAAAGATACTTTATACAAAAGATAGTAAATGAATATCACTACATTTGCAAATCCATTGTATGGAAATTTAACCGGCAAATTTCGGAGATTTGTCAATAAAGTACTTAAAGTTGAATTCTATTGATCAATCGTTTACCCATGCAACGAGCACTACAAATTTTCGTTAACATAAAAGAACAGCTGTATGTGCGAGATCAACTTAATCATAAAAAGCGCAACAGATGAAACCTATTTTTTTATTCCTTATCTTTCTCTCGTTAGTACCGGCACTTAACGCCCAGCAGTACGACCAGGCCCTGGCCACCGAGCTGGGAGCCGACGAGCTTGGCATGAAATCCTATGTGATGGTGATTCTTAAAACAGGGCCGGTGGTTGTAAACGAAAAGCAGCAGCGCGACAGCATTTTTGCCGGGCATATGCAAAATATAGGCAGAATGTCGGAAGCAGGTTGGTTGGTTTCGGCCGGACCCATCGGTAAAAACGACAAACAGTACCGGGGTATCTACATTTTCGATGTACGGACCGTAGAAGAGGCTGAAAAACTGGTAATTACCGATCCGGCTGTTGAATCGGGACTGTTGGCTGCTGAATATTATCCCTGGTATGCATCGGCGGCCTTACCCCTTCATAAAAAATACCACAAGAAAATTCAAAAGAAAGGATTGTAGCACCTATAAACGAAACCAAACCCACTATACTCGTAATTGACGACGATCCGGTTTACCGCAAGTTATCGGCCTCGACTCTGAAAGATTTGATAAAAAAGGCCTGATGAGCTAGTTTCATCAGACCTTTTTTCATTATTGAATCTCAATTGCCCTTACCGGCTTTTCCTTGGCATGTTCCATTTTCGGAATTTCAACTTTCAGAATGCCGTTGTCGTAGCGCGCCGAGATATTATCGCGGTCGGTGCTGTCGGGCAGACTGAAGGAGCGGCAGAACGATTGATAGCTGAATTCGCGGCGGGTAAATGCCTGATCGTCTTTCGTTTCTTTTTCTATTTTCTTTTCCGATGAAATGGTCAGAATATCCTTGTTGAGTTCGATTTTAAAATCGCCCTTTTCGAAGCCCGGTGCGGCCATTTCCACTTCGAACCGGTCGGCGCTTTCTTTAATATTTACTGCCGGAAGCGTCGTGTTGGTGTTCGAAAAATTCCGGTTCGTCCAATCCAACCAGTCACGATCGAAAAATTCATTGAAAAAGCCCGGCCATGCTGGTACATTCTGAGTTCTTTTAATGAGTGTCATAACTACCTCCAATTTTAAAAAAGTTGTTAGAATTTAAGTTTTTAATTTCGATTGGCGAAATTTCAAAAGAAATGCCAGAAGAAAAACAAAAACAACAAGTAATTGTATATCTGATATTTAACCAATGCACATCCAGACTACACACTGCAACATTGACAGCTTTAGCGTCATTTTGACAGAAAAAAAGCAATTTAGCCCGGACGACAGCATCATCAAACATTTACGACCTTCACTTGTTACAAGTAGTAAACTCTAAAAATTATGGCATTTACACTATCCATAGGCCAACAGGCCCCCGATTTTCAACTTCCGGCTACCGATGGTCGTAGCTACCAACTGAGCGATTTCACCGCCGATACCCTGGTGGTGTTTTTCACTTGTAACCATTGTCCGTATGTGGTAGGGTCCGACGAAGTTACCCGTGCTACAGCCCTGAAATTCAACGACGTGCAATTTGTTGCTATCAACTCCAACAGCAAAAACACCTACGAAGAAGATAGTTTCCCCAACATGGTAAAACGGATGGCCCAACACAATTTTCCGTGGACTTATCTTCACGACGAATCGCAGCAGGTGGCGCTCAGCTACGGAGCCCTCCGTACTCCCCACTTCTTTGTTTTCGACAGCGATCGCAAGTTGATATACACCGGACGGGCGGTGGATAGTCCGCGCGATGCATCCAAAATTACCGTAAACGACCTGGAACGCGCCCTCGAAGAGCACCTGTCCGGCAAGCCCATCAGTATCCCGATGACCAACCCGATTGGATGCAATGTGAAATGGGATGGACAGGACAAGCACTGGATGCCCGGTGATGCCTGCGATTTGGTGTAATATTCATACAGATTGACGTTTTTTTTTCGGTTGTACGTTGAAATTTGATGTATTTTTGCAGGAATAGATTCAAAATTTCAATACCATGACCCTGTTCAATAAATTTCTCGCGACCGGATTTATAGTGTCGTTCGTTTCAAGTATCCATCTTTCGGCACAAACCCCCTTTGTATCGCCCGTACGGCCGGGCAACGAACCCATGGCCACCGGGAAGTTTGAACCTACCTGGCAATCGCTTCAGCAATACGAAGTGCCCGAATGGTTTCGCAACGCTAAATTCGGAATTTGGGCTCATTGGGGTCCGCAGTGCCAGCCGGAGCAAGGCGACTGGTACGCCCGGTTTATGTACGATCAGAAAAGCTGGCAGTATAAGTGGCATGTGGCCAATTACGGTCATCCGTCGAAAGTTGGATTTAAAGATGTGATAAACGACTGGAAAGCCGAAAACTGGGATCCGCAGAAGCTCGTGGCTCTGTACAAACGTGCCGGTGCGCAGTATTTTTTTGCCATGGCCAATCATCACGATAACCTGGACCTGTGGGACAGCAAATACCAGGAATGGAACAGTACCCGGGTGGGACCCAAAAAAGACATACTGGCTGGTTGGGCCGAAGCAGCGAAAAAGAACGGTTTACCTTTCGGCTTAAGTGTACATGCGGCACACGCCTGGACCTGGATGGAAACAGCACAACGGGCCGATAAAGGCGGAGAGTTGGAAGGTATTCCCTACGATGGTAAACTCACCAAAGAAGATGGCAAGGGCACCTGGTGGGAAGGGCTCGACCCTCAGGAACTGTATGCGCAAAATCATCCGCTGAGCGAGGGAAGCGACAATACAGGCCGTATTCACAGTCAGTGGGGATGGGAAAATGGCGCAGCGATCCCCTCGCAGGACTATTGCGATAAATTTTACAACCGCACGGTGGAGATGATTAACCGGTTCAATCCCGATTTACTGTATTTCGACGATACCGCCCTGCCACTGTATCCGGTTAGCGATGCCGGGCTGAAAATCGCGGCACACTTCTACAATCACAATATGGCCACCAACAATGGAAAACTAAACGCTGTATTGTTTGGCAAGGTACTTACCGATGAACAGAAAAAAAGTCTGGTGTGGGATGTGGAACGCGGCGCTCCCGACAAAATTCAGTCGGAAGCCTGGCAAACCTGCACCTGCATTGGCGACTGGCATTACAACCGGTCGGTATACGAACAGAACCGCTATAAATCGGCCCGGGATGTAATTCATATGCTGGTAGATGTAGTAAGCAAAAACGGTAATTTACTGCTCAACATTCCCGTGCGCGGCGATGGCAGTATCGACGACAAATCGTTGCAGGTAGTGGAAGATATTGCCCGCTGGATGGAAATAAACCAGGAAAGCATATTCGACACCCGTCCCTGGAAAGTGTTTGGCGAAGGTCCCGCAGCCGAGAATGCAAATCCCATCCATGCACAGGGATTCAATGAAGGAAAAATCAAATTCAACTTTAACGATATTCGTTACAACCAGAAGGGCAAGGTGCTGTACGCTACTGTTATGGGCGTTCCTGAAGGCCCCATCGTAATGAAAAAAGCGGAGAACAAAAAAATCAAACGAATTACCCTTCTCGGTAGCGATGAAAAACTGAAATGGAAACAGGAAGCAGACCAGTTGGTGATTCAGCGGCCGACCACTATCCCCAACGATATTGCGATCGTATTTAAAATTACAACTTAATCTTCGCGTTTCTCGGCCATAAACCGTTCGAGCTCAAACTGCACCGGACTTTCAAAGGCCTCTACCCGCTCCCGGCAATCCACCTTGGGGCAGTGGCTGCAATAATTTTTGAAACATTCGTCGATGTGAAGGTGAAACACTATATCTTCCGGAAATCCGGCAGTCACCAGTTCTTTCAGCTTTTCGCCTTCGCGATGCGCATCGGCGAGCGAAGTATCCCACGGTAGCACCAGGTCGCAATTCACATGAAATACATTGCCGTATTTCACCAGTTTGAAATTATGAATGTCGATCCAGTCGTCGCTTTTCTTCGCGTCGATGAGCGACCCAAACCGGTTGATCAACTTAAAATCGGCTTCGTCCATCAGGTACGACGTAGTTTCTCTTAAAATCTTAATTCCTGTAACTATAATGATAACTCCGAAAATAAGCGCAATTAAACTATCGAGCCAGGCCAGTTTTGTATAATACAACAGAATCAATCCCACCACCAGACCAATCGACGAATAGGTATCCGATTGCAGGTGCTTTCCACCCGAAACCAGGGCGATGGAATTATGCTTCCTGCCAATCGAAATACTGTACCATCCCAGAATATAATTGAGCAAACCGGCAATGGCAACAATGACGATACCTATATCTAATTGTTGAATATCGGCAGGGAGAAAAAACCGTTTCACAGCTTCAAAAATAATAAAGGCGCCGGCAATCATTATCAGAAAACCTTCGATCGATGCCGAAAGAAACTCAGCCTTACCATGCCCGAAAGGATGATCGTCGTCGCGGGGCTTTAGCGAAACATAAATGGCATAAAGGGTTATAAATCCGGTGGTTACATTTACCGTGCTTTCGAGCGCGTCGGTGAGTATCCCTACCGAATTAGTGAGAAAATAAGCTATTAATTTTCCAATGAAAATGAGAAGGGAAGCAGAGGCAATAATGCGCTGCACCTTAAATTTCAATTGTTGATTATCGAGAGTGGATGAGTGGGTATGTTCCATATAGCACATGAAATCTTTTGTTTTACTATCAGAAATAAAAACCGTAAAAATACAAAAAAAATTGTATTTTTGCTTCCAAAAAAAAATATGGCAAAATCTTCCTCTTCAAAAAGCAACCAACAGCTTAGTCCTGAGAATTACATTCGTCAGAAAGCCCGTAATTTACCTATCAACAAGTGCCTGATCAACTCCAACTGGAAAACCGAAGGACTGGCACAAATCATTGTATCGCGCCGACACAGTAACGGTAATATCACCAATGGAATTTACATGGTCGACCTCCTGTGCTTAGGGCTGAGGGATTCGTTTTGCAATTTCAACATGCCCGAAAGCGAATTACAGGAGCTTATTGGTAACATAACAGGCGATTTTGAGATGTTGGAAGTCGATTATACCCTGGTTCATAATATTATCTTTTCGGCCATTGCGTATGCCGACGACCTCGGATTTAAGCCCCATAAAGAATTCAACACCCTATCGAAATATATTCTGGAAGAAGACGACGAAGATATTGAACTCATCGAAATTGAATGTGGCTTGGATGGCAAGCCGGCATTTATCCGCACCGATTCGTTTAGCGATGCACAGGCTGCGAGCATCATCAACCAATTGAAAAAAACGGTAGGCGAAGGCAACTACACCCTGTTGGTTGATGGTTCGGTTTACGAGGGCGAAGATGAAATTACCGATGACGAGTGGGATTCATCGGTGAATAAGCGGCTGTTGGAAATCGACGATCTTACTCCGGAAGAACGAAAAGCCGGATTTTTAAAGCTATCGGCGCGCGATATCGACGAACTGAATGACGACGAATACGAGGAACTCACCCTGCTTTGCGACTCCATTTACCTGAACGACCTTACCGAAGACGAACCGGTTGATCGGTATTATACTGAATGGAGAAGCGAGTACACCACCGAAATTAACGACGACGGGCAAGCAGTTACCGACAATAAAGCATTGGCCGAAATCGAAGAAATGAACAATAAGTTAATGCGCAAAGAGCGAATCGAAATTCCCGTTTTTGATGAGCTTTTTCGCGATCGAAGCAGCATTACGAGTGTGGAAATGACCGAATTTCAGATCATCAAAATTCTTGCACTTGCACTTTATTCCAACGATCACTTCAACCAGTTGGAAACACAAAGCATGATTGTGGAAGGCCTGGAGCTACCCGACGACCAACTGGAGGCAATAAAGGGATCGCTATACCTTACGAGGATAAAGATACTGGCAAAGTACTGGGAGCAGGAAGCGGAGTGAGAAAAACAAAGGTAAACTATTGTTGTTGAGGCCGGATTAAGCAGTGGGATGAAAGCAACAATAGTTTACCTTTTGTTGCAGGAAAAGTAATGATATAGCACTTTTCTTACTATAATATTGAATGAAGCGATACGATTTTTTACAAAACGACCATTTACTTGAACAGCTAAAAACGATGCAGGTACTCTCGCAAACGGAACCATGCACTGAAATGTATGCAGCACTGATGCATACATTATTTTCGTTAACCACTATCAATGAAAATCTCACCGAAACGACCTATAAAATTGAAGAAGCAGTAAAAATTGCACAGGAATTATACGATCAAAACCGTTTCGGCGAGTCGCTTTGCATGTTGACACAACTGCTGGAAACCATCAGCAATTTATTTGAGTACGAAGAATGGTACAGTATGTTCGATGATATGAACGATATGGATTATAGTCCGGCATACGAACAAGTCATTCAGCTTATCAATCTGCTTTTAAACTTCAAGCACCTGCCTTTTTCCATCATAAATCCGGTAAAGATAAAGCTAGAGTTAATCCGGAAAGAAAATTTACTTGCGAAATATACGAGCTGGGATTTGACGGGGATAAATATACAAGCAGAAAACGAATAGGCAAAAGTAATATAAGCAATGTGAGTTGGCAGGCCAGTGAAACCACACGGATTTTTTTAGGGTAAATTATTAGATGAGAAATGATTAAATTATTGAATTTTCAGTCGAATAAACAGAAAAGTGAACTTATAATTGAACCATAAGGAATCGGTTGTGATTTGCTTTCATAATTGTATTTTTGGCCGGATACAAACAGCTCGCACACCAAGTCAAGCAGAAGTCAACAAAAAGCGTTCAATGCTTTCTTTGAACCAACTAAGCATCAATATCTCGAAATGTGCGTAAATGATTACGTGGAAGCATTCGGCTTGGCTTAATTGCATTTCGTTTGGCAATGATTATGATTGCGCTGAGAACTATTGATACAAGTGAATATTCGTATGTACTTGTCTGCAATGACAATGATTTAAATAGGATTATGGTAATGGTAAAAGCGCTTGTGCTACATGTATCATACATTTTGAGCAGTTGCCCAAAGACACCGCAAACCACAACACCGCAGCCATTAAATCACTAACGTTAATTACTATATGCTCTACCCAATGAATTTGACCGCCAGACTTTACTTACAGTTGCCATAAACTTGAATTACCCTGACAGAACAGCAGAGAAACAAATTACTCGGTTTAATTATGTAGGTTTATTGGTTTGGCAATCGCACAGGAGCTAAACTAAAAAAACAACTAAATAAATTGACCGTGTACAATGAATAAAAATATCTATTGGAAATAATTGCCTTTTTATATTTTGTTGAAAACTTTTCCTTCACTTACATTTTATTTGTGAATAAATGTATATCTTTGTCATATTCTGACAACCCAAACAATTCTTTATAGTAACAAATATGCTTCTTGCGAATAAAATCAAACAATTAAGGGAAGAAAAGCAACTCTTCCAACGTCAATTAGCTGAGGTTCTAGAAATTGACACTCCTATGTATTGTAAGATTGAAAGGGGTAGCCGACCGATCAAGCGCGAGCAGGTAGTAGCTCTTGCAAAGTTTCTCTCTACCGATGAAAAAGAGTTGATTACACTCTGGTTTGCGGATAAGGTTATTAAGGTACTGGATGGAGAGAAAAAGTTAGCTGAAAAAGTGTTGGAAATAGTGCTCAAAAACAACAGATAGTATTTTAGTTATCAATGCAAGAAATATATGCAAAACAATTTTATCATTGACAAAGAGATTAACTTGAAGGAAAGCGATTTTCTTAAAACGAAAATTTACGCTGACAATCTGAGTAAAATTATAAATAATGCAGAACCCAATAAAGTTTTCACTATTGGACTTTTCGGTAATTGGGGAACAGGAAAATCGTCAATCGTCAAAACAACTCAACAAGACTTTGATGAAAAGAATGTAAAATTTGTCACATATGATGCATGGCAATATGTAAATGATTCATTTAGAAGAATGTTTTTGTTGAAGTTGCGCGAGGAGTTAAAGTATGAAGAAACTGATTTGATGAAAAAATTCTATGAGAATGAATCTACAGACGTTGGCGAAACCTATAAGTTTAATTGGAAAAATATTCCAATCTCAATTATTGTTCTATTAGTACTCTTTATAGGTTTTTTAATATCACTTTCATTCGTTGATCAGAATACATGGAAAACTGGATTAATATTGTCATCCACAATTTCATTTGCCGCTTTAATTTATACCATATTCCAAGGATTAATTCTAAAATTAAAAATCTCCGTTACAAAACCACATTTATTTGCACCGGAACAATTTGAGGAATGTTTCAAAGAAATAGTTTCTAATTCTTTGTCAACGTCAAACAAAGTATTAAAATGGATAAAAGGCGATAATTCTGTTCAGAATTTAGAAAAACTCGTCATTGTAATTGACAATATAGATAGATGCAGTAGCGAAGTAGCTTATAACTTACTTACGGATATAAAAACATTCTTTGGCTCTGAACCGTATAGTATTGTATTTGTAATTCCGGTTGATGATGAGGCTCTAAAAAAGCATATTATAAATAATAGCAAAACGGATCTGGATTGTGATAAGGAAAAAGAAGAGTTCTTACGCAAATTTTTCAATGTGACCATTCGTATTAAACCTTATGAAGTAGCGGATATGTATTCCTTCGCCAAGCAAATATCCGAAAAATCTAAAATAAATTTCAAACCAGAAACGATTAATGTTGCTTCAAAAGAATATGCAAAGAATCCTCGTCGAATAATTCAATTGTTTAATAATTTATTGGCAGAGTTGAATTATTATCAGAATGATTTTATTCAAAAATATGAAACTCTAATTTGTTGTGTGCTGATTATCAGAGAAGAATATTCTAAGTATTATGATCAAATAATCAACTCCCCCAAAATTTTCAATGAAGAGTATCAAGGTGAGGACGAAAACATAAAACGCTTTATGCGCATTGCTCAAACAGCTCTTGGAAAAGTTGATATATCTGACTTAAGTAAAGTATTGACCAATTCATACCACCAATTTGACGATATTGCAGCAGATGTAAAAGATGCAATTGAAACATTTAACTCAGAGAAAATTCTAAGTATTTGGAATGACGACAAAGAACACATAGCAAATTATATTTTTGATAGAATCGATAATGCTATTAGGAATTTATTGATAGACACAGAATTGGTTGCCTACTTTGATTTGATGGCTTACGTCAATAATGAGATTTCAATAGAACCTCACTTGGCGAAAAGAATTGATGAGCGAATTCAACCTTATATTTCAATAGTTATTTCCAAGACCAAAAATCATGAAAATCTTTGCAAATATGCCTTTTTACGAGATACACAAAAAGACAGCAAAGTAAAACATGCAATAATAGATGATTGTAAGCGTGCAGAAAATCAAGATAAAGGTTCATATTGGAAATCCTTATTTAATGCTACATTACGGATTTTTCAAGATAAAAAGACTTCCATAGAATTATCCTCTACATTCACAGTTTATCACAGTGATGTAGAAATTTCAAATTACTCGGAAGAACAATTTAATCATTTAATATCCAACAAATACATTCAAGATAGAATTGAAGTTCTCCCTTTGGGGGATAATGGCGAGGTTTTGTTAAGTGCAGATACTGATCAATATCACAAAATTGAATGGATATTTAAAAATAAGAAAAATATTGATGCTGATTCATACGCACATTTATTCGCAAGAATCATTGGACAAAACAACGATGAATCCCGAATGAGAGGTAAAACAATGGATGAAGTTGCAGATATAATAAACTTCATAAATCCATTGTTAGAATTAATTCCTGATAAAAGAATGACTGATCAACCACAAACCTTATACGGTTTAATTGTCAATGACAGGAAAATTGTAAGACCTGAATATAGTAACCAAGGAAATTGGTGGAATCAGCCGAGTTGGTTCACACAACAGAATTATATTGAAGAATGTATTACAAGGAATAAATATATTCAAGAAATTTCAAATTTCTTGATAAATATTTATCGCATAACTGATAATAAAACAAGCATTAATCCAGAGCTAAGCAAGTTACTAAAAATTCATTCGTTTAACACACAGTTCATGCAACTTGTGGAAAAAGGATTTACGCTGCAACCTATTCTTAATTTGCTGTTTGATAGTATTAATAATTACGACAATGAAGAATCTGTCAAATTAATATCTCATTGCTTTA
Source organism: uncultured Paludibacter sp. (assembly GCA_964559265.1). Taxonomy (GTDB): domain Bacteria; phylum Bacteroidota; class Bacteroidia; order Bacteroidales; family Paludibacteraceae; genus Paludibacter. The sequence continues at coordinate 2,646 of CAZLHC010000056.1, read as the reverse complement.
TCTATGAAAGTAGAGAAATAACGACAGAAAAAGCAAAAACTAAACTTAATGACTTATTAACCTATGCACAGACAAATAATTCTGCTGAAGTTTTTGCATTACTTGAAACATTATCTACTCAAGAAGTATATAAAAATATACTTACCAATTTGATAATTGAAAAAGACAGCAGTTTTGTAAACAGCCTACCAACTCAGTTTCTTAAATTGGCTGTAAACTCATTCACGAAAGACAGTTATATTAATTTCGCTGATAATTTTGAGTTCTTGTCTGTCATAATTCAGAAAGGCAGTACTACTCAAAAAGGCTATGTTGTAAAAATATTAACGGCAAAATTAGATGCTAATCAGGATATCCAACGTGTATTAGATTTGATTGATTTGATGGAAAATATTCCTACGCTTGACAAGTCAGGCTTGTTACTTAGTCATTTAGATAACTATCAACACCAATATAAAGAAACAATAACCAAAGAATTGGATGATAGGATTGACAAACTAAAAAAGAAAGCAAAATAATTATCCTTGTGAGAGATAATAAACAGAAAAAATAAACTCTTTATAATGACAAAATAGCAGTAACAACATACACACATGATAAAAGATATTCTCCAAAACAACGAGACTTTAACTCCGAACAGCCAAACACTGGAAGTGTTACAGGCTCATTTCCCCCAATGTTTCAACAAAGAAGGTTTTTTCGATGTAGATAAATTCAAAGAGCTGATTAAAGCCGATGTGGACATAACTCACGAAGGCTACGACCTCAACTTTCTGGGGAAAAACTATGCGAAATTATTAGCTTCTATTGATACTACCACCGTTATTCAACCCGACCAAGAGCACAATGCAAAACCCGAAAATACCAAAAGCCAAAATCTCTATATCAGTGGCGATAACTTAGACGGGCTCAAACATTTGCTAAAATCTTACACCGGCGCAGTAAAATGTATCTATATCGATCCTCCTTATAATACAGGTTCGGACGGCTTTGTGTATAACGATAATTTCAATTTTACACCCCAAGAGTTAATCGACAAATTAAGCATTAGCGAAGAACAGGCACAAAAGATTTTCGACCTCACCACCAAAGGACGTGCTTCCCATTCGGCATGGCTTACGTTTATGTACCCCCGTTTGTTGCTTGCCCGCGACTTGCTTTCCTGTGACGGAGTTATCTTTATTTCTATCGATGATAACGAACAGGCTAACCTAAAATTGATTTGTGATAGTGTGTTTGGGGAGGAAAATATGCTATCTCAAATAATAGTACAGTCCAACAAGAGAGGTCAGACTTACAAACAGTTGGCTAAAACTCACGAATATTTACTTGTATACACAAAGAGCGAAAACACTATAATAAATGAACTAAAAAAAGAAATTTCAAGTAATCCTAAACTTGATTCTATTAGTGAATACTCAGAAAGAGAATTGAGAAATCGTAATCCTAAATACGGAAGATTTAATCGTCCCAATTTATTTTACCCTATATATGTTAATCCTCATGTGGTAGACGAGAATGGTTATTGTATGATCTCATTAACCAGAACAATTGAATTCAGCATTGAAGTCCTCCCATATAATAGTGAAGGTAGCGAAAGTTGCTGGCGTTGGGGTAAAACCAAACTAAAAAAAAACAATTCCGAAAATTCGATGGAGAGCAATATTGTAGGACGAATCAAAACAACTGGCGAATATGGTATATATGAAAAATATAGAAAAGGAACTTTCAAGGCAAAAACCATTTGGTTTGACGATGTTGCAATAACAAATGACGATGATGAAGAAGATGAAATATGGGATGAAACTGGTGTAATAACAGAACAGGGCTCTTCTGAATTACGAAAATATGAAATGGGAGATGTTTTCGATTTTCCAAAACCTACTTACTTAATCAAAAAAATATTAGAAATAGGGTCTGAGTTAGATTCTATATGTTTAGATTTTTTCTCTGGATCAGGAACATTGGCAGAATCGGTATTAAGTTTAAATTCAGTAAAAGGAGATCGTAAATTCATATCAATTCAAATGCCAGAAGATCTAAATATTAAACTGGCAAATTCTTCTGTAAACGATAAGCCTAAAGTTCAGAAGATAATAGATTTTCTTGACACAAATTCATATCCGCACACTTTAGATTATATCGGTATAGAACGAATTAAACGCGCCGCCACAAAAATTAAATCGGAAACAAAAGCTGAAATTGATTTCGGCTTTAAACACTACACATTGGTAGAGCCGTCGGAAGATACGATTGATAAATTAGAAGAATTTAAGGATACGGAACTATTTACCAACAATGATACTTTATCGCTGTTTGGCAAGGAAACTGTGCTCGAAACCTGGTTAGTAAAAGACGGGTATGGCTTTGGGGCAAAAGTGGAGGAGGTAAAGTTAGCCGGTTATACGGCATACTTGTGTGGCAAACACCTCTATTTTATTGAAGCGGGTATCAACGAAAACGATATGGTGGCGTTGCTCGACCGCTACCAGCAAGAGCCGTCATTCAGTCCCGAAAACATTGTGATTTTTGGCTATAGCTTCAATTTCTCACAAACTGAAATGCTTCGCAAAAACCTGTTTGTACTGCGTGATACGCATAAAAACCTGAAAGCTAACTTCGATATCAGATACTAAGCATTATGGA
>CAZLHC010000055.1:0-18837 GCA_964559265.1 uncultured Paludibacter sp. | reverse complement strand
AGTTTATGGCTATAAGAATTGTCGGAGTAGATTTACCCCAAAACAAACGCGGGGAAGTTGGATTGACTTATATCTACGGAATAGGTCGCAGTAGTGCAAAAAAGATTTTGGAATCTGCAGAAGTAGATGTCAACATCAAAGTAAAAGATTGGACTGACGACCAAGCAGCTAAAATCCGCGAGATTATCGGCGCCGGTTACAAGGTAGAAGGTGATTTACGCTCGGAAGTACAGTTGAACATCAAGCGATTGATGGACATTGGTTGCTACCGTGGTATTCGTCACCGTATCGGACTTCCGTTGAGAGGTCAGAGTACGAAAAATAATGCCCGTACCCGTAAAGGTAAGAAGAAAACGGTTGCCAATAAGAAAAAGGCAACTAAATAAGAGTTAATTCAGCGAAATTTTAGTTCAGCTTAAAAAATAAAAAAAGATATGGCAAAGAAAACAGTTGCAGCCAAGAAAAGGGTAGTAAAGGTTGACGGCCTTGGACAGTTACATGTTCATTCTTCGTTCAACAACGTAATTGTGACCCTTACCAATGGCGACGGTCAGGTTATCTCATGGTCATCGGCCGGTAAAATGGGGTTCCGCGGATCCAAGAAAAATACTCCTTATGCAGCACAGATGGCTGCTCAGGATTGCGCTAAGGTGGCGTTTGATTTGGGTTTACGCAAAGTAAAAGCGTACGTTAAGGGACCAGGTAATGGTCGCGAATCGGCTATACGTACCATCCATGGTGCTGGTATAGAAGTTACCGAGATCGTGGATGTTACTCCACTGCCCCACAACGGTTGTCGTCCTCCTAAACGCAGAAGAGTATAATTCAGGTATTTGTTAATCAGGATGTACGTGCGTAGAGCACCAATTCGTCCTAAACGTGTAAAATTAAAAATAAAAAACAATGGCAAAATATATTGGACCCAAATCAAAAATTGCCCGTAAATTTGGAGAAGCTATTTTCGGTCCCGATAAGGTTTTATCGAAAAAGAATTATCCTCCCGGACAGCACGGTAACAATCGCCGCAAGAAATCGTCGGAATACGGTATTCAGCTGCGTGAAAAGCAAAAAGCAAAATATACGTATGGAGTTCTTGAGAAACAATTCCGTAATATGTACGAAAAAGCTAAAAGTAATCCGGGGGTTACCGGGGTTATCTTACTCCAGTTGCTCGAGTCGCGTCTCGATAATATCGTTTTCCGCTTAGGCTTTTCTCCAACCCGTGCCGGTGCACGTCAGTTGGTTGGTCACCGTCATATTACCGTTGATGGTAAAGTGGTGAACATCCCTTCGTATCAGGTTAAACCCGGTCAGGTAGTTGCAGTTCGCGAGAAAAACAAATCGATGGTGGTTATAAACGAATCGCTTAACGGCTTCAACCACTCTAAATATCCCTGGATTGAATGGAATGCTTCGGCTATGGCCGGAACTTATCTGCACCAACCCGAACGCGAAGATATTCCTGAAAACATTAAAGAACAATTAATCGTTGAGTTGTACTCAAAACAATAAAACAGTGAAACCATGGCTATATTAGCATTTCAAAAACCCGATAAGGTAATCATGTTGGAAGCGGACAATTTTCACGGAAAATTTGAATTCCGCCCGCTGGAGCCCGGTTACGGTATTACAATAGGTAATGCTTTGCGCCGCATTCTTCTGTCGTCATTAGAAGGTTTCGCAATCACAGCTATCAAAATTGATGGTATTGATCATGAGTATTCTACAATTCCGGGAGTTATTGATGATGTGACTAACCTCATTCTGAATCTGAAACAAATTCGCTTTAAGCAGGTTGTTGAAGATGTTGATTCGGAGAAAGTTACTATAAATGTAAATGGTGTTACCATGCTGAAATCCGGCGATATCGGTAAGTATTTTACCGGTTTCGAAGTGTTGAATGCCAATCACATCGTATGTGAAATGGATCCGACAGCCAGTTTTCAGATCGACATCACTGTAAGTAAGGGCCGTGGTTATCTTCCGGCAGAGGAAAATAAATCGCATACAGGTGAGTTGGGTATTATTCCTATCGATGCTATCTTTACACCTATCCGCAATGTGAAATATTCGGTGGAAGATTATCGTGTGGAGCAGGTTACCAACTACGATAAATTGACCATCGATATCGATACCGATGGTTCGATTCATCCGAAAGATGCGTTGAAAGAAGCCGCTAAAATTTTGATTCATCATTTTATGCTCTTCTCCGACGAAAAGATTTCACTCGAAGTGGTTGAAACCGAAACTACCGACGAATTTGATGAAGAATTCCTTCACATGCGTCAGTTGCTGAAAACAAAACTTACCGATCTGGATCTTTCGGTACGTGCCCTGAATTGTCTGAAAGCTGCTGATGTGGAAACATTAGGTCAGCTTGCCGGATATCACCGTCACGATTTATTAAAGTTCCGCAACTTTGGTAAGAAATCGCTTACCGAATTAGACGAAAAACTGGAAAGCTTGAACCTGTCTTTCGGAATGGACATTGCCAAGTATAAATTAGATAAAGACTAAACGAAATGAGACATAATAAGAAATTCAATCATTTAGGCCGTAAAACGGCTCACAGAAAGTCAATGCTGGCTAACATGGCAATTTCCCTTATCCAGCACAAGAGAATCGCTACAACCCTTGCAAAAGCTAAAGCATTGCGTGTGTATGTTGAGCCTCTGCTTACCAAGTCGAAAGACGATACCACTAATTCGCGTCGTGTGGTGTTCAGCTACCTGCAGAACAAAGAAGCGGTTACCGAATTGTTCCAGAACGTATCGCAGAAAATTGCGAATCGTCCCGGAGGTTATACCCGCATTCTTCGTACCGGTTTCCGCTTGGGAGATAATGCTGAAATGTGTATTATCGAGCTGGTTGACTACAACGAAAATATGTTGAAAGAAAAAACTACCAAAAAAGCGGCTCGTACGCGTCGTGGTGGTGCTAAGAAAGAAGTGGCTGTTGCTGAAGCTCCGGCTGCTGAAACTGCTGCTGAATAAACCGACATAGCTTGCAATTCATAGAAAAAGGCTGTTCTCTACAGGAGGACAGCCTTTTTTGGGATAATTGATAGACGATTTTTGCTGAATTGAATAGCACTAAAGTCGATTGAATACCCAAAATACGATTAGTTAAATGCGGGGTTGCTGGTTTTGAACTTAATTACCGTTATCTTCAATTTCGCAGATTATTTCATTTACATTAAATGGCTTTTGAAAATAGCGCCTTATCTGGCCCGAATCAAGTGCCGATTGTATTTCGTCGGAAATTTCAAACCCGGTCAGAATATAGTAGCGGAGGTGGCTGGCAATAGCGTGTGCCTGACTTATAAACTCAATACCATTCATACGAGGCATCTTCATGTCGCTGATTACGATTTGTATACTTTCGTTGTTCTTGAGGATGTTAAGCCCTTCTACACCCGACTCACAGGTAATTACGTGGTAGCTTTTTTCAAAATTCATTTTGAAAAGCAGTAAGTTGAGCGATTCGTCATCAACATACAGAATTGTCTTTTTTTCCATTATTCCTGTTTTATTAAAGGTAATATTACTCTGACAGTGGTTCCTTCACCCTGTGTCGATTGAATTTCCATATCGCCACCATGATTTTTTAATAGGGTGTAGGTAATCGATAAGCCGAGCCCACTTCCTTTTCCGGGTTCTTTTGTGGTGAAGAACGGATCGGTTACGTGGATAAGTGCGCCCTCGGCGATTCCACAGCCATTGTCGGCGATACAAACACAACAAACAGGTTCTTCATTGTTGGTTGATATTCTAATGACTCCTTCACCCGTAATAGCCTGAACAGCATTAATCATAATGCTTATAAATGCCTGATGAAGCTGGCCGGGATTCCCTGCCACCTGAAGAGCGGAGTCGGAATATCGTTTTTCAATCTTTATACGATTCGAAAGATGATAATGAAGAATGGCCAGACAATTATCGAGTATGGTGTGAATTTCGCAGGTTTCGTGCGAGTTGAACTGACCGCTACTTAATTGATGCATACCGCTCACCACTGTCGAAATATGCTTTGTACTTTTCTTAATTTGTTGAATCCACTGAGGTACTTCAGAAAGGCTACACTCCTTTTGTGCGATATATTGGAGTATCAAACCAGCATTTTGGTCGATTGATTTTAAAGGCGATTGAATTTCCTGGGCTATTCCGGAGGTGAGAATTCCAATCGCAGCCATTCGGTCGGCCTGAGCAAGTTGTACCTGTGTTGATCGAACTTCATTCAATGCCTTTTTAAGTTCCTGGTTTTGAGATTCATTAACTTCGTTTTGAACGATAAGTTGTTGATTTGCTTCCTTTAGTTGATGAATAGCATCGTCCAGACTTGCCGTTCTCTTTTCAACTAACTCGGCTAAATGCATCCGATGTTTCTCAAGTTCAGCCTCGGTAGCTCTCAGCTTTCGCAGGTGCTTTCTTACAAAGAAGAAAAGCATCATTGCTGTTGCCGATACATAAAACCAGCCCTTAATCGTTTGCAGGTCGCTGATTCGGGCAGCAGAAGCGGTGGCATCAAGTTCCAATATTTTATCGGACAATAAAATCCATAACGACCCGATTAACAGGTAGAGCAACGTGATTCGGTATTCAAATTTAAATTTTTGCATGAACGGTGCTTTCGGATTCGTTTATTTTGTTGGGTTACTTTTGGTTTGCAGGAAGTGGAATCGTAAAGTGAAACTCACTTCCAATGTTTGGGCTGCTGTTTGCCCAGATTTCACCTCCTTGCAGTTCGATAAATTCTTTACAAAGTATTAATCCCAGCCCGGTTCCCTGTTCGCCATTCGTACCCGCTCTCGATGTTTTATTATCGATGTGAAACAAACGTTCCAGCTGCTCGGGTTCCATGCCAACACCATTGTCGGTGACCGAAAAATGAGCGTGATGAGAATTCGTTTGAATATTCAGAGATACTGAACCATTTTCGTGTGTAAATTTAATTGCATTGGAAACCAGGTTGCGCAATACCATCCGGGTCATTTCCCGATCAGCAAAAATAGTTGTTTCAGGCTCTGCTTCTACAGTTACACTAATATTCTTACTGCTGGCCTGACGGAACGTAAGTTGTTTGATTTCGCTGGTGATTTCTCCGGCCGATACCCATTCTGGTTCAGGACGAACTGCACCTCGCTGAACACGCGACCAGTCGAGAAGGTTTTCGACCAACTGATAAGCTTGTTTGGCCGAATCAACCATTTCGTTGGCAAATTCAATAATTTCTTCGGTGCTGTAATTTGAAGCATTTCGCTTAAGTAGCTCGCTAAATCCTATCAGCGAATTAAAGGGATTTCGTAAATCATGTGCAATAATCGAAAAGAATTTATCTTTTGTAGCATTTAGTTCGTTCAGCTGCTTGTTGGTGTTGGATAGCTGGTTATTTAAAATGCTTATTTCGTTGTTGGAGTGTGTTAATTCTTCATTGATTGCTGCATATTCGAGATTCATTTTTTCCAGTTCATCGTTGGTGTCCTTTAATGAGTTCACAAATTGTTCGATTGTACGTGTTTTTTTTATGAGTTCACGCTGCATATTTGCATTCTCGCGATTCAACCGATGCATCATCATATTGTATTCGAGTAGTTGCGAAACATCGACCCCACCGGTAATTAACAGTTGATTGTGTTTGTAATACACTTTAGCTTCTATCGATGTGTTTATGGAGTAATAGTCGCCCAGGGTAAGTACACCTGCAAAAACAGGATTAATTTCCTTGGTTAACTTACAAAGTTCTGTGAACCGGGGATTAACAAAGCTTTCTACCGGGTCGTTTTTAGTTAGTAACTGAAATGCTTCGTTACTAAAGAGTAATTTCCCGTCGAGGGAGAACAAGGCTATACAAAACGCATTGGTTTTGACGAGTGATTGTTGAATTTCTTCAGCCCAGTTCGACAGTATGATTAATGATTCTTTCAAGGGTTAATGATTAAGGGTGATTTCGTTTAGTTGAGTTTCGGAGACCAATGTGAACATCGGGATGTTAATTTGCATCCATTCGTATAGTGGATAAATTTCATGATATGCTTCCGCACTATGCTCTTGATGAAGAGTCTTAATCCAGGCATTTAGTTGTGCTGCCCAGTAATGCGACGAAAAGCCGTGACTGCGATAGGCTCTGAACATCCATAAAATGGTGTCGGTAAGAATTTCGGCATCCATTTTTTTAAGAACCGATGTTATGAAACGGGCATGGTTGGCATGATTATCTTCCATCATCAGGAGATTGTCGGGGCCAACCAATGCTACAATGTCGGCCCGTTGTGCCAACACCGATGTTACTTTACCAGCCATCAGGGTTGCTTTAGCTTCATATTCTTTGGCGGCTGCAGCGTTTATTGCAGGTAATTCGCAGGCTGTGTTGATTAATGTTTGTCGGTCCATAGGAATTGTTTTTAAGGTTATCTTCCAGTTGAAATAAATCGCTGTAATATTCGATATTGTTGAATCGTCGGGTGATGTCGGTACCTCCCCGTGTAAAGCCTTGCCCGCCAATAATTATTTTAGTGTCGGGGAAATGGATTCTTAGTTCGGTGAGGAGCTGCATGAACGCAGGCAAGTTAAAGTACAGACTCATTGATAATGCAAAAAGATGAGGTTTAACTCCTTTTGCAAAGTTAACCAAATCCTTGGTGGGAAGATTAGCGCCCAGGAAAAAAGTTTCCCAGCCATGTTTTTCCAGCACATCGTTTACCATTTTTACTCCTATTTGATGCATTTCACCTGGTACACCCGACAATACTGCCCGTTTTCCGTTGGTTTTAGAGGGGGTTATTTGCATGTAAAGTTCAGTTAGGATACTATCGACAATAGACGAAGCCAGATGTTCGGTGGCTACGGTGATTTTATTTTGTTCCCATAACTCGCCTACCGTGTATAACGATGGCTTTAGCAGGTGTTCATAAATGCTTTCGAGTTTTGTTTGATGTTGTTGTGACAACTCCCGGATTAGTTGTGAGCAACGAGCCTTTTCGCCAGCCAATAAAGCTGTACTGAAGTCTTTTTTAATATCGTCGGGAATGGTATTCATCCGGAGTTGATTTTAATTGATTTAATAACCCTCAGGTACTTTTTCCGGTTTGGCGGCCGGCATTGTGAATGTAACAACAGTTCCCTGCTCTTTGTTGCTGTCGATATACATTCTGCAGTTATGTTTTTCAACAAATTCTTTGCAAAGCAGAAGCCCCAGTCCACTTCCTTTCTCTCCCAAGGTGCCCGGTTCGCTACTGTTTTCGTCTTTCGTTAGTATACTGTTAATTTGTTCCGGACTCATTCCTGTTCCGGTGTCGGAAATCGAAATACGCACATACCTGCGTTTAGGTATTGCCTGGATGCGAATCTCACCCCCCTCGGGAGTGAATTTGATGGCATTGTTGATGAGATTACGCACCACGAGCATTAACATATTTTCGTCGGCATTTACCAGCAGAAACTCATCCGTTTCATTAATGATAGAAATGTTTTTCTGATTTGCCATGTTGGTGTAAATCTCAACATTTTGTTTAACTATGGAATAGAGGCGGATGTTCTTTCGTTCCATTATCCAGCCATTACTCTGCAGTTTTGCCCACTGAACCATGTTTTCGATCAGGGTAAGGGTGTTTTTCGAACTGTCGCTTAACATACGCAGCATTTCTTTCATTTCTTCTTTGTTGTACCTGTCGTATTGCTTTTCCATCAGTTCGGTAAGGCCCAGTAATCCGGTAAAAGGACCCCGCAGATCGTGTGAGATTACTTTAATTAGTTTGAGCTTGGAGGCATTTGCTTTTTCCACTTCGATGAGCGATTGTTCGGCCAGCATGGTTTTTAAGCGCAGTTCCTTAGAGCTTGCTTTCAGGTCGGATTCAAGACGGCGGTAATGGCGGTTGATAGCATATAATATCGCAGTCATGGCCGTCAGGATTGCAGTTAAGTTTATAGTTTGAAACAGGGGAGTGTGTGCAGAAATAAGCTCATTGACCGGAGGAAACCAGCCATTGTGGCGAGCCAGCAAAATAATTACATAAGTAAGAAAGTTAAGGATTGAAAACATCAGCAGAAACTTCTTTTTGTTGAAAGAAAAGAAGGTAAGCGCTAAGCCTATAAACAGAAAATCCTCGATGTATTGTGCTCCACTGTAGGTGTATCCAAGCGCAAGTACCATAGGAGCAAACACCAGATTACCCCACACTACTGCTGAGCGGATTTTACGTTGGTAATTGAAATAAGGAATAAGCGCCAGCCAGGCAATAAAAATGAGGTTCAGATTACCAAGGTAAGGAATGTCGACAACAAAGAAAACTAAAAAAACGGACAGATGGATCAGCATCCCTACCATCGCAAGAGCGTTAAACAGCCTGACCGTCTCAATTTTTTTGAGATCTGTAAGGTGGTTGGTTCCAAGGTTTATGTAGCGAGAAAGTAGATTCATTATTGTGCCTTTGGGCGCAAATATACAGATTAATCTTTATAAATTTAAACAAACTGATTGTGGATTGGTGAAAATTACCCAACAAGTGCTAAAATGAAGGGTATTTAACATTGTTTTCAAAAAAAATCCTGATAATAGAAATCAAATTTCCATTATCAGGATTAACTGTCAGTAGGTTCTTGTGCCTATTTTAATTTTAATAACGCTTCTTTGATACGAGTGAATGCTTTAACCAAATTTTCGTCGGAAGTAGCATACGACATACGAATACAATTAGGAGCTCCAAAAGCACCCCCACCGACGCAAGCTACATGGCCCACTTCGAGTAGGTACAGGGCCAGGTCGCCGGAGTTTTCAATGTTACGTCCTTCGTATGATTTGCCAATAAATGCCGAAGCATCGGGGAAGATGTAGAAAGCGCCCTGTGGGTCGGCCACTTTAAGACCCGGGATTTCGCGAGCGAGTTGTACGACAAGGTTTTTGCGTCGTTCGAAGGCTGTGCGCATATCAGCTACGGGCTGTTGACTTCCCGTGTAGGCAGCTTCCGCAGCTTTTTGAGCTACCGAATTCGGGCCCGAAGTGTATTGTCCCTGAAGTGTATTACAGGCCGATGCGATCCATTTCGGACCGGCAATCCAACCAATACGCCAGCCTGTCATGGCATATGCTTTCGATACTCCGTTAATAATTACTACCCGTTCGCGAACATTCTCAAACTGGGCAATGCTTTCATGATGTCCTAAATAATTGATATGTTCATAAATTTCGTCGGACAAAATATATATATTCGGATAGTTTGCCAGTACATCAGCTAGTCCTTTCAGTTCCTCTTTTGAATATACACTACCGGTGGGGTTCGAAGGTGAGCAAAGAATCAGAGCCTTGGTTTTCGGAGTAATTGCCGCTTCGAGTTGATCCGGCGTAATTTTAAAATCCTGTTCGATTCCGGCAGAAACAATAACTGATTTCCCATCGGCTAATGTAACCATTTCGGGGTAACTTACCCAGTAAGGAGCTGGGATAATTACCTCGTCGCCCTTACTAATGATGGCCAGAATAACATTACAAACCGATTGTTTAGCACCATTGCTGCATACTATCTGATCGGCTTTGTAGTCCAATCCGTTTTCATTTTTAAGTTTGGCAACAATCGCATTGCGTAGAGCCGGGTAGCCCGGTACCGGCGAGTAGAACGAAAAGTTGTCGATGATGGCCTGCCGGGCAGCTTCCTTTATATGATCAGGGGTGAAGAAATCGGGTTCTCCCACACTTAAGTTAATAACGTCGATACCCTGAGCTTTCAGCTCGTTACTTTTTTGCGACATGGCCAGCGTTTCCGATGGGGAAAGGGCTGCTAAACGGTCTGATACTGGAAACATAATTAAATCGGTGTTTTAGTTTTTTTATTCTGCGGGCAAAGATATAGTTTTTTACAGGAATAAAAAAACCAATTGGTTTATTATTTGCCTGTAAATGTGCAAAAACGTAAACAGGATGGCTTTCATGCAATCAAAATGATAGCCCTGGCGGCTTATTTAATTAGTTTTAATCCCTGAAGTGCCGATTCGTCGTTTTTTCGTAAGGTAAGGGCGTGATTAAAAAGCAGCCGGGCTTCGGCTGTTTTACCCAGGTTGAGTTTGGTCCAGGCCAGCATAATTACTGAATCGTAATCGAGTGGGTATAAATTGACTACTTTTTCGAACAAACGAACAGCCACGGTGAATTGTTTTCGGTTGTAATGAATTACGCCCAGCCAATAATTGGCCATCGTGTTTTGAGGATCAATTTTCAGGATTTCGGAATATTGGAGTTGCACCTGATCCCACCGGGCAGTGGCACTCAGAGGCTTCACCAGGCCAAAGCGGGCCTCGATGGAATAGGGTTGAAGCCGGATGGCAGTGCGGTAAAATTGTTCCGATTTCTGATTGTTTTTTGCTAAGAAATACAGCCAGCCCAACCGTAGATTTACAAAATAGTCGTCTTTCTTGTATACTCTTACCAGTTCGTTAATTGCCTGGTTGAAGTTTGATTTTGTTTCGGCCTCGTAGCTTCTGTAAAACGCTTCCTGCCAGGCCGATGTGTTTTGTGTCGATGCATAAGTAGCCAGCAACAACAGTAGTGCCGGCATCCATTTTTTTAAAGTTTCCATATAATTCCTCCGGTTAATCCTTGTTGATAATAGTATTCATCATTTGCTATCCAATGTTTTTTTTCGATTCCGTAGTGAAGGGTAGTGCTCAGATTTTTGGTGAGAAAGGCTGTAAGTTGAACACCCGATTTGTGTACAATCGGGTCGGGTGAGTTGTAGAAATAGAGTCCATCGGCTACTGTAAAATAGTTTTGGTTGCCAAGGGTTACATTTGCTTCGACCCAAAGTCGGTTTTTCCAAACCATAGCACCGACCGATTGCTCAACTACAGTGTGCGCGAACCGATCGACCCCGGGGGTAGTTGAGTCATCCCAGGTATCGGTAAGCCAATACACCGAAGTTTTCAGGTAGATGGAGGTAGGCAGTGAAAAACCGGTTCCCCAGTGTAATCCTATTTGATTTACCTGTAAATAGCTGTTTGTCAAATGGGAGCCGCTGGCCGAAAAGTCGAATCGCCGCCACTGGTAGTTTATTCGAGCGGCAATCTGATGGCCGGGAAGGTAGAAGCTATCGGGCAACTGGGTGTAGCGGGTGCCTGTAAAATGATAGGCTGCTGTAAGAGTAATGGGGGCACTCACCTGTGCACTGACGCTGCCAAGGTATTCTAATTGCCTGGTCGAATTTCCGAATTCGGTGTTCTGCTGGTAACCCGAAAGCGATTGATATACCGAAATCCGGTAACCGGGCAGCAAATGCAATCCGATACGGCGGTAAATTCCATCTCCACGCAGGTCGTTGTCTCTGTAGAAAGCATTGGGGCGTTTATAACTGTATTCTGCGTCCACGCTATTTAGCCAGTGTTGCCTTGTGATTTTCGATAACGTACGGGTTTCAACCGGGAGTCCGGCCGCATGATAGCGAGCCGAAAGTAAATGTCCGGTAGCCATTTGTGAGTAATACAAATAGAGTAGGGTGGTTTCATCGTCGCTGTCGTAACGAAGTGCTTTCTGATAGTGTTGCTTACTTTTGTAATAATCGCCCTTGAGATACCAGACATACCCCATTCGCTGATGCAAATATTTAAAACCTATCCCCTGCTGTTGAGCCTGCTCGCCAATTTCGATAAGGCTGTCCCAGTCGCCGTTCAGGTAATACTCCCAACTTAGACTGTCGGCCTGCGCAGGGGTAATTGTACCCTGCGCCATAGCCGGTTGAGTTGCGAAACTTAGCAACCCTGCAACGATCAGGTTAAAAAACGCGTTTTGCATAAATAGTCGTTTTTGAGGTGGTTACACTAAATGCCTTTATTCCTTGTTGATCTACCATAATCGAATGTGTTTTCCGGTTAAAACACTTCCCGGTAAAACTAACAGCCAATTCGGTCGATAGTTCGGCTCTCTGAGTGTCGACCCTGGTGTCGAATCGGGTGGGCAGCTGTCGGAAATCGGCAGAGATTAGTGGTCTGAAAGGTGCTGCAAAGTCGTTTAAGGTGTTTAAAAAGAATGACTTTTGAGCCAGGTGTGAAGGTAGTTTATCCACTACCGGCTCATCGTTGGCCGAAAGTACCAGTTTGTAGGCAGCGGTGAAAAACGGATACAGTAATGAATTGGTGCTTCCATAATAACTTATAAAATAGAACATTTGTTTGTCGCAGGTGTAGTACGCCACAGCTCCGGTTTCACGGCTGTAGAGGTACTTGTAATTGTAGGCATCGGTATAGGCGTCCCAATGTTCGGTATGTTCTGTTCCTTTAGCGTCGCTCCATACAAAGCAGAGCGATGTGTCGGGCAGAATGTTGAATGCATTGTAAAGAAATGAATTGGGCTGTAAATTGGATACCTTGCTGTAGACTCCGGGAATACTAAACTGTTGAAATCCGGCAGTTGTAAACCCACTTTTTAGTTCGGTAAAATAAGCTATTGGATAGGCAATCGTGCGGGCGCCAATCTGGGCCTGGCCCTGCAGTTGAAAATGTAGATGAGGATACGGTGAACGACCCGAATTTCCACATTGGGCAATCACATCACCCGCCTTAACAAATTCACCCTTTTTTACTTTAATCGAATTTTTACGTAAATGCGACAGTTGTGAATACAGTCCGTCGGCATGGTGAATTACAATGCTGTTGCCCCAATTTTGAACCGTATTAACCTGTCCTGGTTCGTTATCGTCGATTCCGTCGATGCAATCGGCCACCACACCATCGGCAGGAGCCGTGACAGGTTTCCCGAAACAATAGTACAAATCGCACGCAGCACCCGAGCCTCGGTACGATTTATCTTCCTGATCTAAAATCATGAAATCGAGTGCATTTCCCCAATCATCCTTGTGGGTATACTCCCCGTTGTAGCCTTGCGTAACCGTCCATTCGCCCCAAAAAGGAAGTTGAAGTGGCAGGTACCAAAACCGGCTCAGTCGTTCCTTGTTGTTTTGATACGAATACAGATTAACTTCAGGTGAATATTGTTGAAGCGGTGTTAAAATAAGGGTTCGGGCCGAACCGCGTTGTTGCAAAAAATGAACGAATAGCACAGTAACTACGGTATAAGGCAACGAGAAAACCGGTAATTGTGCGAAAGCAAGCAGTTTGGTGAAAAACATCAACACGATGGAGGTAATGGGCACCAGCAGGATCGTCCAAAAGTAGGAAGCTCTGGAGGGAATGATGAAAAAACCACCCACTGCAATAGCCACCATTATAAAGTTAGCTCCGATATTGTAATAGGTAATGCTTGCAGCTTCGGAGCCTACAAACAACGCAAATATATAGGCAGTTATAAAACCGAGTACTGACAAGGAGAAAAAGATTCGTGAAGAAATAAGCAAACCGACTGCAACCACAATTCCGGCAATCAGATTATCCTGAAAAAAAACCGAACTTAACGAGCGAAGGTAGGTTTCGATGATGGAGCCGACTTGCATTGAATCGAGCTGTTGGTACAGGTTGAGTAACGAGTTTCCACCGATGGCGTATAGTTCGTTGATCCAGAATATATTACGGTAGGTGAGCCCCAGGTTGGCATATTCGGATGCGGGCAATAATAAAAACCAAAAGGTAAAAATAAAGGGTAGACTTAAAAACGGGAGTCCGTATTTGAACAACCAGCCACTCATGGCAATAGATATAATGAGTGTTAGCAGGCTGGCCAAAAGCAACATTACGAAAAACACACTTCCCGGATCGAAAAAAGATCCTAATCCAATGCCGGTAATCAGGGCGTTGAAGCTATAAATGCCGGTGCGAAGCTGGGTGGTATTGAAGCCAAGCAACATCGCTACCACTACGGCAGTTGTGGTGGCAATAAGTCCGCTTAGTCCGGCATAAAAGTTCAGAAAACTTGCCGCCAGCACCGCCAAAGCCATCCAACGGTTATTCAAAAAGAAAAGGATGGAATAACTGTTGAGGATAGCTTCGGATGCAATTCCGGTGTTTTTTTTTAGTTCGGATACGGTCATGCAAGTTAGTTCAGGTGGTGAGGTACTTGTTCCTGCGAATCGATGTATTCCATCGATTCGGCCTTACGAATGCAATGGGCCTTGTTTTCTTCATCGATGAGCACAATAGCCGGACGTAAAGTGATGAATTGCATCCATTGGGTCATGTTGTAGGCGCCCACCTGGTGCACCACCACCTGATTTCCCTTTTCGAGAAGGGGCATCAGAATGTTTTCGCGTACCACGTCGATATTCATGCAAAGCGGGCCGTACAATACCGTTTCTTCGGTTTGATTTCCATGTGCTTGAGCAGGACTCACCTTATGTTCGTACCAAAACGAAGTAAACAACGAATTAATTCCAAAGTCGAGTACTGTTGCCCGTCGACCGTCGGATAAGCGCTTGGTTGCCAATACAGTTCCTAAGAGGTAACCGGCGTCATCAATAAGGGCGCGGCCCGATTCGAGAACAAGTAAGGGCAGTTCTTCGGGTCGGAACCCATATCCCAGAATGACATCGGTAATAGCATCGGCAAACTGATCGAGCGATGGTGCTGTGTCGGTACCTGGCAGGTAAGCTCCTTTCAGGGTATTCGTCGAAGGAAACCCACCCCCTAAATCGATGTATTCCACCATTTTGCCAAATCGTTCTTTAACGCTCCAGGCCAACTCGCACAGGTTACGTGCAGCAATGGCGTAGGCCGATGGCGAAAGCATAAAGGTACCGATGTGGCAGTGAAGTCCAACCAATTGTAACCGTGTAGAGTTCAATATCCGGGTTAACGCATTCCAGGCCTGACCATTTTCGAAGTTAAAGCCAAAACGATCCCATTTTGGATAAATGCCTGTATCCATGTTGATGCGTATGGCCACTCTTGGAGTGAGCTGGTGCTCTTCGCTTAGCCGGATGAGGGTGTATAATTCGTCGTAATGGTCGATGTGAATCAGCGAATTGTTGCGCGAAGCCTGGAGTAGCTGTTCGTCGGACTTATCGGGGCCGTTAAAAATAATCTGATTGCCGGGTACTCCGTTTTTTAGTGCTTTGTCGTATTCAAATCCGGAGACTACTTCGGCCCACGAACCTTCCTGGTGATAAATCTGACACACAGCATCGAGGTAGTTGGTTTTGTACGACCATGCAAATTGAACTTTTGGATAGCGGGTGCGGAAAATGCGCGCAGCATTTCGCATGTTCCTGCGAATTTGCCGTTCCGATAGCACAAAAAGGGGTGATCCGTATTCGTTGATAAGACTTTTTACACTCACACTTTCGATGTGGGTTACTGGTACATTTTCGGTTTTAGTTCCGAATTTATTCATCAAACCAGTATTCATTTTACGCAGCGTAGGGCGTTCGTATCGTTTTTTTTCCATTGTAGTTGTATGTTTAAAGTTCTCCGTTGCCCGATATTTTCTGAAATTCGGCTATATCGGTTATTAAATCCCATGCATATCGAATAAAAATTTTGCCAGCTTCGTATTCTGTAAAGGGCACAACTTGTTGTCCCATGGCCATTTTTACAAGGCTTGCCGGTTGATTCTGCCCCGCAGCCGCTGTTAGGTAGATCCATGCCGGAAAGCGGGGGTTAACTTCCATAATGTAAGGCTTACCATCGTCGGTAAGCATTACTTCCAACTCGCAGCCGCCCCGCCAGCTTGTTGCTTTAATAAATTTCCGGGCAAGTTCAACCAGCCTGTCGTCGTCGAGTGTAATGCCTGCCCACGCTTTTCCTTTGTCGGTAATATACAGCTTTCGCATGGGGATAATGCTGATGGCATTTCCATTGCCATCGCCAAGAGCTGCGATGTTAATTTCAGTTCCTTTTATAAATTCCTGTAAAATAATGGGAAGGCCCCATTTTGCCAGTATTTTAAGAAATGCTTTTTCGACTTGTTCGTAGCTGTTGGCAATTACGGCATCGTAAAATTTGCCTTTTACTACTACCGGATATTCCAACTCATTTTCAACGTGTTTGAGTTCTCTGAATTCGTGGAGGATGCGGTCTTTGGGCACTAAAAATCCATTTTTCTCGCCGAAATCGAATAGCTTAACTTTATCGCGGGCTTCAAATTGTACCAGATCGGGCAAAAAGGTCCGGATGCCCATGGAACTGAGTTTGTCGCGTAGCTTAATAAAATTGAATAGCTCAGCGTCGAAATTGGGAATTATTACTTCCAGTTGTTCTTGTTGGTGTATATATTCGAGCCGGGCCAATAAACTATCGGTACCTGCCGAAGGATACGGGATTTGGTAGGTTTTGTCGACCAGGTCGTGCATATACAAGCCGGGTTCCAGTGCTTCATAGGATAAGCCAATGATGCGGGCTTCAAAGTCGGGACATTCGCGGATGGCGCGAATGACGGCAACTCCGGGCCCCGGACTGTCGATCGCATTGAGTGCAGTAACTGCAATTATTAGTTTCGTTTTCATAGCTGGCTTTTTTAATCGAGAATGCTATGATCTTTCAACAGGGAAGCAAATTCTTCCACGTCGCGTTCGGCCAGCAATCGATCGGCGTCGTATTCTTCACAAATTGCTTCAGTAATTTCCGACAGGGTTTTATCCTGTTTTAGTAAGCGGATTATCAATGCTCCGATTCCGTTGGTTGAAAAGGAATCGCCGGTAGTTGGATTAAACAGAAATCCTTCTTCGCTTACTGCAATGTTTTTTCGTATTCGCATGGTTCAGTTTTTTTGTGGCAAATGTATACGGGTTAATTGGGTCCTACAACTCATTTCAGCATATCGACAGCTTTTTTAAACGAAAGAAGGATTTACAGAATGAACTTCAGCTTGTTGTTTCCATTGCTGATAATGAAAACTCCTTTTGCCTGAAAAGGGAGTGTGAGTTCGGTAGTCGTTGCGCTTGTGCTAACAACTTCTCTACCGGCAGCAGTGTAAATAACGAGGGGTAGTCCGGGGATAAGTCCCTTAATATTCAATCCGCTGAAAGTTGATGAAATTACCAGTTGCGATGAAGTAGTTTCCGGAGTTGAGGTGCTGAAGTACTGTTCGGTAATAAGCACAAAGTTTTGCCAGTAGGGAGCGTTGCGGTACAACTGCAACGAACCGGTGGGAACAACAAGTTGTGCAGCCCCCTGATTAGCCAGTTCGAAGGTGTAATAGCCAACAACAGGAGGTTGTGGTTGGGCAATGCTCAGCCTGTTCAATCCGGTGCAACCATAAAAGGCGTTATTTTCAATTGATGTTATCGATGCCGGCAAATTTACTGTTTGCAAATTAGTACATCCTGAAAAAGCGGCGTATCCAAGCGATTGAAGTCCTTGTGTCGAACTAACGGCACTGAGATTCGTGCACCCACTGAATGCACCTGCACCTATGTGTTTTACTCCGGCAGGCAGTGTATATTCTCCTTGTTTGCTGAAAGGGCAAATATACAAGGTGTCGCTGTTTTTGTTGAACAAGAGTCCTTCGCTGGTCGAAAACCAGGGATTAGCGTTGCTGGCCTCAAAACCCGACAATCCGGGACAATTGTAGAATGCATATTCGCCAATCCAACTAAGTGTAGAGGGAAGCGACAGCGTCCCGGTTAGTTGCGTGCAATTACTAAAGGCGCCGGGATCGATGCTGAGGATGTTTTCAGGAAGCAAAAAAGTTCCACTGTAACCTGCCGGACAGGCTATAAGGCGATCGAAATTTTTGCTGTACAAAACGCCCTTGTCTGCTCCGAACCAGTTGTTGCCGGTAGTTACCGAATAGCCGGTGAGAGAGGTGCATCCGTTGAAAGCATAATAGCCTATATAATCGGTTGAGGCAGGAATGGTTAGCGTTCCGGTTAGTTTGCTGCAGCCGTAAAATGCATGACTGCCAATAAGTTTCAGTGATTGGGGCAGATTTACCTGGCCCGGCTTTCCTGCCGGACAACTAAATAAAGTGTCGGCCGTTTTGTTATATAGCATCCCATCGACCGAACTAAACCGGGGATTGGAGCTGTCGATGTTGTAAGCCTGAATTGAATAGCTCTCGAAAAAGCAAAAACTCCCCAGCTTGGTAAGTGAGGCCGGAAAGCTTACTGTTCCGGTAAGATTATAACATCCGTAAAAGCTTCCGTCGCCCAGTGTGGTTAGTGAGGCCGGAAGTGTAAGATTGCCGGTGATGCCTGAGCAGTAGGCAAAGGCGTACGACCCTGTGGAAACCAGTGAAGTGGGAAGTGTTACAGAAGTCAGATTGTAGCAATTTTCGAATGCCGAATTGTCGATGTGCTTCACCGAAGCAGGTAAGCTGATGTTGCCTGCTCTTGCATTGGGACACAAAAATAAGGTGTCTTTGTTTTTATTATAGAGTATTCCGTTGTTGTCGGTTGAAAAACGGGTATGCGTGGATAAAGCCGAAAACGAATTCAATGCATAGCAGCCATAAAATGCGTAATCGCCAATTCGTTTCAGGTTGTTGGGCAGATTGATAGCTGTAAGATTCCAGCAAAAATAAAAGGCTTGCGTACCGATGGAGGTGCCCGATAGGGGGAGCGTAACAGAAGTAAGTCCTGGTTTGTAGGTAAGAAGCACCGGATTATAAAAGGCAAAAGCCGGTATTTCGTTGGCAGGATAGGTTAGTAGTTGACCCGAATGAGTTCCGGAGGTTCCTGAATACGACTGAATGGTAGCCAATTGCATGGTAAGAGTACTCAACGCTTTAAGTTCGTCGCGCATGAAAGCAAAATCGCGGGCGTCCACTTTCCCCTTCAGAGTAAGAGTGGTAAGTGTCGCTTTTTCCTGTTCGGTAAAATAGTTGCGAAGCGTACCAGCTTGAGTAGGTTCAACTAGTTTACTGGTTTGGGCGGTTAGGGAAAGTGTTGTGATAAACAACATTAGTAATAAAAACTCTTTCATACGGTAATTATTGTTTTTTCAACGGTCGTATGGAACTCGCATGCCAACA
>CAZLHC010000054.1:0-19440 GCA_964559265.1 uncultured Paludibacter sp. | reverse complement strand
ACATCGAACTGGTTGCTTCCTTTTTCGCGGGTGAAGCGAAACAGCAGCAGGTTGTCGTCGGAATCGATGATGAGCTCCGAAAATCCGGGTAGCTGGTCGGGGTAGTTGGCCGGGTCGCGAAATTTGCTGAGCTGCCCCCGGTACTGCGCCAGGTAATGATTCCAGTATTCCTTGTGTTTTTCGGCGCTCTCCACGTCTTTTTCAAGCTTTTTCAGGTGCTCCAGGGCTTTCTGGTAATATTCCTCCCTATCGTCGGCGCTTATTTTTTCGGAAGTTAATCCGGCCGTAAACTGGCTAAGGACCTTGCCCGCGGGATCGTAGGTGATGATTTCGCCGGTGGCCGGATTGGCGGTAACCAGGTTGCCACTTTTGTTTACTTCCATGCGCAGGCGGTATAAGGATGGGTCGGTCATGGGCAGACTGGTGGTAATCCAGTTGCCGATGCGCTGTTCGTTGCCGTTGGCATCTTTATAGAAGTAAGGATCGATCACAATCTTTTTCTGCGTGGCATAAGGCTGAAATTCCGAACGGATTACTTTTTCTTTTCCATCGGCTACGTTTACGATGGATACCATAATGCGGGCCTGCGAATTTTTGTAAGGAACATAACCCAGTACGGCAATTTTACCGCCCCGTAAGGCTACGCTGTGCAGAGGCATGTAGTTTAATTTCAGTGTTTTATACCATGTGCCGTTGAGATTGAAAAAATGCATGCGTCCGTCGACTGCGGTGGTATACACATATTTTCCATCCATAATTCCCTGTACCGATGGCATATAGATGAAATCGGCCTGACTCTTTCCGCCTTTCTTGCCGAAATCGCCCAGGTATTGGCCCTGTGCATCGAAGCGCGAAAGCGAATGGCGGGTACGGTGACTTACATACAGCGAACCATCGGGAGCCACCACCAGACTTTTGCTTTCGCCGGTACTGCGACCTTCTTCATTGTGCTTGTAATCGTGAAAAATGCTGGCCCAATTGGCATTGGCTGCATAAGCAGGATCGGGAGTAAGACGGATTTCGCCCGATTTGTAAAGATCGGCGAGCGATTGTGCACTCATTGAGACGGCGAAAATCGCTACAAGTAGCAAAGTGAAATAATTGCGTTTCATACTCTGTTTTATTTGGTGAGTTTGGAATTTATTTACTCGATTTATCGTATTTCAACATCCACAATTTCTCCCTCCTGATTGGTCGAAGTGGTCACCATCACCCGTTCCTGAAATGCCGCGTTGGCATCCATATCGCTGAGCGACTGGTACATCAGCAGTTCGTCGTGCGAGGGCTGATAGGTGTTGTCGGGTTGAATAAGAACCTGCACCAGGCAGAACGCAGGGATAAGCACCGCTGCAATTTTGAGCCAGAGCGGGACTGTTCTTAACGTTCGGCTAAATGGCCCGGCATTCACTGCCTTCATTTCAGGAACAGAAGTGCTGTTTTTCTGGGGGAATTCGTTGTTTTTCACGGGAAGATCGTTGTAGTTTCCTGCTTCCCCGGTTGCGGTTTCGCTCCTCCTGAATTCAGGAATAGCTACATCTTCAACTTGAAGTATATTTTTTATCGAAAAAGCCAGTGCCTTCTGTTGTTCCGCTTTTTGGCGACACAGCTCACAATTGGCAAGATGCTGATTGACCTGCTCCAGCAGCTCTTCGCTCAATTCGCCGTCGATCCATTGCTGAATCAGGTCTTCATTCAAATACATTAATTCCTTCATCTTCTGCACATTTTTTAAATTTCTGAATAGCCCTCGAAAGCAGTTTGCCCACCGAGCTCAATCCGATGGTGCTGATTTCGGCAATTTCACGGTACGACAGCCCATCGGCATACAGTGCCAGCAACAAACGGTCGCGCTCCTCCAGCTTCATCATAGCCCGGTCGATTTGCCTTTTCCGGTCGTTGCGTTCCAGTAATTGTTCGGCCCCTTCTTTTTCTGATACCTGAAAAGCCTCTTCGATATTCAGGTGCTGTTTGGTTCTCGAAAGATGATTAATCGCCCCGTGGGTTGCTACCCGGTACAGCCAGGTCTTCGGATACTCTACCGTTTCGCCGGCCTGCAATTGCAGGTGCAATTTCACAAACACCTCCTGCACCAGGTCCTTCACCACGTCGCCATCGCTCACCAGGCGTGCCACGAGCCGGTGCACCATGGCGTAATGAGTTTGATAGAGGGTGTTGAATTGTTGCACGTTACAGGGTTGTTTACAGGAATAGACACGCGGGGTGGCGATTTGTGACAAAAGTAGAAAAATTTTAGGCAGAAATATCAGGCAAGCAACGCGAATTTCAAGCCTGATTGCCCGTTTTTTAAACATTTCGGCTAATTGCAGGGTTTAGTATTTCAAACACAAACACCATGACCAACCCCCGTTTTCAGGATCAAAACAAGCAACTCTCCGATTTCGACACCGAAGTGTGGGTGAGTTGCCCTGCGTGTAAAAAACAAGCAATAGCAAGGACTGATGCGCAGCGTAAAGAAGCACGCTTGAATTGTGTGTGGTGCGGATACAACAAGAAAGCAACGATGGAGGTGCACTACCGGCCCGATCGCACAGCCGTGTTGCTACTGCCGGCTCATCGTTATTTTGGTGCCGAATTGTGGTTTCAGGCTCCTTTTCGCTCCCATGTTTTTATGGCCTATAATCCGGAACATCTGGCCTATCTGGAACAGTATATTGGTGCGTTGCTGCGCGAACACAACGACCGGAAAGGATTTACGCTCATCGAAAAACTTCCCGGTTTTTACCATCAGGCTAAAAACCGGGAAGCATTGCTGAAGCTCATTGCGAACTTAAAATCGAAATAATTTAATGCTTTTTATACACTTCGTCAAACGGCACCCGGAACCGTTCGCCCCAGATGCCTTTATTTCCATCGCGATACCCACACGAAATAATCATGGTGATTTCGGCGGCAGCAGGCAGTTTTAGCAGTTTTTTCACCCGTCGGCTGTCGAAGCCTTCGAGCGGACAGGTATCGTAGCCTTCGTTGGCCATGGCTATCATAAAGGTTTGGGCGGCCAGGGCGCAGGTTTTGTGAAGCACCGCCCGTTGTTCGGCTTCGGTACTGTTGGTAAACATAGGCCGGAACAGACTCACGGTAACCGTCAGCAGTTTACGAAACAAACCCAGTAGTCCGAAAAAGCGGGCGTACAAAAAAGGAATCATGTAGTTGTAGTACACTTCACGACCTTTAAAGCGCTGTTCTTTACGCTCTTCGGGGCTGTTACGGTCGATATTGCCCCGTTCGAACTCAATAACTTGCTTCGACCGCCGACGGTGCAGGTCCTGCCGGGTAACAAACACCACCAGTTGATTGGCGGTGGAAACAGCCGGTTGTGCCAACGATGCATGCGCCATCTTGTTGATCAGATCGCGGTCGGTAATGTGGTGAAACTCCCACAATTGCATATTCGAGCTGTTGGGCGCCAGGGTGGCCAGTTCGATGCAGTGGCGTACTTTTTCGGTGTCTAAGTCTTTGTCGGTGATGTAGCGGCGCACCGACCGGCGGAAATTTAAAACTTCTTCGAGGTTCATTGTTTGTTTTCGTTACTATGTGAAGTGAGAAAGTATAACGGAAGAAGCGGAAGAATGTTTTTTTTACGAAATTAAAATGGGAAGAAAAAGGTTGGCATGTCCTGAAAAAAGGAATAATATATACTTAAACCATTGCTGAGGGCGGGTATATAATCCGGATTTTAAACCTATCGAATTCGATAGGTTTAGAAATGAAGCTGGTTTAAATGCATTTACCCTGTCTCCTCAGAAATGGATTGATGCAGCTAACGCTATTGGAATGACATCCTGTTTTGTATTATGTAATAGCAACATTATTTTTGTGATACATAATTACACAAACACAATTAATCTACGAAATTTGCAAACAGAACTGTAGAGCAAATCAGAATAAGTTGCCTGCAATTATTCAAAAGCTAATTTCTTATTTATAATTTCCTCAATGAGCTCAATTCATTAACTTAACCTACGAGTTGCACCTGACTTATTTGTTTAGCGAATAGTTGTATAGAATTATCAATTTTCTCAATAGTTTTTTTACTCGGATTTCGTTGGCCATTTAAGTAATGACTTAATTGCCCCTTGTTGATGCCGGTAAGGTGAGATAATCCATTCAATGAGAAGTATTTAGTATAGAATTGGAGAAACGAAGCGGTATCGTAATGATACTCAAATGTTGCTTCAATAAATGGTTTGCCCATTTTCTTGTGAAATTCCTGCATGGTGAAATATGCTGAATTAAAATCATCAATAGCACATTTTACGCTATTTCCAACTCCATGTATACCGTAATTGAGCGACTTACTATTTAAATCAACATAGACGCTAAATGTTCCATCATGACCACGTTCTACAAATGCTTTTACTTTCTTCATGTTTATTTGTAATTAGAATTTAACACCTGAATCGATACTAATACTCTTAAAAGTACCCGAAGCTACTTCTTTGTTTTTGTGATGGCTCATTTTAAAGTACTTATCGGTAATCGGACTGTACCATAAAGGATGACCATTCATATCGCCGGCAACAAAACATCCTTGTTTTTTGAGTCGTCGTTCAAGCTCTGAATACTTCATTTTTTCATAGGTTTAGTAAGGTTGCCCAAAGATAATGATATTTATATGAATATCAAAATATTTTTTATGCGAGTGAAAAAATTGTATCATTGTCCAGATTCACAACCAGGCCGGATTGTTATATCTTTGGTATAAGGAAAAAAACCGGCATCTGTAACGGTGCCGGTATCGTATAGTTGTAATCTGTTTTTCAGAGCCCTGAAATAGTGTTTGCAGGGATTACACTTCGAATATATACATACGTTGTTTATCACATTTCAAACAAATGCAACGCGGCTTAATTCCTCTTGAAACGATTTGATTCCTTGTTCAATTTTTCTTACCGTTGCCGGAGAAGGTTTGCTATGTCCTGTTACGTAATGGTTTAGCTGTTTTCGATTAAGCCTGTAAGGGCTTGCAGTCCGGCAAGGTTTAGCTTGCGACCAAACAATTGCAGGAAGCTGGCCACGTCGTAATGTAGCTGGTATTCAAAATCGGGAAGTTCCGGACACATTTGCTTAGCTTCGGACTGCGATTGACTTAAGTCGTCCATAGCCTCTTCCACCGTATTGCCCGAACCGAAAAATCCTACCGGATGACAGCGATACCCGAAATTAATCACCGCCCGAATATCAAAATTTTCAAAGCAAAAATTCCGGAAAAACTTCTTTCTTTTCTTTAACGTTTATAAATGTATAGTTGTATATTTGCACCATTATGAACAAAATCAGTTTCAACAGGAGGAGTTTAGTTGCTATAGCAATTTACCTCGCAGGTATGGCGACGTTTTCGGCTTGCGAAGATCCTGAAATGGACCACGCCGATGTAGTGTATCCCAAAGGCAGTAAGCTGAAACAGATTTCGTATGTCGAATCGGTACATTCAAAAGAAGCCGGTTTGATTATCACGCAGTATGATTACGACGATCAGGGACGGATACGTAAAGTGTCGCAACCGATGTACGAAAGCGGTACACCTATGTTTAAACCGGGAACTATCGTTGGACTTTATTCGTACTCCGACTACGACTATAACAGCGAAGGGCAGGTAGAGAAAATTACGTACTACCACTCCAATGTCAATGCGGGTTTTTTAAATCTGAGAACCCATACTTACACCTACTATACGAACCGGAATAAACAAAAAGAAGTGATCGTATATCCTCAAATGCCTCAGCACAGAGTTGATTCTGTACGGTATTTTTATGATACTAACCGGTTGGTACGGGAGGAGCACTACGAAGATGGTTATTTTGGCTCTGAACCCTGGCGCAGTGTGCTGGTGAATTTTATTATCTATGAATACAATAGCCGGGGTGAATTGGTCGTGGAAACTAATTATTCAGGAGAGGATAACAGGGCTTTTCAGTATAGTGTACACGATTATCGAAACGGACTTCAGGTTAAGACTGACGTATTTACTGCGGGAAATAACCAGAAAATTCGCGAAATCACGCGGTATTATGATAAAAACGACAACCTGATTTATCTCGAATCTGAGGAGTTATCGATGGTTAGTTCGGCAATGAGTTATGTAGTTAAGTTTGATTATCGATGAATACAGGTAAAAGAATAGCAGAGCAAGAAATCGTCGAAATCCAACTTCAAGCCCGTATCGCAGCTAATTCGTTTACCGATCCTACTACCAAAGAAGCGGCTACCAAAGTGCCTTTGGTGCTGTTGAATGACCCCGGAAATCCTGAACAGTACAGTAAATACATTTATTATACGCTCTGGAAACTTGTTATCGAAGATGTGATTTATGTGAAAGATAATTTTAGCGATCCGATCTTTACAACTAATATCGGGAAGTATACAAAAAACTACTCCATTAACGATATTTTACCCCGCAATAGTGCAACCGATGGCAGTATTCAGCTTAATTTGTACAATGGTTTGTTCACCCAGGCTAATTGGGATGCCCGCCAAAGCTACAACAATGTAAAAGTGTTGAACGAAATCAACAAATCGATTGCCGGTAGTCTGCAAACCGAATTTATCGATAATCAGTCAAATGTTCAATATTTTCAGAATCCAGAGTCGGATGTACGGTTGGTGGTTTTCGGACATACGCACAAACCTATGATTAAGAGCTTTTCCAATCATGAAGGAAAAGAGTGTTTGTATGTAAATTCAGGGACCTGGGAAGATAAGAAAACACGTGACAAAAATGCAGTGATTGAGCAGGATACGATTCATATGGATTTTGTAACTATAGCGCCGGTACAATCGAATCCTAAAAAACTGAGCGTGGGCTTGTACAAGTATAAGTATGGAAAACACAGCTTGCAAAAATCAGATGAGTTGGATTTATAGGCAGCAAATTCCCCGGTGACGGGCACGTATTAACTGAGTATTTTAGATTTGAAGACAACAAACGCCCCGGCTCATAACCGGGGCGTTTTTTTAAATGCTTTTAAATGCTGATAGTGCTTCTTTTTTTAAACCGATCAGCATTCATTACCTTAACCCATGCTTTCTCAAAACCTGTCGGCATTCATCACTTTTACCCAGGCCTTCACGAAATCGGTCACAAATCGCTCGCGGTTATCGTCCTGTGCATAAAACTCACTGTAGGCGCGCAAAATAGAGTTGGATCCAAAAACCAAATCGACACGCGTGGCTACCCACTTCACTGCATGGGTTTTACGATCCACAATGTGGTAGTAATTTTCGGCCATATGCTGCCAGTTGTTGTGCATATCGGTAAGGTTCACGAAAAAGTCGTTGGTGAGCTGCCCCGGCCGATGGGTAAGTACTCCCATCGGACTACCACCGTAGTTGGCACCCAGCACCCGCATACCACCGATCAGTACCGTCATTTCGGGTGCGGTAAGTCCCATCAGTTGTGCCCGGTCAAGCAATAATTCCTCCGGCTTCACAGCGTAGTCTTTTTTTATCCAGTTGCGGAATCCGTCGTGGATAGGCTCCAGCACATCGAACGATTCGGCATCGGTCATCGCATCGGTGGCATCGCCGCGGCCCGGCATGAAGGGTACTGTAACCTGGAAGCCAGCTTCGCGGGCCGCAGCTTCTACCGCGGCACTTCCTCCCAGTACAATCAGGTCGGCAAGGCTCACTTTTTTACTCAGCGAGGCTTGTATATCTGCAAGCATGTCGAGTACTTTTTTCAGTCGTACGGGTTCGTTGCCTGCCCAGTCTTTCTGGGGAGCCAGGCGGATTCGTGCTCCGTTGGCACCTCCCCGGTAGTCCGATTTGCGGAACGTGCGGGCACTGTCCCAGGCAGTGGTGATGAGTTCAGCGCGACTCAATCCGCTGCCCAGCACCATCTTTTTCAATTCGTTGATTTCGGTTTCCGAAAGGGTGTACTCAACCTTCGGGACAGGATCCTGCCAGATTAACTCTTCGGCTGGTACATCGGCTCCCAGGTAGCGTGACTTTGGTCCCATATCGCGGTGCGTGAGTTTAAACCACGCGCGGGCAAATGCATCAGCAAATAATTCAGGGTTGTTGTAGAACTTCTCCGAAATTTTTCGATACTCCGGATCCATCTTCATGGCCATATCGGCATCGGTCATCATCGGGTTGCGTCGTACACCCGGTACATGCGCGTCGAAAGGCATATCTTCTTCTTTTATATCGATGGGCTCCCACTGCCAGGCACCGGCGGGGCTCTTCTTCAGCTCCCAGTCGTAGGTAAGCAGCAGGTAGAAATAATCGTGGTTCCACCGGTCGGGGTGGGTAGTCCAGGCTCCTTCCAGACCGCTACTTACGGTGTGTTCGGCATTGCCTTTCCCCTGAGGATTCATCCAGCCGAACCCCTGCGTTTCAACCCCGGCTTCTTCGGGTGCCGGACCCAATTTCGAAGCATCACCGTTGCCATGGGCTTTCCCCACGGTATGACCACCCGCAGTAAGCGCCACCGTTTCTTCGTCGTTCATTCCCATGCGCTTAAAGGTGAGCCGCACATCCTTTGCCGTACGAATCGGATCGGGCTTACCATCCACTCCTTCGGGATTTACGTAGATCAATCCCATCTGCACTGCTGCCAGCGGATTTTCGAGCGTTTCACGGTTTTCATCGTCTTCGTAGCGGTTTTTCGTCGGGGCCAGCCATTCTTTTTCGCTTCCCCAGTTGATGTCTTTCTCCGGATGCCAGATGTCTTCGCGCCCTCCGCCAAAACCAAAGGTGCGGAAGCCCATCGATTCATAAGCCATATTTCCGGCCAGAATCAATAAGTCGGCCCACGAAAGACGATTGCCGTATTTTTGCTTAACAGGCCACAACAACCGGCGGGCCTTATCGAGATTCACATTGTCGGGCCAGCTGTTGAGCGGCGCAAAACGCTGATTACCGGTGTTGCTACCACCACGGCCATCGGCCGTGCGGTAAGTGCCCGCGCTATGCCAGGCCATACGTATCATTAAGCCACCGTAATGTCCCCAGTCGGCCGGCCACCAGTCCTGACTATCGGTCATAAGCTTTTTCAGATCGGCTTTTACAGCCTCCAGGTCGAGTTTCAGAAATTCGTCACGGTAGTTGAAATCCGGTCCCAGCGGATTACTCTTGGTGTCGTGCTGATGCAGAATGTCGAGATTCAGGGCCCTGGGCCACCAGTTCATCACCGAGCTGCTTGTGTCGGTGTTCGCGCCATGCATTACAGGGCATTTTCCTTGGTTAGATGATTCCATGTTTTTGGTTTTTGAAATAAAGTTGAGTCAGACAAGTGATTAAAATCACTCATATAGATTTGCTGCTAAGGTAGTTGAATTTTTTTGTCACACTGCGATACAATAAAAATATTAACGTTTCCATACGTTGTTCTGTTTTTCGTTACTGAAGTTTTATGCGGAGCGTTTAATAGCAGCCTGATTTGTAGAGTTATTTAGCACGACGGTTTGTTTATTAATCAATTTTATTATCTTTGCGTTGTTGGCTTTAGTTAATCACTTATTCCTGAAATAGCACCATGGATATTTACAATCTGACGCGGGAAGAGCTCATCGTTGAGTTGCAAACATTGCAAAATGCCAATGAAGAATTGTTGCGCCAGGTAGATGACTTTCGAAACCTCATCGAAATTTCGCCGGTGGTAATCAACGACATTACCCAGCGGCGTGCAGTTCAGCAGCAACTCCGGGAGAGTGAAGAGCGGTACAAAGCCCTGCACGATGCGTCGTTTGGTGGAATTGTAATTCACGATAAAGGGAAAATTATTGAATGCAATCAGGGACTTACGGATATTTCCGGTTTTGCTTACGATGAGTTGATAGGGATGGACGGCTTGTTGCTGATTGCACCGGTTACCCGGGAGTTGGTGTATACAAATATTGTTAGTGGCTACGAGAAACCCTACGAGGCAATGGGGATTCGTAAGAATGGCGAAATTTATCCGCTGCGGTTGGAAGCCCGGAATGTACCTTACAAAGGCAAAATAGTTCGCACGGTGGAGTTCAGGGATATTACCGAAAGTAAACTGATGCAATCGGAACTTCAGAAAATAGAATGGCTGCTGAAGCCAAGAGGAGTTCCGGATGAATATTATGAGCCTGTGTATGGAGATATCACTCGTTTGAATTCCGGGGGACTCATTAAAAAGGCATTGGGCGAAAACTACCTGAAGAATATTGTCAACGATTTTATGGTATTGCTCGAGACTTCCTGTGCGGTTTACGAGCGAAACGGTGATTATGCCATTGGGGTTTTCTCGTCGGGATGGTGTAAGTTTATGGATAACTCTTCTTTTGAGCTGTGCAAAACTAAGGACTTGAATAAGGCGCTTTGTTCGGGTGAGTGGCTTTGCCATGAATCGTGCTGGACCGATGCTTCGCAAAAGGCCATGGATAAAGGCGAGCCGGTAGATATTCAGTGCAACGGGGGGATTCATTTGTATGCAGTGCTTACCAATCTGGTTAAAAATGCGATTAAATATAGCCATAGCGGAACCATAGAAATAGGTTATAGTGTGATTGCTGATAATGATCGGAGTATATTGGAGCTGTACGTGAAAGATGAGGGGATTGGTATTCCGATCGAAAGGCAGGAAGCTGTTTTCGAACGATTTGTTCAGGCCGATATTGCCGATACGATGGCAAGACAGGGAGCAGGGCTGGGACTATCCATTTCCAAAGCATATGTAGCTTTGATGGGGGGAGAGATTTGGTTGGAAAGCGTTGAGGGAGAGGGTTCAACTTTTTATTTTACCCTGCCATTTCAGCAGACTACAACCAACTAGCTAATATTTTGTATCTTTGCTGCCAAATATTTACACAGCCTTGGAAATTCTAATTATTATTGGACTTATTGTTCTGAATGGAATATTTTCCATGTCGGAGATGTCGCTCGTATCATCGCGCAAGTATAAGCTGGAGACGGCCCGCAAGAGAGGGAAAAAAGGTGCGTCTATCGCCCTTGATTTGTCCGAAAATCCCACCAGATTTTTATCGACCGTTCAAATCGGGATTACTCTTATCGGTATTTTACTCGGGGTATACAGTGGCGAGAAGCTGGCCGACGATGTGCAGGGAATATTGTTGAATCTGGGAGTGGGGGAGGTCTATGTTCACGATCTGGCAGTTGGAGTAATTGTGGTTATTACCACCTATTTGTCGATAGTGCTGGGCGAGTTGTTTCCCAAACGGCTGGGGATGACTTTTCCTGAGCCGATAGCTATGGCACTTGCCCGCCCGATGAAAGTGCTTTCGCTGCTTACCTCTCCTTTTGTTTGGTTGCTAACTGTGTCCAATAACCTGTTGGTGAAGTTTTTCGGAGTGAAAAACACGGTAGAAAGCCGTGTGTCGGAAGAGGAAATTAAGTCGATAATTCGCGAAAGTGCCGAGGGAGGCGAAATTCAGGATATCGAACAGGATATTGTGGAGCGGGTGTTTGAATTTGGCGATCGGCGGGTTAACTCGCTCATTACCCATAAAAGCGATCTTGTTTTTTTTAACGAAACCGACGACTGGGAGACGATCCGGGGAAAGATTTCTACCGAAAAGCATTCGGCTTATCCGGTTTGCAGAAACAACGATGTGGATCAGGTGATTGGGATTGTGTTGCTGAAAGATTTGTTTGATCCGATGGATGATAAGGGTTTTCAATTAAGTAATTATATTCGTCAACCGCTCTATCTTTCCGAAGGCACTTTTGCCTATAAATTGCTCGAGAAGTTCAAAAAAGACGGAATTCATTATGCTGTGGTAGTTGATGAATATGGTTCTACACAAGGGTTTGTAACTATGGATGATGTGGTGGATGCGCTTATTGGCGATGTCACCGAAAACAACCAAAACGAATACCGTATTACTCCCCGCGACGAAAACAGCTGGTTTGCCGATGGACAATTTCCGTTTGTAGAGTTTCTTCACTATTTCGATATGGAGCCACAATCCGATTTAGAAGGAGAGTTCGTTACCCTGGCCGGTTTTTTTATTCACACTACGGAATCGCTTCCCGAAATTGGGGCAACGCTGGTTTTTGAGGGCTATCGGTTGGAAATTGTGGACAAAGACGGACAGCGGATTGATAAAATAATGATTACGAGGATAGGTTAAACTTACAAAAGGCTATGTTGGTAAGTATAGCGTATATTTTTCTGCTTGGGCTATCGCTCGGTTATGTTTTTAATAAGTTGCGGTTGCCCTCTCTTATCGGGATGTTGCTCACCGGTATAATTCTGGGCCCTTACGCGTTGAATCTTATAGCACCCTCACTGCTATCTATCTCCATTGAGATCCGGCAAATTGCGTTGGTAATTATTCTGATGCGGGCGGGGTTGGCATTAAATATTGAGGAGTTGAAAAAGGTAGGTCGTCCGGCCATCCTGATGTGTTTTGTTCCCGCCGTTTTCGAAATAGCAGGGATAATGCTCATTGCACCTCGTTTACTGGGAATATCGCTTATCGATGCTGCGGTTTTAGGTGCTGTGATGGCAGCGGTTTCGCCGGCAGTAATTGTTCCGAAAATGCTTTTCCTGATGGAAAATAAGATCGGCACACGGAAAAGTATTCCGCAGATGATAATGGCCAGTGGGTCGGTCGACGATGTGTTTGTAATTGTGATGTTTACAGTGTTTATCACCCTGGCTAAAACCGGCGATGTTTCGGCTGTGAGCCTGGTTCAGATTCCGGTGGCCATCATTACCGGGCTGGTGTTGGGCATTGGTGTTGGTTATGGTATGACTCGCTTTTTTAAAGCCTTTCACCTGCGCGATTCTGTTAAAGTATTGATTATGATGAGTGCCGCTTTTTTGTTTCTGGGAGCCGAAGAAATTTTGAAAGGTCACGTTCCTCTCTCCGGATTGTTGGCAGTGATGGCCATGGGAGCCACGATACTAGCCAATTATCCGCTGCTGGCAAAACGCATATCGCCCAAATACTCCAAATTATGGGTAGCTGCCGAAATCATTCTGTTTGTGTTAGTGGGCGCCACCGTCGATCTTCAATTTGCAGCCGCTGCCGGGTTGGCTGCTGTGGGAGTGGTGCTGTTTGCCCTTCTCTTTCGAATGGCCGGCGTTTACTTCAGTATGCTTCGTACCCGGCTTAGCTTGAAAGAACGCCTGTTTTGCATGATTGCCTACCTGCCCAAAGCCACCGTGCAGGCTGCCATCGGTTCGCTACCATTGGCAATGGGACTTCCCGGTGGAAAAATTATTCTTACCGTGGCAGTGTTGGCCATTTTGATAACTGCTCCGTTGGGAGCATGGGGGATTGATAAAACCTACAAGAGTTTATTGACACAAGATGGTGAAGTGGATGCTACGGACCGTCCTCTTCCGGAGAGAGCGCTAAGCCCCGTCATTCCTGCGGATGATGTAGACGAGTTGTGAACGCTATTCCGCACGGTAGTAGTATTCCGAAGCCGTGTCGGGTTTGTTATTCAGCCCGATTGAAATATTCCGAAGGCGTAGTGCCGGTGTACTGACGGAAATTACGCAGAGCTGTGCTTCGCGAACGAAACCCCACTTCAAAAAAAGCTTCCTGGAAATTCCGAATCTGTCCTGATTCGACCAACTGCAGAAAATCTTCGATGCGGAGTCGATTGATGTAATTGGTGTAATTCTCGTATCCACTATCGTGAAAAGCCTGTGCAAGGCTGGTTCGGTTGGTGAAAAGTTCCGAAGCCAGCATGTTGAGTGTTAAATCAGGATTTCGCCAGGTTTTGTGTTCTTTCATATGTGCTTCCAGTCGCTGAATCAGAATGGAATCTTTTTTTGTTTCCGGCCGGGACTCCGAATGTTGCCCGTTGATGCTGTTTTCAGTTTCAACCCGGTTGTTGCTTTCTGCTCCTAAAGGGCCCCCTCTCTCCGATTCATCCGGATTGTTGCTTTTGGCTCCCTCCGGATGGGTGTTCTTAGCCGCTCTCATCGCTGGAAAAGCCTCTTTTGTTTCACCCGACCGGGTTATCAGGCGGTCGAACAGTTCCATATACACTATGTAGAGACTACATCCAACGCTGACGTAATAGTACATGATATTTAATACCGGCTGATTAAATACCAGTACCATCAGGTACGCAATTGCATTCAACGAAAGGGTGATTACATATTTTGTAACCCAGATACGATCTGAATTTTGAGACAGTCGGGTGCGATGCATTACAAAGACGATAATTCCCGGGAGTACAATAAGTAAAGCAAGTATTAACCGAAACCAGACTTCAAACCGGCCTGCGTCGGAGAGCATCTCCAACAGTGTACCATATGAAGTGTAATGTACGCCTGCCCATTTTGAAATTAAATAAATCAGTACCGCAACAATCCAATAACTGTAAAGTTTGAGAATTCGCCGGGGGTTGAGCCATCCCGGCGCAATTACCTCAATGGGATACAAAATGTAGCCGAGTATCATGAAATTGGCCAGTAACAATAAGTTGCCTGAAACCACCAAATCGGGGGCATGGCCGTTCACGATATCGATAAACCGGGTGATGTAGTTTCCTACCGAGAAAAATACAATCAGGGCTAAGATTATTCTCGAACGTTTGCCCTCTTTACGACGAAAGAAGAGTAGTAACGAAGCTAATAAACATACTAACGCACCCGCAAAGACAGTAGCTATATATAGATATTGCATTATTTAATTGTTGATGTTGCAAATGTACAAATTTCATCCGAAATTCATATTTTGTCGCTGTTCTTTTTGTGTGGTTCGTCGAAAGACTTTATAAAATACAGATATATGTAAATATGCAACAGCGAAATTGTAGATTTGAAACTCCGAACATGCTTAATTAGCCTACTTTTGTTGCCTGTAAGAGCATTTCCTTTGATTGTGAAAACAGGGGTAAAATGAGAAACAGCAGAATACGTTTTGATACAAGTAAATGATAAAATGAAACAGCCTTGAAAGTTATGCTGTACATTAAAGAATTTAACTGAATTATGAGAGATTTGTTTACCGCTCCTGCACAAAATGCAGGAGCGGTTTTTTTTATATATATAGTTGTTGTGTGATAATTGCACACCTCATCTTAAGTTATATACAATTGCACACCTCGATACAACCTGTAATTGTCGTGCGTGAAATAGAACTAAATAACGAATTATATTTAATAAATGAGGGTTTTATAATTAAAATAATATATATTTGTGCGCGTATTCTTAAATTAAATAATGCTTATGAAACGAGCATGCAAACACTTTACATCCAAGGTTATGATACTGTTGGCATGCGAGTTCCATGTGACCATTGAAAAACAAATTATTTACACATGAAAAAAATAATTACTGCATCTCTGATTACAACCGGAGGTTTTTTAACACCAGTTCAAGCTGCCGGGCGGCCTAATATCGTATTATTTATGGTAGATGATATGGGGTGGCAGGATACTTCAGTGCCTTTTTGGAGCCAGCGTACCCCTTACAACGATCTCTGTCATACTCCTAATATGGAGCGGTTGGCCAGTCAGGGTGTAAAATTCACGAACGCCTATGCATGTGCTGTGAGTACACCTACCCGTACCAGTTTGATGACCGGGATGAATGCTGCCCGGCATCGGGTCACTAACTGGACTTTGAATTACAATACACCAACCGATGCTGCCGATACACAACTGGCGTTTCCTTCCTGGAATTTCAATGGCCTTCAGCCCGATGGAGCGCAGGTGCCCAATTCAATTGCAGCCACCACATTGGCGCAGATTCTTAAGGAGAATGGATACCATACGATGCATACCGGTAAGGGGCACTGGGGAGCTCGCACTACTGCGGGTGCTAATCCGCTTAATCTTGGTTTTGAGGTTAACATTGCCGGAAGCGAAATAGGGGGGCCTGCCAGCTATTACGGACAAGATAATTTCGGGTCGGGAACTTTTCATGTAGGTGGACTCGAAGCTTATCACGGTCAGGATATTAATCTGACTGAAGCACTAACACTTGAAACAGTGAAGAAATTAAATGAGCGTCCGGCCCATAAGCCTTTCTATTTATACCTGTCGCATTACACGATTCATGTGCCGATTCAAATTGATAACCGCTTTAAGGATAATCCTAAATACGCGGGGATGAGTGGAAGTGAACTGGCCTATCTGACGATGATTGAAGGGATGGATAAAAGCCTGGGCGATTTACTTGACTGGCTCGACTCCAACGGTCAGGCTGATAATACCATCGTTCTGTTTATGTCGGACAATGGTGGGCATCATTCGGTGGGAAACATTACATTCGAAGGAAAGCAGTATCGTCATCAATATCCACTCCGGGCTTCAAAGGGCTCAGTGTACGAGGGAGGAGTTCGTGAGCCGATGATTGTGAAATGGCCGGGGGTTTCTCAGGCGGGTAGCGCTACCGATATTCCTGTGGTGATTGAAGACTTTTTTCCATCGATCCTTGAAATGGCAGAAGTAACCGATTATACCACTTCACAAACACTCGACGGAATTAGTTTTGTGCCGGTGCTTAAAAATGAAGTAACTGCCACTTCCGAACGTGCACTGATATGGCATTTCCCCAATCGCTGGGGCGAAACGTCCGATGGTTCGATGGCCTATAGCTCGGTGCGTGTAGGCGATTGGAAGTATATTTACCGTTGGCATACAGGTGAAATGGAATTGTATAATTTAAGTGAAGATATTGGAGAAGCGAATAATTTATTGCTCGAAAATACCGAAAGTTTGAATGCAAAAGCACGGCAGCTATCGACTGTTTTATCGGACTATTTACGATCGGTTGAAGCGCAACGTCCTTCCAATCGGTTGAATGGTCGACTTATAGCCTGGCCCGATGAGGCGAAGCTGCCGGGTGTTCCGGTTGAACCACAGGTGAGCACCACCGATACCGAACATTGGTATAAGATTCACGATAACCGTTCGCCCCGTTATTTCTGGCAGATTGGTTCAACCGGAAGGCTGGATGTGGCAACAGAGCCGATTCCAAACGATACTACCACTGCCGATAAATTGTTTAAAATTAAGTTGGCTCCGGATGGTTCCGGATTTCAGATTTTTAACAGATCGATGCCCGATCTGCCTGTTGCTTCTTCCTCGACTGAAGGCAATATAAACCTGTTTGCCCATAATGATTATCCGGTAAATTCGTGGTTACTCGTGCCTTCCTCAGCTGTCAGAGGATATTATCACATTGCAGCCGAAGTGGATAGCCGCCAGTTGAATAGTTACCATTCGTCTGGTTTTGTGTCGTTCTGGATGCCGGCGGGTGGTGATACTGACCCGGGAAATCGTTGGGCTTTCCTGCCGGGTTATCTGAGAGAATCGCTGAAGAATTATCCGGAAATGATGCGTTTTTTCACCAATGCCACAGTTCCATGGGAACAGGCGGCTTCGCGCTTCCTGGTGTCGGCTAAAGTTTTGGTGAACGGTGAAGTGCAAACCCTTATCGAAACGCAGGCTAATCCTACCGATGCATCGGTAGTGAAGGCTCCTAATGTGGTATATCCTGGTGCCGTGGTCGATACCCGTGCTCCCCGGATTCTGATTCCCAAAGGTGTGGAGTCGTTTCAGCTTACCTGCCTGGGAAGTACCCTGAACGCACGAAATTTGCAATATACACAGCAAAATGTGTTTGTTGACTGGAATAATGATTTTGATTTTTTGGATAGTAATGAAGCGGGCGAACGCAGTAATGCTACTGCTTCTACCCTGGTTCACATTACTGCTCCTGGTTTTACCCGCAGCGTTGCAGTTCCCGCCAATACTCCTCCCGGTGTGTATCGTATGCGCGTTATCTATCATGAGCCTGAAGGTGGAGCTGAATGGAAGTCGACGATCTGGAATACAACTACAATTCGCAACGGTATTGCTTACGATTTTGAGGTGGAACTTCTACCGGATGCTTCTACCCGGCGTCCCGAAATTTTCACTCCGTTACTGGTAAAAATAAACAACGGTAGAATAACCGTTAATGATTCGCTGGAGTTTGAATTGTTTTCGTGTACAGGCTTGCGCCTCGACCACCAACAACAACTTCAGCCCGGCATGTACGTGGTTAAGCACAATGGGCGGGCTGAAAAAGTGTTGGTAGTCAATTGAACGTTACTCCATCATCAACGATATCGGATCGGCCAGGTGATCGATGATTTGTTTCATAAACCTGGCCGTGTCGCCTCCATCCACCACCCGGTGATCCACCGAAAGGGAAAGTCCCAGCACATTACCCACTACCACCTGGTGATTTTTCACCACGGGTTGCTCCATAATGCGACCAATTCCGAGTATGCCCACCTGCGGATAATTAATCACCGGAGTTCCGAAAATGCCGGCGATGGAACCAAAATTACTAATGGTAAAGGTGCCGCCTTTCATATCGTCGAGCGTGAGTTTGCGCTCGCGGGCTTTATCGGCAAATACCGAAATTAGCTGCGCTATTTCAAACAAGCTCAACTTATCGGCATTGCGGATTACGGGCACCACCAGTCCTTCGGGAGTATCCATGGCGATACCGATATTGTACTGGTTTTTGTAGATCATGCGGTTGTTTTCCAGGTCCATCTGCGCGTTCATGATGCGGTGCTGTTTGAGTGCCAGCACCGTAGCTTTCACAATAAATGGAAGATAGGTGAGTTTGGCATTTCGCTCGGCATATTTTTGCTTGTACTTATTGCGGATGGAGATGAGTTCTGAAATTTCCACTTCTTCCACTATGGTGATGTGGGCCGCGTTGTGCTTGGAGTTGAGCATGTTGCGGGCGATAGTTTTGCGCAATTGGGTAAGGGGTTCGTAAGTCACGTCGTCGGCATCCCAGAGCTGAGCCATCCAGGTTTTTTCGGCGGGCGAGCTGCTCACGGCAACTTTTTCGAGGTCGTCGCGGGTAATGCGGCCGCCCTGCCCGGTGCCGTTGATGGAACGGATGTCGATGCCCATTTCGCGGGCGATGGAGCGCACGTGCGGAGTTGCAAATACTTTACGGCCCGAGGGGAGGTATTCGCGCTCGGGGCTGGCGGGGAGGGGAGCGTGGCGGGTAATGGTTTTTTCTTCACTCGCTGCCATAACACCTTCATTTCCGGCACTTTCCAGAGTACCCACCACACCGGCAACTTCTTCATCCGGATTCGATGCATTGCTTTGGCTTGCACTGTTATCGGTAGTTACACCCTTGACCGACTGGTTTATTGAGCCATTAAATGATGAATCCAATTCGTACATATCCTCTTCTTCCATCAAATGTCCCGATGCCATTTCGGCCGGAGACAGTCCTTCGTCTTCGCCTTCGACCTTAATTTCGGCCAGCGGCTCACCTACGTGAATCACATCGCCGGGCTTGCCGAATATTTTCAGCACAATGCCGGTGCGCGGCGACGGAATATCGGCGGTCACCTTATCAGTCTCCATACTCACCAGCAAGTCGCCCGCTTTTACAGCCTGACCTTCCTGAACGTAAATTTCGTGGATAGTACCTTCCTCGAGGCCTTCACCAATATCGGGAAATCGAAATATCATGATAATTGTTAATTATTAATT
>CAZLHC010000053.1:0-20916 GCA_964559265.1 uncultured Paludibacter sp. | reverse complement strand
TATATTCCGAATCCATCACAATTTCTTTTACATTCGTAAGTAAGGTAGGTTCGGGATATTCAAACATTTCCCAGTTATCGATAAACGCCTTCGTTCCTGTACATTGCCAGTTATTGAAAAACATAACGCGTACATCACCCATTATAGCACCAGTGGTAAACGTGAAGTCAATTGGTTTCCATTCACCCTGAGTATCAATTATAGTATTAATATCAGGCTGGTCAAGCTCGTATCCCAACACCCCCAGTTGAAAAGTACCATCGACGGTTTTTACCATTGCACGCACTCTATAGGTTGTAAGTGGCTGAATCATATTGGTAAAATCGACATTGATGGATCCCGAACCAATTTTGATGCCATCGCCCACCACAGCAGAATTTGCTCCACAATAAACATTTGCAGGATCGGTAATTATCGAAACAATTGCTTTTTCGCCCCATCCCGAGAAATTGGCCAGGTTGTTCACCCCCGGATCTACTACTATATTTTCGAGGTTCGAATACAAAGGAGTGTAACAACCATCGGTTACAATTGTCTTCAC
The DNA here is from genome assembly GCA_964559265.1 of uncultured Paludibacter sp. Lineage (GTDB taxonomy): Bacteria > Bacteroidota > Bacteroidia > Bacteroidales > Paludibacteraceae > Paludibacter. Next base: position 20,375 of record CAZLHC010000053.1, on the reverse strand, counting down.
CGGAATGCGGACTTCAGTAGCCCCACTGGCAATACTAATTTCGCCATCCACCGAAGTGGCAGCATCCCAGATAATTGCTACGGGCACATCGTTCTGATTGGCAGGAATAGTTGACGGTTCCACCATAATTCCGGCCGGAGCCTGAATTGTAATCCCTCCCGAAAGATTAGCACTTGTAATATTAAACATTTCGGCAGGATATTCGGTATCCAGGGCCAACGAAGTGATAGTAGCTGAAATAACAGCCTGACTTTCGGCACCCTGTTGATACAAATAAAGAATTTCCTGATCACTTAAAGCTTTGTCGTATAAACTGTACTTATGGAAAATACCGAGCCAGTTGGGGTCGGCTGTCCAGCCTCCTTTTCCAAGGTAAGCCAACGATGGGCTGATATTGGTAATGCTATTACCGGCTGCAATGGTATCAACGGCGATTAAAGCTCCGTCGATGTAAAATTTGACGGTTTGAGCATTAATGGTCGATACAAAATGATGCAATCTACCATCGTCGTATTCAGGTCCGGTTACTCCATCCCACATACCCGCAGTTTCGAGAGCCACCATGCTTCCGTCTACTGCCCTGGCAATTGATACAAAGGTACAGTTGTTTCCATTTCCTCCCGTGCTCGCGCCAAAATAACTCAGCATCGTCCAGCCTGTATTCTTTCCGGCATCCGACGTACACCAAATTTCGGTGGTGATCTCAGGATAGTTATTAATACCGATTACGGCTGCCGGAAACGTCATGTAGCCATTCGTAGTGGTATTAAAACCTTTGTTGATCAGTTTTGCATTTCCCACAATTGTACCTTCTACCTTCCCCACATGGTCGATCGCCGTTCCATCATCGAATGTCCATTGATGTTTTAAATTCGAAGTGCCGGGATCTACCTGTGCCTGCACGTGTTGACCGATGAACAGAACTGTGAGCATCGTCATTAAAAAGAGGAGTGTTTTTCGATTCATAAATGTATGTATTAATAAGATTTAACGAAACAAATATAGGTGGTTGTCTGTCATTCGGGGTGGACAAATTTGTATTTTTATAGCAGCATCTTTAGTGATATTATTATTTGAGCGCTAACCGAATAAAAAACAAAAGGCGTGAAAACAATTCCTGTCTTCACGCCTTCCGAATACGGTTGGAACTATGTATTATTTAATAATCTTTCCAACAAACTGTTTACCTTGCGAATGAACTTTTACAATGTAAACTCCCGGTGAAAGCTCTTTTGTTACAGTATGCTTGTTCTGACCGGCAACACCACCAATAACTTCAGCGCTTACTTGTGCTCCCTGAGCATTGTAAACCAGTACTTCAACCGGAGCATCGCCCGACATGTAGAAGTCGGCTACAACACGACCAGCAACGAGGTACAATTTATTCGAACCTACTTCAGGATTAACAACACCAACTGGTCCCAGGTTGTAAAGTTCCCAATTATCGATAAACGCACGTTTACCCGGACGCTGATAGTTATTGAAGAACATTCCCTGAACCGAAGGTAACGAGTCGCCTGTTACGAAAGTGAGTGTAACCGGTGCCCAGCTTCCCTGAGTATCGATTGAATCCTGAACATCACCGGTAGAGAAAGCATCCATACCCCATACTCCCAACTGGAAGGAACCACCAAAGGTACGAACCTGTGCACGGGCAATGTACTGGGTGTTGGTTTGCATTAATCCTGTTAATATAACATCCATTGAACCTCCACCATCGATCAAACCGGAGTGGCTACCACAAAGAATGCTATCGGCATGAGTTAGAATCGAAACGATTTTCTTTGCTCCCCATCCACCAAATTTGGCAGGATTGTTTAAATAAGGATCCGGAACAATGTTGGGACGATCGGTGTACAAAGGAACAAAACAATCGGAATTCGAAGTGGTAATTGTTTTTAATGGTAAGCGTACAACAGCACCTCCTCCGTTTATTTCAACTTCGCCGGTCAATGCACTTGCACCATCCCAGGTAAGTGTAATTGTATCGGCCAAAACGCGACCTTCTTCGTTGGGTACGTAGCTGGAAGCACTCAGGTTGATACCTGCCGGAGCTGTAACTGTAACAGCCTGCGACAGATTGCTTCCGGTCATAATCAGATCTACTACCTTATATTCCGGATCTAAAACTACTTCTTTCAGATTCAACGACATCACCGGATCGGGCACTTCATACATTTCCCAGTTGTCGATATAGCCGATAGTTGCAGTACTTCCACCACAGTTGTTGAAGAACATTCCGTGATTAGGGGTACCATCACTATTCATTCTCACTGTTTCACCAGTAGTAAAGGTGAATTCAAGCGGCATCCATTCGCCCTGAGTATCGATTTTGTTCTCTACATCACCTGCACTTCCGTTCCATCCCCAAACACCTATTTGCATGGTACCACCAATGGTTTTTACCCATGCACGTACTTTATAGGTAGTGTTTGGAAGAATAAGTCCTCCTAATGGTACATCGACCGAACCCGAGCAGGTATTGACTCCATTACCTACTTCGATTGCATTGGCACCGCAATATACATTAGCAGCACTATCGATAACTGTCACCAGGCTTTTTGCACCCCAACCGGCAAAGTTGGCGATATTATTACAACCCATATCCGACACAATATTCTCGATATTGTCGTACAGTTTCACGGCACACTGACTGTCGTCGACCGTTTTCATTTTAATAGCTAATTCAGTAGCTCCACTTTTGAAAACCAAATTTCCGTCAACCGGTGTGGTAAGATCCCATATAACCGCCATTGGAACATCATTCTGATTTTTGGCAACGGTAGAAGGGTCAACCAGAATACCAGCTGGTGCAACGATCTGAATATCACTTCCTAAGTTTGCACTCGAGAAGTTGAACATTTCAGCAGGATAGTTAGTGTCTAACGCAATTACGGAAGCAGTAGCAGTCATAACTTCCTGATCTTCGGCTCCATCCATAAACATATACAACACATTGGAATCATCCAGTGCTTTGTCGTAAATACTGAATTTATGAATCAAACCTCTCCAGGTTGGATCGTTGGTGTAACCACTGGCTGCAAGAAGTGCTTTTTGAGTTCCTATATTGGTAATCCTATTTTCAGTACGCATTTCAGCATTACCTACCCGTACTCCGTCGAGATAGAATGTAATAGTCGTCTCATTAAGAACTGCTACCAAATGATGCAATAAACCATCGTCGTATTTAGTTCCGCTTACTCCATCTTCAACACTCCACGGAGATCCTTCGTTAAGGCAAGAAATAGCGGAACGGCTTCTGGAGCCATTGGCTCCGGCAAGATACAAATAATTGTAACCATAGTTACCACCGGCTACAGTATTTCCGAAGTAAGCATGCATTGTATTACCACTATTGGCTCCGGATGACGAAGTAAACCATAACTCAACAGTTAATTCAGGATAAGCGTTAATACCAATTTGTTCGGCAGGCATTGTAAAATAACCACCGGTAGTTGTGTTTAATGCTTTTGCAGCAACTTTGGCATTTCCTACGAGGGTTCCTTCTAATTTTCCGACATGGTCGATGAGGCCCTCATCAAATGTCCACTGGTGTTTCAGGTTGGCAGTTCCCGGATCGGTCTGTGCCATACTCTGTACACCAAAACCCAATAGTGCTATCAGGCCGGTAAAGATGTAAGATTTTTTCATACAATTGTACTTTTTTAAATAAAGATTAATAACTAGAAAACATGCAAATTTAGAATTATAATCCTCCTGAAGGGGGGATAAAACCATCATTCAGGAGGATTTTTTTGTTATAAGTTGATAACTACTACGGTAAACGACTTAGCAGGCAAGTCCATCGAAAGTGAATTTCCACTGATTTTCAGGTCTTTTTCAACAGGAACCACCTTTGTTGGTTCATCGAGCGTATTTTCCCAATCCAAATCGGGTGAAGTCATACGTATGCAGGTGGCTGTGCGTTCGCCTGCTTTTAATCCTGCAAATGTATACCTTACTTCCTGTGCCTGCTGGTTGGTATTTGCTATTTTTAAGATCATCTGATTCTTAACTTTATCTACTACCGACGATGCAAACAATCCGTTTTGTCCGGTTAAGGGAGTTTTACCCGAAAGGGTTTTTAACACATGTGTTCCCGGATAATGTCCGTAAAGCTGCTGTACATAATAATTAATTGATTTCACACTACGCATATTGTCGAACCAAATGAGGTCGGGACGCCATTGCCAGCCATCAACATGGGCAAACAGGGGCGCATATGTGGCCATGTGAACGATATCGGCATTCCGCTCTAAACCCGTCATGAATGCAGCTTCCATAAGCGCCGATTCGAAATTGTTTTTCCGGTTTTTAGGATGACAGGCATATTCGCCGGCAAATACCTTTGGTCCTTTGCGGTCGTAATTGTCGTAACGTGCTCCCTGAGCAAGGAACCAGCTTTCGGGACGGTAGAAGTGCTCATCGACCAAATCTACCTTAAGACGTTTCATTTCTGGCCACAAAAATTCGAAATCTTTACCTTCAGATCCGGGTCCGGAACTTCCAATAATCTGAATGTCAGGATATTTTGTGCGAATGGCTTTCATAAATGGCTCCAGGCGCTCCGGGTATTCGGGTCCCCACTGTTCGTTGCCGACTCCGATAAACTTCAAATTGAAAGGAGCCGGATGCCCCATTTCAGCCCTTACTTTACCCCAGGTAGTCGATACATCTCCGTTTGCAAATTCAATCAAATCCAATGCATCCTGTATGTAATCCTGTAATTCGCCAACCGGCACATGGGCTTCGCAACAACCATTCTGAAACTGACAGGCCAATCCTACACTTACAATCGGAAGGGGCTCAGCTCCCAAATCCTCCGACAAAAGGAAATATTCGTAAAAACCCATTCCGTACGATTGATAATAATCGGGAAAGAAACGATGTGGAAAAGTATACTGCCAGCGGTTTTCGTTCAACGGACGGTTTTCAACCGGTCCCACCGATTTTTTCCAGTCGTAACGCGTTTGCAAATCTGTTCCTTCTACTATACATCCGCCCGGGAATCGAAATACCCCCGGATTCAAATCGTAAAGTGCCTGTGCCAGATCATTTCGCAAACCGTTTTCACGCTTTTTCCAGGTTTCAACCGGAAATAACGATATATGTTCCAGATCTAAACTGCCTTTTGAGCTAAGAAAAATTCGCAATTTGGCTTTTGCATCTGTTCGACGGGCTGTAATGGTAACCTGATACTTTTTCCACTCTTTCGAGCCAACAGTTAGCTTTTCGCTACTGATCACTTCACTGTTGGCTCCCACCAATTCAATCCGTATCGACTCCTGTTGGCTAAGCAGCGATGATGCGCGGGCCCAAACCGAAAACCGATAGCTTTCACCCTGCTTTACAGAGACCCCGAAAAATCCTTCGTTTTCAATCCCGGTGTGTTTGTGGTCGTGGCCCGGCCAGGTAAGTCGAACATAATTGGGATTTCGATCAAATGGTCCGTCATTTCGTACATCAACCAACCCAAAACTGTTCCAACCCATCAGGTGTTGAGGAAATTCAAACGATCGGTTCTTGATCATCTCGGCATATAAGCCGCCATCGGCTCCATAATTGATGTCTTCAAAGAAAATTCCATACATGGTGGACTGAATCGGAGCTCCCGGTTTTCGGGTATCCACGGTAATGGCTGTCTGGGCATCGGCCCACTGAATTCCACCGGCCATTAACAGGCTCAGCGCAAAAAGTGTTGTTTTTCTCATTTCGCAGTATTAAATTGATCTATACTGCAAAATTAAGTGTTCACTCTACATTTAAAGTGGAGAATTCTTTCTTTTAGGGAGACAAAATTACTTTTCGTCCATAAAAGCACTAGGTTGAGTACCGAAATGGCGGGTAAAACAACGCGTAAAATATTTTGGATCGTTGAAACCTACCTGATAGGCAATCTCTGAAATATTCAGGGAGTGTGAAACGCGATTTTGCTTCAAAATTTCGCGGGCCATATTCAGGCGGTAGGTACGAATAAACCGGCTGGCCGACTGACCGGCCAATGTTGTTAGTTTTTTATGTAACAAACTCCGACTGATAGCCATGGCATCGATAAATTCGGTGACATCGAAATCAGGATTGGTATAATTATTTTTAAGCACATTCAGTGCTTTATCCAGAAATTTTTTATCCTGCGACTCATTACCAATGTTAAGTACCGATGTATCCATCTTATCGGTAAAATTAATTTGTGTTTTATTTTTTTTCTCGTTCAGATTTTTTATAACTGCCTTCAGTAATTCTTCGTCGAAAGGTTTTGTGAGGTAGGCATCGGCTCCCGAATTCATACTTTCGATCTGCGTTTCAGTTGCCGATTTGGCTGTGAGCATTATAACCGGAATATGCGATGTAGTAAAACTCGATTTTATATTCTTACAGAATTCAATTCCATCCATATCGGGCATCATAATATCACTTAAAATAATATCGGGCTGATAGCGGTTAGTAACCTCAAGGCCATTGACACCGTTCGATGCTTCGAGGATGTTAAAATCATCTTTCATCAACAACCGAATAAACTGACGCATGTCCGGATTATCTTCTACAATCAACAGTGTTGACTTGTTTTTAGATTCAACAATCGTCTCCTCATGAATTTCAGCTTCCAACAGATGTTCATCTGTAAACTTTTCTTCCGGTTTAATTGCTTCTTCTACGCCTGTTCCGGGACGCTCCACCGGAATAATAAACCGGAAACTAACTCCTCCACTATGCAGGTTCATCGCTTCAATTTTACCTTTGTTCAACTCAATTAATCGTTTACACAAAAACAATCCTATACCGGTACCCGACTGTCCATACCCCGACTGCTTTTTCGTGCTCCTCGATTGATAAAAACGATCAAAAATCCGCTCCAATTCGTCTTCCGGAATACTACTGCCTGTGTTCTTAACAGCAACATACAATTTTTCTAATTGATCCGATTTATCGGTATAAACACTGGCAACAATCGAAATTGCTCCCTTATCCGGGGTGAATTTGAGTGCATTTGATAACAAATTGGTTATTACTTTTTGTAAACTATCCTTATCGATAAACAATTCTGGTGTAAGTATTCTGAATTGCTTATGAAATACAATATCACGATCCTTGCCCAGATCTTCAAATGGCAAAATAATGTCGTCCAAAAACTCGACAACATCATGATATGCTTTCGATAATTCCATCTTATCCGATTCAATTTTCCTGAAATCCATCAGCTGATTAACCAACGATAGTAATATTTTCGAATTTCGACGAACAATATGCAGCTGCTCCAGTACTTTAGGATTTGTACTTAGCTTGAGCGATCGTTCTACCGGCCCCATTATCAAGGTTATCGGAGTCCGGAATTCATGAGTAATATTGGTAAAGAACGAAATTTTGTCAACTGTTGCTTCTTGCACCTGTCGGGCTTGTTCTTCCAGTTTTATCTTTTGATCTTCAATCTGACGAGTACGCTCTTCCACCATCTGCTTCAGGTGTATTTCCTGATTCTTTAGCATGCGAATGCGGTAGGTAAGCAACATATACACACCATAGCTGATCAACGATAGTAATAACAACACAAACCAAACCGACTTATAGAAGGGAGGTACAATTTTTATCTGAAGTGTGGTGATCTGGTCCGACCAGGTGCCGTCGGCATTGGTACATTTTAGCTCAAGGGTGTAACTTCCCCACCCTATGTTAGTAAAACTGGCAAATCTTCGGTCGGCTTTTACTTCCTGCCATTCGTCTTCAAATCCTTTCAACCGATAGGCATATTTTACTTTGTGAGGTAATTGATACGTTAGCGCCGAAAATTCGATACTGAAGGTTTTATCCGACTCATGTAACCGAATGCTTTTCAACTGGTTAGCCTCATCAAAGCTCATCAAACCACTTCCTTTTTCACCGTTAAACGGATATCGTAACTGATTCAACACCGTAACACGGGTAATTGTTACTTTGTTGGAACTCTGTTGTAAAGAATACTTGAGCGGATCAAACGAAGTTAAACCAGCAACATGACCAAAATACATCCGACCATCCGACCCTTTGAAGTAAGCATCCCAATAAAACTGGTTCGACACCAACCCATCCGCCGTTGTAAAATACCGGAAAGTTGAATGAACAGGATTATAAGCACACAAGCCGCGGTCGGTACTCATCCATAGGTTGCCTGCTTCGTCTTCCAACATCCCATACACCACATTATCGATCAATCCATCCGATTCGTCAAGTTTGATAAATTTTGTAGTAGTTTTATCTTCTTCGAGCCGGTACATCCCGTGCCCATTGCTACCAAACCATAATTTGCCATCGCGGGTTTGTAAAATGGTATTTATTTTTTCTATTTTCCCTGAAGCAGGATCCGACAATTCATACTTAAAATGCTCTATATCAAATTTTCCCTTTTTTATGTCGGTTGATTTCATAGTTAATTTAAACAAACCGTTGGAAGTTCCGATCCACAACCGGTCGTTGGAATCGATAAGCATCCCGGTTACAAATCGCAATTCGGGAAGCAATTTATCTCCTTTTAACAAGCTGAAAAATTTGCGATCGGGTAAATACAAAAAATCAACCCCCGCCCGAGTTCCAACCCATAGTCCTTTTCGCACCGAGTCGCTCACTATTGCCGATACAAAATTACTCGATATATCACCTTGTTGTCCATCTAAATCAATAAATTGCTTAAAAACAGGGCGGTTCTTAGTAGTTCGTGACATGAAATTCAACCCACGCCCCCAAGTGGCAATCCAATAATCGTTGTTAAAATCCTGGGTAATAGCACTCACCGAATTATGCGAAAGCGAAGCAGACGATTGAGGATTTGAGAGAAAGTGTTGAAATTCATTCGTACCTTTTTTACGAATATTTAATCCGCCCTCAACGGTTCCCACCAACAAATCGCCCTCCTTATCCTCGTAAATGGCATTCACCGGATTCCGGGAGATGCTTCGACGATCCGACGGACGGTGAAGGTAGTGAGTGAAAAATTTCTGATCCGGAATAAGCAAATTCACTCCTCCCTTTTCGGTACCTATCCACACCAACTGATCGTCGATATACATGGAACTTATAAAATTGTTAGATAGTACCTCCTGTGTACTGGAAGCCTCAGAAGTTATTTTTCGGAATGTAGCTGTTTGATAATCAAATATATTTAATCCAATTAAGGTACCTACCAGCAGGGGTCCGTCTTTGGCACGGCGAATATCGGTAATTACGTCCGACGACAACGAAGCCGGGTCGCCTGGCCGGTGCTGAAAAAGACTCAAATTTTCGGACACCGGATCGTATCGATATAATCCCGTGCCGGTACCTATCCAAATGGCCGAATGATCATAAAAAAGTGTATTTACTTCCGAAGGCAAATTCAGTAATCGTTGCTCAGTTTGCAATTTACTGTATTTCTGCATATTATCTTTAACCAGACGATACACTGAATTCCCTTCTGCTACATAAACATTTCCGTTGAATAATAACAAAGCCAACAAATTCTCAGTGTCATAAACCGGTTGTATGCTGTATTCTCTTTGTTCTAAACTGATTACCGAAACCCCTTGCGAATGTCCTATCCAGATATTACCACCATTGTCGCTTTGAAGTAAACTAATATTTCCGGTTAGATAATCGGATGTTACTTTCAGTTTTTCTATTGCCGGTATTACTTTTCCGGAACTGAAACTGAAATAATACAGACCATTTTCAGTACCTACCCAGTAATTGCCCAACGCATCTTCAACCATACAATTCACCACATCGGCCGGCAGGTATCGATCGAGCTGTGTACTGTTGTAATGCAAAAAATCGTAACCATCGTATCGGTCAAGCCCTTTACTGGTGGCAAACCACATATACCCTTTTGAATCTTTATAGATATAATTTACGAAGTTACGCGACAAGCCCTCGTCGGCCGTCAGATAGCTCACCTGGTAAGTTTGAGCCTCTGCCACCAAGCAAAGGAATGCAAAAATCAAAAATACAAGAAGCTGTCTCATACGGATACATTTTTTTTCAGGGGTTACGCTGTCATCAGTTCGTTTCATTCCGGTTGAATAATTCAAAAGTAAAAGTAATGAAAGGTGTTGATATGCGAAACCTTCATAGCAATTTATCTGCATTTATCCTCCATCCTTCAACGATTGTCCACTTTTTCCTGGCTGAAAGTGCTTAAATTTGCAAAAACAAAAAAAATCTGGTAAAATGACTTTTCTACGCCTCTTTCTGCTTTCCGTACTACTTTGTCTCTTCGCTATCCAAACGTATTCCGACGAACGAATGTATATTTTCAGGAAAACCGGCGCCCTAAATGCATTACCGGTTAATACCATCGATAGTATAAACTTCGATCCGACCCATACCCAACTCCGGATCTATAAATCGGATGCTACTGTCAGCTCCCTACTATTGAATACAATTGATAGTATAACACTCGCAGACCTTCCGGGTACCAGCTATTCAGCCCCTACCTATGCCGACGATTACAGCGGAATTTCGAGCTATACGCAACGTAACTTATGGCATATGGCCAATGTACACGATCCAACGGTTATAAAGCACGAGTCCTATTTTTATATGTCGCAAACCGATGCTTCCTACGGTAATGTACTCAACGGGCGGGGTCATTTCCCGATGCGTCGGTCAAAAGACCTTGTCAAATGGGAATTTCAGGGATTTGCCATGTCGCAGACTCCTCCGGCATGGATCAAAGATTCGCTCAATACCATGCGGGCACGAATGGGATTAAGTGCCATTTCCAACCCAATCTTCGGATATTGGGCACCAGTCATGCGTAAAGTTGGTAATACATACAGGATGTACTACAGTGTGATTGTAGATAACTACATAAAAACCGGTGCTGCCAATACCACGGCCAATTTTGATAATTCGTGGACCGAACGTGCTTTTATTGGTATGATGGAAACAGCTACTCCTCAGTTTGTAAACACCTGGGTCGATAAAGGGTATGTAATCCATTCGTCGACCGACAGAGGATCCAACTATAGTCGGGCCAGTTTGAATGACTGGAGTGCCTATTTTAAGTGGAATGCCATTGATCCAACCTATCAGATTACACCCGGGGGCGATCATTACCTTATTTACGGTTCATGGCATTCGGGAATTGTGTCTGTTCCAATTGACCCTGAAAGCGGCAAACTGAAAAAACAAGCCCTGGTGCTGGCCGATTTCGGAAACCGCATTGCACGCCGGCAAGCCAACGACAATAACCGCTGGCAAGCTCAGGAAGGCCCTGAACTTATTTATAATCCGAAAACAGGGTATTATTACCTTTTTCTGGCCTACGACGAACTTTCGGTTGCTTATAATACACGTGTTTGCCGTTCAAGAAACATAAACGGGCCGTATTACGGATACAACAATGCCAATGTAAGCAACGGAGCCGATTGCTGGCCCATCATTACTCATCCCTATAAATTTAATAATCATTCGGGCTGGGTAGGATTTTCGCATTGTGCTGTTTTTCAGGATCCGGTGGATGAGCAATGGTATTACGTTTCGCAGGCCCGGCTTCCTGAAAATACGAATGGAAATGCCTATAGCAATGCCATCATGATGGGTCATGTACGAAAAATTGTATGGACCGATGATGGATGGCCGGTTGTGTTACCTCAACGCTATGCTGCTGTTCCTCAAACCATTATTACCGACGAAGACCTGGTGGGAAGTTGGGAGCATATTCAGCTTCAATATTCGTATCAAAAACAAATGACTTCTGTTGCCCTGAATCTTTCAGCAAATTATGTGGCTTCAGGAGCAATTAGTGGCTTATGGTCGTACAACGCTCATACAAAAACCCTTTCGATACGGCTTACCGGAGGAACAGTAATCAAATTGAAGGTAGAACGTGAATTAGACTGGGAGGCCAATCCCCGAAAACCAACTCTTGTTTATACAGGATTGAATGGTTCAGGCCATTCACTTTGGGGAAAGAAGCTCCAATAAAAAAGCGAAAAACCCCTTTGCATCACGCAGAGGAGTTTTCCTTTTCTGTTAATTTTAATAAGAGGGAATCAAACAAGAATCTTTTTTGTTGAAAAGCAGGTATCTTCGTCGAGCGACAAAACGATACGCCGCGTTTCGTAAGGTTTCAGGAATATAGTCGAGTGCAGTCAGGATTTTCCAGGCTCCTCCCAGATCTTTTCCTATTTCTATAACTGCATCAGATTCGGTATAAATATAATTATTCTTCAAATAAATAATCGAATCGGGAATTTCGTGGTTCTGACTGATAATGTCGACCATACTGTTTCCCAATGCCGATTGAAGGCTCACATACTGAAACACTTCTTCAGTATCACGCTTTCGGATGGAATCAATAACTGCTCCACATAGATTGCACCGGGCGTCGAATAAAATGACATGGTTGATGTCCGGACTATTAAACATAATGATAAATTTTGTTGAGTTGAACTTAATAGCATTCCAATTTTCAAACAACTACAAAGCTATTTTTGTTCGACCGTGCAAATATAGACAAAGCTTTTTGTTTATACAAGAAAAACGGGAAAAATAATCAATATTTTTCCCGTTTTTGGAATAAAATGGAGTTTTTATTAATCTTCCAGCAATATTTCCATGATAGTACAAGCTGCTTTAGCAACCGGACTACCTGGGCCAAAGATGGCAGCTACCCCTGCTTTATACAGGTAATCGTAGTCTTGTGCGGGAATTACTCCCCCGGCAATTACTACAATATCTTCGCGACCCAGCTTTTTAAGCTCTTCAATTACCTGAGGTACCAGGGTTTTGTGACCAGCAGCCAGCGACGATACCCCAAGGATATGTACGTCGTTTTCAACCGCTTGCTTGGCTGCTTCGGCAGGCGTTTGGAACAAAGGTCCCATATCCACATCGAATCCACAGTCGGCATATCCCGTAGCTACTACTTTCGCACCACGGTCGTGTCCGTCCTGACCCATTTTAGCAATCATAATACGAGGCCGACGACCTTCTTTCTTGGCAAACGTTTCGGTAAGCTCGCAGGCTTTTTTGAAAGTTGCATCTTCTTTTGTTTCTGATGAATACACGCCTGAAATAGTTCTGATGGTTGCTTTATAACGTCCTGATATTGCTTCGCAGGCATCGGAAATCTCGCCCAGAGTTGCACGTACACGGGCTGCTTCTACAGCCAGTTCGAGCAGGTTACCTTCGCCGGTACGGGCACATTCGGTAATGGCTTCGAGCGCTTTCTTTACGTCGGCCTCATTGCGGTTGGCTTTTAACTGCTGTAAACGCTCAATCTGCTGCTTACGAACAGCTGTATTGTCCACTTCCAGAATATCGATCGGATCTTCTTTTTCCAGACGATACTTATTCACACCAACAATGGTCTGAGCTCCTGAGTCAATACGTGCCTGTGTACGGGCAGCTGCTTCTTCAATACGCATTTTCGGGATTCCGGTTTCGATGGCTGCTGCCATTCCGCCGAGTTTTTCAACTTCCTCGATCAATGCCCAGGCTTTTTCAACCAATTCCTGCGTTAGTGATTCAACATAATACGAACCAGCCCATGGATCTACCTCGCGGCAAATTTCGGTTTCCTGCTGAATGTAAATCTGCGTGTTACGGGCAATACGCGCCGATGCATCAGTCGGAAGTGCAATAGCTTCGTCGAGGGCATTGGTGTGCAACGACTGGGTGTGACCCAGTGCAGCACCCATGGCTTCGATACAGGTACGACCCACATTGTTGAACGGATCCTGCTCGGTGAGCGACCAACCTGAAGTTTGCGAATGCGTACGTAATGCCAGCGACTTTGGATTCTTTGGATTAAACTGTTTCACAATTTTAGCCCACAGCAAGCGAGCAGCACGCATTTTGGCAATTTCCATAAAGTGGTTCATGCCAATGGCCCAAAAGAACGACAAGCGTGGAGCAAAAGAGTCGATGTCCATACCGGCATTTACTCCGGCACGGAGGTACTCCAGACCATCGGCGAGCGTATACGCCAGCTCAATATCGGCAGTAGCACCCGCTTCCTGCATATGGTAACCCGAAATCGAAATCGAGTTGAACTTCGGCATGTTCTTCGACGTATATTCGAAAATATCTGCAATAATCTTCATCGAGAATTTGGGTGGATAAATATACGTGTTACGCACCATAAATTCTTTCAGAATATCGTTCTGAATAGTTCCGGCCATTTCTTCGAGTTTGGCGCCCTGCTCCATTCCTGCATTAATATAAAAGGCAAGAATCGGAAGTACGGCACCATTCATGGTCATCGAAACCGACATTTTATTCAACGGAATACCATCGAACAGCACTTTCATATCTTCTACCGAGCAAATCGACACTCCCGCTTTACCCACGTCGCCCACCACACGTTCGTGATCGGCATCGTAGCCACGGTGTGTAGCTAAGTCGAATGCAACCGACAGACCTTTCTGACCAGCAGCCAGATTCCGACGGTAGAACGCATTCGATTCCTCAGCAGTGGAGAAACCGGCATACTGACGGATAGTCCAGGGTTGCATGGCGTACATAACCGAGTACGGACCGCGCAGGTAAGGAGAAAGTCCGGCAGCATAATTAAGATGCTGCATTCCTTCCAGGTCGTTTTTGGTATAAACGGGTTTAACCGGGATTAGCTCCGGAGTCAACCAACTCGATTCAGCAGGCACCTCAATTTGAGCAGCCTTGAATTCGTTAATCTGTATGTTTTTGAAGTTTGGCTTCATAATCGTAATTAGTTTTTTAGATGTTCAACAAAGCATTGAAGCCTTTCAGCGACTCAAGCACATTGGTTTTTACATTCACAAAATGCTCTACTCCGGCAGCTTTCAGATCGTCGGTGCATGCAGGAGCACCAGCAATCACCAGAATTTCCTTGCCTTTGGTAAGATTAATTGCTTGCACACCCAGTTCGGCATATTCATCATCCGACGAACAGAGAACAACAATATCTGCCTTTGCATTGCGGGCAGCAGCAAGACCTTCTTCCACTGTTGCAAAGCCAAGATTATCGATTATTTCGTAGCCTGCACAGGCAAAGAAATTACTCGAGAATTGTGCACGGGCAAGGCGCATGGCCAGGTTACCAATGGTAAGCATAAATACTTTCGGACGCTTAGCAGCCGCTTCGGTAGCAAAACGCAGGGCTTCAAATTCCTGAGCAGCGCGAACCACAGGCAAAGTAGCAGCACCATCGTTGCAACCACAACCGGCAGCCGGACTCACTTTCTTACCAGCCACTTCATTGAAATTCGGGAACTGATTGGTTCCTAATAATACTTCACGACGCGATGAAACATCTTTAAGGCGCTTGTCGGCTGTCGTTGTAAGGGCCGCCTGGACCGAACCATCCTGTATAGCAGCAAAGAATCCACCTTTATCTTCTACTTCCAGGAAGAGTTTCCAGGCTTGAGCTGCCAGTTCTTTGGTAAGGGTTTCAATATAATACGAACCTCCGGCAGGATCAGTAATTTTGTCGAAGTTCGATTCTTCTTTCAGCAATAATTGCTGATTACGGGCAATACGTTCCGAAATCTCATCACCGGCCTGGTAAGCTACATCGAAGGGCAAAACTGTCATCGAGTTTACACCACCCAATGAAGCACTCATCGCTTCGGTCTGCGTACGTAATAAATTTACATGAGAATCAAAAATAGTTTTATTAAACGAGGATGTTTCTGCATGCAAACGCATTTTCATAGCGCAATAGCAAATACCATCGCGGGTAAGTTCACAGTTTTCGCGACGACAAGCCGGTTGATACGCTTCAACAATGAGCGCCCACAACCATTTGGCAGCTCGGAATTTTGCAATTTCCATGAAGTAATTACCCCCTACTCCAAAATTGAATTTTATTTTTTTTGCTGCCAACGAAGTATCAACTCCACGATCAACAAGCGAGGATAGGTATTCGTTACCCCAGGCCAATGCATACCCCAACTCCTGAGCTGCAAACGCACCGGAATTGTTATGACTAACGGCATTCACTCCTATTACACGGTAAAAAGGAAGGCGGGCTGCAGAAAGAACGATGTTCTTTGCCATCTCCATGACATCATCCTTTGCCAGTTTTTTACCCTTCAACTGCATACTGTTCATCGGGTCGAAATTAATCGAACCTTCCAGTTTCAACACGTCATATTCTTTTGCAGTGAAATACTCTACCAGCAAATCCATCAGATAAGCCGACCTGCGAACACAAGTCTGGAAATTCAATTCAACACACTCGGCATTGATTCCTTCCAGCAAAGCTGCAATGTATTCAGGACTCAGCGCCTGTTTATCCACTTTGAATCCCAGCGAGTTTACACCTTTGTTAAGAATGTCGAGGGCTTTTTTATTGGCCGCTTTCACATCCGTTACCACTATGTTCTGACGAACAAACCAGTCGTTGTTGGCCTTGGTACCCCGCACATACGGAAATCCGCCCGGCTTTACTTCGGTAGTCGGGAAATTTTCAATGTCCTCAGCACGGTAAAAAGGCATCACGTTAAAACCTTCGTTGGTCTTCCAAACCAGCCGCTTGTTAAAATCAGCTCCCTTTAAATCGGCCGTGATCTTATCCATCCATTCCTGCGTGCTTACCGCTGGAAAATCGGCCAATAAATTCAATTTTTTTTCTGACATACTATGTTTGATAATCGGTTTTTTAAACGGGTGCAAATTTACGAATTATTTATCAATTACAGAAAAATTTCCTGAATTGTTTTTCCATAAACATGCTGAATTCTAACGGCTAAGAACGTTAAATAGTTCTAATCTTGCAGGAATTATTGACAATTTGACATTTTAAACTCCTTACACTTTGTAAAACGATGCCTTTTTGACAGAAATAGTCGATTGGTAGGCAGTTTGAAACAGGGCTGATAACAAAAAAATAAACTATGAACACTACTCAACAACAAAGCAACGAAAGCGCATTATCGAAATACGCAATCAATTTGAACGAACGTGCCCGGGCCGGTAAACTGGATCCGGTGATAGGTCGCGACGATGAAATTCGCAGAATTCTGCAAATTTTGAGTCGCCGCACGAAGAATAATCCTATTTTAATTGGTGAACCCGGAACGGGAAAAACGGCAATAGCGGAAGGACTTGCCCACCGTATATTGCGGGGAGATGTTCCTGAAAATCTGAAATCGAAAAAAATACTCTCACTCGATATGGGGGCCCTGATTGCAGGTGCCATGTACAAAGGGGAATTTGAGGAACGTCTGAAATCGGTTGTCAATGAGGTAATTAAAGCCGATGGTGAAATTATTCTGTTTATCGACGAAATTCACACTTTGGTTGGTGCCGGAAAGAGCGATGGCGCTATGGATGCTGCCAACATTCTGAAACCGGCGCTGGCCCGTGGCGAATTGCGTTCGATCGGGGCAACCACGCTCAACGAATATCAGAAATACTTCGAAAAAGACAAAGCCCTCGAACGTCGTTTTCAACTGGTGATGGTAGATGAACCGGATGTTCTCAGTACAATTTCCATTTTAAGGGGATTGAAGGAACGTTACGAAAACCACCATAAGGTACGAATTAAGGACGATGCCATCATTGCTGCAGTTGAACTTTCGAGCCGTTACATAACCGACCGGTTTTTGCCCGATAAGGCCATCGATCTGATGGATGAAGCAGCAGCCAAATTACGGTTGGAGGTGGATTCGGTACCCGAGGAACTGGATGTGATAGAGCGTACCGTTAAACAGCTGGTAATTGAACGGGAAGCAATTAAGCGCGAAAACGATACCAAAAAGCTAGATCTGTTAAAAGAAGAAATTGCTAAACTTAAAAATGAAGGTTCGCTGATTCGGGAGAAATGGTCGTCGGAAAAGAAATTAATCGATCGCATTCAGCAGGCCAAAATCGACATTGAGCAATTTAAATTTGAAGCTGATAAGGCCGAACGTGAGGGGAACTACGGCAAAGTTGCCGAATTGCGTTATGGAAAAATAAAGAATCTGGAGAACGACATCACATTGTATCAGAGTGAGTTATCAGCACTTCAGGGAAGTAGTGCTTTAATTAAGGAAGAGGTTGATTCGGAAGATATTGCTGAAATCGTAAGTCGTTGGACCGGTATCCCGGTTAATAAAATGTTGCAAAGTGAGCGCGATAAACTGCTCCACCTGGAAGAAGTGTTACACGATCGTGTAGTGGGTCAGGAAGAAGCCATTACGGCTGTTGCCGATGCTGTACGCAGGAGCAGGGCCGGACTTCAGGATCCCAAACGACCCATTGGTTCATTTATTTTTCTGGGAACTACCGGGGTTGGAAAAACCGAGCTGGCAAAGGCACTGGCCGAATACCTTTTCGACGATGAGAATATGATGACCCGTATTGATATGAGTGAATACCAGGAGAAATTCTCGGTCACCCGCCTTATCGGTTCACCTCCGGGCTATGTGGGTTATGATGAGGGTGGACAACTTACCGAAGCCATTCGCAGGAAACCTTATTCGGTAGTTCTTTTCGATGAAATTGAAAAAGCACATCCCGATGTATTTAATGTACTGTTGCAGGTACTCGACGATGGACGGTTGACGGATAATAAAGGACGTACGGTAAATTTTAAAAATACGATTATTATCATGACTTCCAACATCGGATCTTCGCTTATTCGGGAAAATTTCGGAAAGATGAACGATTCAAATCACGACGAAATCATGGTGCGTACACGCAATCAGGTGTTTGAACTATTGAAGCAAACCATTCGTCCCGAGTTTTTAAACCGGGTTGATGAGCTTATTATGTTTGCACCGCTCAACAAACAACAAATTGAAGCCATAGTTAAGTTACAACTTGCATCGATACAGAAATTGCTGGGTACTAATGGCATCAGCCTGGAATTGAGCGACGAAGCATTTGATTATATTGCATCAGAAGGTTTTGATCCGCAATATGGTGCCCGTCCGGTGAAACGTGCCATTCAACGATTGCTGCTCAATGAGTTGTCGAAGTCGATACTTGCCGGAACTGTCAGTCAGAACAGTACGATTCATGTGGATCGGGATGGAGATACGCTCAGGTTTCGAAATTAAGTCCATTGTAGGGAGGTTTAAATTCAAACCTTAGGCCGTGAGCCAAAAAATGATCCAGAAGCAGGCGTTAAAAATCACCCTGTTTGAGCCCGAAGGGCGAGTTGGGGGATTTTAGCCTGAGAAGGATACATTTTTTGGGCGAAGGGCCGGAAGTTTGAATTTAAACCTCCCTACAGTAAAACTAATTACCATTATTACAGAAAAAAGCCGTTATGCAAAAGGATGCAAAACGGCTTCTTCAATATACGATTTATTGATGCGATCAGGTATTCATACCACCACAAACGTTGATTACCTGTCCACTCACGTACGACGACAAGTCGGAAGCAAGGAAAAGAGTAACATTAGCTACTTCTTCCGGTTTACCACCACGGCGCAATGGAATAGCTTCCGCCCATTTAGCGCGTTGCTCATCGGTAAGCGCATGCGTCATTTCGGTTTCAATAAAACCCGGAGCAATAGCGTTGGCACGAATACCACGCGAACCCAATTCCTTGGCAACCGATTTAGCCAACCCAATCATACCCGCTTTCGAAGCTGAATAGTTGGCCTGACCAGCATTACCTGAAACACCTACCACCGAGCTCATATTGATAATTGAGCCCGTGCGTTGTTTCATCATGATGGGGGTACAGGCATGTACAAAGTTGAACGCCGATTTCAGGTTTACGTTGATTACAGCGTCCCATTGAGCTTCACTCATACGCATCATCAAGCCATCTTTGGTGATACCGGCATTATTAACGAGGATATCGATGCGGCCAAATTCTTTTTGAATTTCTTCCACCACTGCATGCGTGTCGTCGAAATTGGCTGCATTCGAGGCAAATCCTTTGGCTTTAACGCCCAGCGCTTCCAGCTCTTTCTGAGTGTTGAGAGCGTTTTCGTCGATATTTAAATCAGTAAATGCAATTGCTGCACCTTCACTTGCCAGTTTCAGCGCGATAGCTTTACCAATTCCACGGGCAGCACCGGTTACGATGGCCACTTTTCCTTCCAATAATTTCATACGATAGTAATTTGTTTGTTAATGATCCTATAAAACCTGATTGTTTTTAAGCCTGTTTTATAGTTAACTAAATTGATTAATATTTGAAGTTAGAAAATCCTTATTTACGTTCGCTCATCATCGACAGCAGAAACTCTTCGTTGTTCACGGTACGTTCCATACGGTCTTTCATGAACTCCATGGCTTCCACTGCATTCATATCGGCTAAATACTTGCGCAGAATCCACATCCTGTTCAAGGTGTCGTTGTCGAGTAATAAATCGTCGCGACGGGTACTCGAAGCCATAATATCAACAGCGGGGAATACTCTTTTGTTTGCCAGACGACGATCTAATTGCAATTCCATGTTTCCGGTACCTTTAAATTCTTCGAAAATCACATCGTCC